>JBFMDN010000027.1:0-71366 GCA_040753915.1 Thermodesulfobacteriota bacterium | reverse complement strand
CCCTGTCCATGCTCTGCCCGACCGGAGAGGATTCGGCCAAGGCTTACCGAACGTTCGTGGCGCAAGAGGAATCGGACGAGCTCACGGCAGCTCTATCCGAAAGAAATGTCCCCTCTCTCCTGGGATCGAAGGAGTTTGTAGGGCGGGAGAACGCCGGTTTTCAACGCCTGCGATCGCATCGAGAGATTCCGGCTTCGCGCTCCCTTGCTCCGGGATTGGAGGACATAGAATTTGCCGTGTGCGCGAGCTTTGGCCTGGATCGCAAGGGGCTCCTTTCGAGTAGGAGAGGAATGAGCAATGACGCGCGAAATGTGGCCATCTATCTTGCCAGGCGGCTGTCCGGTCAGACGCTGGCAGCCATAGGGGCTGCCTTTGGACTGGAGAATTACAGCAGCGTGAGCAGCGTGGTATGTCGCATGGAGCAAAGAATCGGAAAGGATAGGAGCTTAAGGAGGAAGGTGGAAGCGATCGAGCGACGCATCCTATGAGTCAAGAGCAGACTTGACCCCCTTTCCCGTACGCATCCCGGCCGTACCTCAGCCAAGAAACGCTCAGTTTCTTGGCAACGGGGAGGTTTTTTCCTTGACAGAGGGCCTTTTAATGGGTGACCCCGACCCAGCGTTTTTGCCTTGACAATGGCCGTCGTCGCCGGTACACAAGAAAGTTTAACATGGTGAACGGCTCACGACGGATCGCGCATCGCCGCATCCTTGCGGTGAAGGAGGGGAGCCGATGACCCGGAGCCGAGCGCAAGGAGGCTCGGTTATGATTGACACTGTGATTCCGCCTGATTCTAATGCGCCGACGCCAAGGGATATTCCCCCGTCGTTAGATGTTGAGGCCGAGATCCGGCGTTTGCGGAAGGAAAAGAGCGTCGTCATCCTGGCCCACTATTATCAGGACGGCAAGATTCAGGACTTGGCGGACTTCGTGGGGGATTCTCTCGATCTCTCCCGAAAAGCGGCTGCTACTACGGCCGATGTGATCCTTTTCTGCGGCGTTCGATTCATGGCCGAAGTGGCCAAAATCTTGTCCCCCATGCGGAAAGTCCTGATCCCTGACGCGGCAGCCGGCTGCACGTTGGAAGACGCCTGCAAGCCGGAGGAATTTCGCAGTTTTCGTGAGTCACATCCGGACCATCAGGCGGTAACGTATATCAACTGCTCCGCGGAGGTGAAAGCGCTCTCCGATGTGATCGTCACGTCAAGCAACGCCGAGTGGATCGTCCGTCAGTTGCCCCAAGACCGCCCGATCCTGTTTGCGCCCGATCGCCACTTAGGAAAGTACATCAGCCAAAAAACCGGCCGAGAAATGACTTTGTGGCCGGGCTCGTGCGTGGTCCACACACGCATCTCCGAGTCCGCATTGATACGCCTGAAGACCGAAAACCCCGAAGCCTTGATCGTTGCCCATCCCGAATGCCCCGAAGAGATTCTCGCCCTCGCTCATCACATCGGTTCAACCCGGTCCCTGCTGGACTTTGCGATCAAGACCCCGGCTACGGACATCATCGTGGCCACCGAACCGAATCTGATACACCAGCTCAAAAAGGCCGCTCCCCACAAGAGATTCATTCCCGCGCCGGGCACTCCGGGAGAATGCAGCGGCCCGGAAGGCGTGTTCTGTCCCTTCATGGCCCTGAATACCATGGAAAAAATCTATCTGTGCCTTGTGAACGACGCCCCGAGGATCGAGATGCCCGAGCCGTTGATGGCGGAAGCGCGAAAATCCCTTGAACGTATGCTCGAAATGTCGCCGCCGGCCAAGGCGGGCTGATAAACCCGACCGGTCGGAGAAAGGAATCCATGAATCCGAGCGACCCCCTTATCCAACGTTTCATTAATGAGGCCCTCGCCGAAGACGTAGGGACGGGAGATATCACCACCATGGCGGTGATCCCGGCAACCGCCCGATTCCACGGAGTTATGAGCGCGCGAGAAACCATGGTTACTGCAGGTTTACCCATTGCTTTGGAAGTTTTTCGCAAACTGGACCCAGAACTTCGGTGCGAGGTCCTGGTGTCCGACGGCGATTTGGTGGAAAAAGGAGCGGTCCTGGCGCGATTGACGGGATCGGCCGGAGGACTGCTCACCGCGGAACGCACCGCTCTCAATATTCTTCAGCATCTCTCGGGTATCGCCACGTTGACCCGGCGCTATGTGGATCGCATTGCCGGTACCGGAGCGATCCTGCTGGATACCCGCAAGACCATTCCGGGCCTTCGCGTGCTGGCCAAGTATGCCGTTCGAATGGGTGGGGCTCGGAATCACCGTCTTCGCCTGGATTCCGGCGCTCTGATCAAAGACAATCATCTAGCCGTGTGCGGCGGGATTAAAGAAGCGGTGACTCGGGCAAGAGCAGCGGGCATTTCACCCATCGAGGTAGAGGTGGAAACACTCGATGAAGTGAAGGAGGCGGTCGAGGCCGGAGCTGATATGCTCCTGCTGGACAACATGGATATTCCCACGCTGCGCCTTGCCGTCCAACTGGTGAACGGCCGCGCCCAAACGGAAGCCTCGGGCGGCGTGAAACTGGAGAACATCCGCGATATAGCGCTTACAGGGGTGAATTTCATTTCCGTGGGGCGGATCACGCAATCCGCTCCCGCGGTCGATATCGGCCTTGATTGGATTGTCGACGGTTGAGAGAGCAAAGGCCGCGGATCATGCGGGAGCCAAAGCACCATGACGAACGAATCGGCTTTTGATGTGTTGATCCTCGGGACGGGAGCGGCCGGTCTTCGGCTTGCCCTGGACGTTGCGCCCCATGCCCGCGTGGCAGTACTCTCCAAAGGATCCACGGAGGACAGCAATACCTTCCACGCTCAAGGGGGAATCGCCGCGGTGCTGGATGACAGCGATTCGGTGGAGTCTCACATCAAGGACACCCTGGAAGCCGGCGCGGGACTGTGCGATCCAGAAGCGGTGCGTTTCGTTGTGGAGCGCGGCCGGAGGGCCATCGAGCACCTCGTGGCCTGTGGAGTGGAATTCACCCGGGAACAAGGGCCAGACGGAAAGCCTGTCTACCACCTGACCCGCGAAGGAGGTCACACCCGCCGCCGCGTCGTCCATGCGGCGGACGCTACCGGTCAGGCGGTGTCTACTGCTTTGGTGAAGCAAGCGGCTGCTCATCCCAATATCACTATCTTCGAAAACCGGATGGCTATCGACCTCATCCTGCAACCGCGAGCCATCGGCCGAGGGCGGTGTGTCGGCGCTTATGTGTTGGACAAGATGTCGAATTCCGTGGAGAGCTTCCCCGCGCGCTTGGTAGTGTTGGCCACCGGCGGGGCCGGCAAGGTGTATCTCTACACCAGCAACCCAGACGTTGCCACCGGAGACGGAGTCGCCATGGCATGGAGAGCCGGCTGCCGCGTCGCAAACATGGAATTCACCCAGTTTCACCCCACCTGTTTGTACCATCCCCAGGCCAAATCCTTTCTGCTCACCGAGGCGTTGCGAGGGGAGGGTGCAGTCCTCCGGCTGCCCGACGGTTCCCGCTTCATGCAGCGGTTCCATCCACAAGCGGAGCTGGCGCCCCGGGACATTGTAGCGCGGGCAATCGACCACGAGATGAAACGTCTCGGCGCGGATTGCGTGTTTCTGGACATCTCTCACAAGCCGGCTCAATCGATAAAAATGCATTTTCCCATGGTGTATCGCCGATGTCGGGATTTCGGCTTCGATCTCACCAAAGGACCGGTTCCGGTGGTTCCCGCTGCCCACTTTATGTGCGGCGGGGTAATGACTGATCTACGTGGGCGAACCGATATCGAGGGCTTGTATGCAGTGGGTGAGGTTGCGTGCACGGGCTTGCACGGAGCGAATCGCATTGCGAGCAACTCTCTCCTGGAATGCTTGGTGATCTCCGCATCGGCAGCGGAGGATATTTTACAGGTTCTCCCTGCTGCTCCTCAGCCGTCGGTTCCGGCGGAATGGCGTGATGTAGGGACCACCGATTCCGACGAAGAGGTGGTCGTCTCTCATAACTGGGAGGAGTTACGTCGGTTCATGTGGGATTATGTGGGCATTGTGCGCACCAGCAAGCGTCTTGAAAGGGCCCGACGTCGTGTGCACATGCTGTTGCATGAAATTGAGGAGTATTACGGCGAGTTCCGCCTTTCGGCCGATCTCCTGGAGCTGCGCAACCTTGCCCTCGTCGCGGACCTGATCATCCGCTCCGCGTTGGTCCGCAAAGAAAGCCGAGGGTTGCACTACACTTTGGACTATCCAGAAATGGACACAAGTCGGCCGGCACAGAACACCGTTTTGTCGGCGGGAATGGGGTCAGGTCTTGTTTCTTGAATTCCCCCCCCCCCCCCCGGGGGCTCATCAAATGTCGGCTCTTCGCGTGACAGCATACCTCAACGGTTTCCGGTCTCGTACCGATTCGTTTCTTTTGTGTTGTGACTATTGAAAGTGTCTCACTACACCGTTTCATAAATGTGGTCGCGTACTTGCTCAGCCCTGTTCAGTACGAATACAAAAAACGGTTGACAGAGTGGCCGGGGGTGAAGTACCCTCAGCTACTAGAAAAGACTGGCTTTTTCGGAAACGTGATCATATTTGTTGTGTGGCGTGTCTCGTGAGAAGAGATACGAAGCCCTTTCGGGGTCTGTAAAAACCCTCCACTTCGCGGGCACCGTCCCGAAGGCCACGGAAACGGCAAACCGTGGCGTATGTGCCGACAATGTTGAACTTCGAATCGAGGGGGACGAAACATGATTGACTCGCCGAGCACTGGTGGAGAATTGCCAAGCTTTGATTCATGTGATGGGGAGCACATTGCTTCACCAAGTATAAAAACAGAAACCATCGATCTCAATGCGATGATCGAGGAACTAAAGTCTCCAACATTCTTAAGCTCCCGGTATGTTCCCGAGACGACCTTCGGTAAGCTGCTCCACTCCGTGCCGGTTCCAACTCTCTTGATTGACGAGTCGTGCGCTATCTTCTTCTTGAATCAATCATGGGAAAGAATAAGCCCCGCCTACCCGAAAGTTTTGGGGCGCCCCTTTTCGTCCCTGTTCCCTAATCGTTCAGTAGCGCAGAAGGCCGATGCGCTCGTACGGAAAGTCATCGCTGCCAGGAAAGGAATCTTGCAGGGCGCCGTGCTGGAGATAGAAAAAAAGGCCATATGGGGCCGCGTGCACTTCCGAGCTCTCAGGATGGGTGAAGGATCGGCAATTTTGGCGCTTGTTGAAGATCTTTCCGCTGAAAGGAAGCAACTCCTCCTCATCGAAAGGCACAAACGGGAGATCCTGAGGAGTCGAGATCAGCTCGATCGGCGTGTCAGAGAGCGCACAGCGGACCTGAACACAATAAATAAGAAACTTCTTAAGGAAATCGACCACCGGCGACAAGTAGAAAAAACCCTTCAAGCCAGCCAAGCTAGTTTCTCAAGCATCGTGGAGAAAGCCAACGAAGGGATAGCAGTTCTCGATGTTGACGGGATTGTGCTCTACGCAAATTCAGCAGCAAAGACCTTATTGAGTAGACCAGAAGGAATTGTTGGAACCCGTTTTGAATTAGGGATGGCTCCAGGCACTACGGTCGAAAAGGAGGGCATTCGCCCGAGCGGAGAAGTGGGTGTCCTGGAGATTCGGGCTGCAGAAACGGAATGGCAAGGCAAGCCTGCATTGCTTGTGAGCATCCGAGATATTACGGAACGCAAGATGGTCGAGCTTGAGCAACTGAAGACTCAGAAACTGGAGTCTCTTGAGTTGATCGCTGGAGGCATCGTTCATGATTTCAACAACCTGCTGACAAGCAATTTGGCCAGCATTTCGTTCGCGAAACTGCATATCCCGCGGAGTAGCCCGGCCTATGAGGCGCTTCGCAATGCGCAAAAGGCCGTGGAGGGAGCCAAAAGCCTGACCCAGAAGCTTCTCACTTTTACGAAGAGGGGTCCAGTTTCTCCCACGCCGACGGCCGTAAAAGAGCTGCTGGTAGACAATGCAACATTGGCGCTCAGTGGCTCAAATGTAACTTATCATCTGGACATTCCTGATGACATCTGGGCTGTGGAAGTAGACCAGTTCCAGATGAGTCAAGTCCTGCAAAATCTTTTGATTAACGCGCAACAGGCAATGCCGACCGGGGGAAGCGTTCGATTGAATGCCGAAAACGTGATCTTGGAACGAACCAATGCCAAACGAATGCCTTCCCTAAAATATGGCAAGTACGTGAAAATTTCTGTTGAAGACAACGGTCCCGGAATACCGGCGCAGGACTTGTCGCGGATCTTTGATCCATATTTCACGACCAAGCGTCAGGGTAGTGGCTTGGGGCTTGCCACTGTTTATTCTGTCGTCAGGAAGCATGGCGGCTACGTGAAAGTGCAATCACGAATGGGAATCGGCACGGTCTTTTTCATCTACCTTCCTGCATCCGAGAAGCAGGTAGATTCATCAGTTGTAGACTCTGGTGAAAGTCCCGTTGTTGGGTCAGGACGAATTCTAGTGATGGACGATGACGAGGCCATCAGGATTGTTGCCAAGGATTTGCTAACTCTGCTCGGGTATGAAGTTGACACAGCCAACGATGGTTCGGAGGCCATCGAGTTATACAAATCCGCGATGGGGTCTGAGCGGCCATTCTGTGCGGTCATAATGGACCTCACTATACCCGGTGGTATGGGAGGCAAACAGGCTATCGAACAATTGCTGAAAATAGATCCGAAGGTCAAGGCCATCGTGTCGAGCGGTTATTCCAGTGATCCTGTAATGTCGAATCACGAGCAATACGGCTTTTACGGGATCGTGCGCAAGCCTTACACTGCTGGTGAGTTGAGCCGTGTACTGCATCGCGTGATCAACGAGGCCTAAGAGGACGGGGTCAGGTCTTGTTTTTTGCTTTTCCTGACCGACACCCAATCCCCTGCGCGTCTGCTGCACGCCAGGCAACACTCCACACCATGCAACTGGCAGTCCCACGTTCAATAATATCCGGGATGCTGCGGTTTCTCGAGATCTTCCCAAGTGAGCCCGAGCTTTTCCTTGAAATAGGAGCCAAGGCGTTGAAATAACCTGGCCCAGTGGGTCCTCCCCTGTTCCAGCTCAATCAGGATTTCAGCCACAAGCTCGGGTAACCTGGTCAGTTCTTCTTTGGGCAAGAATGAGACGGCGCCTTCCCTGATAGCCCTGTTGATGCTCTCCACATTGATGGCTCGAGCGGTGAGGATCGCTGCCGGCTGATGTCGGGCTCGGCATGCTTTGAGCAATTCAAAGCCGTTCACACCCATAATATCGAGAATGGCCAGGTCGAATACATCTTCATTGATCAATTTTAGAGCGCTGTCAAATTCCTGCGCAGTGATGACAGTGGAATTTGGGAATTCCTCTTTGATGACTTCTAGTACGTCGGCTTCGTCGTCTACGGCCAGCAGCTTCTTGCCGTTCAAGAGAGCCTGAACATCCATAGCAGTTACTCCTCGGACAGGAGGCAGTCGTCGCATGAAAGGAATCCAGGGTACCGATCTTACGTCACGCTTTCGTCAAGATCGCCCGAGAGACGCGCCTCTACGTTTCCTCCAAATTGATTCTCAGCATTTCCACCGAAGCAAGGACCCGTTTGCTGTTACAGTTCACCGCGGGAAAGTCTTCCGAAGCTTCGCAAAGCTGCCGAGCGAGCGCAGCGAGACTGTCAACGGTTTTGCGCATCTCTGAAAGCGAATACCTGCCTTCCATCTTCTATATCCCCTTTTTCCTCAAGTCCTTGAACCGCCGTGCCTTTACTTCGTACCGCGGTAAGCTGTTGGGCGGAAAGAATTCCAGGTTGTAACCAAGATTGGTCTTGAGACGAAGCTGAGTCGCAAGTTCTGCCTTAAGCTCTTCCATTGCGGCTCCTGACCGATCTTCCATCAATTCGACCTTCAGGGTAATGTTGTCTGTGTCCCCTCGCTTGTCTACGATCACTTCATATTCATCGCCGAGTCCTCGAATGGAACGAACCACGTCCTCGATAGCGGACGGGGCCAGTAGAACACCCTTGACCTTTGTTATGTCATCGGCTCGTCCGACAACTCCGCCCTTGAACAACTTGTACGTGCGCCCGCATTCACATGCGTCCTCACCAATCTCAACAATGTCCTTGGAGTCGAACCGAATGCACGGTTGTGCACGCCTATCCAGGGCTGTGATAACGAGCTTACCCCTCTTCCCCGGTTCCGTTACCGGAATCCCGGTCTCCAAGTCCTCCACCTCAGCAAGAAACATGGCCTCGTTCACGTGGAGAGCCCCTGGTTGGCTCGAGCATTCGAAGCCCCAAGCTCCTATCTCAGTCGCGCCGGCATGATCGTAAACCTTTGCTCCCCATGCCTCTTCGATCCGTCTCTTCGTTGCGGGAATCAGGGCTCCGGGCTCCCCGGCGCAGGTTATTTTGCTGATAGTGAGTGCGGCAGGGTCCAGATGAAGTTGCTTGCGCGCGGTGTCGGCCATCCCCAGGATATACGTCGGTGTGGCCATGAGCGCAGTGGCCTGTAATTCCTGGATCTTAAGGATGCGAGATTTTGTGTCGAGCACCCCTCCCGGGATTGTCTCGCAGCCTATTTTCTCCGAGGCATAGTGGGCAGCCCAAAATGCCACAAACACATTGTACCCAAAAGGAAGGAAGACACGATCGGAAGGCCGATAACCCTGTGCCCACAACAAAGTGGCCCAGCAGTCGGACCACCATTCCCAATCTTGCCAGGTGTCGGGCTGATAGACGGGCTGTCCGGTGGTTCCACTGGTTTGACGAAACACGCAGACATCGTCGAGATCGACGCATAGTGCATCACCGTACGGAAAAGGATCCTTTCGCTGAATCGGCTGCATCATGGCCTTTTCGACTTTCGGCACCTTGCGCACATCTGCCAGCGAGTTGATATCATCGGGATGCAAGCCTGCACTTTGGTAAAGCGCTCGATGAAACCGAGAGTTGTCATAGGCCCACGCGACAATTCGCTTGAACTTTTTGAGCTGTAACCTTTCAAGGCTGTCTCGCGGCAGTGTTTCCAGATATGGATTCCAGTACGGGATTTCTCTATTCATTTTCTCCTCACAGAAGTAACTAACCAGGACCTCACCGTTTTGCAAAAGCCCACCATCGTTGAGGAACCTGACTCAAAGACGCACACCTATTTCATGAACAGGTTCGGAAGCCAGAGCGAAATCTGGGGAAAGAACACCAGAATCAGCAGGCAAATGGACATTCCGACGATGAACGGGTAAATCCCCTTGTACACCGTAGAAATCGGCTCCTTGGTTACCCCTGACACCACGAAGGCGTTAATGGCCATGGGGGGAAGAATGACCCCTATCATTGTGACCACGCTTATTATGATGCCAAACCAGACCGGATCATATCCGAGCTTCAAGACCACTGGCAGAAAGATGGGAGTGGCCAGAATCAAGAATGCCAAATCCTCGATAAACGAACCGCCGACAAGGTAGACCCCAATGATTATGAATATGATTATGTTTCGGTCTACATGGAGACTCTCCAGCCAGCTAGCCACCAGAAAGGGGGTACGTGTGACTGCGAAGAAATGACCCAGAATAGTCGCGCCGGCCAAGAGCATCAGAACCATGCATCCGATGCGAAGAGTGTCGCTCACCGCCTTTACAAAGCGTTTCAGGTCCATATCCTTTTTTGCTAAGGTAAGCAACAAGACGGCAAAGGTACCCACGCTTCCAGCCTCTGTCGGGGTGAAGAATCCTTGCATGAGCCCTCCGACCACCAAGAAGAAGATCACGAGAACCCAAATCACAGGAGGCAGCGACGCGAACCGTTCCTTCCAGGTCGATTTCTCGCCTTTCGGCCCTAGCTTGGGATTAAGAATGCTCCAGCCGAGCAATGTTGCCGCAAAAGAAAATGCCACCAGTAGGCCGGGTATTATCCCTGCCAAGAAGAGGCGGCCGATGGATGTTTCGGTGAGAACACCGTAAATAATAAGCACCACGCTCGGCGGAATGAGTATTCCAAGCGTGCCGACCGTCGTGACTGTTCCGCAGGACAGTCTTCGATCGTACCCGTACCGATCCATTTCCGGCACGGCAATCGTGGCAAACGTTGCAGCCGTGGCGGGAGACGAGCCGCATATGGCCTTGAAAGCGGTTGCTGCCGCCACGGTGCCTATTGCCAACCCGCCGGGAATGTGCCCTATGAACTTATAGGCGCTGTCATAAAGGTTCCGCGCGACGCCGCCGCTCGCTCCCAATTGCCCCATGAGAACGAACATCGGTATGACCGTGAAGCCATAGGAAGACAGGACGGCGTACACGTCCTTGGCAACCAGGTTAAGAGCGGCGTTCACATTGACTATGGCCGCAAAACCTATGAATCCCGCTAGAGCCATGGAGAAGCCTATCTCAAGCCCCATGAGGAAAAAAACGAAGAGCAGCAAAATGACCAGGATACTTATCGTCGCGACACTCATGTTTCCGTTTCCTGTTTTCCTACTTCGAGCAGCTCAATGAACAACACGACGCACTCTATGAAGCAACATATGGCGATGCCATACGCTGCCGGATAAAGCGGGAACTCAAGCGTCAGCGTCGTCTCGCCCGTTCTGACGTAGTCGCTTCCCAAGACCCAGAGATTCCACGCGATAATGAAGAAAATGGCGATCCCCAACAACCTGGTGAGAACCAGGAACACCTTTTGAAGTGCGATGGGCAGCTTGGTGGTGAGAAAATCCATCAGGACATGCCCATGCACTCTTGAGGTCTGAGGGATGGCAAAACCCATTGCTACAGCGCCAAGTAACCCCACAATCTCGTACGTGCCCACTATAGGCCTCTTAAAGGTCCTGAGGATCACGTCCGCGACCGTGAGCAACATCATTGCTGTCAGCGCGAGGCCGGCTATGGAATACATCACTCGGGACAGGACTCTAACTATGGAAGATAGTGTCTTTACCATGGCTCGCGATCACTCGGCCTGATGATCGACTTATGCAGTCAAATCAGGGCGGATAAGAGGTATATTGTCAGGGGTTGCTTTTCAGCCATTCCTGGCAGAATTTCAGGGCTTCTGCACCAGGGAGTCCTTTGGCTTCGGTTCCTTTCACATACTCTTGGAGGACGGGCTCTACCAGTTTGGCCCACCGTGCATCTTCCTCTTTGGACAGAGGAATAATCTTATGTCCTTTAGAGAGAGCAAACTCGGTCCCCTCCTTGTCTAGATCCACCCAAAGTTGAGCCGTTTTCTCAATCCACTCCTGATTTATCTTCTCAATTGTTTCCTGGACATCCTTGGGCAGGGATTCCCACTTCTTCTTGTTCATGGCTACAAAGAACAACAGCGAGTAAGAGGAACCGAAATTCTGCGTGGTCGATGAGGTCACTTCAGCGAATTTCCACCCCTTGAGCACTTCGATGGGTGAAAGCACACCCTCCACCACGCCTTTCTGAAGAGCGTCATAGGTGTCTGTCTGCGGCATGGGCACAGGAGTGGCGCCCAGGGCCGCCGCCACCTTGGCGCTGGTTCCCGTGCACCGCAGTTTCATGCCTTTCAGGTCCTCCAGTTTTTCAACGGGCTTCTTTGTGTTTACAATGCCCGGACCGTGGCCGTGGAAGTACATGATCTTTACGTCGTCGAACTCCTTGGGTTTAAACTTGGCGAAATATGCGTTGCACAGCTTGGTCGCTTGGCTTCCGCCTCTGTAACCCAGAGGAAGGTCAATAACTTCGCTCAACGGGAACCGTCCTTTGACATAGCTGACCACGGACATGCCGATGTCGGATATCCCCTTCACAACACCGTCATAGCACTGGTCAGCAGGCGTGAGGGTACCCCCCGGGAACATGTTGATCTTCACCGCACCGTTGGTGCGCTTTTCGATTTCTTTGGCCCATTCCGTGGCCAAGATGCAATGGCCGTGTGTGGCAGGAAAGAAAATGGAATACGTCAGCGTTGTAGTTGCGCAATAACCGGGACCTGCCGCCATCAGAACCGGCAACAGCGCCACTAGGCAACCACAGACGAAGGCCCAAGACCGCTTCTTCAGCATGCTACACCTCCTGGTTCAGATCTTTTTGGGACATATGGTTTATAAGAGAAACCATGACTCCCTGGCCATGCAGTCTACATATTTGAGGAAGAGACAACAAGATGACCTTTACCCCCGCTAGCCTTACTGGCTCGAAGGTTTGCGCTATCGGGTGTCCAAGCTTCACATCAAGGCGTCGCGCATGCTAAGTAACTCGCACGTGATTCCGTGCTTTCGTTGGCCCCGCGGCATGCGAAGTTCCTGTTTTTGCGGCAGTGAGCCACAGCCATTAGGGGCATTTGTTATGCACTCTCTGTGCCAGTAGTATCGACTGGCGGCATGAAGAGGAAAAGGCGAATCCTGTTGGGATGTTGAGGGAATCCATCAACGCCGGGTTCGGGCCAGGATCGCGCCATCGCCTGCACGGGTTTGGGCGGTTTCGCCCTACAAATGGAGATTGTCTCCTCAACCTCCTACTATCACAAGGTACTTTAGTTTGGGCGATATCGCCCAAACTGAGGTCCTCAGTGAGCGGTACCCGCTCAGCCCATCTTCAGAGCTTTCATCTGGCGCTGAAGCGCATACCGAGAAATTCCCAAAATGCGCGCTGCCGCACACTTGTTGCCGTCTGTCCGTTGCAACGCCAACTCTATAAACTGGCGTTTCAGTTCCCCTATGGCAGATGTGATGGAGGGAGAAGGAGGAAATTCCACTGTCCAGGGTGACTCACATTGATTAGGTTCTGCCACTTCCAAGAAATCAAGCCTCAGGTCCGGACCCTCGGAAAGCATGACTGAGCGTTCCAAGACGTTCTTGAGCTCCCGTACGTTTCCTGGCCAGGCGTACCGCATCAATTTTTCCATATCTTCAGGGCGAACGCTCAATCCCGCCGTAAGCCTGTGCTCTCGGGCCAGTTGGCCAACGATCTGTCGCGTCAACACTGGTATATCTGCAAGCCGTTCACGCAAAGGCGGTACCCGGATGCCGAACACATTCAGGCGAAAGAAGAGATCTCGCCGAAACTCGCCCCTGGAAACGGCTTGACTCAAATCTCTGTTCGTGGCTGCCATAATTCTCACGTTGACTGTCACACTTCTCTCTCCACCAACTCGGGTGAAGGAGAATGTGTCCAGGAACGTGAGCAATTTGGCCTGTATCGGCAATGACAACTCCCCGATTTCGTTCAAGAGCAGAGTCCCACCTTCAGCCAATTCGACGAGTCCTCGTTTGCGCCTCATTGCCCCGGTGTATGCCCCGGCTTCATGCCCGAACAGCTCGGATTCTGCCAGGTCTTGGGTAATAGCAGCACAATTGATGGCATAAAACGGGCCGCCACTACGCTTCGAGTTATTGTGAATGTAGCGCGCCAGGTAGTCTTTCCCGCTGCCACTTTCTCCTTCGATGAGCACTATGAGATCGGAATTTGCAGCAACGCTGGCTCTGGCCAATGCCGCACGCATGGCAGGGGAATGGTATTCCTCGGGCGTACCCTCATTGAGGGAAAAGATCCTGCTTCGGTCCGTTATATTTCGTGATATCCCGCATATACCAATGATCTGCCCCTTGCTGTTTCGAATAGGTGAGCGTACGTCCAAGAAGGTTGTGGGCAATCCTTTCACTGGGCGGGTATGTTCTTCTTCGATCGTTTCCCCCGCAAGCACTCGCTGGTCCACCTGTCTGAGGTGCTGTCCCGCTTCCTTGCCGAAGAGTTCTTCATCGACCCGGCCTGCAATCTCGCCTGCCGGAAGTTCCAACAGATTTGCCATATATGGGTTCACCAGCGTATACTTTAGTGAACGATTCTTGATAAATATGCATTCTGTGGCCGCCTCGAAAATCGCTCTCATCCGCTCTTCACTGAGGATTAGGGCCTCTTGCGCACGAGCCCTCTCAAGGATTTCAGCTCTGAGGCGGGCATTTGCTTCCGCCAGTTCGGCGGTGCGTTCGCGGACGCGTACCTGGAGCTCGTCGCGGGCCTCTTGCAGCGCCTTTCGGGCCAGCTTCTGTTCCGTAATGTCCCGCATGATACCCTGATATCCGCTGACTCGGCCCTCTGTGTCCAACCGAGCATTGATGGTGTGGAGAGTATCGACCTCGGTCCCGTCGATGCGCCGAAGCTTGAGCTCAAAGTTTGTTGCGACTCCGGACCTATCCACTTTTCGCCGCATTCGGAGACGTTGACTGGGATTTGCATAGAAATCCTGGATTCTTCTGGCAAGAACCTCCTCCTTGGTCTTGCAACCGACCAGGCGGACAAACCCCCGATTCACGGCCAGGAAATTCCCTCCCCGCGTGGTTATCACTATTCCATCGTCGGAATTCTCGAAGACAGCTTCATGGAGAGCGCCCTTTGCTTGCAGCATCTCATTTGTGAGCCTCAGCTCCTTGATTTCCCCTTCAAAGTTTGCGGCGATCTTTGTCCACTCTCCTTCGCAATCCTTCACAAGGTGGCGGATTTCAGCCACCGTCTCCCGGATTTCCTCGGTTACCTGCTGTACGGCCATGCTGGCTGCAAGCTGATCCACTTTCTCACCGAGCCTTCTTAGCCGTTCCTTAAAAGTCATGTAAAGCCTGGGGTCAGGTCTTGTTTCTTGCTTTCCTCACTGCAGGGTACATGATTCAGATCAAGACACAAGACCTGAGGAAGATAGCGATTTCGATCAAGCTTTCTCGGACACTTGTCACAGCGCAACGGCCTCGTTCGAGGCGCCATCAACGGGTCTGTCAAGACATTGTGGTTATCCTGGCAGCACAGGAGAAGATGCCTGCCGAATAAAGGACAAACCTCCCCCTTTGCCCCCGGAACACCCGTCCGCACGGACAACTGCCCCGGGTGTCGGCCCATGCCATCGCCGGGCAATCCCCGCTGCGATGCCTAGACTATTTCCGCCCACACCGGGAGATCCGCGCCTATGAGAAAGATCTCTACGTGTTCGGGGCCCTCCAATAACTCTTCCATCCGACGTATGAACTCTTGCCGTCTCGGATCGGCCTGCCACTCTTCCCAGCGTTCCCGAGTAGCCCAGTGGCTGATGACCAGTACCTTCCTCGGGTCTTCCGAGCTGACCAGGGTTTCTCCGGAAACATATCCCCTGCGAAGCGTTACTACCGCCCTGAGCTCCATCAGTGGCTGATATGCCTTTTCGAGGTGGTCTTTCTTGAATATCCTGGTGATGAGGACCTTGACCGCCATGATGTTCCCCCTTTCATAGACCAATCGGTGTGAGAATGGCGTACTCGGTCAGGCATTCCTTCAAGAGTCCGGGGAAATTTTGCCACGCGCCCTCTCCGGAGTGCCGCGAGCGTCCCCGAACCATAAAAGACCCTGAATCCGGAATCATGCGGCGGTCGTGCCATTCCGGTTACGCTTGCCCAGGAATCCGGTCTTGGCAGTGTCCGCCTGAGACAGATGAAGCCTCAAAGATGCGCCCAGACTTGGCTCGGGCAAAATCTGCCTCATGTGACTGCAAAGGTTCCTCCTATCCCGTTTATGAGCGTACTTTACCGCGCGCCCCTCGGTCAACCAAAATTGTGTCGCTCCTCAAATGACGAACCCTCTGCGCGATCTCAAGAGATCCGCGCCCACCTATTTTTCCCGCGAGCGCCAGCGCGACGCATCGGGAATTTTAATCGATCCGGGTGGTAGAGCATTTCCGGCGCGGCCCTGCCTTTGGGACATATAAACCCCCGACTGGTGGGACTATCCGGGTCCCTGGTAACTCGAACGATCCTATTGCCTTCAATATGGACCAATACCTGACAGACTCCATAACAGCCCCGGGACGACGGTCTAACTATGCGGGAATGCGTTCCCATGGTCTTCCTCCTCGGGGTCAGCCCTTGTTTCTTGCCTTTCCCTTCGCCACCGTCTCATCCTCCTCACTGCAGAGTACATGATTCAGATCAAGGGACAAGACCTTCCCATGATGGCAGTATCGATCAAGTGAGGCCTTCAGATGCTGCAGATAAGACTTCCCGATTGCCCCGTCTCATCTGGATCATCACAGTGTCTTTGCACCCGGCCCTGTAGCGGGGGCAGGCCGCGAGTGAATGAGTGCACGTGAACGGTTAAGGGTGGACTCATGTGGGTTTCGGTCAGGTTTTATTGCACCCTGAAGCGGAACCAGACTTTCAATATACTTCGTCGTGGGTTCCCACCGTCTGCAAGAGAATGGCCTCCGAGCCCTCATAATTTACCATTTCAAATACGATCCTCAGGTCGTAGCCGGCACTTGCGGCCCAGGAGCACAACCAGCTTTCCTTTGCTCATAACTGACTCGACTCAGACAGAATGAAGTTCCACTTGACTCTCATGGCACTCAAGATAACAATGATTACATGAGAAGGCTGTTTTGTTCATATGCACTGCCGTCACGTCCCTCACGGACAAGAGTGTCCGTTTGGAGGCATGTCGAGAAGCTGGGAGCGGTGAACTATCAATCGGTCTGGGTAATTCCTGAGGTTGAAAGAAGGGACATCATGGATGATCCCCTGCGCAAAACCGCTGCTGAAAGAGTAAAGGCGTCCGAAAGGTTGTTTCAGGACTTTGCCTAGAAAGTTTGCGAGCAGAGCCGACTCAAAGACCGGCAAAGGAGGAACCGCGACAAAGAAGAGCAACCTGAACCAGAAGAGTGAGAAGGAAGAGGGATCTGTTCGAATTCAACCCGAATGCGCTAGCGTCTTCCAACGAAAGGACAATCCTATGATTATCCAGGAAGCAAACCTGTTCAAGGATATGAGCCCAGAGACTGCGAACGAGATCTCCAAGATCACGGTCGAAGAGTCCTACGAACCAGGCACATTCATTTTTGAGGCTGGCGCTCCCGCACGGCACTTCTACATCCTCGTTGAAGGGAGGGTTCGACTCTCCATCGGAACGCAATCTGAAATAACCTACACGGTCAGCGTCCCAGGCGAGGCTTTCGGATGGACTGGGTTAGTTGACCGACCTACTTACACAGCTACCGCGCAGTGTGTTTTCCACAGCAAGGTAGTGAAAATTGATAATGACAAGCTCCTGAAAATACTCGAGAAAGATACCGCAAGCGGCATGACATTCTTCAAACGGTTAGCCGAAGCAGTGGTCCAGAGACTGATCTACAACTATGAGACTTTTCTCTCTGAGAGAACTCTCAAAGACGTGGCTCCCTCGTACGGGTGATTGGGAATAACGGCAAGCAACAACTAAGATGTCCTGTTAGCGGCCGGGGCCGGATCGAGGGCAATGCAAGGGGAATCCGTTGCCACCTGGCTGCGCCGCGCGTTGGTCGACTTCGGTCATGATGCCATCCCAATGTGGAGGCAGTCTAATCTGGTGGTCTCACGCAGATTCAGTCTCCATTACCAACATGATGGGACCAATGCGGCTTATGATCGACAGTACAACATTCTCGCGCGAGCAACGGGTACTTTTCCCCCTTAAGAGAGAGCATTTCTTGTCCTGACAGAGGGTCACACCTTATTGAACCGGACAGGAAAGGGCACGAAACGATCGATTGGGCATGCTGAAAGGAAAGTAGAAGGGTGCCGGAGCATGTGAGTTAGATCTCAGCCTAAGCCAGGAGGTTATATTATGGCCAAGTATGATCCCACCAAACAGGAAGACTGGCAGATTGGCGAGCTCGCCGAAGAAGAACTGGATTTTAACCTGCAATGTGAGAAGATTGGGATCTTGCCCGAAGAGCGCATTCCCTACGGCCGAAAAATCGGCAAGGTAGATTACCAGGCCATCTTGGAGCGCCTGAAAGATAGGCCCGACGGCTATTACATCGACATCACCGCCATCACCCCTACTCCCCTAGGGGAAGGTAAGACCGTGACCACGATGGGCCTGATTGAAGGCCTGGGCAAGCGAGGCTTGAACGTGGGCGGGGCCATCCGCCAACCCTCCGGCGGTCCCACCATGAACATTAAGGGCACAGCGGCCGGCAGCGGTATCGCCTTGTTGATTCCCATGACCGATTTTTCCTTGGGACTCACGGGGGACATCAACGCGATCATGATCGCCAACAACCTGGCCATGGTTGCGCTCACCTCGCGGCTGCAGCACGAGTTCAACTACGACGACGAGCAATTAGCCAAGATCCCTCTCAAGCGGCTGGACATTGACCCAAGAAGAGTCGAGATGAAATGGTGCTTTGACCTGTGCGCCCAGGCGCTACGGAACATCACCATCGGCCGGGGCACCAAGATGGACGGCTTCCAGATGGACTCCAGTTTCACAATCGCCGTGGCTTCGGAAGTGATGGCTATCCTCTCCATGTTTAGCGACCTGCCGGACCTGCGCAGGCGCCTGGGAGAAATCACCGTGGCCTATGACAAGAAGGGCAACCCCGTCACAACCGAGGACCTGGAGTGCGCTGGGGCCATGGCAGCCTGGATGTATAAGACCATCAACCCCACCTTGTGCGCTACCGTGGAAATGCAGCCCGTCCTCGTGCACGCCGGGCCCTTTGGCAACATCGCGGTAGCCCAGTCCTCCATCGTCGCGTGCAAGCTGGGCCTGAAGCTCTTCGACTATCACGTCACCGAGTCTGGCTTCGGCTGCGACCTAGGGTTTGAGAAATTCTGGAACATCAAGTGCCGTGAGAGCGGACTCAAACCCAATGTGGCGGTGCTCACCACCAGCATTCGAGCTCTGAAGCACCACGGGGTCAACGCCTTGCCCGTCCGGCCGGGCAGACCCATCCCTGACGAATACTACACGTCTACCCCCGAGACGCTGGCCTGGCTGGAGAGTGGTATGGAGAACCTGATCCATAATATCAACATCGTCAAGAAGTCCGGGATCAAACCGGTGGTCTGCATCAACCGCTTCCCCACCGACACCGATGAGGAGGTCAAGATGATCAAACGGGCAGCCGAAGCCGAAGGGGTCCGGGCTGCGGAGGGCAACCACTGGCGCTACGGCGGTGATGGGGCCCTGGAGCTGGCGGACGCGGTGGTGGAAGCCTGCAAGGAGAAGGTGGACTTCAAGTTCCTTTATCCTAAGGAGATGCCGCTACGTGAAAAGATCGAAGTCATCGCACGGGAGGTGTACGGTGCCGACGGGGTGGTCTATACGCCCGAGGCAGAGGCCAAAGCGAAGGAGTTTGAAGCCGATCCCAAGTTTCGGGATTATCATGTGATGATGGTGAAGACGCACCTGTCGCTGACCCACGATCCCACGAGGAAAGGCGTGCCCAAGAACTGGAACTTGGCAGTACGGGACTTCCTGCTCTACAGCGGCGCCAAGTACATCTGCCCGTGTACTGGCACCATCAGCCTGATGCCTGGTACCAGCTCCAATCCCGCCTTTCGGAGAGTGGATGTGAATCTGAAGACCGGAAAACCATATGGCTTGTTCTAGATGGAGACTGTTGCCAAGTGGTCCGTTTCCTAAATACGGTCACGTAATGTGCCACGACGTAGGGGCACCCCTTGTGGGTGCCCAGGGCGGGCACAAGGCCCGGCCCCTACAGTGCCAACGATGCGCTCACCACGTACCCCGCGGTGTAGATACAGTACCGTATTTGTGCCGTCGACCACTAAGGTCCCTTGAGGAAATTCACTTGTGATGTAACATTACTTCGGGCGGGGTCACCCCGCCCTTTCCTGGGACGAGACAAGGGGTCAGGTCTTGTTTCTTGATCTTCCTGTCACCTCCCAAAATCTCCTGGTCGGTCTAGACCAGGCAAGTGACCTGTTGGGAGACCATCGTCATCATGAGTTGGTCAAAAAACAAGACCTGACCCCCAGGCATTTAAAGCAATTCGTGGACATCGGACGAGCCGGAATCGGTCTGTATCCATTGGCTTGCGGCCTTCCGGTCAAGCACCCACAGCACCCGACCATCCAGCGGATCTATCATGCTAGCAGGCAAACGCTTCTCTTCGCGAGTATCGCGAAGGACAGATCCGACCGAGGAGGACTTGCTCTCTCCGGCAACGAGGAACATTACCATTGCCGCATTATTCAGCACGGGAAGAGTCAAGGTTAGGCGGTTGGCTTTCAGTGCCGGCACGTAATTGGCTACGACCAAGCGCCGTTTCTCCTCCAAGGCTCTGGTTCCGGGAAACAGGGATGCCGTATGTCCGTCAGCGCCCATTCCCAGCAAGATGAGATCGAAGCGAGGTTTTTCGTGGATTTTCAGACGGAAGAAATCTCGGAGCATTTCTTCATACTCGGCCGCAGCATCGCTCGGATTCTTCGATTCGCCCCTCAGTCGGTGCACGTTTTCAGGAGGTATCGGCACCTTGGATAGCATCAATTCCCAAGCCATTCCGTAGAGACTGTCAGGGTGATTCGTCGGCACGCATCGCTCGTCACCCCAGAAGACATGGACGTCGTGCCAAGGTATCTCGCTGCGAAACGGGTGGTCTGACAATCTTGCGTACGTTTCCCTTGGGGTGGAGCCACCGGAAAGGCAAAGGCAAAAACGGCCACGCTCCCGGACCGATCTAAGAGCTGAGGCTGCAACGAACCTGGCAGCGTATTCGCTGAGCTCAGACAAATTTGAACAGACCTTTATATCGCGAGATTTCTCGGCCACCTGTCAAGCCTCCACTGAGGGCGGTTTTCCATCATCCAAAACGTCACCATCCCCATGGTCAGGTCAAGGCATGCTTTTCCTCCGGCCCCCAACTGCCCGCCGCATAGAACTGAAGTTCCGGACCTTTGTCGAAGCAGTCCCCGCAAGCTTCCAGGATAGGTTCAAGGAAGGACCAGGACAATTCGACTCCGTCCTGATGCCAGAACAGCATGTGATCACCCTGGATACAATCGATGATCGCCTTTTCATATGCGTCCAGAATAGGGCCTGTGTAATCTTGTCGATAATCGAAGTCCATTCTTACCGAGCGGAGGCAAACCTTTGCGCCCGGGTTCTTCGTCTGGAAGCTCAAATGAATTCTTTCATCCGGATAAATTCCTAAAGTGAGCCGGTTTTGGCCAATGACCTCTCCAAGGATGCCGCGGAACATCGAATGAGGCGCCTTCTTGAAATCGATGACGATTTCCGTCATCTTCTTAGCTAGCCTTTTTCCCGATGTGAGATAAAAAGGAACGCCCTGCCATCGCCAGTTATCAACAAACACCCTCACGGTAGCAAACGTAGGAGTGAGCGAGTCAGGATTAACGCCCGGCTCTTCCCGGTAGCCTGGAACAGATTTCCCGTCGATCGTTCCGGCCACGTACTGTCCCAAAACCACATGCCGTGTCGCATCGGCCGGGGAGAGCAACCTCAACGATCTGAACACCTTGCATTTCTCGTCCCGTACGTAATCAGCTTCCATGCGTGACGGCGGTTCCACAGCTACTAAGGCCAAGAGCTGCATCATGTGATTCTGAAACATGTCACGCAATACCCCAGACTCCTCGTAATACCGAGCCCGGTTTTCGACCCCGAGGGATTCCGCCGCGGTTATAGTCACCCGGTCTATGAACATGCGGTTCCACAAGGGCTCAAAGATTGCGTTGGCAAAGCGGAACATGAGCACATTCTGGACCGTCTCCTTGGCAAGGTAATGATCGATTCTAAAAATCTGACGCTCTGTGAAATGTTTGTGAAGCGTGCGATTAAGATCAATCGCGGTCTTCAAATTCCTGCCAAAAGGCTTTTCCACTACCAGCCGAACCCATCCTTTTCCCTCTTCATTCTCCCTGGAAAGTCCCGCGTCTCCCAACAACTCGGCTGTGCCCTCATAGAGCGAGGGGGGAATTGCAAAATAGAAGATTCGGTTGCATCGAGGATTACGGTCTTTGTCAAGCTCGGACAAGGTGGAGGAGAGCTCGGTGAACGAAGCGGGAGAGTCGAAACGGATACTTCGATAATAGAGCAAAGAGGCAAAGCGATCCCACTGGGAGGGATCCATTCCAGTAACAGCCTCCTTTATTTTCTCTCTGAACTGCGCTTGACTCATCTCCGCTCTCGCTACCCCGACGATAGCGACGGAATCGGGTAAGACACCCTTCAGATAGAGGCTGTAGAGAGCGGGAGCAAGCTTGCGGATCGTGAGATCCCCGGTCGCGCCGAAGATCACTATGGTGCAAGATTCCAGCGGTCCTTCCACAAGGCATGCTTCCCGAGGGATTCTAAGGTCTGAAGTTTGTCCCCTAACAACCGTTTCTACATATCTGTCGATATCTTCAACCGAGAGCACCATGTCCGGCCTCCCCCATCTTGATGCACCGAATAGTTGGTTGAATGAATCCGCCTAACACTTTTCCCTAGCCGGCAACACTGGGTGACCCCCGAACTCACTTCTGAGCGCGGCCAGCACGCGGTCTGCAAATGAGCTCGACTCTCGCGATCGAAACCGGGCGAAGAGGGACAGAGCTGTGACATAGGCGGGAACACCAGTCTCGACAGCGTGCTCGAGTGCCCAACGGCCTTCTCCGGAATCCTCCACATATCCCTGGATCGCGGAGAGTCTCGGGTCTTTTGCGAACGCCGCTTCTGCGAGCTCAAGGAGCCAGGACCGAATGACACTCCCTCGGTTCCACAGATGACAGAGACTACTGTAGTCGAGAGAGGTGCCATATGGGGACTTGTCTAGGATATCGAAGCCTTCCGCGTAAGCCTGCATCATGCCGTACTCGATCGCGTTGTGAACCATCTTGACAAAATGCCCTGCACCTGTTTGCCCACAATAGAGATACCCTTCCTCCGGCGCGAGTGACTTGAACACAGGCTCCAGATGTTTGTAAATCGCAGGATCCCCGCCGATCATCAGGCAGTACCCTTCCTTGAGTCCCCATATGCCGCCGCTCACCCCCACGTCCATGAAGTGGATACCCTTCTCCGACAGCAACGTTTGTCTGCGAGCATCGTCTTTGAAATGCGTGTTACCGCCGTCAATCACGATGTCTCCCGGAGAAAGAAGCCTATTGAGCTGATCCAAATGTTCGTCAACGGGGGCGCCTGCGGGGAGCATCAACCAGACGGCTCGCGGCGGAGTAAGAGCTTCCGCAAGATCAGCCAGGGCGTAGGCGCCAAGAGCTCCTTCCTTCACAATATCATCGGTTTTTTCGCGTGTCCTATTGTATGCCACCACCTGGTGGCCCGCTCCAATGAGCCGTCTGGCCATATTCATTCCCATTCGTCCGAGACCTACGATCGCCAGTTTCATGTCATTTCTCCTTTACCATTGCAATTATGAAGTTACAGGTCATTTCTTCATTCAATCCTGCACATACCGTAGATCTTGTCGCACGCCTCCGAATATAAACGCTGTATCCAATCGTCTCTCTTTTCACGGTCCGTCAAAGGCGAGCCGCATTCCGGACAGGTTTTTATGGCTCCCAGACGGCGGAGAATTCGGTGCACCGTAGCCACGAAGGTCGCGTGGCTCCACGTGAGTGGTGAAACCGACAAAGGGTCTCCCGTAAAAGGATGGACCTGTTCAGCGAGGATCCCTGAGGGCAGAGCGTGATCGGTTACCCATCTCAGTATATCTACGGCCTCTGCTATCCCCTTTTCGTCAGTTGCTCTTTCGGCAAAGAAGTCGGCCAGCCACAGAGTGCACACGAACCAGGGATTGCCTGGCACGTCCTTGCTCACTTGGTGATAATAGTCGTTTTCATACCGCGCCATTCCGCCCACACCCCGTCCCACCCACAATGCATCCTTCAGGTCAGACACAGTCGAAACGATCCTGGGATCGTCAGCAGAATACAGACCAAATGCAAAGAGACCCCAGATACTCGAGTCTCGGATGGGATCACCATGCAACTCGCCCTGAGCGTTGCGGTACACCATTCTGCAAAAGCGGTTTAGATCCGATCTCCACAGATAAGTCGAAGCAGCATCGCGTATTTCCGACGCCGCTTTGCGATATCCTTCTGCTCGTTCGTTCTCCCCGAAAACAGTACAAAATAAGGACGCAGCCGTTAGTCCTCCGAAGACTGCGCTCACGGTAAAGCTCCAGATTCCGCGGTGCTCTTCCCATAGGTCATAGGACGGAGCGGGCAAGCCGGTTTCCTTATCCCTGAACGAACACATGAAATCCGCAGCGCCCTTTATGAGTGGCTTGTACAAGGGCTTGATGAACTCGATATCGCGGTACCTGACGAAGTGATGCCACAGAGCCCACACAACGAGGGCTGTCTCGTCTTCCTGAATCGGTAACTGGGGAGTACCGTTGCTAAACCATGGGTGCCATGAGGAGGCAAGCGTGCGGTCCGGGTTATATTTGTGAAGCAGATACCCCTCGCGCTGAATCACGTCCGCGGCAAATTGGTAGAACGCCTGGGCAGGCATTACGTACCCTGCTTGATCCAAGGCATGGGCAACAAGAGCGCCGTCTCGAGGCCAGACATACGAATATGTGTCCCTGTTGAAGTGAATTATGTCAGAATCGTTTGCGGCTATTATCCCTCCCTGCCAGTCCATCTGTGTCCGCAATACGAGGAGGCTTCTCCGATAAAGGTCGGCTGAGCTTTGCGGGAGCAAATCAAGGCGAGGGGTTTCCTTGCGTACCCACAAACGCCAGTAGTCGGCAGTTCGACCGATCAGTACCTCCGGCCCCTTGTCCTTGACGATGGCATTCAAATCACGGACCTTTTTCCAGGTTTCTCCTGCGGCTAGCCAATAATGGGCTCTGCCCTTGGAAACTCCGTCTACCTCAATAGAGAGAGCGACTACGGAGTCCACTGCTCCCTGGGCGATCGGATTACCCGACAAAACGCCGTCTTCAGCATCGCGAAAGGTTCCTTCGAGTCCTCGAATGCCTTTCTGCCCCGTTGCAAAACCAAAAAGGCCCGGACAGGTGTCCGTGGCTCCATTCATCAGGAAATATCGGGCCGCTTTGTAGTGGACCACTCCCGAAGTCTCGGGATCGTAAGCTGCCGTGTCTCCTACATCGTTTCCGTATATGCTGAAATCGTGGGTGAAAAAGATGCGAACTTCCCTACGCTGGGGCTTTAGATTCTCGATTTCGATCGCCCTGATGTATATGTCTTCGTGAAAATCCACTGCATCCTGAACGGAAAGCAACAGCCCCAAGTTCTCGTTATACAGATTGACGTCGGTGACCAAAGTGTCCGCAGCATATCTGATATCAATCGTCCACTCTGGTCCGACCCAGGAGAAAATCCCGTCAGTCCAAATGCCGAACCTGCATAACTTGCCGTTGACATGGTTCTCTTGGCCGATGTGAGGAAAGTAGAGATCCCGGATTCGGTAGTCAGCGTCAAAGCATACGAGAAGCCGTCCATTACCTACGGGGATATCTCTGGGCACTGGAAAGAGTCCTTTCGGTTAAGCTCTGCTGGCCGGTAGCACAGGGTTCTTAGCCGCAGAGTGGTTCTCTGGAGGCCAGATTTTTCTGACACGTCGCTCAAGCACCCTCCCGGGTCGCAATGGCGCCCCCTCAGGTAAATCCCGATCCTGCCGTGCAGGAATAGCAATGATTGCCTGTCGGTATCTGTGTCCCCGGTTCCGGTAAATCATCCATCTCGGAGACGTGTCGCTTACGACCAGCTAGATAGACTCCCCGAGCAAGGTTGAAATCGCAATCGTACAAGTAGCCCTCCCAATTCACGGACACTAATGTTCGACACATCAGGCCCTCAACCGTACAAGGGTTGAAGCTCGCCGAGAGCTTCTGCATATATGAATCCAGGTTTCCCGAGTCCGCAAGCCAGGTACGGAACCTTCCCAAGGGCACATTCGCAAAAGTAAACAGGTTGTTGAAGGAGAGCCCCCATTTTCGCTCAAGGTCCCTTCTAAACTTCTTTTCCGCCTGAGCCTGTGATGCCGGAAGAAACGCTCCTGTGGGATTTGAAACGAGATTGAGCTCTAACCCTGTTCCGTCTCTGCCGTAACCTAAGTTATTGAGCTTCTTTAACATGGAGACACTTTTTTCCAGCACGCCTTTCCCCCTCTGTGCATCAGTCTGAGAAGCGCTCACGGCTGGAAACGACGCCACGATGACCACCCGATGAGCCGTGCACAGATCTAGCAAGTAGTCCGTGTTCTCCTTGGCCAAAGCGGTGAGATTTGCCCGCATCATCAACCTCGGAGTAACAGGAGCTGTGGCTTCAATGAGATAGTCCAGGTGGGGGTTCATTTCAGGAGCGCCGCCGGTTATGTCCACAACCTGAAATCTTGCCCTCTTGGCGTAAGCCACAACCTCGTCAATGGTTTTCTTGTCCATCATTTCTGAGCGGTTGGGGCCTGCTTCCAGATGACAATGTCGGCACACCTGGTTGCAGAGCAGGCCAACGTTGATTTGCAGCGTATTGGTCTGGCCTCTCTTCAATTCAAGCCCGTGCCTGGCCAAACATGCTGCAAAAGGCTCGAACCCTTGGAGTGAGTGCCTTTCAACGTTTGACAACTTGTCTGCCGACGTTAGTTCCTGAGCCATGACGCCCTCCGCGGTCACATGGAAAGCTTCTTGGCGATCTTTCTCATCTGGGTGGCGTGAACGAGGGAAGCACCTCCTCTGATCGCCGTAGTTACGTGAACAGCCTCCGTCATTTCACCGAGACTGGCTCCCTTTTCCAGACAGGCCTGGGTATAGGCGTCAATACAGTACGGACATTGAATCGCGTGCGCCACGGCCAGAGCGATCAAGGCCTTCTCTCTTTCGGTGAGCTCGCCTTCGGCGAACACCGCTCCGTAGTAGTCGAAGAACTTCTTTGCAAGTTCGGGCGCCTCGTCACCCACGTCGGCGAATTTCGGCAAGTCTTTGGGATCATAGTAGGTATCCATGTGTCTCCTCCGGACAACATCGAATGTGGAAGCTCGCCTTAACGAGTCCAGGAAAGCCATTTCGTGAACAGCGTCTTGAGAAACGGGGTCAACCGGGTGCGATTGTACGCGTCGGCAGCCTGCTTGATCGCTTCAGCTTGGGTCGGGTACGGGTGGATGACGCTGGAAATCGTCCCGAGCCCTACCTTGCCGACCATGGCCAGTGTGAGCTCGCTTATCATTTCGCCCGCATGAGCAGCCACGATGGTAGCTCCGACGATCTGATCCGTTGCCTTTTTCACATGAATCTTGACGAACCCCTCGTCTTGACCGTCGAGCACAGCCCTGTCAACTTCGGCAAGAGGCCTGACGAACGTGTCAACCGCTATGCCCCGTTTTGCCGCCTCTCTCTCGTACATCCCGACATGAGCTATTTCCGGATCAGTGTACGTGCACCAGGGTACGGTAAGAGCACTGAGCTTCTTCGATCCCGCGAAAAGAGCGTTCTGGATAACGATTCGAGCAGCAGCATCCGCGGTGTGGGTGAACTTGTAATTCATTGAGATGTCACCGGCGGCAAATATGGCCGGGTTGGTGGTCCGCAGATGATCGTCGACGAAAACCCCCTTTCGCTTGTCATATTGCACCCCTACGGCCTCCAAATTCAGATCCTCCACGTTGGGCGCCCGGCCCGCTCCTACAAGGATTTGGTCCACTGCAACGGAATCCGGTTTTCCACCAACCTCGAAGTGAATAACCTTCTCACCATTTACTACGCGGACCTCTTTCAGGTCACTATTAAGGATCAGCCGCACCCCTTCTCTGATGAAGCGATTTTGAATGATTTCCGCAGCGTCCCCGTCCTCGCGGTCGAGTATGTGATCATTCTTATGGAAGAGAACCACCTGACTGCCAAGTCTCTGGAACGCCTGTGCCATTTCGCAACCTATGGGACCACCTCCGATGACAGCAAGCCGAGAAGGCCTTTGGGTCAAGGAAAAGACCGTCTCATTCGTAAGAAAGCCCGCCTCGGAAAGACCTTGGATTTCAGGATGTACGGCTCTCGCGCCAGTGGCTATCACAGCCTTCTTGAACCGCAAGGACTTACCGCTGACCTCTACAGTATTGGGGGCGGTAAATTTGGCATTTCCCATGAAGACGTCAACCCCAAGCTCCTTGAACCGATTCGCGGAATCGTGGTGACTGATCTTTGCCCTCAGTTGTCTCAGCCGCTCCATCACGGAGGAAAAATCAACGGTCACCTTTCCGTCCACCTCAATTCCGTAGTTTTGAGAGCCCCGGATTTCAGCGTACGCTCTGGACGACCGAATAAGGGCCTTGGATGGAACGCACCCATAATTCAGGCAATCTCCTCCCATAAGGTGCCTTTCCACGAGCGCGACCTTTGCGCCGAGACCGGCTGCCCCTGCCGCAGTGACGAGGCCGGCAGTGCCTGCGCCGATAACGACGAGGTTGTAACGATCTGCAGGCTCGGGATTTTTCCAACCGTGTGGATGAACATTAGAGACCAACTCCCGGTTGTAATCGTCATCAGGGAGGACCTCGAGTTTCTGCTCCATAGAAGGCTGAGGGCGGGGCTGCGCGTTGTTCGTGATGTCAGGAGCTACCGCCTCATCCACTTCTTTCAGGCTCCTTCGAGCAAGTCTCGTGACAAATACTGCCACGGCGATCGTGGCCGCCAGGCCGGCCCAAAAGAATGCCTGGCCTGCAGCACCCGCTTCCACTTTGCCGGCAGCCACCTCTGTCAGGGACCTTGCCGCGGAGCCGAAGTAAACGTACATCAACGTGGCCGGCAACATGCCGATCAGTGAGGCCAACACGTAGTTCCCGAATGAGACCTTGGTAAGACCGAGTGCGTAATTGAGAAAGTTGAATGGGAAGACCGGGCTTAATCTGAGAAGGAGCACGATCTTGAATCCTTCTCTTCGCACTGCCTCATCAATGGCAGCGAACTTCGGATTTCCACTAACCTTTTGGGCCACCCAGTCTCGCGCAACAGTCCTGCCTATCAGGAATGCTGCAATAGCTCCCAAGTTGGCTCCGACCCAAACGGTGAGCACTCCTACGGGCACCCCGAACAAGAACCCCGCACCTAAGGTGAGAACCGATCCCGGAAGAAAAAGTATCGCTGCCAACACGTAGAAGCCCGCGACAAACAACGGTCCCCAAATTCCGAGTCCCTGCGTCCACTCAAGAGCTGCCGCGAGGTATTGCTTCACCGGTACGATTAGGAGAAACGCCGCCAAGACAATTGCTGTCATACCAAGGAGGACCATTCGGGCAAGTATCTTTGCTGAACCCTGGTCCGATCGCTTTCCCGTTTGTTCGGCTACATGATTCATTTCATCCCCCGTCGCGACAGCCCGAGCATTCAGTTTCGACTCTAGGACGGGCCCATTGAACAGCGATTTTCTCGACTGGCCCCATTCGACCGGTTGTCCGAGCCCTTTCCCCCGTAAGATCGTGGCTCGAGCCGTCTCGCTGAGTCCCTTCGATCTGACAGTTGGTCGTCCGAGAGACGAAATTCTTACAGCGTATTTTCCCCCAAAACCCTCAAGGCTTCCGCCCGAGGCTACATATTTACATATTTGGAATCACGACTATTGCCTCTTCTCGTTCAACGACCAGTCGTACTTCAAGTATTCGATGGAAAAGTTTCCCGTCAGGAGGTAGCCCTTGTCACCAGGCTCCACATGACGGCTTGTGAAATTGAGCACGGCCTTTTGCTTTTCCGGAAACCCTAAAAGGTTTTGGGTCGCGCTGTATGTCTTCACGAAATCCTCGCCGAACCAGTCGAAAATCGGAGACAGATAAACCTGGTTGCTGGTGCGATCAATTCGAAATTTAGCAGGGTCTCGCAGGAACTTGGTCGTCTG
The DNA here is from genome assembly GCA_040753915.1 of Thermodesulfobacteriota bacterium. GTDB lineage: Bacteria > Desulfobacterota > Desulfomonilia > Desulfomonilales > Desulfomonilaceae > JBFMDN01. The sequence continues at coordinate 41,825 of JBFMDN010000027.1, read as the reverse complement.
GTCACGGAGCTGAGAATCCAACTGTCCCCCGACATACGGTTCGTTTCTCAACGGAGGACAACCCATCGCAGCGCAGACCAGTGCCATGTGAATCCTGGGTTCGTTGAATTTGGCCCGCAGGATGTCGTGCTCGATCCCATCGAGGGTGATCTCCCTCCCCATCACCGAAAACGTGATCTTATCCCAGACGCCGGGAATCTGCCTGATACTGTTATCGGGATAGACGAAGGATTTGAAAAACGAGGCCTTGATGGGGTAGTGATCTATGATCGCTTTGAGAGTCAAAGCGTTATACGCGTTGATCCAGAATGCTATCTTTTCTGCTTCGGCCCATGCGTCATAAGACTTCGGATCAAGGCGAGACATGGACTGAGCAAATTCGTCGAGAGGCTTGCGATTTGCTTTCAAGTCACTGTAATTAACCATTCCTGCATCGTCGACATACGTTTTCAGCAATTTACCGTAACCGTTGTACGGGAAGCTTGAGCTCTCTGCAGCTACCTGCTTAGACTCTAGAGCGATAACCGCGACTATCACACAGATGGTGATACCGTACAATCGGCCAATGTTCCGGAACAATTGACCATTCATGACTATTTCCTCTGACCTCGACAGCTAAAATTGAAAAGAAAACCCCCACAGGCTTCGTTGGGAGGCCATTGGGACTCTGCCTACGGCCCCCCAACATCCCGTCATGAAGATGGATCTATTTCCAACAAGACGCGAATGGAGCTCAGGCAATCGCGAAGGTGATCCCCGCTCTTGCTGAGCCTTGACATCATGATGCCCCCTTCTATGGTAGCAACCATGTGCTTCGCCAGCACTTCCGGCTGGATTTGGACCCTGATCTCTCCGGCCTCTTTCGCCTCACGCAAGACCTCGGCCAGGACATTCGTCCAATCCCGGAAAATGTTTCTTATTAGTTGAGCTATTCGGTCATTCGCATCGCTCAATTCCAGAGCGGTATTTCCAAAAATTCATCCGCCTACGAATTTTGTCTTCCGCTGCTTCTCGAATACCGCATCGAGCAGGCTCGACAGGCGTTCCCGGGGCCGTTCGCCCTTCATGCTCTTCGAAAGAAACTCCATGAGCTCCTTGTGAGCCTGTCCGAGAACAGCCAAGCCCAGCTCTTCTTTCCCGGCGAAATGAAAGTACAGATTCCCTTTCTTCACGCCGGAGGCCTCGATAATGTCGTTCACGCTCGTGCTGCGAAACCCCTTCTGATTGATTAGTTCCCTCGCGACAGCGAGCACTCTGGCACGCGTCTTCTCGCCTTTTGAGGTAGCGACCATTCTTGCCTCGACAGTACCGACTGTTTGGTACAAATTGAGCCTCTGGTCCGAGGATGTCAAGAGAACCGGCTTGGGGTCAGGCTTTGTTTCTTGCTTTTCTCTTTCTCCCGTGGCCGCCCCCCCTGACCACAAGGGAACGGAATCCGACACAGGCTACCTCCCCTCGCGCGAATATCGATGATGCGGATGAGCCTTGCGAAACTGTCTCGCGGATTTGCGGCAGATGTTAAGATCGTGGCACGCCTCCTTTTTAGCACCCTCACCCTAGCCCTCTCGAAGGGCGAGGGGACGTGCAACCGCCCGGAATGACAGAGCCATCTCCCTCTGGGAGAGGGTGGGGTGAGGGCTCCATGGGCAGTATCCTATCTCACCGTAGCACTGTTTCTGCTGTTTCCCGAGTTCTGAGACGGTTTCTTGCCTTGTGCCGCGTCTCGTTTCGATCATCACCGCGATCTTTGCTGGCGCGAAGATCTCAAGCCTGGACCCTTTACGCATTACGACATTGCGAACAATTCCTGATAGAATTAGCCATAAATTGCCCGCCCATCATTCATCCTCTAACAGGAGGCGCATACCGACCAGCGGGTATCGGGTCTGCGGAGTGTTCCAGTTGCGAAAGGTGCTTCGCGCGTAAAGCGACCACGTGTGCCAGGAGCCTCCCCGGCGCACGCGCTGGTGGCCGGATGCCGGGCCAGTCGGGTCAACCAACGGGGATTCGGCGTAGTAGGTTTCACTATACCAGTCTGAAACCCACTCCCAGACATTGCCGAGCATGTCGTACAACCCGAAGGCATTCGGCGAAAAACTCCCCACAGGCGCGGTAAAAGCCACGCCATCATCTTCTGCCAGCGCGAAATCTTTCCATTGGGGCCAGTAAGGGGCCGCTGCGGCGTCAAAGGTGTTGGCAATTGCGGATAGAGTGGAAGGTGAATTTCCGCTGTAATAACGGGTACTCGTTCCAGCCCGGCAGGCGTATTCCCATTCCGCCTCGGTCGGCAGACGATACCGCCTGCCCTCCGCACGGCTCAGCCACTCGGCCATGGCTACTGCATCATTCCAGGTAATATTCACGACCGGATGATCTTCGGTTTGGTGAAAACCCGGATTGCGCCAAGAATACCGAGGATCTCGGCCGTCAAAGGCGTCTCCCCGCTCCGTTGTCGCCGGATCATAAGCCGGATTGTAACCGTAACCGCCTGTGCCGTCTGCCTCAGACTCCGGTCTGTAGCCGGAAGTCTCGAGAAATTTCCGAAACTGCCCTACCGTCACCTCGTATTTTCCGAGATAAAACGGACGGGTGATACGAACGGCATGAACGGGCGCCTCGTCCTTCAGCTTAGTGAGGCGGTCACGTGGATATTTCGGATAATCAAGAGCCAGGGACTCGGGAGACTCATCGCTGCCCATGAGAAACTCCCCGGCCGGCACCCGCACAAATTGCATGCCGATAGAATTTTCAATCACTTGGCCCGCCCCGGCCGAAAGCAGGCGGGCCCCCGCCAGCACAATCATTACACTCACAATCATCTCAAATCCGAATCGGCGATCCACGCTTACCTCTGCCTAAACAGAGGGCGGCATTTCCGACTGTATTGAAACGCCGCCCTCATATACTGGCAATAGCCTCTGTGAGCGTTCAAGAAATCGGTTGATTCATGGCAGCTATCGCTTCCTGTTGATCGGATTTGCAGTTCAGAATACGCTTCAGAAGCCTCAACCACGTTTACACCACGATCATGCGAGGTCGAAACGGTCAAGGTTCATTACCTTGTTCCACACCGCCACAAAGTCGTGCACGAACTTTTCCTGGGAGTCTTCACATCCGTAGACTTCCGCCACAGCCCGAAGTTGGGAGTTTGAACCGAAAATGAGGTCGACACGGGTGCCTGTCCACTTGAGTGAGCCCGTTGCCCGATCACGGCCCTCGAACAGGTCTTCGTCTTCCGAGGTTGCCTGCCATGTCGTGCTCATGTCAAGCAGATTCACGAAGAAGTCGTTGGTGAGCGTCTCTGGCCGCTTAGTGAAGACGCCGTGCTGGGACTGTCCGAAGTTGGCATTCAAGACCCGCATGCCGCCAACGAGAACCGTCATCTCAGGAGCGGTCAGCGTCAGCAGTTGCGCACGATCCACCAGCAGTTCCTCTGCCGACACGGCGTATTTGGTTTTAAGGTAGTTGCGGAACCCGTCTGCAACCGGTTCGAGTACGGCGAACGACTCCACGTCGGTTTGCTCCTGCGACGCATCTGTGCGTCCGGGTGTGAAGGGAACGGTCACATTGTGACCTGCATTCTTCGCAGCTTGCTCGACACCTGCGCATCCACCCAGGACAATCAAGTCGGCGAGTGACACTTTCTTTGCGCCAGACTGCGCGGCGTTGAATTCCTCTTGGATTCCCTCAAGGGTCTGCAGCACAGTCTTCAGTTGGGTTGGTTGGTTGACTTCCCAATCCTTTTGGGGCGCGAGACGAATGCGCGCACCGTTGGCGCCACCGCGCTTGTCGGAGCCACGGAACGTGGACGCCGACGCCCACGCTGTCGAGACCAGTTTCGAGATGGACAGGCCGGAGGCCAGGATCTTGCCCTTAAGATCTGCGATGTCCTGCTCGTTGATCAGCTCATGATCGACCGCGGGTACTGGGTCTTGCCAGATCAGTTCCTCGGCCGGGACCTCCGGACCGAGATAGCGCGAGCGAGGGCCCATGTCGCGGTGCGTGAGCTTGAACCACGCCCGTGCGAAGGCGTCAGCCAACTGGTCGGGGTTCTCGTAAAAGCGCCTTGAAATCTTTTCATAGATAGGATCGACCCTCAAGGCAATGTCCGTGGTCAGCATGCCCGGGGCATGACGCTTCGACGGGTCGTGTGCATCCGGTACCGTGCCGGCACCGGCGCCACCCTTTGGTCGCCACTGGTACGCACCGGCCGGGCTCTTCGTCAATTCCCATTCGTAGGTGAACAGGTTCCTGAAAAAGTTGTTGCTCCACTTCGTTGGCGTTTGGGTCCATGTGATCTCTATGCCGCTGGTGATCGTGTCTCCGCCTTTGCCCGTGCCGAAGCTGCTCTTCCAGCCGAGGCCCTGTTCCTCGATGGGGGCGGCTTCGGGCTCAGGCCCCAAATGGGACGCCGGGCCGGCGCCGTGTGTTTTGCCGAAGGCGTGACCGCCGGCGATGAGCGCCACAGTCTCTTCGTCGTTCATCGCCATGCGAGCAAAGATCTCACGGATATCCTTGGCCGCCAAGAGGGGATCCGGGTTGCCGTCCGGCCCTTCCGGGTTGACGTAGATCAGGCCCATCTGTACGGCCGCCAGGGGGTTTTCCAGATCCCGGTCGCCGGTGTAACGGCTCCCGGGCTTGTCGCTCGTAGCCAGCCATTCTTTTTCGGCGCCCCAGTAGGTTTCATCCGGCTCCCAGACATCCTCGCGCCCGCCGCCGAAGCCGAAGGTCTTAAAGCCCATCGACTCAAGCGCGCAATTGCCGGCGAGGATCATGAGGTCTGCCCAGGAGATCTTGCGGCCGTATTTCTGCTTGATCGGCCAGAGCAGACGGCGCGCCTTGTCGAGGTTCACGTTGTCGGGCCAACTGTTGAGGGGCGCAAAGCGTTGGGTGCCGGACCCCGCTCCCCCACGGCCGTCGCCGATGCGGTAGGTGCCCGCGCTGTGCCACGCCATCCTGATGAAGAGCCCGCCGTAGTGACCGAAATCGGCCGGCCACCAATCCTGCGAGTCGGTCATCAGCGCGTAGAGGTCCTTCTTCACGGCCTGCAGGTCGAGTTTTTTAAATTCTTCAGCGTAGTTGAACTCCTTACCCATGGGATTGCTCATGGGACAGTTCTGGTTAAGAATCTTCAGGTTCAATTGGTTCGGCCACCAGTCCCGGTTGGTCGTGCCTTTACCGAAAGCGGGCCGATTAGATCCGCCCATCACCGGGGACTTGCTATCTTCATTCATGACGTCTCCTCCTTTGGTTGTCTGAATCCCTCGCGCGAAAGCCCGTCAGATTGACGAGAACGATCTCGTAGAAACAACGAAATCCGACACCGCCAGGCCCTCCTTTCACTGGCTAGTTTAGCATCCGTTTTCACGTTGATGACAAGGTCACTTTCTTCCTGATTCGAGAATCTTTATCTCTCAAGAACTATTCTCTCTCAGTAATCAAAAAAAAATGTCACGTATCCTCTTGACACTCCCGACACACGCCAAAGAAGTCCAAGCGGTGATGTTGAATTCTAAATCCTGTCTTCTTGCCTATCTCGTCCTTAAGCTCATCGAGACTCATTAGTTCAGGGTCCATGATCTTCCGGCACTTGGTACAGATCACGTGAGGGTGGGGAAACGGCTTGTTCCCGTCGTATCTGTTACTCCCATCGGGAAAGCCCAGTTCGAGAACCTCATTGAGGCCCTTGAGCAGGGCGATAGTCTTGTAGATGGTGGCTAAGCTTGTGGTAGGGAACTCGGTCTTGACTTTTTCGAAGATTTGTTCAGCGGTAGGATGATCCTCACTGGCGGCCAGAATACGGATCACGGCCAAACGCTGGGGGGTGATACGGAAATCGAGACTCTTGAGCTTGTCAAGCATCTGTTGAAAACGCTCGTCACTTCTCCTTGAGTCATCGCGAGCCATTGGGACCGTCCGTTTGGCGAGTCCTTTTCTTTTGAGAGAATAGTTATCTCTTAAGAGTCATAGTAACTGGATTCTTTTCCCGTGTCAAGAGAAGTGGAGAATACGGGGTCAGGCTTTGTTTTTTGATCTGCTCTTTCCGTCTGCCCAACTCGTCTCGCTGTATTCCAACGGAATCCCACATACCTACGACCGGTCTGGCAAATATCGATGCTGCAGATGAGCCGTGGCGATTGCACGGTCTCGTTTCGATCGTCACCGAAATCTTTCGAAGCGCAGCTCGAGACTGGCCGGACGCGAGAGCGGCCATTTCTTCGGGCCGGGTCGGTAGCCCGGTGCAATTCCAACGAGAAGAGCGGGCAGCACGGGATGCGAGCTCGCACCGTGGCGATCGAAGGCTCATTTGCGTTGGGCTTGCCCAGTGACGCGGAGGGTCACCACGCGTCATCGGAACATGCTCCTCGCGCCGTGTGTAGCAGCGACCCAAGGAATTTCGTCCCGCTTTTCTTCCAACCGCTCTTGGATGCCCATACTCGACCTCTCGGTCCTCTGCGGCTTGTGGGATCACGGTTCCGAGGCGTTGCCTTTCAGACGGCGAGTTGCGGCAACGCACCCCCCCCCGAAAATGAAGCAAGGCCGCGCTGTGGCATAAGTCATAGAAATATTTTGTTGGAGCGACGGGATGTGAAGCAGCGAACCGTGCACCCTGAAGACACGGAATAACCCAATACTGAAGCGGCCCTCTCCCAATTGCCCTGAAAAATCAATACCCCTCTGACACTGATAGACCTCGCTCGCCACGGCTTGTTCTCCGTGGGTCACGAAAAATTGACGAAAAGATTTCAAGTCCTGAACAGACGTGCCGCCTGCAAGATCGCGCTCCCCCCGGAGAGACGCAAATCCAGTACCGTCCCTCTTGTTCTCAAAATAGTGGGGACACTTTCGACCCTCTGTTAAGACTCCATTCGAGCACCTCTCGCCAAGACCAGAACAATTTGGTCGGATGGCGGAGTGAGATTTTCATTCCCAGCATTCATATCAATTCTCTGTACTCACTGGTCATCTGAGAAACATCCCGCTTGAACGGGGAGTGGAGTTCCTCGGGCAGCAGCCGTCCCGTCTGCTCCATGCACCTCTGACCCATGCCAATATCACCAACCGCTCGCCTAAGACTACAGGGCTCCGCTTGAATCACCACAGTATCAGAAACTGGGGAAAATGTCTTAGTCTGAACTCATTCCCTGGTCTGCACTCCTCCATCACCTACCGCGAACTTGCCTGCGGTCATGATGCCTTTTTCCACGTGCAATCCACCAACAATTGATCAGACCCCAAAGGCTTAGTCTGTGCGTAACCCCAATGTGGGAAAGCTCCAGCGTAATCGCCTAGTGCCAAGAGCTCAAGATAGGTCCTCCACACCAAGCCCATGTCGGTTTCCATCAGCCAATAGTTTTCCCAGTTGTTGAGGAGCTCCAATTTGGAATGAGTGTCCAGATCTTCTTTAGTATCCTGAAGAAGCGCAAACAGGCCGTTAAACATTTGGCACGATGGATTGTCGATTTCCCAGAATCGCTGCCAGATGCGATCACTGAAGCCCAACACTTGCTCCGCAACCTTTGCTTTGTCTTCCTCCCCCGCAAAGGTGAACATATCGTAGACTGCTTGGCCTACTTGAGCGGCATGATCTTGGAGGTCTTCATCTAAGGCCATCATTATGACTGGAGATCTGGGGCAACCGCTAGACATATAGTGGTTTGGGGTATAGTCATCAATTGGATGCATTCTGAGCATCCGATACGGATCTCCACCCGCTCGCATGTTGTGCCTCTTAGCTACCGTTTCCCATTTTCATTTCATGTCTTTCCCGTTCACATGGGCGACCGTGCAGACCGCTCCATGTACCGACTGAACAATGCATCCAAGAGGTACTCCCCGAGCCTTTCGTCATCCGTGACTTTCTTGTAGAATCGGAAGCGAGTCAATGAAATCCTGTAACAGGTCTTTGGCCTTCTGATCGAACGTGAGCCTCACTTTTTCGGGTGGATTGGCCCTCATGCTCGCGTCTATCGCTGGGTCGGGTGCCGGCCGTCCCTCCAGATGCTGGAACACCACCTTGTCGCCTTCCGTGAAATCAGTTCCGAAACGGTCGTTGCGGTCTTTGATTATGGCGGACAGTGCTTCCTTCGCGTCGTTCACCGAAAGGCTTTTGGTGACCTCCATCGGTTGCAGCTCTGTCTCCCCGCCCCCAAGCGGAATCTTTCGATCCATGGTCTTCTGTATGCGGCAAGAATCCATGTCTATGCTCTGCTGGATTTCTCGGGGAAGGCTGTCGGGCAACGTGGGCAGTCGCCTTCGGAGGAGGCGAGCAAACACATGAGCGCAAATCCAGGGGTCTTGCGTAATACGTCATCGAGATTATCGAGTTTATCCTTGTACTTGCGATAGGTCTTGAGCACCTCGTCCTTGGTTGGCGCAAGGACGCAATCGATTCTTCGGATCACCGTCAGGGAAAGAATAACGTCCTGGTACTTGCTCCGCTTGAACGTGTCCCGAATCAAATCCGCGACACTCCACAGGAAGGAGACTTTCTCTCCGAAATTACTCAAGGTCTTGCTCCTGGTACGAGGATTACCGCTGACCCCGACCGCGAATTCGCCTTACCCGTCCCTATCCGTCTCGCCATTGGCATTCTAACTCGCATGATGCCTCCAAATTCTACCGCTTTCCCCCGCCTCAGACAACCATTTTTCGCCCGCAGTGCCGCTTACCCGTTCTCTTTTCGAGCACCACCCCTTGAGTTTCGCTCTCCCGACGGCAGGAGAGCAGATTTCCGTACCACTCTTGCTTTTTTGAGTAGGAGTCTGCTCTTACCAGCCAATTCGACCGAAATCTTGGCCAAGCTCCGGATTATTCAGTCACACACCGTCACGAGGCCCTCTATGACCGCATGGGTGGTCCTTGTGACGACGGTGAAAAGTCCAATCATATCCTTAGCCTTTTTCGCTCCTAGAAATAGGCCCTCGTCACGAAATAATATGGGTGCCCTACTAGGTTGTTGGACTTAACGTAGTCCCCATGCCTTTTCTTCGAGTCAGTGTCTGGAAGAAGTACCATTTTGAAACGTTCAGAAGCCGGGAGAAAAGTACCAATATTTAGGGCAGGAGCTGGAAAAAGCACCCAAACAATCCGGCTCCACACAGGTCTTTATCCTCTGAACCGCACAGATTCGTAGATGCAATCCGTGTCACTCGCGAAATCTCGCATGGATTCTCAGATGCGGCCCCACATCGACCGCGGGTCGCTCAAGATACTGTGAAGAGAAAAAGAGCACGTAAATTTGGAGAAAAGGCTTGACAGAACGCCTCCGTTACTGAAAATGACATTCATTAACTCTGCAGGTCCCCCGTATGCCCGAGCCGGCTTCCAAGATTCTGCCCCTGTGCCGCAAACTCCTCAAAGCGCGAGGATACAGACTTACCAATGCGAGAGAGGCGGTGCTGGGGATCTTGGCGGATGCCGAAATAGGGGCCCATCTCAGCGCGGAGGACATCTACAGGATGATGCAGAACAACCGCCTTTCGGTGGGCCTGACATCCATCTATCGGTCACTGGATCTCCTCGTGAATCTCGGCATCGCGGACAGATTCGATTTCGGGGACGGTCGAGCGCGCTACGAACTTGCCGAAGGCCCCCGCGGAGTCCCACATCATCATCATCTCGTCTGCGACAACTGCGGAATCGTCATAGACTATCACGAGTTCACCGATGAGGAGCTGCGCCTTATCAAACGAACGGAAGAGCGGCTCTCAGAAAAATACGGATTCAGGATCACCGGCCACGTGATCAAATTTCACGGACTCTGTTCAGCGTGTAAACGCTTCGAGGAATAGACCCAAGAGGGACCACCGCGGGGACGAAAGCCCCCCGGACAGTTTCCAACGCTCTGAGGTGACTCGTTGGTTGAAGGCTCATGGCCGGCCTTCCCAGAGGTTTCCGCCTGATGGTGGGAATCCTGTCGCATCGGTGCGTGTGTCCTGAGGAAGGCGAATCGCATGGGGGTGCCCGTTTAAGACTCGATGGATCTCGATGGGAGGTGGAGGCATATGAACATTCCCGATGTTTGGAAGAAAGTCGTTCTTGTAAGCATATGCGCAATTCTTGGCCTTGCGGGTGTGGGGCTCGGGATTACTGCGGAAAAGCCGTTGAAGCAGGCCGAGAAGAGGAAGGTTGACCACCTCAAGGCTTTTCAAATTTACAAGCAGAAATGCCTCCTTTGCCACGATTCCGTGGCGGACCCGGAAAAGCCCGGGCGCACGCGCGATGATTGGCTTCTTGTCGTCAAAACCATGCACGGGTACGGACTGGGCCTCTCGCCGGAGGAAACGGAGCTCGTGACCGAACTTCTGTACAGCCTGAGGGCAGGCATGGAAAAGGATCCGGGATAAGTCATTTGCTGCATCCAGCGTAAGGCATTAGAGTGCTGTTGCTCATAACTGGTTTATGGGGCCACTTTTTTCCAGCCGGAGCTCGCGGACCTCGCTGCACAGCGCCGGTTACTGCATAGAACGAGTGGCCGTTACACAACAAGGCCATCGCAAGAACCATTCAAATAAGGAGGCTTCAAATGGAACGTCGCGACTTTCTCAAATCCATAGCCGTCGCCGGAGTTGCCGCGGGCGGCGCGGGCATGTTCCCCAAAAGAGCTGAGGCCGCGAAGGTCGATTTTGGTCAGATCAAATCCGTCAAAGTGGACGTGCTGACCGAGACGAGTTGGTTCGACAACGACATCTTCAAGAAGAATCTCATGGACTACGGCGGGGCCATGACGAATCAGTACACCATCCCGTGGGAGTGGGACAATGCCGGGGGGTATGCGGCCCTCATCACCGTGACCGGGCTGGACGGCAAGGAAAGAAAGTTTCTCATGGACACAGGTTGGAACACCGAGTGGATGGACTACATCTTCAATGAAAAAAGCAACGTCGCATCGATGCTCAAGAGTGGGGAAATTGAGTTCATGGTCCTTTCCCACTGGCATCTAGATCACTTCTGGGGGATTGAGTCCACTCTAAAGGTCAAGCCGGACATCACCATCTATGCTCCCAAGACTCACTACCCTGAGGACATTGCATTACTGAGAGAGAAGGCCCACCACAAGGCAAAGACCAAGGAAGGCAAAGAGGTCTCCATCTGCAAGAACGACTCCCCCCACACGGGGAAGTTGATCGAATGCTCCCCAGACGGCGAAAAAGGAGACGGGATCTATCGAGTCATGCCGGGCGTGGCGGTGAGAATGTTCGACGTACCGATACTGTTGAGGGTGCGAGGGGAAAACGTTCTCTATTTCAACGTGAAGGATAAGGGTGTAGTCACAGTAACAGGATGTTGCCACCCGGGCATTTTGTCGCTCTTCTCTTATGCACGGTCCAATTTCGAGGGATACAAGCCCTACGGTTGCTATGGCGGGCTTCACATCACGCTGTTCGAGAACTGGGAGCCCAAGTTCGACGACATCATCAAGGGTGTAAAATCCTTCCAGCTTCAGAAAGTCGCGTGCAATCACTGCACCGGCTGGATCTGGGCGGAGAAGGCGTCCGAGGCCGGCATCCCCGTCGTCAAGGGCACGAACAAGTATAAGGAGTACAAGAAGTTCTCGACGGTAGCAAAGGCCAGCAACGTGTTCCTGACGAATGGAGACAGCGTGACATTCTGATTGCTCGCGTGTAAGTGCCTGTAAAGGCGGCAATTATCCTCGCACACTGCGGGGCCGGCTTGGGAGGGCCCGAAGATGCATAGGACTGGAATGGTGTCGGGACGCGACTATGTGGTCGGATGCATTAGCTTTCTGGTCGTTTTCTGTATCGTCTGGCTCATCTGGTACGTGCTGATGCACCCGGATGGGGTGATGAAACTCTACACTCCGATGTACGGTTTTTCTTTGGCTGTGGTCTTCCTGGCCGTAGTCGTGCTGATGAGTCAGGTCCTGGACGTCACCGCCGCGAGCAACGAGTCCGCCCCAGGTAGGGCGGGAATTGGGTACGGTATGGTGTTGACCGCCGTCGCCGTGGTGCTGACGTTGGTCGTGGTCTATGGGGTTTTTTGGGGCTTCATCGGCAGACTCGGCGTGGCCTATTTCAGTCCTCAGTCCATCGTCGCGTCCGGCGGTACGGGCGCGGAGCCATTTGTGGCACGCGAGAACGCGTCCACGGCCATCATCTATTTTTCTGCGGCCTTCCTGTGGTGGGCACTAACCTGGAAGGCTGGGTTCGGATCGTGGCCGTGGGCTGGAGTCGGGCGCGGGGTACTGGCCTGGTCGAGGTTTGCGTCGATCATGGTGTTTACGGTAATCACGTACGTGGTGCTGTTTCACCCGCACGTATGCTATCTGTTTTATCCCCCACAGAACAAGGCCGGCGTAGACCCCTGGTGGGCTTCCTTCGCGGGGACCGGGAGCGCCTTCTTCAGCCTAGGGTTGATCCTTTGCACTCTCGCATGGGTCGTCATCACCGACCTCTGTTGGGAAGGGTATCCTTGGAAAGCCCTGGAGAAGCACGGCGAAAAATCATTCCTCACGGGGCTATCCACGCTCATCGGGACCTTCGTGCTGGGTCTCATGACTTTTGTGGTTCTCTTGAAGATCATGACCTATTACTGGATGGAGCCGTTTGAGGGCGGGCAGTATACCGACGCGCCGTATTTCCGGTATCTGCACGCGGGCGAGTTCGCCGGGTTCCTCATGCTCGCCTCTTTCATCCTCAAGGACTATTTTGGAAACTTCCCTCAGGTAAGCGGTCTCTTTGCCAGGGGCTTGCTTAGGACGGGTATTGTGTTTCTGGGAGCAATCCTGATCAGATGGTTCTACTATTCGCCCGCATCCACCTTTGTACTTGGCAAAGTCCCCGGAATTGCCCAGCCAGACGACACCCCGTTGGTGTGGACGATTCTCTTCCTGAGCATCATCATGGTCCACCGAGATTTCTTAGGCAATTGGCCCATGCGGGCGACAACCGAGCAATAGGTGAAGTGATGGTCGACGAGACAAAACGCCGTTTCTTCGGGTGCCTTTTCCGGAAGGCCCTTCGCGATGCCGCGGGGGCCTTCCGGGAAGGCTGCCGGGAAGCCGACCGCAAGGCAGAACTGAATGAGTTCTTTGGCTCCTACGAATCCAGTTATGCCTTAACCCTCTGCTACCCCGACGACATCCTTCTCGAGACCGCACGAATGGAAGGCATCGACTGTGCGGGCAAGGACAAGATAGACATCGTCAAGCAGTTGCTCATCAGGAAGGGAGGGGTTCCGTTATAGACCTCTCAGCACTTTTTCGATCACGCATGGAGAACATGCTCATCGGCGCCTCGTGGTCGGATGAGCTCAAAGAGCTTCTCGGCCTCAGCCAGGTGAGACAAGTCTGGAAATATGCTCCGACGTGGTATTTCAGGATCGCTGAAGTCCCAGGAGTCTATCGCCTACAACTGGAAGATACCTCCCTCCCTGAGGATTCACCAGGGCATGGCGTCCGTGGCATGTTCTCCCTGTCTTTCTATCCCTCCTGGGGAGACGGACTCGCCTCTCGGTTCTCCTTTGAGGAACGCGCTCTCATCAAGAGTAGATTTTTCGACCCCGACGGAACCCCCACTTTCGAGCGCATGGACGAGATACCTCCGGGCTTGTTTGTAGTCGGAGCTCTAGACTGGAAAATGGATCCGGATGATCGGTGGGCGCTTTTCACGTTGGAGAGCTTGTCCTCAATGCGGGTCAGGTACGAAGCCGAGCGTCTTGAAGAATCTTCGTTGCTCACGGAGAGCAGGCTTTATCGCGAAGGGGAAATCGCCCGAGAGGTTCCGGGCTGGGATCTCTCCCGGCACCTCTTTGACCGGCTGATCTCGCTCTGGGCCTACCATTGCCGTACGAAGCCGCAACACGTGGCGTTTACCGGGTCTCAAGGCTTCGAGCATGTGTATCTTGGTCCTTCCCAAGGGCCGGAATGCATGCCTGCGGATGACATCTATCTCTATTCTTTGCACGTCGCCTTTGCGCACGAAGGATGCGAAGGGGATACCGACCGTGCCTTGTCGGAAGAGCTCTCTCGGTCGAATCAACAGATCCTTTTTTCGAGGTCCTTCGATTGCGGATGTCCCCACCACTTTTCAGGGGAAACTCCGCCTCAGGTGCGGCTCAACCCTCTATGGTGGACCCTCTCTGACAGGCACTTCTCGTCGAACCTCGCATCGACATGCGGGTGCGAATGAAACCGTGAACCCATTGATTTGATGACCTTCGACAACGGCGTGACTCGTGGGCTCGGCAACAGATTCGATGTGGAAGACGGAGAGGAGCAGAAACATGGTTTCAAAAGCATGTAACCATTTTTCCTGAGAATGAAGCAGTCAGAAAGTGCCCCGCTAAGCTATCTTCCTGACTTCCTTGGCAATTCTTGGTCGGGACGACTGGATTTGAACCAGAGACTGCTGCATCCCGAAGACACGGAATAACCCAACGTGGGCACGGGGTCAGGTCTTGTTTCTTGATTTGGTCTGCCGCCTAGCCGCCCCTCTTCGCTGTGAGCTAAATGCACCGTTTCACAAATATGGTCGCGTATTCTGCCATGGCTCATTAGTGGACTTGCGCTCTGAAGGAGCGCAATTCTCCGACTGAGTCGTGGCAAAATACGTAACCATACTTATGAAATCTTATCCTATCCTATACTAAGTGTGGGGATTTTCTCGCGGTCATAGACACCAACGGGCGACCAGCACTGGTCCAACAGTCCCGAAAGCGCGAGACGGCCGCATCATTCAGGCCCGAATGCACTGCGCTGGAACGGCGTGGTAGCCACGTGATCGGTGGCCGGGAGGTTGCCCGAGTATAAGGAAATTGGGGGGAGAGATGACGGCACAAAAGGAGAAGCTGGCCTATTGGGAGCAGTTCCGCCACGCGATCATGCATGAAGACAACCTTGTCAACCATCGGTTGACGTGGCTCCTGACCATCGAAGGATTCCTCATCGGTGGTTTTTTTGTTCTTCAGAATTCGATTCTGTCCAAACATTTGGCTGCCCTCGAGATCGTTGGAATAGAATTTCTGCTCGTTCTCATCCTCTTGGGGGCGGCCGCGATCTGCTACATCAGTTATTTGATGATTTCCTGCGCGTACGAGCAAACAAGAAATATCAGAGAGTTGTGGTTTAATAAGTACAAGGAAGAGCGTCGCGAGGAGCAGCCTGTGCCGGGGACGTGGCGCCCATGTGACCCTGTGAGCTCCCTGACGATACATGATCTTCCGACTATCATGGGCCATTTTCGCTATCCCCGTTGGTTCACTACCAAGAGCATTCCTCTGATTCTGTTGCTGATCAATATCATCCTCGTTCTTTCTTGCGTGGCTATTGGTTGGCATGCAATACGGACGGATAGCGTGGAGCAACAAGGGACACCCATCAAGCTTGAAATCTCCATGCCCGGATTTACGGCAAAGTTAAGTGTCAAGGGGGACTCGGCGCTCGCAGATTCTGAAAGGGAACTGAAGGCCCTGATTCGACAGAGACTTAGGTCTATTCTTCAGTCTGGTGAGGGGCCTCGTGAGAAGCAACCGTAACGGGACCTCATACCAAGAAATAACTTGGCAGGCAGGGCCTCCCTCAAGATTACATCTCTCGCGGCACAGTGGCATGGCTCGGTAGTTGAAACGGACGTTGGTGATACGTGAAGACCGGAGGTCTAGCAGCCAATTCAGGCGTAGTTGCGAGCACGTGAGTGCCGGTCAGACGGCTCACATTGAGACCGTCACCCTGAGACCTCGCTTCGTGAACGTCCAAAATCTCGAGGATCGGACTCAAGAGGTCAAGCCAGTCACTGAACCCTCACGGACGCGATCGGAAGGGGCCGAGCCCCCGAAATCCAGGACCATTAAGGGGGCTGCACTATTCCAAAGTTCCGTGGCCAGCGGCTCTACCCTGCTCGCTGGATGGGTCGGCAACTCGAGTCGACGTCGCAAACACCACCAGAATCTGGTCAGTGTCCACGGTCTGGCCTGAAGAGACGAGCACTTCCTCGACTGTCCCCTCGCACGGGGAAGCAACGCTGCTCTCCATTTTCATGGATTCCAAGTGGATGAGCCCCTGACCCTTCCGCACGTAATCACCTTTGCGCACATTCACGGCAATCACGAGACCGGGCATGGGACACCTAAGCACATTTTCGGCAGCCTCTTCTCTGTGCCTCAGCATGTAGTGCGCCAATTTCCATTCTGCGGGGGTGTAAATCTCGAACAGGCGAACAATGCCCCGAAAGAAGGCCTTAATGTGGTTGTCGTCGTACTGGAGCCGAAACATGTGAGAGTGGCCATTGATCTTCAACGCAAGGCGACGGCGATAGTACTCGAATTCCGGTGTCATGACCTCGTATTCGTGACCGTCCGCGTGAATCTTCCAGCGCCGATTTAAAGGATTACCCTTGAGGCTTATGTCGAGGACATGATTCCCGACCTTTACCACATAGTCGTGGGATTCCTTGAACGTCTGTGCGCCACCTACGAGAGGTCGCATTGGTTTGAGGGATTCTTTCACGAGGCTTTGACGAGTATGGTACACCAGAGAACATGCAATGGCCATGTAACGAAGGTGTTCGGGGTTCGGTTCAGGGTCGGCGGTGGCTCGAGAGAAATGGTCTTCAATGAAGTGTGTGGACAAATCACCGCGGACGAACGCGGGGTGGTTAATAACCGCGTTCACGAAGTCTACGTTGGTGTTGAGTCCCTCGATGTGATAGCCGTTAAGTGCTTTCACCAGTGTCTCTCTGGCTTCTTCTCTGTCCGCGCCCCAGGCCACAACTTTCGCAAGGAGCGAGTCGTAGTAAATCGAGATGGCGCTTCCTGCCTCGATGCCGCTGTCGACACGGATGTTCTTGCCCCTGGGTAGGGCGTAGCGGGTGACCATGCCGGTAGTGGGGACGAAGTCCCTCTGGGGGTCTTCAGCGCATATGCGAGCCTCAATGGCCCACCCACTGAAGGCAACTTGCTCCTGCTTGAGTGGCAAAGGCTCGCCTGCGGCAACGCGAATTTGTAATTCCACCAGATCCAAGCCTGTCACCATCTCCGTAATTGGGTGTTCGACCTGCAGTCGTGTGTTCATTTCCAGAAAGTAGAAACTTGAGTCCTGATCGAGAATGAATTCAACGGTGCCGGCATTTGCATAGCGAGCAGCTCGAGCGAGATCGCAGGCAACGCGCCCCATTTCGTGGCGCAACTCAGCGTTAACTGCAACGGATGGGGTTTCTTCGATAATTTTTTGGTATCGCCTCTGAATCGAGCACTCGCGTTCTCCCAGGTGGATCACATTGCCGACGTTGTCGGCCATGATCTGGATTTCGATGTGCCGGGGATTCAGGAGGTAGCGCTCCATGAATATTCTGTCGTCCGCGAATGCCTTTCTCGTTTCTTCTCGACATGCTGCCAGGGCGGAAGCCAGCTCGTCCCTGGTCTTGACCACTCTCATCCCGCGTCCACCTCCCCCTGCAGCGGGTTTGAGCAATATGGGCCATCCGATCGTCTCGGCCAGTGCGTGAGCCTCACCTATATTCCTGAGAGGCTCATGATGACCTGGGACTACGGGAATGCCTGCGTCCAAGGCCAACGCTTTGGAGGCCACCTTGTCCCCTAAGATCGCTATAGCGGAAGCGGACGGACCGATAAAGACCAGGCCGGCATTGGTAACCATCTCCGCAAATTGCGCATTTTCCGATAAGAAGCCGTATCCCGGATGAACTGCATTGCATCCGTGTTCCAAAGCCACGCTTACTAATCGTTCAGCATTGAGATAGGAGTCTGATGAGTGAGCGCCTCCGATGAAGACAGCCTTGTCTGCTTCCCTGACGTGGCGGGACCGAACATCAATCTCTGAAAAGACGGCAACGGCTTTGATTCCCAATTTCTGACATGTCTTGATAATCCTGACTGCAATTTCGCCCCTGTTGGCTATAAGGATGCTGTGGAACACCGTAATCCCCCTCACAGTGGAATATTCCCATGTTTTCTTCGCGGCCTTGCAGCCTCTTTTCCTTCGAGAAATTGGAGACTTCGAATGAGCCGTCCGCGCGTCTGGCTGGGAAATATCACATCGTCAATATAGCCGCGTTTAGCAGCGAGAAAGGGATTGGCAAAGGTCTTCCGGTATACCTCCTCCTTTTCGAGAAGCGCTGCTGTTGGATCCACTGCCGATTCGATCTCCTTTCGGTAAATCACTTCTGCCGCACCGCGCGGGCCCAAGACCGCAATCTCTGCGGTAGGCCAGGCATAGTTGACGTCTGCTCCAATGTGTTTGGAATTCATAACGATGTACGCTCCGCCATATGCCTTTCTGACAATCACCGTGATTCTGGGGACCGTCGCCTCGATGAAGGCGTACAGAAGCTTTGCTCCGTGTCGAATAATTCCTCCATGCTCCTGTTCCGGACCGGGCATGAAGCCCGGAACATCAACCAGGCATACGAGTGGTATGTTGAAAGCATCGCAAAATCTCACAAACCGGGCCCCCTTGACGGAGGCATTGCTGTCCAGGACTCCTGCCAGGACTGCAGGCTGATTGGCCACCAGTCCTATGGTTTCGCCGCCAAGTCTGCCGAATCCCACAATGAGATTGCGTGCAAAATGAGCATGCACCTCAAAGAATTCAGCTCCGTCTAGGATGCTGTGGATAAGAATTCTCATATCGTAGGGTTGATTTGGGCTTGTAGGAACAAGGTAGTCGAGAGCGGGGTCGGTCCTCTCGGGCGGATCTCTCAGATCCAAGATCGGCGGCTTCTGGCGATTGTTGGACGGGAGATAGTTGACGAGCCGGCGCACTTCTCGCAGGCACAGGATGTCGTTGGGAAACACGAAATGAGCCACCCCGCTCTTCGTCGCATGAGCGTATGCGCCGCCGAGCTCCTCGAAACTGATGTCCTTATGAATGACGGTTTTCACAACATTCGGGCCGGTAACGAACATGAAGGACGACTTGTCCACCATGAAAGTGAAATCCGTCATGGATGGACTATAGACCGCCCCTCCTGCACAAGGTCCCATTATGCAGGAAATCTGGGGGATCACGCCGCTTGCCATGACATTACGATTGAAGATCTGGCCATAGGCAGCCAAGGCGTCGACGCCCTCTTGAATTCGAGCACCTCCAGAATCATTCAATCCGATGAATGGTGCTCCCACCTTCACCGCCTGATCCATTGCTTTGCAGATCTTTTCGGAGTGGGCCTCTCCGAGAGATCCTCCTATTACCGTGAAATCCTGGCTGAAAAGGAAAACTTCCCGCCCGTCGATGGTCCCGTGACCGGTTATGACGCCGTCGCCCAAGAACTCTCTCCGTTGGCCAATATGTCCCCCCCTGCCTGCCTTGAGCATGTCTAACTCCTCGAACGAGCCCTCGTCCAAGAGCAATTCCACACGCTCTCGGGCCGTAAGCTTTCCCCGCGCGTGCTGATCCGCCGCTTTCTCGGGACCGCCCCCTTTTCTGGCAGTGTCCCGCATGCTCTGTAATGTGGAGAGAGTGGCCTGAGAGAGCCACGCTCCGGACTCACCTCCTGCAGACCCCGGACGGTCCGTTTTCGATGGGGAGCCGTTCAGGTGTCCCGTAGTCTCCTCGATCATTGGTGCCTCCGTCGGACAAGGCTTGGGACCCGGAAGACGAGTCCTTTGAATAACTCAGAAGCTATGGACATTTCAGTCCAACACCGCCACGTGACCCCGAGACAAGCCAGGGATGAGCCCCTGCGAGGACATGGAGGAGCTCAGTCCCGGGACCAGTTCATGGTCCCTCTCATTATCGGGTTGCAGGCCACAGATCTCCAGTACTTTACTTCGGGAAACCGGCGCACTTGAGCCCGGTCTTCAGCGATTGCGGGGACAGTCTCAAAACAAGAGACCGCCCGCGTGGGGGTCTTCCCAAATGCGCTTGTTCCGAAATCCTCATTCGAGAGGGAACTTTTGTCCGGGCTCCTCTCCCAACCTCCTTTTGAGCTCTGCCAAGCCCGCGCGCTTGAACTCGTGGCGGGGCTTCTTGGGAATGCGCCGATTCAGGATTGATTCTGACCTCAACCTTCTACCAATGGTCTTCTCCATCATGGTACCCAGGTCCAACAGTCTGTCCACGTCTATGCCAGTATCAATTCCCATCTCATCCATCATGACTACCATATCTTCGATACACTGCAAGCCTACGACATTGGGATCGCGATAGTAATACGCTCCGGTCCCTCCTACGGGAACGCGATCCAGGAAGTTGGCCGGTTGGCCACCAAGCCCCCCTAGAGTGGCTTCATAGTTAATTATTCCTGCCTGCAGGGCTGCAAGAACGTTGGCAGTGCCCCAACCCCTGGTCACATGGAAGTGAGCGATGTGCAGGCTTGGATCAGGGACCTCGTTCATTACCATGGAAAAATACTTGAACACCTGATTGGGCGGGGCGCTCCCGTCGTGATCCGCGTGCTCGACGTCTGTCGCACCTAATGCTAACCAATGTTTCGTGAATTTTACGGCTTCTTCCAGCTCGGTAGGACCGGAAATCGGAGATCCCCAGATGGTGGAAACTGTCCCATTGAATTTCATTCCGACGTCTTTAGCTTTTTCGATGCACCGCTTGGCCTCCGTCCAGTAATGGGGAAGGGTGGTGCCAGAATTCGCGTAGTGGTGCTCCTCATCGGTGGACACCATCATCAGTATCCGATCCGGTCCCCAGCCCTCCTTGCGGGCCGTCACTGCCCGGTCTACTGATTTTTCCCTTATAGTCACAACCGTGAGAACAATGTCATGCCAGTTTACACCGGCACGAGAGAGCTTTTTCGAATCCCTCAGTCTTTTGAGGACATCTTCTGCGTCCTTGAATTGCGGCATCAGCATCGGATTGCCGAAGTTGGTCACCTCAAGGTGCTTGATTCCGCAGAGGATGAGTTCTTCGAGATAGTAGACCTTGGCGTCGGTCGGTATCCAGATCTCCTCATGCTGAAATCCGTCCCGAACCGTAATGTCACCGATACGGACTTTCTTCGGATAGCTCAATTCATCGTGCTTCATCAGATGTTTCCTCCTTTCTGTTTTCGCCTATCTGTTTGAGCCTCGTCGCATGGCTACGACTTGGCGGACCTGATTCTCATTTTGTGAGCCAGACCGAGGCCGTTGAAGATCTGGGGCGCCTGCTCCGTGATCTCTCGATGATACCGCCTCTAGGGCAACTGCAACCTCCCGTGCAATGCTCACTTTTCCTCATCACTCTTTGAAATCTCTCGGAAGAGGGCCTTGGCGGCCTCCAGTGGCCCCTGGTTTTCGTAGCCCTCTATGCCGAGTCTGGTCCGGAGCTGGCCGACGTACACCCCTCCCCGGAAAGCGCTTTCAAAGACCCTGGTAGCTAACTTCTCATGGAGTTCCCGGTATTGTGGTGGTCCGAAAATATTAGCGAAATAGCTGTGCACCAACCCGGTGGAGGTCGTGGTTCCCTTGGCCATGGCTGCACCCTCACGGAAAACGGCTAATGCACGATCGGCATCGTCAAAACGTTCCAGGACAGGGTGGTCTTCGTCGACTTGTTCGTAGTTGTTTGCGTACAGCAGATAATCGACCGGATAACCCCTTAAAACTTCATCAAGAGTGGTAATTGGGAGTACCACGCGAGCATTGACCTTCTGTGGGCTCATGATGATTGCCCGGTCGATCTGTTCAAACGCGTATCCTTGTTGCAGATCGTCAAGTCTGATAAAGGCCCCTATTTCGCTTCCATACGCCACAATGGAGCCTTCATTCGTGACTTCAAGGGACCCCATGTCGTCGGCTATGACTCGGAGCTCCCGGATATGCTCTCTGCCCATAATCCGGAAGGCCTCCAAAGATTCCGACTTGCCCGCTGCCGTATCGCCAATAATGAGGACGTTTGCGCTCGCGCCCGTCTTCAATGAGACGCGGACCATGGCGCCATGATACGGCATGCGACCCTGCTTCATCATCGCAATGTTGTGCAAGGTCAAAACCATCTTTTTCAAGTACCCGAAATATCCGAAGCGATCCTCTCTTGGCACAGCGGCGAGCAAGAGATTGTTCTCACAGTCGTCGTAAAAGACCGTGGGCAGATCGCCGAACCAGCTCAGTCTCTCGGCTGGAGCTCCGTAGAGGTAGATAGCGTCCGCTCCCCTCGATATCTGCTCGTCAGTGGCAATTTCGAAAAGATTGGCCAAAGAACAGGCGAGTCCCATGAACCGCTGATGGAAATAGATGAACACAACAATCGGTCCCACCTGTGCCGGATAACACAACCATTTCTCGGGGGGCAAAGACAGACCGGCAAACGGGTTCGTATCGACCTTCTTGAATTGCCCTGTCCGCTTGTTCATCGGAGGATCTATAATCAGCGGCGGAGTAATCCACACTTGGCGAATAAACGATATGTCCTTTAGGAGCCCTTCGTATTCTTTCGGAAATCGAGAGGCTCGTTGCACTGCAATCAAGCCGACATCACAGCCTGCGGAAACTTGCCTGTATACCCGAGGTTTGTCTCCGGTGATGTTCTCGCATAGGTCTCGATATGCACCTCTCACCGCCTGAGTAAACGCTTCAACCGTAGCATTGAACGATCGGTACGGTCGCTGATCGAGGCAGCTTGGTCCTGGCTCGGAATGCAGCACGATGAAGCGATCAAAAGACCTCCAGAAGTCATACAGTCTCTCCACGAACTGGTGGAGCCTTTGACGATTAGCATCATCGAGAAACCCGTCGGCTCCGGGAAGGATGCTAGCCACTTGTGCCAAAGGAGTCTCAGCCAATGACCGAAGCAGATTAACCACGCGTGTCCAACTTCTTCCACTCTCGCTCATTCTGAGGAATGGCTCTAATAGAGGGGAGCCTTGCTCCCACAACGTCTCGCAAAAGAGGCTCACCACTCGTTGGAAAACCTCTGCCTGGAGGACTTCTCGTCCCGAGGTGCAGATTGTGCCTTCCGTATGGAGAATCAGTTGCTTGCCTTCTCTCTCGAAGCTTTTGAGTGCCATTTCCTCTCTCTCGCCAATTTCTCTGCCTGCGTCTTTCGACCAAAAAAAAACCGAACAACACCAATTCAGGTGATAGCTCGGCTTTGCTTTCCGTGACCCGCGCTCTCCTGCGAGAGCCCGGTCGGACTCTATTCCGTTATGTGTTTGGTAGCTCGAATAAATGCCCTTAGCGGGATTCCCGTGACGCCTTGTGCTTTCCGAGCAGATTGAAACTCAGCAATCCTCTCGGTTCCAGCTACCTCAAGTTGATCTTATCTGAAGGACTTCCATTGTCAAGGGAAAACCCAGCCATCAAGATGACATCACGACTCTCCAATAAATTCCAGCTCGGGCTCCCTCTCTAGGGTGAAGATGACGACTCTCTCACCCGTTCGAGTGCTGATGTCCGTGTGAAGGCTCACGACGGGTTGACCAACGATAGATTCGATAACGGATTCGAGGAGCGGACGGGCTTTTTCGATGAGCTCCATCCTGGTCTGTTTGATCAAATCTCGCCCTCGCCCCGCATCTCCACTGGTTGCCAAATGGTGCTCGGCCCGAGTGATCACTCCTTTCAAACGGACGAGGATCATATCCTCAATGATGTACGTCTTGGTCTCAACAGGACCGCGACCCATGTATTCCTTCTCGAACTTGATTATTGATTCGCTCACTTGAGCTTCGACCTGTCCTTTGGTCTTCATCCTCGACTGCCCTCCCGAAAAGGCATATCCTCCCGCCCCAGCCTTGAGCACCGATATCCTGCAACCGGTCCCCTTTGAGTACCCTACCACGTGGTTGGTCGCCTGTGCGCCCAGCTTCTTCTGAGACGCGAGCCGGGCTGGGGTGTCAGCAGTCCGTGAGCTGGCCTGGCTTTCCCTCTCCTGTGTCCCGGTGTACGCAGCGTCCCTATGAGTGTGTCGCGACTCTAACGCCTTTCTGCTCTGGACTCAATTACTTCCTGTGCCTTGACTTGCAGCGAGGCCGCCAATCGGTTCAAGACAGGAGTACTGGCCAGATGCCGGCGTCACGGGAAATCCGTGCCGAGGAGCCGCGGTAGGGGCAGCAGACGCGCCCGCTGATCAAGGGTGTTGCTAAAGGCTCGGTGAGAGTCTATTCCAACGCAGGATGGGTTTCAAACCCGCCCTTCTCTGAACAGGGCTGAAGCTCATTCCCCATAGCCCAAACCCTGCTATTCCTAATCCACGCGCCGTAGTCCAAGTGCGGTTTTTGAGAATGCGCGTTGCGGCTCTCAAAAACCTAATTTCTTAAGAACCCTACGCCTTCTTTGCTTTCATCACAACCCCTGGGAGCGGCGTTGCCGGAATTTGTCCTGTCGCAGCGAAGAGCAGCCCGGTGGACACTCTAAGGAGGTTTCCTGGGTCCTTGCTTTCCGCCGGGTGACATGCTTTCCTCTGAGAAGGAGCTTGGCCGCGCATAGACTTTGACAGGCAAATTCGGTGACATGTTGGGTCAGTAATTCGTCCTGAGGCAGAAATCCGGTCTCTTGGGAAAACCCGGGACCCCATAAGACAACATTCCATGGGGTCGAACATTGCGTGTCGAGACGGACTCGAGGTTGGAGAATGGAAGATGTGCTCAGAACAACGTATCAGGGTCCTTTACATGGAGGATGACCCCGCTGCGGCGAGACTTCTTCAGAAGAGGCTGGTGCGCTTCGGGTACAAGGTTGATATAGCATGCGACGGCGAGCAGGGTCTGAATATGTGGGACCGAGGATCGTACGATCTCGTCGCAATCGATCACGACATGCCCAACGTGAGTGGACTCGATGTAATCCGAGCGCTTGCGTCAAAAGGCCCGCTTCCTCCCACCATCATGGTCACGCGACCTGGAAATGAGAAGATAGCGGCGGAAGCCATGAAGCTGGGGGCTGACGATTACATCATGAAAGACGCGCAGGCCAGATACCTGGAGTTGGTGCCTGCGGTAATCGAAGCAGCGCTCGCACGGAAACGACTGCTTCGTGAAAGGGAGCTCTTGCAACAGGCTTTGAGCGCCAGCGAACGCCTGTACCGCGACACGTTTGACAAGGCTGCAGTGGGTTTGTGCCACCGCAGCTTTGACGGGAGGCTCATTAGGGTGAACCGGGCGCTCTGCGATTTTCTCGGATACGCTCAAGAGGAGCTCTGCCGGCTCACCTTTGCGGATGTAACACATCCTGATTATCTCGGTGAGGACTCCAAGAGTGCCAAGAGGCTCCGATCCGGAGAAATCGATCATTACTCGACGGACCACCTCTTTGTGCGGAAGAACGGTTCCTTCGTCTGGGGTCGTCTCACCGTTTCCCTCGCTGGCGACGTTTCAGAAAGCTCGGGTTATTTCATCGGGGTAGTCGAGGACATTACACGCCGCAGGAACGTGGAAACAGCCCTTCGCACAGAACGGGACAGAGCGAGAATGTATCTCGATATTGCGAGGGCCATTATCGTTGCTCTGGACACAAACGGGACAGTGACCCTCATTAATCAGATGGGATGTCAGGTGCTAGGGTACGATCGTAATGAGATTATCGGCCGAAACTGGTTCGACACGTTTGTGCCGCAGAGAGACCGCGACAGCGCTTATCAGGTGTTCTCTGAAATCATGAGAGGGGCGAGAGACCCCATCGAATACTTCGAGAGCTCCGTCCTGGTTAAGGGCGGGGAAGAGCGGTTGATAGCGTGGCGGAGCGATTTTGTCACTGACGACGCGGGCCGCACGGTCGGTTCGCTGAGCTCCGGGGAAGACATAACCGATCGAAAAAAGGCAAAGAAAGAGCTCCTTGAGAGCCGACAGCGCTTTGCAGACCTTGTCAATACAACGGTAGGCATCGTGTGGGAGGCGGATGCTCGGACGTTTGATTTCACGTTTGTCAGCAAGAAGGCAGAGGACATTCTTGGTTACCCGATTTCTGATTGGTACAAACCAGGATTCTGGGCCGACCATCTTCATCCGGCAGACCGGGAATGGGCAATTGACTTTTGTCTCGAACGCACCAAGCTCCTTGAATCTCATGAGATCCAATACCGCTTCCTCAAGAAAAATGGGGAAGTAGCGTGGATTCGTGACATCGTCTCGGTAGTTGCCGAGGATGGCGTAGCACGATTTCTCCGGGGACTCATGTCTGACGTAACGGAGCAGAAGCGGTCAGAAGAAAGACAAGAGCAGCTCATCGAGGAGATGAAGGATTTCACGTACTTCGTGTCACATGACCTGCGGTCCCCCCTTGCCAATATCCGAGGCTTTTTCAGGGAATTGCAGTCCGAGCTGGACTTGATAATTGCGGCAGCACAGCGGACCCTCCCGAAGTTGGAGCCTTTGGAAAGAGACAGGGTGGTGGACGCAATCGAAGGGAGCATCCCAGAGGCTTTGACGTTCATTGAATCGTCAATTTGTCAAATGGACCACCTCACGAAGGCCATTCTGAAATTGTCTCGCGTGGGGCGGATGGAGCTGGACTTTGATCTCCTGGACATGAATGAATTGGTCAAAGAAACGCTGAATGCCTCAGCCCACGAGCTGCAGGAAAAGGGAGTCAGCGTCTTCGTGGCGAACCTCCCCGCTACGAGAGCGGACAGGACAGCTATGGAACAGATCATGGGCAATCTGATCGGCAATGCCCTGAAATACACGGATCCCGACCGACCGTGCGAGATTCACATAACAGGGCACAAGTATTCCACCGAGACCGTTTTTTCGGTCACAGATTCCGGACGAGGAATCCCACGGCGGGATCTGAATCGCATCTTTCAGGCGTTCCAGCGCTCCGGCAGCCCGAGTGTTGCGGGGGAAGGCATGGGCCTGGCGTACGTGAGAATCTTGGTGCGCCGTCACGGCGGACGGATCTGGTGCGAGTCGCAACCGGGGGTCGGCTCGACCTTTACGTTTACCATCTCGAACCATCTGGGAACAGGGCACGAGACGCCGTGAAGGTTTCTGTAGGTCGGATCGCAGAGCATCGAGAAACGGTTCTGACTTGCGATTCCAAATGGTTATCCATCGTGAGAGACCTTCTTTGTCCATGGACCACCGCAGAATTCTAGATCATGAGCCCATGAGAGGGGGGGATCGTTGCCGTCCCGAGTCACTTGACACACAGAGCTCAAAGTCTTACTTTGACTGATACGTTTCCCGATTCCTTCCCGCAAGTTGGGGAGGGGCATGGGGGACTGACGCCTGTTTCATGGGCCAAAACGTTCAGGAGCGAAACATGTCTGGCTGTAAAAGTTGTTCGACCCGATCGCCGCAGCCGTTGCCACAGCCGGCTCGAAAAGCGGAAAAACTTGAGAAGGGTGAACGCTCTGACAACCCGCGGTATCCGCACCTCTTTGTGGGTACACAAGCTATTTATGTAGACGATAAAGTGCAAATGATCGTAACCGTGGTAGAAGATCAATGTGATGACGCATGTGACTGCTTTACTCTCAATCCCCAGCGCATTCTCAAGGCATCCTGCAAAGAGCCGAAGCTGGGAAAACCGATGTGTGTCCGTCAAGGGGCGGGCGAACGAAGCTGGAAGCTGAGCGCTCTGATCTAATTTTTTTCGCAAGTCATGGAGCTCAGGGAAGGCGATACCTGCTTCCAGGGAGTGGAGCCAACCAGGGGCTGAGAGCCTCTGGAGGGGGCGCATTGAAAGTGGAGCGGCCCCAGGTCGTAAATCGAGCCATGATCGACAGCGTAACAGCACGGTCCGCGGTCCACTAATCTGTCGGCGACAATTCTGGCGTTTCGCACGCGCGGTTCGGAAAACTCGGTCCCTGTCTTCACGACGTGTCCATGAAAGACTTACTGGCTCTCAACACTGATGAATGCCTCGCCTTCGGATTACCTGGCAGCATGTTCAGCCCGACCGATTCGAAGGGAAGACCTGCGGGGACGGCACGGGAAAGGACAGGGAACCATATGCCGGATGGGTCCCCTGGGGACGATTGAACGAGCTTCCTCGAACCTCGCGCACCACATTTCCTTGTGCGGCGAGCAGGCGCCACACCGCTTTTGTTTTCAATCCTGAGGGTGGCTAATGAGGGTGTATTCAACGTACGACTTGGCACGGGCTGATGGGCGGGAGGGGCGACAGGCTCTGGTTGCGGTCGACGGAAAGGTGTACGATGTCAGTGCCAGCGAGAAATGGCCTGGTGGCATGCACATGCGCCGCCACGAGGCTGGAAAAGACCTGAGCGCTGACATCGCTGGTGCCCCGCACGACCGGAGCGTCCTGGAACGCTTCCCCGTTGTCGGGACATATGAAGAAGCTGCGAAACCCGAGAGATCCGGCCTTCGCGCGTCCGTTGACCAGTGGCTGGATCGCCATCCATTCTTCCGCCGGCACCCGCATCCGGCCATGGTGCACGTTCCCATCGGTCTGTTCCTGGTGGCGCCTGCGTTTCTCGTCATAGGCATGGTGTTCCAATCGGACCGAACGGAATGGGCCTCGCTTTGTTGTGCCATGACGGGGCTACTCGCAATACCTCCGGCCATAGCCAGTGGTTATGGGACATGGTGGATCAACTACGAGCTGGTTGATTCTCCCATCATCCGAAAGAAACGCCGGCTGGCGTGGGCCACCCTCGTGGCGGGGGCTGTGGCCATCGCGTTTCGCTTGCTGCTCGTTCCTGACCCGATTGCCCCATCGGATCCGTTGGCCGTCTTAAACCTGATCTTCGTTGTTGTGTTGGCCATTATGATCGGATTCCTTGGCTATCTCGGCGGAAGGCTTACTTTCCCTTTTGAATAGTGATATCTTTGACGAAAACCTGACAGTCCTGGGGTGAGAGCATTCTTGCGTGAGTCGGATCACGGGATACGGACCTCAGCGACATAATGGAGCCACAGTGGATAGTGCACCTCGCTGGAAGCTTTATTTCGGACTGTCCCGCACCGCTCACGGTATTCTGGATGCTGCCACTCCGGGGATGGCCGCGCTGTTGTTGTTGGGCCACTTCCCTCCCGTTTCCATAGTGGTGGTTGGATTAATTACCGCTTTTGCAGGATATACGGCCGTGTACGCTCTTAACGACCTGATCGACTATCGGGTTGACCGGGAGCGATTGTCAGTCTCGGAACGGACTGGGGATGTGTTCCACGTGGATGAGGTCATGGCGCAGCATCCGGTGGCACAGGACATGCTCTCGTTCAAGAGCGGTCTCGTTTGGTGTGCCTCCTGGGCTGGCGTAGCACTGGTAGGCGCATGGTGGCTCAATCCAGTCTGTGCGCTCCTGTTTGTTGTTTCTGCGGTGCTCGAAGCTACCTATTGCAAGCTGCTGCGAGTCACTCATCTTAAGATCATTCCATCCGTTGCCGTCAAATCCATAGGAGGCCTTGCAGGCGTGTACGCGGTGGATCCCTCCCCCTCTCCTGCATTCATGGCGATCTTGGTATTGTGGCTCTCTGCTTGGGAAGTGGGCGGGCAGAACATAGCCAATGACATCGTGGACATGGAGGCAGACCTGCGAGTCGGTGCGAAGACAACGCTGACTGTGAAAGGGCTCAGCGAATCCGTCTTCCGACTGACCGCCGCTGTGTCAATGGCTGCTGTCAGCGGCGTGGCCATTTATTGGGTGGCAGGAGCAGGCGTGGGGTGGCTCTATCCCATTGCGGCGGCTGTGCTTGGGTGGGTACTGCTGCTGAAGCCTGCTCGGAAGGTCTACTATGAGCCGGGAAAGGTAACCGCGGCGGCTCTCTTCAACAGGGCCAGTTACCTGCCGGTAAGCTTTCTCGTCATTGTTACAATCTCCTTGTACGTACCGTTTTGAGCTTTCTCGAAGGGGATGCCTCCTGCGGAATCTACGCAGGTCCCCGGCAAGGAGGAAGGAGTCCGGTGACAGCACTGAGCAGACCGGATAAAGATCAGATGCTTATGAACTGGCCCGAACGGGTCTGGATTTACAGTCCCATTCGAGGTCTGTTTCAAAGGCGTGAGATCTCCCGCTGGTTGAAATTGACTGGGCCGCCGTTCGGACAAGACGCTCTCGAGATAGGGTGCGGCGTCGGCAGGGGGGCTCGGCTGCTCGTGGAGCGTATGGGCTTCCGACGGGTGATTGCGTTCGACCTAGAGCATCGACTGGTACGAATGGCCAGGTGGCTCCTGCCTACCCGACTTGGGAACCGGGTCATGTTCTTCACCGCCGATGCTCAGGATCTGCCGTTCCCAGACAATACCTTCGATGCTGTTGTCAACTTCGGTATTATCCATCACGTGATCGACTGGCGAAGTTGTATCCGAGAAATAAGCAGGGTCATAAAGCCAGGCGGGCACTTCTTCTTCGAGGAGATTTATCCGCCGCTCTACGCTAATTTCCTGCTCAAGCGGATGCTGCGTCATCCTGTTGACGATCGCTTCTACGAAAAGGATTTCCTCGGCGAGCTGACTCGGAATGGCCTTTGTCTTCTGGAGGGGGTGAAAGTGGGCTCCATACATGGTATTGTGGGAGCCGCGCGCAAGACGACTTGAGGCAGACGGCTAAGAGCCAAACCACAGGTTGAAATCCCGCGACTCGCGGGACTACTTTAGCTGCGCTCCTTCAGAGCGCAAGACTCCCAAAGGGCCGTGGCAGAATACGTGACCGTACTTATATATGTTGTACCAAGTGCCTGCGACTTCGAAACTTGCTTCATGGGTCCGCACGGTGCAATCTCTGTACTATATTGGAACTGTGCTGGATTTGCGGTATATAGCCCGGCAGGCACATGCCCGACGGCGGGGGTGTCCGGCGTAATGGCTAGAGATCAGCGGGTTCGCGGTGAGCGGTACCGCCGAGGCCGCGGCAGCCAGGTGGGAGGTCCTCGGGACCATGACGGTTTACAAACCACGGATTAGTGCCAGAAGAGTTCTTGTCGACATTCGGGCCGGGCTAAGCGACCGGGAGTTGATGTCGAAATATCGGCTTTCGGCCAGGGGCCTTGCCAGCTTGTTTGACAAGCTCATCGCGGCAAATCTTCTGTCCCACAGAGAATTGGAGGAACGGCCGGAACACCTCGAGTCGACAATCGACCTTGAAGTAGCCGCTCCCCGTCTTTTTGACAGCCAGGAACTGGCCATCTTTTCTTATAGGTGGCGTTTTTCTACAGGCGCGTGGATCGTCTCGGCCCCAGCCTTCTGGGAGAACCTTCTGTTTTTCGGGAGCTCGAATGCGGTGTTCTATGCACTGGATTGCGAGACGGGAGCGAACCCGTGGAACTTTCGCGCTGGTGACGTGATTCGATCGTCACCTGTGGTGGCTGATGCCCTCGTCTGTTTCGGGAGCTGGGACGGCTTCGTGTATGCCCTCAGAGCAGACTCGGGCACGCAGGAGTGGCGCTTCAAGACCCGTGGTCCCATTTGGTCCTCCCTGGTGAGGGAACGAAATACGATCTTCTTCACAAGCTCGGACGGTGTCCTCTATGCCCTAGACAGCTTAACCGGCGCGATGAGATGGCACTTTAGGGTGAAGGGAGCCACACTGCTCTGGGCGCAGTCCTCTCCTGTCGTTCACGAGGGTTTTGTATTCATAGGGACTCCCGAAGGCTTCCTTTACGCGCTCGACAGCTCGACCGGAGAAGTTGCGTGGCAATACAAGGCGCGCCAACCGGTGGACTGTTCCCCCGCTGCCTCGGACGGAGTTGTGTACTTCGGCAGCGGGGCTCGTACCCTCCACGCTCTCAACTGCTCTACAGGGGCGGAACTGTGGAGCGTTGGCACGGACCGGGCCGTGTTTGCTTCTCTCGCTGTCGTAGGCGGTATGGTCTCTTTTTCCTCTCTCGATGGAGCTCTCTTGGCCATTGACCGGGAATCCGGCAGAGAAAAGTGGAGATTTACGATAGAGAAGGGAGTTTTCACCACGTCGGTGGCATCCCAGGGTGTGCTGTACTTTGGGTGCTCCGATCACAACCTCTACGCTCTGGAGCTAGAAACCGGCAAGAGCCTGTGGAGCTTCACCACTGATGGAGCCGTCCTTTCCACACCGAGGGTCCGCATGCAAACTATATACGTGGGCAGCACAGACGGCTATCTCTATGCCCTTCCCATCATGCTGGAGCTATAGAGTGCACGGGTATCACCGATCTTTAAAGAATAGAGAGCCGAGTCGAGGGATCTTCCCGGGAATGAAGGCCGGGACCTCCTGCCTGTACCGCACGTATTGGTCACCGAATCGGGCTACCAGCTTCTTTTCTTCGATTTTCGAGCCCAAAAGAAGGTACGTGCTCAAAACGAGGTTTATCACCAAACCGGTGTCGGTCAAATCCCTCGTCCACAGGAACAGCAATCCCGCCCCGAATTGCGGATGCCGGATCACCCCATAAATCCCGTACGTGATGAGCCCCTCTTCGGAATCGTCGTGGTCGGTGCTGGTCTGACCGAAACGAAAGCCCAGGAACGCAAGAGGACTCTGGAAACGGAAGGACACACAGAAGAGAAAGAGTGCCAGACCCCAGCATACCCATTGAATAGCCCGCCACGGTCCTTCCCATGAGCAGACGCTTACCTCACCGGACCTCGGGGTGAGAATCCACACGGCCACGAAGCTCACTGTAGCGAAAGCCACATAAAAGAGCCGGTAATGATTAGCAAACTTTGTCCGCCCCCGTGAAATCCTCTTGATGGTCAATTCTTCGGTTGTCAAGGAATGCACCACACACCAAGAGAGCCACAATAGAGCCGCCACGAAGAGTCTCATCCATATTGACAAATCGGTCACAGGGCCATTTTAGACGCGCTCCACTATAACCGGCTTTTCGCGTCCTTGTGCCTAAACGATCTCGACCGCAGCCTTCGCGTGCGTCGGGCTTGCGCTTGTACAAGCATATCCGGCTCGGGCAACATATCCCGCCCGATGTCGCGGATCATCTTCTCCACTTCCGCCACACAAAGCATAACGTTGTCAATGGCCTCAACTCGCTTCTGGAACTCGCTCTGCTCTCGCGAGCTTCTGCTCCTGAATCCATTGCAGGGCATGGGGCATTGCCTCCCGCTGTTTGGCATTTCACTGAAAGAACTTTATTCCCGTCGGGAACGAGGCGCAAGAAGCCATCGAATCATCGACGTTCCGGCTCTTGCCAAGATTACTGTGCAAACGTCATTTGGAAAACGAACCTTCGAACTTATCTACCAGTTTCTCCAGCTCATCTTCCGAGCGGAGATGGATATGCACGACTCTCCTCCCCTTTTTCCTGAGAGCTTCCAGGTCTCCCAAGGCCTGAGCGGCCTTCAAGGCCCCAAAAGAATAGGCCTGACCGGGAATCGGTACATCCTCAGCATCTTCTGCTGTGACCAGGACAAAGAGCCCTTTGTCAGCGCCGCCCTTGTGAAGCTGGCCGGTGGAATGCAAATACCGGGGGCCGAATCCGACAGTAGTGGCGATCAGGAGGTTATCTCGCACGACCTTTCTCACCTGTTCCAGAATAGCCGTATTCTTCTTCGTGGGTGGCAGGAACACGTTGAACGCCAGATACTTGCCAGCGGTTGCGGCGGAGAGCAGTCCTTGGAGCGCACCCTCCAGCTCCGGATCGTCGATGGTGAATTGCTCTCCGGCAGGGAACCTTCCTTCCTTCTGGGAGATTTCGAGAAACTGCTTCGTGATATCTTTGGCTTCCTGCACATTGGGCTGGTCGAACGCGTTGACTCGGAGAATCGAGCTGGCAACGGCCACAGCAAACTCCCAGCGAAAAATCTCCCGACCAAGGTCATAGGGTGCATGGAGGCGGAGTGTCACGACGCAACGTCCAGACTTCTCGAGCTCCGAAATCAGCTCGTCGTGTTGGCCTTCGCCATCCAACCGCAGGTACACGAACAATCTGTCCTGGCCGTAGACCTCCGGCCGGCCCAGAGGCTCCCCATCTACAGGCAGGATCCCAGTCCCGTTCTTCCCCGTGCTTTCGGCCACGAGCTGCTCCAGCCAAGCACCGAAACTTTCTATCCCAGGGGAAAGGACGAGTGTCAACTTGTCCGTACCTGCGAGGGCAGTCTCGCCCATAATGGCCCCAAGCCAAACGCTCGGACTCTCCAGAGCGGGCACCTGCGGTCCTGAAGCCTCGACAGATTGCGCCGCGCGCATCAAGAGTCGATCCAAATCCACGCCAATGAGCGCGGCGGGAACGAGGCCGAAATAGGAAATAGCACTGAATCGGCCTCCAATGTCCGGGGGGTTGAGAAACGTCCTTCTGAACTTCTTTTCAGAAGCCAGCTTCCCCAGGCTGGTTCCCGGATCGGTTATGGCAACGAATCGTCTGCCGGCATCCGGGCCTACGAGTTTCTCCATGCGGTCGTAGAAGTATGCGAAAAGAGAGACCACTTCTATGGTGCCGCCGGACTTGCTGGCTACGATGAAAAGAGTCTTCTCGAGATCCAGCGTTCTCTCCAGCTCCAGAATCGCGCCGGGCACCGTGGTATCTAGCACGTCCAGCTTGAGGTAGCCATCTGCCCTGCCGAAGCATGAAGCGAAAACCAGAGGAGCCATGCTGCTTCCACCCATGCCGAGCAGCACAGCGTTGGTAAATCCCGACGATCGGATTTCCTCGGCAAATTCCCGCAGTCGAGGAGTTTCGCCCTCCATGGTCTCCACCGCCTGAAGCCATCCTAGTCGCTGCGCGATTTCCGTTCTTGCCTTGGCATCTGCCGGCCAAAGGGTAACATCTCCCGACCAGATTCCCTCTGCCAGCTTCTCCGAATCCAAACGCGAGAGCCTTTCGTCCACGTTTGTTTGCAACGTTCCCAGAGAAGCAGACCGGTGTCCCCACCCTCTGAGAAGCCGTGTCCGTTTCTGAGCCACCCCGTCAAGGAGCTTGTCGAAAGAGTCGGCAAAGGCCGTCACGCCGTCTTCGAGAAGCTGATCCATTATCTCGTCCATAGGGATCTTGAGCTCTTCCAGCTCGCGAAACACCTGTTGGGCTCGGTCCACTCCCTGCTCCAGGGTGAGTCTGGCCTCGCCGTGATCCCGAAATGCGTTGAGAGTCGCGGTGGGCATAGTGTTGACAGTCTCCGGCCCTATGAGCTCATCCACGTAATAGGTGTCGGGATAATTGGGATTCTTTGTCCCCGTGCTTGCCCACAACGGACGTTGCGGACGGACTCCCTGCTCTCGAAGGGGTGCGAAACGATCCCCATGAAAAATATCCTTGTAAAGTGCATACGCCAATCGTGCATTGGCGATGGCAGCCTGTCCGAGCAGAGCAGAAGCTTTCGCTTTGAGATTCGGGTCCCCCACGTCCCTCAAGCGTTCATCCACCGCGGTGTCTACCCTGCTCACAAAAAGGGATGCCACAGACGCAGGTTTCTTAGGATTACCCCCTGCTGCGATCCACTCTTCCACCCCTTCCAGGTACGCAATCGCGGCGTCCTCGTACTGCTCCAACGAAAAGATAAGGGTCACATTGACATTCACCCCGGAAGCAATGAGCATGCTCACCGCGTCCACACCTTCCGGCGTGGCCGGGACCTTTATCATGAGATTCTCGCGGGCCACCAGCTCGAACAGGCGCCTGGCATTGGCTACTGTGCCGGCAGTGTCATACGCCAGGTGGGGAGAGACTTCGAGGCTCACGTACCCATCCAAACCATCCGTTTGCTCATAAACGGGTCGCAACAGATCAGCCGCTTCGCGAATATCCTCGATCGCCAGGGCCTCGTAAATCGCCTCCACAGAGCATCCTTCGTCCACGAGGTTATGAAGATCGATATCGTATATCCTTTCCTTGCCGATGGCTTTCTCGAAGATGGTGGGGTTGGACGTCACGCCCGTAACGCCGTCCTCCTCGATCATCCTCTTGAGCTCGCCCGACCGCAACAGTTCTCGGCTCAGATTGTCATACCATATAGATTGACCCAATTTCCGGATTTGCAGCAACGGATTGCCCATGACGCCTCCACATGATTGGCTTGTGTCCCCCGTGGTTTCAGGCTTGACAAAGCTTGAGCGGGTGAATAAGTATGATGACTTGGATCTTACACGAATGAAAAGTCCCCTACAACGTATTCACGTGAGCGCAACCATGAATTTGAAGGACTACCTCGAATTCCAGAATCGTGAAATCGAGCGGCACAAATGGATCGAGTCAGAAAAGGCTGGCAAAGATCTGGGAAAAGACGCGGTGATAGACTGGATTCTCAAGTACGCTGACGTGTTCAGCGACAACTACATCCGGGAGAGAAAAACCGCTACGGAAGAGTAGCAGCGTGGATCGGCATGGCTGTCTTTCCAGGCTGCACGGGTCTTCGGCCACGGGATTGTTCTCCCAACTCCTTCAGTCTCCCCAAACCCCAAGAAAATCAAGGTATGCCGCCATGTTGGGCTTCCGACTCGCTCGTGCAGGCTCATAGCTCAGAAACGCGTGCTCCTGAAAGGGATAATGACGATGCCTGCTTATCTCAGGACGGCATAGATAATCGGAGCGATCGCAAGCCTGTAGTATGCGTAAGGAGCCAGTGTCCATCGCTGGACCAGTCGAATGAATGTCTTGACTGCGGCTGCCGCCACAGCAAACGACACGACGAATCCTACCGCGAAGAACCAGAAATCCGACACAGACAGATGATTCCAGGCCTTGTACATGTCGTACGACGTGGCTGCTATCATCACGGGAACCGCGGCGAGAAAAGAATATTCCGTCGCCACTCTCCGATCGAGGCCGGAGATCATACCCCCTACTATTGTGGCTGCAGCCCGTGAGATCCCGGGCCACATGGAAACACACTGGAACAGTCCGATCGTGAGTGCTGTGCCGTACCCGAGCTGATCGAGCGTACCGACGCTCGGTCGCGGCTTCAGGCGCTCTGCAAGCAGGATCGCTATCGCGCCAGTGGCCAGAGCAATTGCCACGGTCAATGGAGTGAAAAGGTGCTCTTTGATAAACCGGTGTATAACGAGCCCGACAACCAGTGCAGGAAGGGTCGTCAGTCCCAAGAGGACCAGACCTCTAAATCCGTAAAAGCCTTGTCCTCGGCCGCTGGCGGAGCTGCCCAATGGAATGAGCCCGAGAAATCTGCGCCAATAAAGCACTACCACAGCGAGAATGGCCCCTAATTGGATGAAGATTTCGAACGAGGCCGCCTTTGGTCCTGAAAAATTGAGCAGTTCCCCTGCGACGATCAGGTGTCCGGTCGATGATACGGGCAAGAATTCTGTCGCTCCTTCGACGATTCCCAGGAGAACAGCAGTCCAAAGATCGCTCATAGCCTACCCTTTCCTCCCACCAGGGTCTGAACAAAAGATGAGGAGAACAAGCTCTTCCTCACTCCCTCGGACAAAAGGGGGAGGAAGAGCCCTCCCGAGTCGTGGGCCACCCCCGACATCACTGGCTCAATTAATACGCAGGTCGGACGCTATTTCACGCCGAGCAGCTCCACGTCAAAGATGAGTGTTGCGTTAGGAGGGATGACGTTTCCCGCTCCTCTCGACCCGTATCCCAGGGACGCCGGAATAGTCAGTTTCGCTCGGCTTCCCACTTTCATCAGTGCCAGCCCCTCGTCCCAGCCGCGAATGACTTGCCCTTTTCCAATGGTGAAGCTGAACGGTGTTCCTCGGTCACGGGAACTATCGAATTTCTTCCCGTCCTCCAGGGTGCCCTCGTAGTGAACGATCACGGTCTGCCCCGGCTGGGGAGCCGGCCCCGTACCTTCCTGGATCATTTCCACCTTGAGTCCGGATG
Source organism: Thermodesulfobacteriota bacterium (assembly GCA_040753915.1). Lineage (GTDB taxonomy): Bacteria > Desulfobacterota > Desulfomonilia > Desulfomonilales > Desulfomonilaceae > JBFMDN01. Next base: position 4,302 of record JBFMDN010000027.1, on the reverse strand, counting down.
GGGTAGTGATGACATTTCCCGCTTCGCTCAATACTGTTACGCACAGTCCGAGCAGGGCAACCAGACCGACTATTGCCAGCAGCTTGTTTTCCAATGACAGTCTCCTTTCCCGGCAAAGCTGTGCCCTTGTATCAGGCTCGCGCTTCCTTGTCCAGGCACGAGGGGATTCGCCGTTGTTTTTTCCGCGGTCCGACCAATCTCCCGAGTCACTCCCTCCCTCCTTTTCTCAGCCAAGAACGTGGTATAAGGTATTTGTTGAACGCACGCCGCAGCTTGCGGTCAAGACCATGAACGAGCTGGAAGTGCCGCACCGCACGGAGAGGATATCCTTGTCATGGCAAAAGTGGAACCAGAGGCTCAGCCTTTCTTGATCCTTGCATCTTCATCTCCCCGGCGAAAAGATCTGCTCGCCCGTCTTGGGATACAATTCCGGATCGTTCCAGCGGAAGTGGAAGAGGAGAGTCTGAACGGCGAATTGCCTCACGAGCAGGTTAGTCGGCTTGCCCACGCCAAAGCAAAAGAGATTTCGGATAGATTTCCCGACGCCTGGGTTCTCGGGGCGGATACCATCGTGGTCGTAGACGGTAGAGTGCTCGGAAAGCCCAGGGACCGAGAAGAGGCCAGGTCCATGCTCGATACGCTAGCAGGACGGACCCATGAGGTATATACAGGCTACGCACTGATGAACGCGGCCGCGGGTGTGAGTCTCGTGCGCTGGGTAAGATCTCTCGTGACCATCCGCTCCCTGTCGCCGGACGAAATCGAAGGATACGTGGACACCGGCGAGCCCATGGACAAGGCAGGGTCCTACGCGGTTCAGGGAATCGGCTCAGGAATAGTGGAAAGCATAGGAGGGTCGTACACGAATGTCGTGGGGCTCCCCCTGTGCGAGGTTGCCAGGGATCTGCAACAATTAGGGATTTTCGACTTCCTCAAACCGAGGACCGCCCAATGATTGCGAACAACCTGGCGCGTATCAACCGGCGCATCGCCGACGCGGCCAATCGCGTCGGTCGATCCGAATCAGAGGTGCGTATTGTTGCAGCGGCCAAATCCCAGGGGATGGCCAAAATAGAGCAAGCCATCGCCGCGGGCATCCGCATCATCGGCCACAATTACCTTCAGGAAGCCGAACGGGAAACTCCCGCACGCATGCCTGAAGGGGTACAACTCCACATGATCGGCCATCTGCAGAAGAACAAGGCCGGCAAGGCCGCCGAGCTGTTCGACGTGATCGAAACCGTTGACGATCTACGACTGGCGGAGGCGCTGAGCCGAAGAGCTCATGCCTTGGGCAAGGGACTGGGCGTGCTCATCCAGGTGAATCTTTCCGGAGAAACTCAGAAATCGGGAATCTCGGAAGAAGAGGTAAGCGCACTGGCACAGGCCATACGCGGCCTGCCCGGTTTGTCTCTGTTGGGGCTGATGACCATGCCCCCGTTTTTTGATGACCCTGACCGCGTCCGGCCGTACTTCGCCCACCTGCGGAGACTTCGGGACGAGCTCATCGATTCAGGGGTCCTATCACCCGGGATGAAGGAGCTTTCAATGGGAATGACCGGTGATTATGAGGTCGCGGTGGAAGAAGGCGCCACACTGGTACGAATCGGCACCGCGCTGTTCGGTTCACGACCGTGACAGCAGTCCCCGCAATTGACGGGCGGGATCGGGCCGGTTATTCAGAGGCCTTCGAATCTTTTGCCAGGACAGTTATGTGTTCGTCCTTGTGCTCCTTGATCGTGCCAGTCAAGTGGTGACTGTATCGAGCCAGGAGCCAGAGCTCCGGGATTATCTCTGCAATCAATTCACCATCATCAAAAACCCTCACGACAGAGCTTTCGGACACAACAACGGCCACCGCGTCAGTGGTCCTGGTAATGGAAGCTGCAGCCACGTGACGGCTTCCCAGCCCCAGTGGGATAGTGATCCCTTTTGAGGAGGCATCTATGTACCGGCAGGCGGAGACCGCAACCCCGTCATCAGAGATGACGAAAGCACCGTCCAGTTGAGCGAGCTCCTTGAGGGTCTCCCTCGCATCCGGGTTGTCGACGCGCTTGAGATGATCCGGATGTCCGTACAACGGATCGAGAATGAGCGCGTGGGAATTCTTGAGCACTTCAGGCGTATCGGCCACCACGAACATGGTACCCACCTTCCTGCCTTCGCGTCCTTCCCGGGCTATCTCGACCGCAAGTACGATAACTTGTTCCAACGTCTCTGTGTTGACCCCCCGCTCCTTGCAGCACACATCTGCCAGCACGTTCGTGTGATCGTACTTCATTGCTCTCCCCGTCCTGCCGGAAGACGTAGCAGTGCCCCGGAGACCACCGGGCTCCCCTGCGATCCGGCCCATTGATCAATCCCTCACATGCGCATCAGTGTTCGGCTTCCCTCATCGAGCACAAGGTCGGTCACGCACTTGGTGCATCGCATTGCATGTTTGGTTATAGGTGATGATTGTAGGTAAAGGCAACCCTTCCACTGTCTTCTCCTGGCCATCCGGGGGAGCCAAGGAGTCTTCGGATTTTCCGAGGCGAAGACCCAACCTCTTGAGAAAGGAGTTACCATGACCGCTACCTCGTACATCAAGAACATCGTTGCCGCTCAGCCGATCGTCCTGAACGACCTGGTGGACTATCAAGAAGGAAGGGTGGTGAGCCGAACCCTTGCCCAGACACCTTCCCTGAGCCTGACAATCTTCGCGTTCGATCGTGAGGAAGGACTCAGCTCTCACACCGCTGCCGGCGACGCGTTTGTTCAGGTGCTCGACGGAGAGGCTCGAGTCACCGTGGGGGACAAAGAAGTAACGGTGAAACAGGGAGAAGTGGTCGTCATGCCGGCGGGAATACCGCATGCGTTGCACGCGTCCGAGCGCTTCAAGATGCTCCTGGTCGTGGTGAAGGGGTAGACTCGCAGGGATCGCGCGGCTCCAGGTGGCTGCTCGGCCATGGCAATGGCCGTCCCCCCCCGAGAACGACGGCCAGCCGCCCCTGCAGTTCGTAAAGTACCTCACAAGCAACTGTAGCGCGGCCAACCGCGGTCCGGCGAGGGAGAACTTTTTGAAATTGTCTCAAAAGCCGGCAGTCCGTGATAATCGTGGCACACCCCCTCACCCTGACCCTCTCTCCCGAAGCGGGGGAGAGGGGATTCTTCAGGCTCCCTCTCCCTCTGGGAGAGGGTTTGGGTGAGGGTGCCTTTTCGCGCAGCGACGCCCAATCGTGCCACGATGTTTCGTGTGTCCCGAGTTTTGAGACGGTTTCTTTTTTCTTGCCATACGATTTCATTGTGGTATGAGAGGGGTACATCTTATCACCATACCGCATATGCGTACCGAGGGAAGCCTGGCGGCTTCAGATGTCCTGTCGTCGGGCTTTTCGTTTGTACGGTACCGATATTCTGGCGAAATACTTCATCGTCTACAAGCTTCTTCATTTAATACTTGAAATGGCTTAACGCTTTTGATATGATTAGCCAGTCAACTATTTTATTTTGCACATCAATCAACCAAGAAGAGAGGTCCAGTCATGCGTAGGGCTCTGGTTGCAGTCGTTGTTGGGTTACTCGTTTCGAGCGTGTCGGGAGGTTCTGTCCTTGCCTGGAACTGTTATCCCCCCGCTCCGCCCCAGTGCGCTCCGCCCTGTCCGCCGCCATGTACGCTCATTACCAAGATGGTCCCCTGCACGAGGACTGAAATGGTGGCGTGTGTTCAGCCGGTGGTGCAGTGCGTCAACGTTCCCAAGATCGCATATCGGCCTCAAAAGTTCCTTCTGAAGGGCACTCCGGTAGGCCAGCCGTGTGGTCTGGATCCGTGCACGAAGTGCTGCCCGCAGCCGTTCTGTGAGGTCGTCGAGCAACCGGTGCCGTACGTCTATTACGAACAGAAGAAAATTCGGTCGTACACAGTGTCCTATAAGCCTGTCTGCAGGCCAGTCATGCTCCCGCAGACCTACCTGGTTCAGGCTTATCCTGTGTGCCGTTGAGCGGGGCTGCCGTGCAGACCAGGGGATGCTCGTAGCGGCGTTTCCCGAAGAATACGCCGCGATTTATCAACCATACCCAATGCGTATGTGTCACTGGTCCGTTTTCGAATGGACGGATTGACCGTTGGCGTGCCTTTCGGGCACGCAATTTGTTTTTCATCTGCGGACCCCTCCTCCCGGGCCATTGACACCGCGCAGCGTTGAAGAGTCAAGATTTTTCGCGATAGATTCCTCGCGATTATCGCGGCTTATGGATATTTATCTCGCGCCCAAGAATTATTTTTTCGCGCTAGGGACGTTTTTTTGGTGAAATTTAGCCGCG
>JBFMDN010000026.1:0-71676 GCA_040753915.1 Thermodesulfobacteriota bacterium | reverse complement strand
GAAACTCCCCCTGCCCTCATAACCCTTATCCAGCGGCCCCAGAGCGACAAACTCCAGGGGGCCCGGGGGACAGAGTCCCCCGCTGCGACCACGCGTGATAGCACTCACGCCTTTTACATGATTATCAAGTCTTGTTTCTTGATCTTCCTGTCACCTCTTGAGAGCTCGCCTGCTCGATCTAGACCAGATCAGTGGCCTATTGGCAGGCCATCGTCATCACAGATTCATCAAGAAACAAGACCTGACCCCCGGCGCGGAACTTGACAAGAATTCCCGACTGTGGTGGAGTCGACTCCGGCCCACTGCTTCAGTTACGATGGCAATTGGGTATGAGACGATGATGAAGGTGCCGTGGAAATCAATCATATTCGGCGCGCTGGTTTTCAGCTTTCTTCTGAACACCATGTCGTGGCAGCTTCTGATCGTTCATGAGAACGTGGCCATAACGAAGCAGGCCCAATGCAGCCCCAACACCCTCAGCGAGCACGAGAACCCCTTCCTCCATTCTTGCCTACGCTCTGCCGTCGCGACGAGATGGCTTGCCCGACCTGGGACACCGAGCAGAGACTATTTGCCCTCTTCTGACGATAAGCACCGCATTCTCAACAACAGTCCACCCTTGTCCCTCCAGGCGCCTCGGATGCCGGTCGGCACGTAGAATCCATGCAGTGCTTCCGCGTATCGGCATTCTGATTTCACCGCCTGCTGAGCTCTTGAGTGCTTTCTCAGCAGCATCTTCTGTGTGACAAGAATTCTTTGACTGCCATGGCTCAGGAGAAATGAACGTATGAACGCTACGGTGTGGCCCCTTATCGAGGGCTTAGGAGACCAATCGATCGAGCTGCTTCAGTTGATGGACGAGATACCGATGGGGATTCTGATAATCGATTCCGCGTATCGAGTCGCGTTGATGAATCGCGCCATCGCTGCTCTGACAGGGTATGCGCCAGCCGAAGCATTGGGATTGCCTTGCCATTACGTCCTTCGAAGCAACCTCTGCACAACAGGATGCCCAGTGCGGCAGTTGACGGAAAGAGGGATGTCCCTTCGGGGCGATGCAAACATGGTCAATCGAAGCAGGGAGAAGATCCCCGTTCGCTTCACTGCATCTGTGGTAAAAGGAAGTGGCGGAGCGCTCATCGGGTATCTAAAGACTGTGGAAGACATGCGGTATCTCCAGCGCCCTGACGGAATGGAAGCGAGAGCTTTGTTCGGTCGCCTTATCGGGAAGAGCGCTGCCATGGAGAATGTTTCACGAGTCCTCCCCGCAATCGCGGAGACCGACTCTGCTGTATTGATCACCGGTGAAACCGGTACCGGCAAGGACTATGTGGCCGAAGCTCTTCACAATGCGTCTCCACGGTCCAAGGGTCCGTTCATCAAGATCAACTGCGGTGCTCTTCCGGAAAGCCTCCTCGAATCGGAATTGTTCGGACATCAGAAAGGCGCTTTCACCGGAGCGGTGGAAAACAAGCCAGGCCGCTTCAGACTTGCGGACAAGGGCACCCTTTACCTGACCGAGATTGGGGACCTACCGCTGAATCTACAAGTGAAGCTCCTCTCATTTCTTGACGATCGCATCATCTTCCCCCTGGGGAGCACGCACGGGCTACCCGTGGATGTCAGAATCATCGCGGGCACCCACAGAGATCTGGAAAAGATGGTTGCTGAAGGGCGATTTCGGGAGGATCTCCTCTTTCGGCTGAACGTGGTCCGGTTGCACCTACCCCCCCTCGCTCAACGGGAGGACGACATCGACATGCTGATGGACCATTTCCTACAACTGCTCAACGCTCGTTTCAAGAAAATGGTCAGCGGATTCAGCCCTGAAGCACGACGGATACTCAAGAGCTTTCATTTTCCCGGAAACGTCAGAGAGCTGAGAAACATGGTGGAATATGCCGTAAATCTCTGTGACGGCAACGAGATACTCGTCAAACACCTTCCCCCGTACGTGGTCCAACATTCGGCTAAGAACGTAAGGTCCAGCGTGAAGTCGTCGCCTGAGCCATCCGGAGTTTCCCGGCTGTCGTCGATCCAGACGAAACCGGCAGGTGAATGGATTTTACCTCCTGCCATGGAGCACCTCCCGTGGCACGAGGCTGAACGAAGAATGATCCTCGACGCACTCTTAAAAGCAAGAGGGCAAAAGGCCAAGGCCGCTGAATACCTCGGCTGGGCACGAAGCACGTTGTGGCGGAAGATGAAATCCCACGGCATCATGCCCTAAGAGGAGAGGCGTACCGATGACTCGAGTTTTGATTCCTCTTTGGAACGAGGACGTAGCTCCACGCTTCGACCTGGCGCAGGAGGCCCTTGTGGCACTGCTGGGAGAAAACAGGGAGATCGCCGAGAAACAGATTATCGTCCTGCCACAAGCATCAGCAGAAGCATTGTGCGATTTCATCATACGGGAGCGGGTAGACCTGGTCGTCTGTTGTGCCGTGGACGAAGAATGCTACCAATACCTGACATGGAAGAAAATAAAGATATTCGACTCAGTGGGGGGGAGTGCGGCCGATGTTCTCGAGCGGGTCAGAGACGGCAGCCTTCGGAGCGGAGACATGGTGCTCTGAGGCTGGTTGCGGGAGCTCGAGTCGCAGGACGTTTCACTTTGTCGCGAGATGTCTTCGCACGTATCCCCCCGTTCACTCCTCGAGGCTTCCCTCCCGCTCTTCCCCTTTCCTCTCAAGTAATTCCAGCATGTTATCCGTGGCACGACTATTGCTCATGCACTCCCCGTGGCCGGAGGGTAAGGCCCCTCCCGCGAACATCAGTACAAGGCAAGAAAGCTCTGTGGATGGAGCGTACGCTGCTTCTCGTGGACGAGGACTCAAGTTTTCTCGATGTGCTGACGCGTCGACTGAAAGCTGCAGGATTTACGGTTCATGCAGTCTCTGACCTTTCCGAGGCTTTACAGTGCGTGCTCGAGCGACAGTTCGCTCTGGCAATCCTTGGGTGCTCTGCTCAAAGCAAAGGCTCCTTGATGCTTCTCGAACAGATCAGGGTAGCTGACGCCACGCTGAAGGTGATTGTGCTAAGTACTGAAACATCGTTAGGAGCAGGCATTCAAGCCATGAAACTCGGGGCATACGATTGCCTGCAGAAGCCCATCAACATGTCTGAGCTCTTGGAGCGGATCGAGGACGCAGGAAGATAAGAGGCTTCCTTCAAGCTTGGGGGTGGGCGCTACCGCGGCTTCCCACTCTGAGGCGGCTCTCAACGCCTGCTGCTGGGGCGCTCTGCTCTGACGGAGGATGATCCGATGGATAAGGTCAAGGTCAAAGATCTCATGATACCGCTGGATCGGTATTGCACTGTGTCTGAGGATGCCACCCTCTATGATGCTGCATTGGCGATCGAAAGGGTGCAGACATCGCAAGAGCCTGGCAAGCGGCCATTCCGCGCAGTGCTTGTTTGCGACAGACAGGGAAAGGTGATCGGAAAGCTCAGCCAGATTGACGTGCTCAGGAGCCTTGAGCCGAGATACGTAGAAATGGGAGACCTGCGCAAGCTCTCAGGATTTGGGATCAGCGCGGAGTTTCTGCATGGGGCCATGGACCAGCACGAGCTCTGGAAGAGTCCTCTGGACGATTTGTGCAGGAAGGCCTATGCCCGGTGTGTTCGCGAGGTGGTACGATCTCCCCTTGAAGGGGAGGTGATCGATCAGGAGGCACCTTTGAACCGGGCTGTGCATCAACTCATTGTCGGGCATTTTCAATCTCTGCTGGTAACCTCGAAAGAAGAGGTGGTGGGAATACTCCGGTTGGTGGACGTATTTCACGAAGTCGTCGAGCGGATGAAAGCCTGCACTGTCTGATTCGCCGTGTATTCGGAACGTTATGGAGGAATCCGTGCTATGAGCACTGAAGCTGCAGCATTGTCTCTGAAAAGGATTGATTGGACGCGCCTCGTCGCCATGCTCACCGGCGTGGGGCTCTTTTTTGTCATCTATTATTCACCGGCCTGGCCCGATGCCGTCGATCCCATGGGCAAGCACTTTGTCCTTTCCCGAGAAGGAAAGGGCGCTCTGGCGGTCTTTGCCCTTGCGGGAATTTGGTGGGTGTTCGAGGTTGTGCCGATCGGGATTACGAGTCTCATTATCGGAATAACGCAGGCCCTTTTCCTCATACGCCCAGCCAACGCGGCGTTCAAGGACTTCATGGATCCGTCGGTTCTGTTCATCTTCGCATCTCTCGTCATCGGTCTCGTCTTTACCAAGACGGGGCTCACCAAAAGGCTTGCGTACAAGATGCTGGCCCTCATCGGAGAAAAAACCACGACCATCTATCTGGGGGTGTTCGTTCTCATAGCCCTGTTGACCCATATCATGGCTCACACCGGCGTCGCGGCTACCATGTATCCGCTGCTTTTGGCAGTGTACAGCCTGTACGGTGAAGAAGACAAAACCACAAAGTTCGGAAAGGGCCTGTTTCTCGGCATGGCCTACGTCTGCGGGGCTGGGAGCATCATTACCCTGTTGGGCGCGGCGCGTGGAATCGTGGCTCTGGGCTTTTTCAAGGAAATGGCAGGCAAGGATGTAAGTTTCTTTGAGCTTACCTATTACATGGCCCCAGTGGGATGGATCATGGTGTTTGCTCTCTGGGCATTCTTCGTCATCTTCCTGAAACCGGAAAAGGCGGTAATACCGGGGTTGCGCGAAAGAGTGAAACGGCTCAGCTCAGAGCTCGGCCCCATGAGGAAAGATGAGATAATCAGCCTCTGTATTGTCGGCGCTGCCATTCTCACCATGTCGTTGCAAGTCATGATTCCTGCGTTGCAGGGGCTCAACAAGTCGGCGCTCTTTCTGATATCCACGGTCCTGTTCTTCGTTTTCAAGATTCTCGATCTCAACGATCTGGAGCTTATTCCCTGGAACATCATCCTCCTGTTTTCCGGAGCTATGAGTATCGGGTTCTGTTTATGGGAGACGGGGGCAGCCCAGTGGATGGCAGTCAATTGGCTCGCCATGTTTCAGAAGGCCAATTGGTTCGTTTTCGTGATGAGCATAGCGTTCTTTGTGATGATCATGACAAACTTCATCATGAACGTGGCTGCCATCGCGATCTCGCTCCCTGTGGCCTTAGTCATAGCCAAGTACCTCGGTGTCTCGCCGGAAGTGGTCATGTACGCTTCTCTTGTTACCGCGGGCATGCCGTTTCTGTTGTTGGTTGGAGCAGCCCCCAATGCCATTGCGTATGATTCCAGGCAGTTCACCAGCGGGGAGTTCTTCCTGTACGGGATACCGACGAGTATTCTGCTCATGCTGGTGGTGGGGATCGCAGTTGCGATCATATGGCCGCTCATGGGAATGCCCATTCTCGTGCCAAAATGAGAACTTCCATGCACAGCGAACACGATTCGATTCGAGCTTTCCTGCAAAGAGGTTTACCAATGAAGCGAGATATGCTGGTTCTTCTTTTGGCTGTGTTGCTCTTCTTGCTCGGCATAGGGCATAGCGGGGCTGAGGGTCGTGCGGGGGAAGCGTTGCTCGTTGTGAGCGGCAAGGTGCTGGATTCCGCGGGGGTACCCCTTGGGGACGCCAGTGTTATCCCGTATTGCAACGGCAAGCCCTTCTTGACCGCACATCATTCGAATCAGGGGCATGGTTCGGCCTCTGCTACTGCAAACAACGGGCTTTTCAGGCTGGAGATTCCCGCTTCCAAGGAGACGATCTCCGAGGGCAAATGGGCTGTGAAGATCACGAGGCCGAGCTTCAAGCCTTCTCCGCCCGTTGCGCTCCACGTTGTCGACCAGGGGAAGGACGAAAAGGGCACAGCCCAGTTTCTGGCCAATGCAACGATTGAGATGCAGCGATTCCAGGGCACAGCGTTTTGGATCGCTCTTGTCGTCTTCGCGGCCGTCTATGTGCTCATAGCCTTCGAGATCCTGCACAGGACATTGGCTGCATTTCTCGGGGCTGCCTGCCTCCTGTTGATAACCCACACTCTGGGGACTTTCGACGACGCGTATAAGATAATCTCCTACGAGCAGGCTCTCCACACGGTCGACTGGAACGTGGTCTTCCTTCTCATGGCAATGATGATCATTGTCGGGGTTCTGAAGGTCTCGGGAGTGTTTCAGTGGCTGGCGTACAAGTCGTTCCAGGTGGCAAGGGGCAAGATCTTCCTCCTTTCCTGTGCCTTGTGCATTGTGACGGCAACGACCTCCGCGTTCCTGGACAACGTGACCACGATGCTCTTGTTGACGCCCGTCACCCTTGAGATAGCTCTGGTTCTGAAAGTCTCTCCATTCGTGTTCCTATTGCCGGAAATTGTGGCATCCAATATCGGGGGTACAGCCACCCTTATTGGAGACCCGCCGAACATCATGATCGGATCGTACGCGGGGCTTACGTTCAACCATTTCATACTCAATCTCACCCCTATCGTGTTGGTGGTTATGGTCGCGCAACTGGCGTACAACAAGCTTCTGTACGGCCGCACGTACGATCGCGCAGCAGTAGAAGACGTGCCGACCATGATTTCTTTCCTGAAGGAGAAGTATCGCATCACAGACGCATCGGTCCTCTCGTTGGGTGGAGCTATCTTGCTGGGGGTCATTCTTCTCTTCATGCTTCACGGCTTGTTTCACATGGAGGTCAGTGTTGCAGCCCTTTTTGGGGCGTCCCTCATGATCCTCGTTACAAGAATGGACATTGTCCACATCTTGGAAAAGGAAATCGAGTGGCCGAGTCTCGTCTTCTTCATTATGCTCTTCATCGTGGTGGGCGGCGCGGAACAGACCGGAATTCTTCAAGCTATTGCAGACTGGATTTCGAGCGTGTGCCAGGGGAATCTGGTCCTTGCAGTCCTGATAGTCTTGTGGGTGTCCGGGATCGCGTCCGCTATCGTGGATAACATTCCTTACACGGCCACTATGCTGCCGATCGTGGCATTTCTCAATAAGACCATACCTGGCGCTGAAACTGGTGTATTGTGGTGGGCCTTGGCTCTCGGCGCGTGCTTCGGAGGAAATGGTACCATCATTGGAGCCTCGGCCAACGTGGTGACCACCGGTCTCGCGGAAAAGGCCGGTCACAAGATCACCTTCGGCCATTTTGTCAAGGAAGCCGCGCCGATCACGATCGTCAGCCTCGCCCTGTCATCGATCTATCTGCTTGTCGCGTACTAGTTGAAGCCTGATTCCGTGAATGCATTTCGACGCTCGGAGGAAAACACCTTATGAACGCACGACTTCTCTTAGTTGATGATGAGGCCGGTTTCGTGGAAACTCTGGCCCAACGCTTAACATCGAGAGATTACCTGGTGAGCATCGCCCTCAGTGGAAAGGAGGCTCTCCACTGCCTCGAGCGGGATCCCCACCTCGACGTAGTCATTCTGGACGTGAAGATGCCCGGAATGGACGGCATCGAAACATTGAAGCACATCAAGTCTCAGTGGCCGCTGGTCGAGGTACTCATGCTTACCGGCCATGCAACAGTGGATTCTGCCATAGAAGGGATGAGACTCGGTGCGTACGACTATCTGATGAAGCCCTGCGACATCGAAATACTGCTGGCAAAAATCAACGAAGCGACATCCAAAAAGAGGGCTCACGAGGAACGGATCGCTGCTGCTCGTGCCCAAGAGATCGCCTTGCGACGGGGAGACTGAGACATCTCCGATGTGTCGGTAGCGGGCTTCTCATTTTCTGCTGCCGCGGCAACTTTAGCGCCAACGTGCCACAGTGACAAGGCGACGTAATACCAACGCAAAGTAATCTTTATGAGGTGACACATGCCCCATTCCCTCCCAGCGACCAAACTTATGATCCCCGCTTCCGAGTGGCCCGTGGTCTTCGCTGAAGCAACAGTTCGTGACGCCATCAAGTTCTTGAGAATTGTCACCGAGGAGAAGAAGCTCATGCAAGGTCACTCGACACCATTGGTGCTCGACAGAAGCCACAGACTCGTCGGGTTCGTTCATCTTATTGACCTCCTCAAAAACGTCAGGCCACTCTGCGGTGATACCGAGGCACCGTGCGACCTCGACAAGGCGACGACAGTGGTCAGCGAGCTCACCGTTCCCTTTGCTGGAACGGTCGGCCCAGCGGATTCAATTCTGACTGCCCTCGACCTTATGATGGATCACAGGGTCTCGCTGATGCCCGTTTTGGACAACGAGAAGCTCCTCGGTATCATCAAGCTTTCCGATGTGTTTACCACCGTGGCGTCTCTGCTGTTCGACGAGGAAATTATTGAGGAAAAAGATATCCTGATGAAGCGATTCCATTTATGAGCAGCGTCCGCCGGTAACTCAGACAGCCATCACACTAGGTCTCATCGAGGATGGATCTGACTGCTCGGAGAAGCTCTGAGACTTTGAGAGGTTTCTTTACTATTCCTTTTGCCTTCCTTTTCAATGCCATGGTGGTGTGCTGATCTATGAGATATCCACTCGAAATGAGGACCTTTGCTTCCGGATCGATCTGGAGGAGCTCGTCCAGGCATTGGCTGCCCCCCATCTTGGGCATCAGCAGGTCAAGCACCACCAGATCGATATCCTTTGCAGACTCTTTGAAGATTTCCACAGCCTCAGCTCCATCGCGCGCCGTCCGAACCGTGTAACCTGCGTTAGAGAGCACCTCTGTCGCGAAATTTCGGATGAGCTCTTCATCGTCGACTAGGAGAACCGTCTCAGTGCCCAACACCGGGAACTCCCCTGACGCGGCCATGTCCGCGTCCACCTGCAGGTCCATCGCAGGAAAGTAAAGGTGGAAAGTCGTTCCTTCTCCCGGAACGCTGTGGCATGAGATGTGCCCACCGTGGGCCTTGATGATGCCGAATACTATGGCTAGTCCCAGACCTGTGCCTTCTCCGGGCATCTTGGTCGTGAAAAACGGCTCGAAGATGCGGTCTAACACATCCTTGTCCATGCCCTGTCCTGTGTCCGAGACCGTCAGAACCACGTAGTCTCCGGGCTGGACCTCCGGGTACGCATGACAATAGGACTCATCAAGAGTGACGTCTTTTGTTGCCACCAGAATTCGTCCGCCCTCGGGCATCGCGTCTTTGGCGTTGAGCATCAGGTTTATGAGGACCTGCTCGATCTGTCCCGGATCGGCAAAAACCGGTGCGAGAGATTCTTTGAGGTCGAGCTCGATGATTACCACCTTCGGGATTGTCCTGGAGAGAAGCTCTCGTGCGTTTTCAGCGGCCCGATTGAGGTCTACCGGACGCGGGCTGGAGGGTACTCTCCTACTGAAAGTCAGTATCTGATTGACCAAAGCAGACCCTCGTCCTGCTGCCTCGCGAACCGAATGAAGAGCAGCGTAATCCCTGGCAGATGGATCTTTTCCCTGGAGAAGCAGATCGGAAAACCCCAAAATTATCTGGAGCAGGTTGTTGAAGTCGTGGGCAATCCCTCCTGCGAGCGTGCCGATAGCCTCCATCTTCTGCGCTTCCCGCAACCGTTGCTCCAGCGCCATTTGCTGGGTGATATCTCGTATGGTCGCAAGATTGACAGTTCCCCAGGTGGGATCTTCTGTCACAACACTGTCCAGGAGTACCTCGAGAACTTGACCGTCCTTTCTTACGTATTGGAGATGGAGCTCTTTGCTCTCCTTTGCTCCCCCCTCCCCCCGAAGAATAGGCCAGAGCTTAATTCTCGAATCCTCCGTAAGAATGCATGCGACACTCTGACCGACAATCTCGTCCCGAGAATAGCCCATAGCCTTCATGAACTTGGTGTTTGCGTTGCGGATGATGCCTTGGGTGTCGAGCGTCTGCATCATCATTGGAGCGTTCTCGTATATTTTCCTGAACCTCAGCTCGCTCTCCTGGAGGGCCTTCTGGGAAATCCGATGCTCTGCCATCTCGCGCTTGAGAGCTTCCTGTTGCCGCTGATTAAGGAGCAGTTGTCGCCTCTCGGCAGTGAGGTCCTCAATAAGCACCAGGAGGAAGCGCTCACTCATAATGCGGATGGAACGCAGAGTCATTCGCCCCCACATCACATTGTTCGCAATCTTCAGAACCGCTTGTTTGACCCTGGGTTTCCTGTCGGAAAGGATTGTTAAGGCCAATTCCTCCATTTCGGCTGCCACCTTGTCGTGGGGAAACAAGGTCCGAAAAGGCTCACCCACAATCATTTTGAATTCGGGGCACACTCGACCCCATGCGTCATTTGCAACACCAACCCTAATGGACTGGTCTACCAGTAAGACTGGAATAGGCACCGCCTGGATGACTCTGCCAAATGTGGTCTTCCAAATGTCCCCCCGGATGTCGAAACTGCCCGATACGGTGATGTCTGCAGTAAAAAGGCCTGTAAAATCAATTGTATCTGTGGGCTCCTCGTCTTCCGTCAATCGACAGAGAAGCGCGTCCCCGTCGAGACAGCGGTCAAGGCCATTTTCACGCCGTTGATCCGTTTTCTCCTCGCGGTCTTGATTCGCGTTGGATTCTGCGCCGGTGCCGCGAAGCTGTCTTCGGAGGTCTTCCAGCTCCCGGATGAGCTCTTCTCGGGTCTTGTTCTCGTCTTTCACGTTCGTAACCCCTCAGGACCGGTACTATTCAGACGATAACGCCACCCCCCTGATTCTTGGGGAAAGTAACTCAATTCAGCGTCCTCATCAACAACAATCGCATTTGGTGCCGATTGTCGCAAAAAGGACCGCTTAAAAGCAGAAGATTTCTGCAACCAGCGAGGAGTAAAGTTGAGGCTTCCAATAGTCCAGGCCATGTGATAGGAGGGTGCTGCATGGACGTGCGGTTCGACGGACTCTGCAACGACTTGCCGACCGAAACCTCGGGTTGGTAGGATACTACAAGTGCTCGCCAGGAGGGGAGCTCCATGGCAAACCGGCGAATAATCAAGGCCAGCCACTTGATAGCTGACATACGGAACAGGGTATCGGACTTTGAATTGATGGAGAAGTATCAGTTGTCCCTGGATCAGCTCGAGGAAATACTGGAAAAGCTGGTTGAGCGTCAAGCCCTGAGACGGGAAGAATTGCAGGAGCGCGGAGCCCACTACGACGATCCGGCTAACAGGATACTAACGAGAAGGGCCTCTCGCTATTACTTGAAGACCCCTCTGATAGTGAAAGACTTGGATGACCCCTTTGGAATAGGCATTGTCACGGACCTGTCGGAAGAAGGGTTCCGGACTAGATACTTTGCCGCCGACCTTGACGAGCGGAGGTCTCTCCTTCTCACCGTTCAGAACATGCCAGACATTGAGCCCGTAGCCGTCACAGCAGTATGCAGATGGACTCGGCTAAATGCAGAAACAGAAGTTGTTGAGGCCGGATTCGAGATTGTTCACGTCGCAGAGGAGATGCGCCCCAGAATTCGCAAAATAATCATGCGACTCAGCATGGGCGACCGCAACACCATGAGACCAAAATCGGGGCTGGTGGTAACGGACAGCGGCTCGTTCCCTTTCTGAGCCTTTCGGCGCTCTTCTGAGAAACAGAATCCCCGTTGGAGCTCGTTTTGATGCCCCTCAAGAGGGCCGCCTTCGCTCCACGGATGTTTTTCGCAGTCCAGCTCGCCTTTATCTCTGCTGGGCTTTCTTCTCTCTTATGTAAGCCCTGATGGCTTCAGTGACAAATCCGGAGAAGGTGGCCTCCCCGCGGTTCTCGTCCACGGCCTCGATGACGCTTACAGGAAGGTTGACCGCCTTGAGTCTCATGATCTCGCGGGCCTGATCATTGACAACGACAGCCTCGGCATCGAGAGCTTTATCGCGAAGCCGCTCCCCGAACTTGAGCGCCTCACGCCCTTTGTCGGCGAAGCTCTGCTCCAGCACTGCAAACTCTTCGTCGGTCAGGGAAAGATGACCGAACCCGACCATACAGGTACCAGTAGCCTCGTCCTTTTCCACCCAGTCTATCATGCCGTGGCATGTCATCTTTTTTGTGCCATCGGCTACGACCAGCTTCAGCTTTACGTTGCTTCCTACCTCGAAATGCGAGTATTGCCCCGGCTCCAGCGGGCACGCCACCTGAATCCCGTATTTCCAAGCCAAGGTCGAATTGATAATCGGCGGAGAAGCCGCGTAGCGCGAATATACCAAACCGTCTATGTGCTTGTAGTCCATCGTTACTCCTTTCAGCGCTCGGACTAGGGTACATCAGTGGCCCAACGGTTCTTCAGAAGGCAAGTTCCGTGGCACAGAGGTGCTCTCGAAACCACCCGAAAAGCGACTTCTTGGCAAAAAAAATGCCCTCAATGCGGTCTTCTGCGAGCAGCAGGACTGCAGTACAGGCTAATCTTCTCTAGATGGCTCCTGCAGCCTTCAAAGAATCCAACTGCTCCTCTGTCAATCCCAGACGGCCCAGAACCTCTCGCGTATGCTCGCCCAGGTCCGGCGAAGAAACATCCTCCAGATGAGGAGACGCTGACATGCGGAGAGGTGAGCCAAGAAAACGCTTACCGTCGGATGTAGTGACTACCATATTGCGGCTCGTTACTAGTGGCGACTGCACTGCTTCATCCAGGCCCAAGACCGGCTCGCAGCAGGCATCCGCAGGCTGCATGATGGCCACCCACTCGTCTTTAGTACGGGAAGCGAAAAGCTGCGCCACTTCCGAGACGATCTCAGCACCCCCGAACTGGCTCCCGATCAAATCGTCCCGCCCCGTTGCATCGCAGAAGTTCTTCCAAAACTTGAATTCAAGCGCACCGAGCGACATGTAACTGCCGTCTTTTGTCCGATAGACACCGTAACACGGAAAACGGCCATTCAGAAACATGCTGCCAGGTCCGGGCAAATCGAATCCCCCCTCTATACCGGCAAAGACCATCGTGGCAAGGGATAGAGAGCCGTGGAACATGGACGTGTCAATGAATTGCCCTTTTCCCGTCTTTTCCCGTTGGATTATGGCGGCAAGCAGCCCCGTGAGGGCAAGGAGACTACCCCCGGCCAGATCCGCAATCTGAATCCCTGGAATCGCAGGCGTACCGTCCTTCGTGCCGGTCATGCCTATTATTCCTGCCAATGAGAGATAATTCAAGTCGTGTCCCGCACGCAACCGATATGGTCCGTCCTGTCCGTACCCGGTTATCGAAACCTGAATGAGCCGGGGATTCCTCTGGCTCATCGTCTCGAAGCCCAGTCCAAGGCGTTCCATTGTTCCGGGTCGAAACCCCTCCACCAGAATGTCGTAGCGGTCGACCAAGTCCAGCAAGAGCCGTCTTCCCTCGGGGTGCTTCAGATTTATGGTCACGCTCTTCTTGTTTCGGTTGACAGCCTCAAAGAACGGACTTGAGGAACCGCCCCCAAGAGCCCTGGCATAATCACCTCCCTCGGGATTCTCGATCTTCACCACCTCCGCCCCCAGTTGGGCCAGGAGCCACGTCATGTACGGGCCCGGCAAGTTCATGCTCAGATCGAGAACCGTTATTCCATCGAGTGCACGAGACATGTGGCCTCCAACTGTCATAAGATGAAACCCTCGGTACTGCCCTTCGTAAGTTCGGTGCCGAATGAGGGGACCCCACCCCAACCCTCCCCGTTGACGGGGAGGGAGTCTTTCCCCCCGTTAACGGGGGGATCAGAGGGGGGTGCCGGTTCGGAATCCGTGACCTTATCAGTGAAATACGGTACTAAGGCTCCGGGGACTTCAGATCCGGCCTAGCACGACCTGCTCGCTCTTCAATTTAATCTGGCTAAGTTTGCGCCTCGCCGCGTCGTCGCGGTATCAGCCGCATATACAGGTCCAAGACTCTCCTGTGATTGCTCTCCGGGTCGAATTGATTCAGGACCCGCTCTCTGCCTGCTTCCGCCATCCTCAGGGCACGGTCCCGGTCGGACACCATGTGACGCACTGCTCCCGCAATTGCATCGGGGTCCTTTTCCCGAATCAGGAGGCCGGTCTTACCGTCTTCTATCACTTCGGATATGCCGGACACGTCCGTTGCTATTACCGGGACCCTATGCATGAGGGCCTCCATTATGACCGTGGGGATTCCATCACGGTCACCGGACGAATGCACCACGCTGGGCATCAGGAGGAGGTCCGCCTCCCCAAACAACCGCGGCACTTCATCGTACCTAACGAAGCCCGGGAATGTGATCTTGTCCGAGATCCCCAGGCGATGGGCAAGATTCTTGAGCTGCGTCATCCTGGGGCCATCTCCCGCGAGAGTCAGCCGAAAGTCCATGCCCGAATCGGCTAGGATCCTGCAGCCACGAAGGAGAAAATCGTACCCCTTCTTCCCCACGAACCTCCCTAGGGCAAGCAAGCGGTATGGCTCCTCCATTTTCACGCGAGCTTCCATCTTCGCATTCAACGGGACGCCATTGTAAGTCAAATGGATCTTCTCGGGATCGCATTCGCAGCAATCGACGAGGTACTGAATGTTGGTGCGAGTTTCGCTTCGCACGAGAGCAGCGTTTTTCAGCTTTTCCGGTAGCAAGGAGTCCGGAGGATATATGTCCCACGCACGTGCGGTAAAGCTGTAGGGGATACCTGTCAGCCTGGACGCTACCCATGCGGCAGTCGCAGGGCCGCTTGCCCATGGCGCGTGAATGTGCTCGATTCCTTCCTCGAGAAAGCGCCGCGCCAGCTTGAAGCCACACAGCAAAGCCCAAAGGCTCTCCGCAGACTTCTCGACCCCTTTCCACCGCCTGGCAAAAAACGTCTTGAGCAGAGCCGCTGCAGCCGCTCGATCGCGGCGAAGCCAGTACAGAATCTCAGAGGGGGCGTTCACGAGAAACGGGACTCCTAACCGTTCGACTTCACTCGATGCCCGCTTCATCTCATCGGAAAGCCCGCTCTCAATGCGCCCGTATAAGGTGAATACCTGCAACGGTAACCCCATCCGCTTGAGATTCACCGTTTCTCGAAATACAAACGTTTCAGATGGCTTGGGATACCAGAGCAAAATGTATGCAGTCCTCGGCGGTTCCACCTGGTAAATTTCCTTTCTCCTAT
The DNA here is from genome assembly GCA_040753915.1 of Thermodesulfobacteriota bacterium. Taxonomy (GTDB): domain Bacteria; phylum Desulfobacterota; class Desulfomonilia; order Desulfomonilales; family Desulfomonilaceae; genus JBFMDN01. The sequence goes on along the minus strand of JBFMDN010000026.1, from coordinate 56,793 downwards.
CGTGACACAGTCAGAGCGTTCGTCACGAACCTGGACCGGCTTGGCCCCGTTGGGGACGAGGTGGAGAATCGGAACGCGGCCTATCGGCCATCTCATTGAGCATCTTCTCCAATATCCTGCCCATCCGAACGGCAACCATCTTGCGCCCGGCATCCGTCAAGTGAACCCCATCGGCTTTGTACGTAGGTGATGTCCGGGGACACAGTGCATCGCGAAGGCTCACGAAGTATGGTTCATGCTTGAGCTTGTCCTCGAGAGCCTCGTACGGAATGGCAAAATTCAACCTCATGGCTGCCATCTGTTCCGATCGCATGATCCAGCTCTGTTCTTTTTCCTTCATCTCCCGAGGCAGATCACACTCCTCCACCCACCAAATGGGCTGCCACATTACAATGAACTGCGCTCCGTAACAGGCAGCAAGCTTGTCCACGTGTCTGTACCGCTTCACAACGCTTTCCACCCATTTCCGGAAAATCGGCCCATCAGGATCGATGGGCACAAAAACCTGGTTGATCTTGTCATACAACTCCCGGGTGTATGAGGAATACAGCGCGGCATTGAGCGGTTTGAGCAATCCGAACCAGCTTCGATAATAGCTTTCAATCAAGCTGCTGACTCTTCGGAATCCATGATGGCCGTACGGATCGCGGTGCTCCAGAAAATACTTCGCATCGTTTGCGCCGTCGTAGAACACGATGATGTCGGGAAAGGTCTCGCTGTCTATGAGAAGCTTCTGGAGATACTTTGTCTCCAGGAGAGAATTAAAGGAATTCATCCCGTAATTCAGCACCGTGACGTGGAAACCGCTGCTCCCTGAATTGAGGTACTGGGCAAGAAAGCTGGCAATAGTCTTGTCATCGCTATCGGTGGCTCCCCTCATGGTAGAGCCCCCGAAAAGCCAGATGGTTCTGTTTGCGTCTGAATTGGGAAGGACCGCGTTGTGTGCGGTAGGGCGAGGCCCTGAGCTTTGCAGGAACAGGGTATAGGGATCGTACACCGCCCTGCTTCCCTCGCGGGCGTGACCGTACATGAGGATATTGGCTACTGTGACTGCTGTGAAGCTGAGCACCTCAATACAGATCAAGGCGATGATGGTCCACTTAGCTGCAAGCCAGAAGAAACGCAAGACTCTTCTCACGAAGCTGTCCCCTTCCCTGTTTCCCCTTCCACCTTATCACAAAGCATCCCGTAACGAGAAATCCTCGGGTCCCATTGGAGCCCTCCTCCCCGAGTGCGCAACACGAATTACCTTTATTACCAGAGCTCGTCATTCGCCGCAACGCTGAGGCTCAGTGGGACCGCGCCCCGAAAGGCATTGAAAGGGGGCACAATCCGAAATATAATTGTAATGTCCTCCACCTGGGAAATCATGGTGGCAGGAATGACGTTGAATTGGCCGAGTGAGTCGTTTCTACTCTCCCCAGCAGAAGCACCGGAAACCGGCCGGAACGAGCGGGACCGATGGCTGATCTCAACCATCAGGCGAGATCTGCAACTGCAGACAGAGACGGACGTATAGCCCTGGCATCCAGAATTGTTTTGGGCCCGGGCCCCAAACTGGTCGGAACGAACGGGACTCCCAGACCGAGTCGGCACGAACCGGCGTGTCGCTATAATCTCGTGCGCGCAGAGCGGGCTTGGGCCTCGCGAGGTTAGAGCGATGAGATCTCCGTTCTTCGATCGCGTCCTCCGTTATGTGCTCGAGCGTGTCGACGCGGCCGTGAGAGCCTCTGCACTGTACGTTCGCTTCAATCACCTCCTTTTCGTGGCGGTGCTGTTCCTGTCAGCGGCTAGCTTCTGGCTCGCGTACGAGTTGCGGTTCGACTTCAGCGTGCCGGTCAGGTTCAACGCCGAACGCATGTTGCTCCTCCCTTACGTCGCAGTCTTCAAGATCCTGGCCTTCTATCTCCTCAAAGGCCACACGACTCATTGGCGGTACGTGGGGCTCAAGGACCTGCCTATCCTGCTCCTGCACAGCCTCCTGGGAAGCGTGGCGCTCCTCATGGCACGGCAGTTTTCGAGCACGCTTATCGTCCCGAAGGGAGTCATCATAATCGACTTCTTCCTCTCGTTTCTGTTTGTCGGTGGTGCCCGGGTGGGCATCCGGTACATGAGGGAATTGGCCCACTTTTATATCAATGAGAGAGGTCTTACCGCTTCGAAGCGGGTCGTGATAATCGGTGCTGGCGATTCGGGCGAGATGCTCGTGAGGGAAATCGCGAGAAAACCCGAGTCCGGATTGAAAGTGCTATCGCTGTTCGACGACGATACGCGAAAGTGGGGTGTGTCCATCCATGGCGTGAAAGTCCGGGGCGGAGTAGACGACCTTCCTGCCTTTGTCGTTGCAAATCAGCCGGATATGGCCATCATCGCCATACCGTCCGCCAATCACACCCAGATGAAGCGAATTTTTGACGTGACGCGCAACCTCAACATGGAGGTCAAAACCCTTCCTGCGATCCACGAGATCATCGAAGGGTTGGACAAGCTCACGCAGTTGAGAGACATAAACATCGCAGACCTCCTTGGTCGCGAAGAAGTCCGGATCGACAGCCAACAGGTGCGATCGCTCCTGCGTTCCAAGACTGTGGTGGTTACCGGCGCGGGCGGTAGTATAGGAGGCGAGCTCTGTCGCCAGATCATCAAAAGGAATCCGGATTGTCTCATATTGATGGAGCGGTCGGAGAACAGTCTCTACGACATTCATCGGCAACTTACGGACAGCGCGGTATTCGATGGATCGCGCGTGATCCCTGTATTGTGTGATGTACGCGATGGAAATGCGGTCAATCGTGTCTTCGCTCGTTTCAGGCCGGACCTGGTTTTTCATGCAGGTGCCCACAAGCATGTGCCCCTGCAGGAGCTCAACCCTGCCGAGTGCTTTTCAAACAATGTGGGAGGGCTCCACGCCCTTGCCACAGCCTGTGACAGGTTCGGGGTTTCCATATTTGTTCTCATCTCTACCGACAAAGCGGTCAACCCCACCAGCGTCATGGGGGCCACCAAGCGGGTTGGAGAGTTATACTGTCAGGCGTTCAGCAGAGTAAGCACTACGACTTTTCTCGCCGTAAGATTCGGGAATGTGCTCGCTTCACAGGGAAGCGCCATACCGTTGTTCCTCGATCAGGTGGCCAAAGGAGGACCGGTAACCATCACGCATCCGGACATGTGCCGCTACTTCATGACCATATCCGAAGCAGTGACCCTCGTCCTCCAGGCGGCGGCACTGGGCAACTCGGGACAGATCCTGATTCTCGAGATGGGTGAGCCCATTAAAATCGTTGACATGGTTCATCAACTGGTACAATTGACGGGAAAACGGCCCGGTGAGATTCCGATCGAATACATAGGAATGCGTCCGGGAGAAAAGCTGAGGGAATCACTCTGTTCGGAATGTGAGCGACTGGTAAGTACGCGACACGGCAAGATCAAGGCATTCGATCCCCCGAACGAAGGGTCCACAGATTTCATTTTGGAAGTTGAGAGAGCATTGCGCATTGTTAACGGCTCAGGAGATCCGGATCAGGTAAGACTCCTTCTGAAACAATTCGTCCCGGAGTTCAATCAGTCCTTTTCCGAAGCTGACGCCCGCTCCGAGGCTTCTCCGCCATCTCCCTCAATAGGCCTAGCCCAAAAGAGGTCTGTGGTGTAGGCCATTTCATGACCGCCGAGAGCACCAGTGGATACCGTCAGAGAGGCACAGGTTGAGCCTAGCAAAAGCAGTGTACGACAATTCTCCGGTCTGGTTACAGACATGGATGGTATCTGCACAGGGGTTCTTGTACACCCATCGCCGCTGGGACATGGAGCTCGGGGCGGCATATCTCGATCGGTTGCGGGTAAGCCAGTGGTGGTCTTCGGACGAGTTCCTGGACCACCAGGTGGAAAATCTCAGGCACCACCTGCAGTACGCTCAAGAGAACATTCCCTACTATGCCGAGTTCTTTCGAACGTCAGGACTGGACGTGAAACGCGTGAGCTGCGTTGATGATTTACGCCAAATTCCAATGCTCGAAAAAAGAACCGTGGTGGACAGTCCTCATGCGTTTCTTCAAGGCGGCAAGCCGCACCGATCCTGGAACCGACTGTTCACGAGTGGCACGACCGGCTCCCCCATGAAATTGTACAGCTCGCGCGAGAGCTTTACTCGCACCTGGAGCTTTGTTTTCAGGTTGCGCGAATGGGCGGGAGTGGACGATCCGATCCTTCCACGCCGCGTCCAATTTACTGGTCGCGACATAGTTCCCGAAAATCAAATATCGGGAAGGGGACCATATTGGAGACTCAACCGGCCTGGTAAGGCCCTTCTGATGTCTACTACCCACATCTCGGAACAATCCGTGCCAGCATACGTCAAGGCGATCAATGACTTTGAGCCCATCCTTGTGGACGGGTACCCTTCGGCCATAGCGCTCGTCTCTCGAATTGCCAAGGGACTGAAGCTGCCCCTCCATCGTCCCGCTGCGGTGATAACGAGCGCGGAGACGTTGATCCCTGAGGACAGGCAGGAGATTGAAGCAGCGTTTGGATGCCCGGTTTTCGACCAGTACGCTTCCAGCGATACGGGAGCGTTCATCTGCGATTGCGAGCACGGATCGCTCCACATTAATCCGGAATTCGGCATTTGTGAAGTGCTTAAGGAAGACGGAACCCCAGCACGACCTGGAGAGCAGGGGGAAATTGTGGCGACATCCTTCTGCAATCAAGAGCAGGTGTTCATCCGGTACAGGATTGGCGACATTGCAGTCGTCGGATCTCCCGAGCCCTGCCCGTGCGGCCGCGCGATGCCGAGGATCACGGCAGTTATCGGTAGAACGGATGACATATTGTACATTCCCGGTCGGGGGTACGTAGGCCGACTGGATCCGGTGTTCAAAGGATTGAAACACCTGTACGAGGCCCAGATCATCCATGAAACTTTGGACCGCTTGAGAGTGGATGTTGTCCCCGGGCCGGGGTACGATTCCGCCGCGCGAGATATGCTGATTTCCAACCTGCGAAAGAAGCTCGGAGACAGGATTTCTATTCACGTGCGCAGCGTCGAGGCAATTCCTCGGGGTCCACGAGGCAAATTTCGATCGGTTGTTTCCCTGTGTAGGGATAAGTATCCCGCGATTTGACACGGGACAGCAAAGAACTGGCATGGACGGGTAAAACGTGTGCGGCATATTTGCGATGCTCAATCCGCCGGACCGTAAGGTCGACATCTTCGCGTGTCGTCAAGCCACAGCTATGCTCGGTCATCGAGGACCTGACGCGTCGGGTGAATGGCTGTCGAATTCCAGCGATGTCTATCTCGGCCACCGTCGCCTTTCCATTATCGACCTGTCAGACAGGTCCGGCCAGCCCATGGTGGGAGAATCGGGAGCTGTCCTCGTCTACAATGGGGAAGTCTACAATTTCTCTGCACTGCGGAGAGAACTGGAAGCCCTGGGCTGCACTTTCAGATCGTCGGGCGACACGGAGGTGCTTCTCAAGGCACTGGAAGTGTGGGGCATACAGTGCCTGGCCCGCTTTGAAGGGATGTTCGCGTTTGTGCTCTGGGACCCAAGAAATGACCAGGCCATAGCGGCGAGGGACTTCTTTGGGATCAAGCCCCTGTACTTCACACAAACCCGGGATAACGCGCTCATCTTAGCATCTGAGATCAAATCGTTCTATGCGGTCCCGGAATTTTCTCCCCAAATCAACGAGGCCGCCCTGCCCGAGTTTCTCCGTTTTCGGAGCCTATGTGGCGGGCAATCGCTCTTGCGGGGCGTCCACCATCTCCCGCCCGGTCACATACTTCGATTCCACCGGCGCTCCGGCACCCTCTCCCAGGAGAGCTTTTGGAACCCGGCGAAGGCGATTTCCCGCGGCCGCGCCCCGTCAGCCTCGCCATTCGAGTCAGTATTCCGCGACACCATAGAGCGTCACCTCCTCGCGGATGTGCCGGTGGGCATGCAGTTTTCGGGCGGAGTGGACAGCACCCTGATCTCAGCGGTTGCAGCTCGCGAGCTGGGAGCTCGTCTCAGCGGTTTCCATTGCCGAGTCGAAGACAAGGACCTCGACGAATTGCCTTATGCGAGCCAGCTAGCGCAGGTGTTGGGGATGGACCTGCACGTGGCTACCTTGAACGAGCATACCTTTTTCTCCGACCTGCTTGAAAGGCTAACGTGGCACCACGACGAGCCGCTGACCCACCCCAACTCCGTGGGAATATACCTCGTATCCAGACTTGCCAGGGGAAACGTGACTGTCTTGCTGTCAGGAGAGGCCGCGGATGAATTCTTTGCAGGCTACGGACGCTACCCTCTGCTGTTGGTGCACGACCTGTTTCACCGCCCTCTCTCTGTGGCTGCAGGGCGCACATGGACCGTGCCCCCATTCATGCAGGGGTATAGCCGCGCCGGTCGACTTCTGCAATACGTGCAGCGCAACGGAGCGCGAACGGCAGAGGAACAGATTGTAACAGGCCCCGATTACATGGAATCGACTCACCTCGTGGAGCTCCTCGGCGATGATCGGGCTCTGGACAAGAGTGTTGAATCACGGTGGCAGCTCCTTGGACCGCGAGACGGGATGGGAGTAATCACTCGGGCTCAACTGTTTGACATTCAGGCGTACCTCCCGCCACTTCTGATCCGCCAGGACAAGATGTCCATGGCCGCATCCGTCGAGAACAGGGTTCCCTTCGTCACTCCATCCATTTTCTCCGCTGCAATGAATTTGCCATGGCGCAATAGGACCGGCCTCACGAGCAGGAAACCATACTTGAAATCCCTGCTCTCACGGTACGTTCCTCCTCGGATGGTGCACAGGCGGAAACAGGGTTTTGGTATCCCCTTGGCAGTGTGGCTGCGCAGGGGCCGAGGATTGGAACGAGTCAAGGATTTGTCAGCCGCAAATTCACCCCTCCGTCACGTCCTGGACTGGAAAAAGGTCAGCACACTGGTCGAGGATTTCCAAGGGAATCCACGCCATGCTGACATGCTCTGGACCCTGTTGAGTCTGCGCGTGTGGATGGACCTGTTTTGCAGCAACGGCAAGGTCCGCGCATTCGCCGCGGCAACCGAGCAAGGGAGACTCGATGCTGCGGAGTAGCTTGAAGGATCCCGGGGCCAAACCGCGACTTGTTCACGTGGTCACCGTACCCATGACCCTGGAGTTTTTCCTCAGGGGCCAGATAACGTATTTGAAGGAGCGCGGTTTCGAAGTAATCGCTGTTTCTTCTCCGGGACAAGCCCTCGAGCGCGTCCGGGAGAGGGACGGTATTGCAGTGTATCCGGTTGCCATGACCCGACATATCTCGCCCCTTTCAGATCTGGCCTCTCTCATCCGTCTCATTCTCCTGTTCAGAAAACTGCGACCCACCATAGTTCACGCGTCCACGGGGAAGGCTGGGCCGCTGGCCATGCTGGCCGCAACGCTCGCGCGGGTGCCGGTGCGGATCTACGGCTTGCGGGGCATCATGGTGGACCGTCGGACAGGCCTTGCAGGGCTCGTCCTCAGAGCCATGGAGCACTTGTCGTGCAGACTGGCCGATCGAGTAATCGCAGTCAGCAGATCCGTCGCCGATGTCATCATCTCCGGAGGATATTGCGATCCGGACAAGCTCACTGTTCCCGCACACGGAAGCAGCAACGGAGTCGATGCCACGGGGCGATTCGATCCCCGGCTTCTGCCCCCACAATCCCGCGTAGATCTCAGAGCACGGTATTCCATTCCAAGTGAGGCGTTCGTCATAGGCTTCATTGGACGAGTTGTAGCTGGTAAGGGAGTCAGAGAGCTTGAGGAAGCGTGGAGCCTTCTCTCGATTACACATACGAGGGTGTTCCTCATAATAGTCGGCGAGGCGGAAGCACAGGATCCGGTTCCTGAAGATGTCCTGCAGCGCTTGCGAAATGACCAAAGAGTCGTCTGGATAGACTACGTGCCGAACGAGGAAATGCCGCTCCTTTATTCTGCAATGGACCTGGTCGTGTTACCTTCTTATTCGGAAGGACTGCCCAACGTGCCACTGGAGGCGGCAGCAATGGAGCTGCCCGTTGTTGCCACTCGGGTGACGGGCTGCGTAGACGCAGTCCTGGATGGGGTGACCGGAACTCTTGTCCCGCCTCGTAACGGGAGAGCCTTGGCCGAAGCAATAAACCGCTACGTCGAGGATGGTCGAGACCTGCAGCGAAGGCACGGGACCGCAGCGAGGATTCGCGTGCTCCGTGAGTTCAAGCAGGAGTCGATCTGGGAAGCTATATGCCGTGAGTACCTTGGAGTGCTCGAAAAAAAGGGACTGACCGCAGGAATACCATGGGACGCGGTGGAGGAGAGTGGAAAGACGCGAGAGTCATTCTCCGGGCCTCACATGACGGGGCAGGGTCTCAAAATGCACATCAGACACACGCTCGATTGTGCGCGAAGGCTTCGGGACCGCTGAAGGAGCGTGTCCATGTTTCCTGAGTTGAGCATAAAACCGGCTTCTGTAAATGCACGGACCAATATGTTGTCAATCGATGTGGAGTGCTGGCACCAGATCATAAGTCGTAAGCTGAGCGGTTGGGCCGGGCCACCTCTGGACAAGTGCTACCAAATGACGCGCTCAGTGCTGACCCTGCTCAACGAGACCCAAACCAAGGCCACCTTCTTCGTTTTGGGTGTAGTGGCCGAGACTTTTCCCGAGCTGGTGCGGGAAATCGAGACGGCCGGACATGAAGTAGGCACGCACGGGTACTCACACACTCCCCTGACAAAGCTCAGCCCCGATGAATTTCGTCGAGAAATCCGTCTTTCTTTGAGCGCCATAGAGCGGACGAGCGAAATGCCGGTGCTGGGTTTTCGAGCTCCAGAGTTCAGCATCTCAGAAACTACACACTGGGCGCTGGACATTCTTGTGGAGTCAGGACTCCGGTACGATAGCTCTATTTTTCCGGCGGCCGGGCCAAGATACGGGATGGATAGCTTCCCTACCGGGGTAGTGGAGATCCGCCGCGAGAACGGTTCCCTTGTGGAGGTCCCCCTCTCCACGGTTCGAGTGTGGGGACGCAATTTTCCAGTGGCCGGCGGCAGCTATTTTCGGATTCTGCCCGCCAGCGTGGTGAAACGGGCAATACGCCGGGTCAATCGGGAAGGCCGGCCCTTCGTGCTGTACCTCCATCCGTACGAATTGGCAGAGGAGCCGTTGCTCTGCAGGGATCTACCAATAGAGGTACCCCCATTGACGGCCTTCAAGACCAAGGTACGGTGGAATATGTTGCGAAGGGGGATCCGGAGGAAGCTACGAGAAATACTAACGGAATTTAACTTCACTACGATTCGCGAGGTGCTCGGAGATGCTCTCCACCCGTAACGATGTCAAGCGCTACTTCGACAGGGTCCCCCTTCGGTGGGATTCGCTCTATTCTCGCGACCATTCTGTTCGCCATTTCTTCAACAGGATTTTCCGGAGGGCCATGTTTGAGCGTTTCGAGCTCACGTTCGCGCACTGCGGAGAGATTTCAGGTACGTCGGTCCTGGACGTTGGCTGCGGCACAGGGCAGTATAGCATGGAATTCGTAAGGCGGGGGGCTGCTCGCGTTGTGGGCATTGATTTCTCGTCATCTATGATAGACTTCTGCAGATCAGCGGCGGTACAAAGGGGGATTTCGGACAGATGTGAATTTATATGCGACGATTTTGAAAGTCATCCCTTTCAAGACGCTTTTGACATAGTGATCGCTATCGGCTTTTTCGATTACGTGGACGGACCAGCAGCAATTCTCCGGAAGGTGGCTTCCCTCACGAAGCGACGTTTCCTGGCGAGCTTTCCGTCAAACGGTTTTTTCTGGCGTTTTCACCGCTCCATACGATATGGATGGATCAAGGGCTGCCCTGTTCACGAATATTCAGCCGACATGCTCGACAGCTTGTACAAGAGTGCCGGTTTTCCGTTCCATCGCTCCATTCGGCTTACTCGCGGAATCTTCATGGTGGCTGGCCAGGACGGATGAGCGAACGGGACAGGAGACGAACGACGAAATGGAGTCATGGAACCTCGTGGAGACAACAAATCGTGACGATTGTTCAGGAGCGGACCCGACGTGGAGAACATCTTCTCTTCGTCGGAGGCAGGGCAGCACAACCGCACCGTTGCGCTCCACCTCTCGCTCAGTCTCCCGAATACGCGCACTGTTCAAGAGAGTGGTAGATGTGACTGGCGCTACCACCGGACTGATTGCGACTTTGCCTTTGATGGCCGTCATTGCGTTGCTGATCCGTTCCACAATGGGGGCTCCGGTCTTGTTCCGCCAACGACGTCCAGGCCTGTACGGCAAGCCCTTCACTCTAGTAAAATTCCGCACGATGAGTGAAGACCTATCGCCTTCCGGCGAATTGTGTCCTGAAGAAATGAGGCTCACTCGCTTGGGGAAGTTCTTGCGGCGCACGAGTCTGGATGAGCTGCCTCAACTGTGGAACGTCTTGAGAGGTGAGCTTAGCCTGGTCGGTCCCCGGCCCCTGCTCATGCAATACCTTGACCGCTATTCTCAAGAGCAGATGCGTCGCCACGATGTGAAGCCGGGTATAACTGGGTGGGCACAGGTAAACGGAAGAAACACGATAAGCTGGGAACAAAAGTTCTCGCTTGATGTGTGGTATGTCGACAACTGGTCAATTATGCTAGATTTCAGAATCCTAGCGATGACAATTGTACGTGTTTTTTCGGGAAAAGGCGTTTCTCAGGATGGATGCGCAACTGCTAAAGAATTCATGGGGAATCGTGCCGGAAAAAATTCGGATATTCATCCGTGAATCATTTTGACATTCGAGCATAACAGCAGCACATGGGAAAACGTCCTTGAAAATCTTACCTTCTCAACGTATCATAGGTGTCAACAGTACTCCGTACTGGCTCTGAATTGGTACCTTCCGAACGCAGCCGTATCGTTTGCGGACGAACAGTTCTCGACGGGAACTTGCAGGTGAGAGATCACCGCACGAGCTCGTTGAGGTGGACAACAAGTGAGATCCTAATGAGCGCCGATAATCATGATTTGGAACCTATCTCCCGTGCAAACAGAAGCTCTTCCCTTTCCTCCGCAGACAGAGGAGCGCAGGACATCGTTTACGATGTGAGCAAAATTTCGAGCTTCTATGATTTCCAGAGAGACGATCAGAAGTCGTTGTTGGACTATGCACGTGCCATCCTTAACCGGAAGTGGATCGTCATAATGGGGTTCATCCTGGGAGTTGGCATTGCTGCCTTCATCGCATATACTTCGGAACCCTACTATATTTCTTCTGCCACCATTGAGATCAATCGGATCCATCCGACGGTAACGGGAGCCAACGACATGTTCCTCATGTGGGGTCAGTCAGAGCTCTATTTTCAGAGTCAGATCGAGGCATTGAAGAGTCGGGGCTTGGCCGAGAAATTTCTTGAGCACATGGCAAAGAAAGAAGCAGGTTCGGCTGACAAGGAGTCCGCCACGCGAGCCTCGGGCACATCTGCTCCCGCAAGTGATAAGGCTGCTTCCAAGACAGAGGAGAACAGGGCTGCTTCATTGAACGCCATCGTCGGAAGTGTGAAGGTGGAGCCTCTGAAAGGCACTCGGATGATAGAAGTCGAAATGGGGGCGTCTGACCCGGTTGTGGCACGGGACATGCTCAGTGCATACATCGAGACCTTTATCGAGCTGACGGATAGCAAACAGGAACAGCTTGGTGAGAAAATGCGAAGCTGGCTCAGCCGAGAGCTCGTGGAGGCCGAGAATCGGCTGAAAGAATCGGAACGGGAGCTTCTGGAGTTTTCCAAAGAGCACGACATCGTGGTTGTGGGCAAGGCCCCCAACCCGAAGGTAGGAGAATTCGAGAAGGCCGGGCAGGAATGGCTCAAGTCTCAATCGAATCGACTCATGCTTGAAGAGCGGCGATACGAGAGGGAGAGAACCCTGCCTTCGGAACTGGGCGACAACTACCTGGAATCGCTGAGGGCCAAGCTGGCTGCTTTGAAATCGGAATATACATCCATGGAGGCCATTTACTCTCCAGAATACTTTAAGATGGCCCTCTTGAAGAAGAAGATTTCCGCTATGGAACAGGCGATTGCGGAAATCGAGCAGAGCAACTTGAGCTCGGCGCTCGGCGCGGCAAAGCGGAAGGAAGATGAATCCCGGCAGGCCTTTGAAAAGGCCAAGGGCGAGGCAATCGGGATGAACTCCGTGGCTGTCAAGTACAGCATTCTCAAGAAAGCGGTCGACGCCAACGAGAGCGTGTACCATATGCTGCTCCAACGGTCGAAGCAGGCCGAGCTCGATCACGGCATAGCGGGATGGCAGGTGTCGGTCACGAGCCCGCCCACCCTTCCTTTGACGCCCGTAAGACCCAAGAAGGCAAAGATAATGTTCACGGGGGCAATTCTCGGGCTCTTGGCCGGGATCGGTTTGGCTTTGTGCTTGAATTTAATCGACACGAGCGTTCAATCTGCACAGGACATTCAAGAGCGTCTCAACCTGCCCGTGTTAGGGGCGATCCCTGTGCTTGACACCCCCAAGATGTCAATGAGCGACACCGACCTCCCCTTGGGACGGCCTGAATTCATGGCACATCGGTTCCCGTCTTCCCCCTTCACCGATGCAGTCAGAATAGTGCAAAACGCTGCTTCCGCTTTGTTGCCGCACGATTCAGGAGCGTCGGTAGTTGTAACCAGCGCACTGCCTCTGGAGGGCAAGACCCTCATGAGTGTAGTCATGGGCACGGTGTTTGCCTCCGAACGCAAGAAAGCGCTTGTCATTGACGGGGATCTCCGGAGCCCCAGTGTACAGGACATCTTCCAAGCGCCCGCAAATGGCCTTGGCCTGAGCGATCTTCTCACGGGAAAAGTATCGCGGCTCAAGGAAACGATTCGTCAGTCCCACGTGCCGGGCCTGTACTACATCCCGGCTGGCACCCGGCCCGAGAACCCGGCGGCCCTTCTCAAGGATGCTCGCATTCACGATATTGTTGAAGCGTGTAAGAAAGTGTTCGATGTGGTCATCATCGACGCTCCCCCGATTCTGGGTCTTGTGGACGCCAGAATCTGGGCGAGCTACGGTGACGGCATCATCATGATCTCTAAGGCTGGCCACACGCCCATTAGTTTTCTCCGCGAAGCGCGGGATGCCGTGTACCAATCGCGCGGGAGGCTGTTGGGAATAGTATTGAACATGGCTGACGCGAGAAAGGGATGCGGACTGGCCTACTATAACTCCAGGTACTACAACCGATACTATCACCGGTACTACAATAATGAGGGTCAGCCCAAGACCGACCGGCGCGCGAAGACTGTGGACCTGTAGAAACTTACCCTCTGGCTTCCTTGGACAGATTATAGACTCACATCGCGGATTTAACCAAACGCCGATTTCATGAGGTCTAGGCGGAATGCTCCACGACCGTTCTGCGCTTCTGCTGGCGTGCAGAGAAATTATCGACAGAGTGCATGAATGGGAACAACCGCGCGTTGCTGACTGTCTTCGATAGTTAGCAACCAGTAGTCCGCGTTCCTTCGGAGCGAGCCACTGTGGAAGAAGAGTTGTCGACCGAGGGGTCGCTTCCTTCCGTTACTTGGTGAGTCTAGCAATAAAAAGGTTTTCCTGACATAGAGGTAGACAATTATGTTCATGTTGTGGTAACATATCAACCAGCATGTCCCTATGAATCAAGGGAGTTTTAGTAATGAGCTCCAGAATCTGCGCCGCAGTCATTTTCGCATGGGCACTCCTGGGAGCCAGTTCCTTTCCGGTCCTGTCAGCGACTCCTCAGGAATATGTGCAGCGGGCTAGGATTGCGGAGAGGGTCGGGGATTACGGTAAAGCCGTGGATCTCTTAACGCGGGCAATCAGGTCCGGGGCGGCAGAGGCAGAGCTTTTCTTTCACCGAGGGCTCGCGTACGAGAAGCTGGGCAACCTAGGGGCCGCGATCGACGATTACACCGAGGCACATCGCATCGATCCCAAGATGTCCACGGCACTCAATAATCGTGGCAGCGTGCATTACAAGCTGGGCCTGTTCGACCAGGCTATTTCTGATTTTTCGGCAGCGATAGAGCTCAATCCATCCTATTCGCTGGCGTACTACAACCGAGGAAACGCCTATTACGGCAAAGGAGCGCTTGATAGGGCGATAGCCGACTTCTCGAAGGCCATAGACCTCGATCCTTCCGATCCCGACGCATACAACAATCGGGGGTGGGTCTATTTGCAGCAACAAAAACCCAACGTATCCATACGGGACTTCGATCGAGCGCTGCAGCTTAATCCCGAATACACCTTGGCCTATTACAACAGGGGAAACGCCCGCCTTAAGGCAGGCGACAATGACGGTTCGATCAGTGACTTCTCGAAGGCTATCGAGCTCAATCCGGAATACGCTCTCGCCTATTTTCAGAGAGGTAACGCTTACTTCAAGAAAGAGGACCTGGATAAGGCAGTTGAAGATTATAGTGCAGCGGTGCGAATAAATCCTCGATACGCCGACCTGTACAACAACCGGGGTTGGGCCTTCTTCAAGAAAGGAAACACGGTCCAGGGGCTGAGGGATATCTCCAAGGCAATTTCACTGGACCCTAAGTTAGCCAAGGCGTACGTGAATCGGGGGTGGATTCATAAGAGTCAAGGGGAGTGCCCGAAAGCAGTCCAGGACTTTGCGACCGCCATCGGTCTGAATCCAGACGATCCCGCGGTGTACACCTATCGAGCCTCGTGCTTCCAAGAATTAGGCCGAGATCGAGAGGCGTTGAGCGACCTCGAACGAGCCGGCAGTCTTGACCCTGAGAACCCCGAGGTCTTGCTCTCACTGGGGGCTCTGAGGGAAAAATACGGGAATTTCCAGGGGGCTACAGACGCTTTCAGGAGACTCGTCAAGGTCAGGCCGGAGGATGCCTCAGCGCATTACAATCTCGGGATCGCTCTGGGAAAGCAGGGGCTCTTTCGCGAAGCTGCCGTCGAGCTTACTCGGAGCATAGACCTTGATCCCTCGTTTCGGGATGCTCTCCTGAGAAGGGCCATTGTCTTCGAGTTCCTCGGATACGCGGAACGGGCCCGGAAGGATTTTGCTCGAGCCATGCAGTTGCCGGAGGGCTCTCCTACGCTGCAGACGATAAGACCGCCGGTAAACACCGCGCAACTGAAGCAGATGCTGGGCTCTCCGTGAGAGTCCCGCTGTGTCAAGATCCGCTGACCTCTCGCTGTTGCGAAAGGTCCCGTGACGGAGGCGGGATTACGGCTTGTATGATAGAAAGCAGGAAGCAAGATTGACGTCAATTGGGTCCCTGGCGGTTGTGTTGACTCTAGCCGTAGCCCTGTCACAGCTTTGGCATGGCTCTGCGTTTGCCGCCGACAACACCAAGAACATGTACGCGGAAGCGGTCGAGGCTCATTGGAAATGGAACCTCGATGAAGCCATCCGGCTGTACACTCGAGTCCTCGCTCTGGACCCCGATCATGCCAGGGCCTATTTCAATCGAGGTGTGGCCTATCGATCCAAAGGGGACATCGAACGCGCTCTGGAGGACTTTTCCCGCGCTCTAGACAGAGACCCCAAGATCGTCGACGCACTGTACGGGAGAGGGCTTATCTATCTTGAGAAGAAGCGCAACGACAAAGCAATTGAAGATATGAATCAGGTGATAGCCTTGGACGCGGAACACGCTGGTGCGTACAGGGCAAGGGCTGAAGCCAACATTGGGCAAGGGAGCCATCAGGCAGCTATTGAGGATCTGAACAAAGCATTGGCCCTCTATCCTCAGGACAGTCAAGCGTACTACCTCCGGGCTGTGGCCTATTTGGATGCCAAGGAATCGGACAAGGCATTGGCTGACCTGGACAAGGCACTGGAGCTGAACCCGAAATACGGGGACGCCTGGCTCAAGCGTGGCAACCTGCTCTTCTCGCGCGGGAATGTTGCAGGCGCCATCCAGAATTATGACAAAGCCATCAATTTGGATGTCAAGAACATCGAGGCATTTAACAACAGAGGATGGGCTCACGCAGAAGCCGGCAATCTGGAGGGAGCCATCAAGGATCTCAGCCGTGCGGTAGAGCTGGATCCGAAGTTCGGCCTGGCGCGACTGAACAGGGCGGCAGTATACAGGAAAATGGACCGGAATGAGGAGGCTGTGGAAGATTACACGGAGCTCATACGGCTTCACGGGTCGGACGCGGCCACACGATTGGCCCGGGGTGAGATTCTCATGGATCTGAAAAGGCCGGAGCAGGCCATCGAGGACTTCAACCAGGCGCTTCAAGATAGCCCGAACGATCCGATAATCCTTGGTTTGCGTGGGAGGGCGGAAGTCATGGCAGGTAGGTACCGCGAAGCCATAGCGGACCTGGATGCTGCCTTGCGGTCCAATGCCAACGATGCCAAGGCCCTGTACGCTCGGGGACTGGCTCATGTCGAGCAGGGAGCCTTTCCGGCAGCCATTCGGGATTTCAAGGCCGCGATCGCGGCGGATGCGGACTCCTCTTCCGCAGATATCTATTACCAAATGGGAAGGGCATACTTGTTGAATCGGGATCTGGACAACGCTATCACCGCTTTCACGACGGTGATCAAGAAGCAACCGTCTCACGGCCTTGCCTATGCTAACCGGGGGGTGGCTTACAAGGACAAGCAGCAATACACTCGTGCCGCTGAAGATTTCCGCCATGCCCTTACGCTACTCAAACAGGAATCACGCGTCGCCCAGGTGCGCCGACTTCTCAACGAGACCTTGAGCCTTTCCAAGAAAGCCTCGACGTTCACCTTCCCTTCCCCCTTTTCCGCGGGCCCTGATGAGATAGGGAGTGAGCCCGAGCCGAGACGTTTCTGGTGAAACGGATCCGCCCGCAGCGCGGGCGTCTCGCGGTATCCTTGTCTTGAACTGGCCTTTAGGGTGGGCGCCATTAAAGAAGCTGTCGCGGAATTGCGACAAAAATTAAGATCGTGGCACGCTTCTTTTTTAGCACCCTTACCCTAGCCCTTTCCCGAAAGGAAGGGGGACTTGCAACCGCCCGGAATGACAGAGCCCTCTCCCTCTGGGAGAAGGTGGGGTGAGGGCTCCATGGGCAGTATCCTCCCTCACCGTACCACTTTTTCTGGTGTACCCTGAGTCTTGAGACAGTTTCTTAAAGCCCGCTCCCCCGGTATCGAATTTGGACGACTGCCCAGATTCCCCTCACCGTCTTTCGCCATTCGGCTCCTAACTGTGGTCAGTTCCTTCGCGACGCTTGCGGTCGTCCTCGGATCACGATACTATTTGCCGACAACGAATCTTGGAAGGCTCGAGTACATGAGTGTCAGTTGGGTGCCGATCAATACAATCCTCAAGATAGCTCCACGGGTCTTGGAAAACCCGAGGTACGCCAAGAACGTGGCCATGATCCAGGTCGACAAGTTCCTCCGGAACCTTTCTCAGGGCCCGAACGATGGGAAGGCGAACCGGATCAGACAATGCAGCATTCGCATCACGGACGTGTGCAACCTTCGATGCCATACGTGTGGCCAGTGGGGAGATCACGGATTCCTCCGTGCATGCTCCTTGGCGGATCTGAGAAAAGAGGAAGTGACGCCACAACGGTATATTGAGCTCCTTCGCGATCTCGACAAGAACGGCCATCATCCGTCAGTGTACCTCTGGGGCGGGGAGCCCATGCTCTACGCCGGATCGGTGGAGATCATAGAAGAGGCCGCACGTCTCGGGATGGCTCCCAGCATCGCAACCAATGGAACGGGACTGGTTCGCCACGCGGAGAGACTGGTCGCAGCGCCCATGTTCGTGATTCAAATCTCTGTGGATGGGCCGGACGCGGAAGTGCACAATTCGTGCAGGCCGGGAGCAAATCCTGGCGTAGACAATTTCAGCACCATTTGCGCGGCAATCGATCGCATCAACGAGCTGAGAAAGGCCGGCAAACAACGACTGCCCCTCGTTGCAGCCCTGACCACCATCAACCACCTGAACTACAACCGCCTCGTGGATATCTACAACGTCTTTCGTGACAAAGTGGATGTGTGTGTCTTCTACCTCGCCTGGTGGATAGACAAGGAATCGGCCGAGCGGCACGCCCAGGACTTCGAAAGACGATTCGGCTTCAAGCCCGAGAAACATTACGGATGGGTGGGGACCTGGACCCCACCAGACTACAATGTGCTGTCGAGCCAGTTGAAACAGTTGAGTGCTCGGGCTGCGGACCTGTCCGGTCCCGCGGTGATCATCATGCCTCCCCTTACCTCCGTGGAGGATCTGGAGCGCTACTACACAGACCACGATTGCCGATTCGGTTTCGATCGGTGCGTCTCCATCTTCAGCGCGGTGGAGCTCAATTCGAACGGGGATATGTCCCCTTGTCGCGACTACCATGATTTTGTCGTGGGAAACGTGAAGGAAAACACCATCACCGATCTCTGGAATTCGCCGCAGTACAGGACCTTTAGAAAGAGCCTATCGGAAGAAGGCCTGATGCCTGTATGCACGCGATGTTGCGGTCTCATGGGATATTGAGAGGTAGTCGCTCAACGCTTCCCTCTCTTAAGTCGTGGTCTTCCTGAAGTGAGCAATGAGGAACCGCGCTGCAATGCCATTGAGGCACCCCGTAACTACTGAAGTCACCATGAGCAAAGGCAGTAGGACAAATATCCCCTCGTTTCTCACTATCAGGGCGTACGCAGTTACCAATTGTGCTACATTGTGAACCAAGGCGCCGAGCACACTCACCCCGACTTCTGAGAGAATTCCCCCGCAGAACCGGAATGCCAGTCCCATGATCAGAATCGAGCAGCCCCCCCCTGCGGCGGAGAGAAGAAACGCGGGAGACCCGAACAGGCCGGTGACGAGCGACCCGAGGAATACACGTGCGATCGTCACAAAGACAGCGTCAGCGAATCCGAAAAGATAGAGGGTAGCAATTCCAATGATGTTGGCGAATCCGAATCTGAACCACACCACGGTGACCGGAAGGAACGCCTCCGCAGTGTGGATTACGGTAGCCAGTGCCAGAAGCAATGCGAGCCGCGCTGTCTTAGAGGCACTGGCACTCATTTGCTCACCGCGTCCAGGCCGTCCGCCCGTTGTTTTCCCACGCTAACGACTATCCTATTGGGCACGCAAGCAATCGCTCCCCCTTCCCTGCCGATCGTCCCCATTCTGACACACACTTTACAGGGACAAGGAGACGACACTATTCGAGCGTGCCCGTCCTTGATCTCGATGAGCGTCCTGCCCAATGGCCCTTCCGCCTCCACACGTCTATCCGTTTCGAGCGAGTATCTACCTGCCACTCGATCGCCTTCCCTGATCTCGACTTCCGTTCCATGGAACACGAAAAGCTTTGGGCTGAGCCATCCCAGAAGGAACGCGGTCACCAGGATGCATAGTATTAGTGCTGCGTCAGCCACGGTGATGACGGCCAGTAACTTTGTTCGCAGGCTATCTTTTCGTCCTGGATCTCTCAATCGAGCCTCGTCCCAGGAATTCGACCGCCAGGATGACGTCTCTCCTAAGGTCTGACAACACCAATGCCGGTCCCGCCATGGCACAGCGAGATCTCCATGCGCAGTAGCATAGGCAATGTGCTGGGAAAACGCTCCGGCCAGTCTTGGAACAGTATCGGGTTCTATTGCTTCCGGGTCAAGGACCGCAAAGGCGCAGCACCCGTTTCGAATCAGCGCGTCACCCTGCGGTATTTGTTGACTCCGTAGTAACCGGGTGGCGCGACAAAGGGCATTAGTCCAGATTCTTCTTGCATCTTCCCGGGATTCGGTATAAATGTAGAGAATCATAATCGGAGTTTCCCACGACTCGATTTAAGGCGGTCGAGCATGAAATGCCCAGCCTGTGGCACGATCGATGACAAGGTGATCGACTCCCGCCTCGGCAAAGATAACACCGTAATTCGTCGGCGACGCCAGTGCCTGAACTGTAACAAAAGGTTCACCACGTACGAGCGCATAGAAGAAATTCTCCCCCTCGTTGTAAAGAAGGACGGCCGTCGAGAAAACTTTGACCGCAGAAAGATCGTGGAAGGAATGAGGAGGGCCTGCGAGAAGAGGCCAGTGAGCATTGATAGGATCGAAGCAGTTGCGGACGCTATTGAGCAGGAGCTCATGGAAAAGGCTGACAAAGAGGTCAGCGTGAGATACATTGGAGAACGGATCATGGACGAGCTTCGCCGGATTGACGACGTCGCGTACGTCCGGTTCGCGTCCGTATATCGCTCCTTTCGCGACATCGAAGAATTCATGAACGAGATTAAGGAATTGTATGAACTCAAGGAGGCACGGGAACAGTCACCTGCCCGAAGTGAATCCTCGCATGAAAGCCGGGAAATCCACCAATCTTCGTGAAGCCGAAAAATTTATGAGCCTCGCTCTCAAGCTAGCCAGGAGAGGGCTTGGGCGCACATCCCCCAACCCCGTGGTAGGTGCGGTGATCGTCAAGGATGGGAAAGTGGTTGGACAGGGATTTCACCGCGCCGCGGGCCGTCCCCACGCCGAAGTTGAGGCTATCAGAAGCGCGGGGAGTGAGGCGCGCAATGCCGAGCTCTTTGTGACACTCGAGCCGTGCAACCACCACGGGAGAACCCCCCCCTGTACCGAGGCCATACGAGAAGCCGGCATTGGAAAGGTCTACTACGGCATTGACGATCCAAATCCCGGAGTGAGGGGCGGCGGGGCAGACACCCTGAGAAAGGCTGGGATCGAGGTCGTCGGTCCTTTGTTGGAGAACAGGTGCAGGCGTCAAAACGAAGTGTACTTGGCAAACGTGAAAGAACGGCGCCCATTCGTGTATCTCAAGCTTGCGATGAGCCTCGATGGGCGCATAGCCACCCGAACGGGCGCGTCCCAGTGGATCACATCAGAGCAGTCGCGAGCAAAGGTGCATAGACTGAGGGACAGAGTCTCGGCAGTCATGGTTGGCATCGGGACGGTTCTGGCCGACAATCCTCGCTTGACCACTCGGCTGCCCGACGGCCGCGGGCAAAATCCCATTAGGATCGTCGCAGATTCTCATCTTCGGACCCCGCTGAATGCAGCCATTCTGAATTCATCGGGCGGCTCGAAGGTGATTATAGCAACTGTCGAATCCCCTCACCAAGACCGCCGTCTTGCAATCGAGAAGACAGGAGCAAAGGTACTGCGGACCTCCGGACAGAGCAGAGTGGACCTTCGAGATCTTATGTCGAAACTGTTTAAGATAGGAATCACGTCCATACTGATCGAGGGAGGGAGCGGCCTCGCGTGGAGTGCCCTCGAAGAGCGAATTGTAGACCGGTGCATCTTCTTCTACGCTCCGATCCTGATAGGAGGAGAAACCGCTCACCCGGGAATAGGCGGAACAGGAATTGCCCGGTTGAAGGATGCGCCACGGCTCGTGGAGGTACGAACTTCTCGAGTGGGTCCGGATATTTGCATCGACGGCAGAGTCTGCTATCCCGGCGTGCATACTTGAGCTGCCGATCCGAGCCCAGTCGTAGGAGCAGTGGCGTGCACATCCTACGGAGCACAAGGTTTTAACCATGATTCTTCAGATCAACCCGAAGAACCCTCAACCGAGACACATCAAGCGAGTAGCGGACGTACTGCGATCCGGAGGGGTAATCGTCTATCCCACGGACACGGTGTACGGATTGGGATGCGACATCAACAGCAAGAAGGCAATCGAGAGGGTTCGCCGTATCAAGAAAATGGACCCGAAGAGGCCCTTGTCTTTTGTATTCGCCGACTTGAAGACAATCGCCGATTACGCTCAGGTGAGCGACTTTGCGTACAAGGTCCTGAGGCGGTACCTGCCCGGCCACTATACATTCATTCTCAAGGCAACCAGGCTCGTGCCGAGAATTGTCCTGACCAAGCGAAACGAGGTGGGCATACGGATTCCGGATAATAGAATCTGTCAGTCTCTGGTAGCAGAACTGGGCAACCCCATTCTGAGCTCCTCAGTGAGAATGCCCGACGACCAGCTTCTCGATGACCCTGTCGAGATAGACCGGATGTACAAAGGCCTCGTCGACATCATTGTCGACGGTGGTGTTTTTCTGCCTGCACCGTCTTCTGTGATCAGCCTTGTCGATGACGTTCCTGAGGTTATCCGGGAAGGCAAAGGAGACGTCGCGCCGTTTATGTGACCGCCTCGAAGCGCTCCTATTCCAGGATTTCATAAGTACGGTGACGTACTTGGGAAACTGCTCCCTTTAGGGAAGAGCAGATTCAGCGCGTGTTTTAGTGGAGGACAGTTTTGAAACCTGCCCTGCTGTGGGGTGGAGCCCGATCTACGACTGCGCCGTGATGTAATTGGTATAATCGCGACATAACCGCGAATCCAAAGTTAACGCATATGGGAGTCCTTCCCCCCTGTTACCGGGGGGACCAGCGGGGGGCGGTTCGGAATCCGCGACCGAATTTATCAAATCCTGCACTTAGTCACTTGGAATTCCCCTCAACCGAGCCGCCAGAAGGTCTGCGAGTAATCTGGCAGTCCTGTCCGCACTCCCCACATGCTTCAGGATCTCCGTCCGACCTCGCTGACCCTGATCGTCCCACCGCTGGGAGGCTTCCAGGATCCTCGCGACCTGAGCGGCGAGCTGCTGAGCATCAGAAATCTGTATTCCTGCCCCCGCGCTCACAAGGATATCGCGAGCTTCGCGAAAATCTTCCATTGATGGTCCAAAGAGAACTATCTTGCCCCATGCCGCTGGTTCCAGGATATTCTGCCCCCCGTGGGGGACGAGCGATCCACCTACGAATACCACGGAAGCCACTGAGTAGATCCGGAACAGCTCTCCCGTACGATCGATGATTACGACTTTTCTCCCGTTCCGACGCTCACCTTCTTCGTAACGACTGCGGAGAAAAGCCGGCTCCATGCCCCGATGCCGCATCGCCGCGACAATCGTCTCGGTTTTCTCCACATGACGGGGCACCACAATGAGAATTAGCTCGGGAAATCTCTTGGAAAGCTCTCGATATGCATCGAGCACCACTTCATTTTCACCGGGATGCGTGCTGCCTGCTACAAGCACCTGAGCACTCGAATCCAGGTCCAGAACCTCGCGGACCTGCTTCTCCGCATCGTATGGAACCTGACCCAAAGCCGCGTCGAACTTCGTATTTCCCGTCACGTGAACGCGGTCGCTCGGGGCACCCATTTCCGTGATTCGCACCGCATCCAATTCGGACCCCATGAGCAAGAGATCCATGCCTCCAAGGATCGGACCAAAGAGGCGACGGAGCCTCCTGTATCGAGGGAACGATCGGTCCGAGATCCTCCCGTTGGCAAGAGCTATCACCGCCCCTCGCTCCTTGAGCCTGTGAATCAGATTGGGCCACAACTCCGTTTCCATCAGCACAAACAGGTCAGGTCGAATCGCATCCACCACCTTGTTTACGCATGCTGGAAAGTCCAGAGGAAGATAAAGAAGCCCGTCCGCTTCCGGAATTGAATACTGAGCTTTGTCCTGCCCCGTCTCCGTTCCCGTGGAAACGATTATCGAAGCACCAGGCATCAGCTCTTTCATCCTTCGCACCACAGGGCCGAGAGCAACCGCTTCGCCCACCGAAACAGCATGAAACCAGAGCCGGGGGCGCGTGAGTCGTTCGGGAACAAAGCCCTCCGGCAGCCGGCCGAGCTTTCCCGCAAGGGATCTCCTGTATTTCCCTCGGAACAGGATCCGCGGTAGGTAGTAAATTGCCAGAAAAGGCCCCACAATTGTGTGCAGCAAGACGTTGTATGCAAGGAGATTCATCGAATGGAACGCGCCACGATGTTGTGAGAGGACTTAATACGTTGTTTCCTCAGTACGGCCACGTATTTCAGGGTCATGAACAAACAGGAATCATGGTGATCATTCATAGCTTCATGCCCCGAAGGTGCATACCATGAGTAGTCCAGCGGGACGCGGGATTTCAACCCACGGGCATGAGAAAACAAACAAGCGAGGACCCAGAAGGGGTCCACCATTGAAATGTCAGAGAGCCAAGGCTCATTCATGATGGGTGCCTGTTCCGGGCTATGGGAAACCTCTTAGTCGACCCTTTCAGGGTCGGTTGGTTGTCATGCCACGCCCAACCACAGGTTGAAATCCCACGGCTCGCGGGACTACTGAAGGTGCGCTCCATCACAGCGCAAGTCCTTTGGTAAGCTGCGGTTGCGTGGTGCCTTCAGCTCGCTTCACCGGCATTCTTCTATCTTTGGCGTAAAGGCCGGTTCAAGTTGGAAGTTCTTTTCCACAAGAAAGGGGTTCGTCTCGATCTTTTCGATACGAACCCAGGTTCGCCATTCCCCTGCTGGGGACTTCACTTCAAATCGTGTGGGGAGCCACCCGTACTCTCCGGATGAGAAATCAGCAAAATCCGCGGTGAGGTCAATCTTTCCCCCAGGGGCCAGTCGCACGAGTCGCTTCAAAAGGAGATTCTTGCTATCCAGGGTTGCGGCCCACGTTCTTCCCACAAACTGAAAATGAATGATGGTATTTTCCGAATCTGCGGACACGAGTTTTTCATACCGAGCTTCTCTCCATTGAAGCAAGGCCAAGGGGATCAGGCTCTCAATCTCGGAGACGTCAGGAAACTTCCTTCCAAAGCAAGCCCTTCCCCCCTTGATCAACTTGCCTTCTGCAGGGATAAACAGCTCGAAGGCTCCTGATCTGATGACAAGCTCAAACAGCGAGTTGCCACCGGGTCCCACTCCCTGGAGCCTGAAGTCGCCGGGACGCCTGTACAAAAGGAATCCTTTAAGATCCTGCCTGCTCTTCCCTGCGTCGTACGAGCTTTTTACGGACATGACCGCTTTGAGGGCAGTGAGGTTCTTTCCTCGCTCCACGAGGGCTGCAGGAATCTGCGCAGGCTGGACACTTGGATTGGCACCGGCGTGAGGAATGCCCCAGGAGGCAGCCAGTACGAGAAGAAACACACAAGAAGCAATGACCCGATCGGCAGCACATCGACTAAGGTTCATCGGCAGAAATAAGATTGGCGACGTGTTCATGGTTGATCTTCTTAGCAGACGGCGGAATCTTATGCAATGGCCAATCCTCCAGTGAGCGCATTAAGAACAGGTGGGAACTTGGTTCGCAAACCGAGCCATTCACGACAGCGTGAATGACGACCGGCCTCACTATCGTGTTGGCCATCAGTCAGGAGCTCCACGGAAACTGATGGGAGATCTCGACCTCTCGTGTGACCACATGTGGACCGAAGGCTCATTGGCTTTCCACTGCAACGAGTGCCACGCATTTTCAATGCGTGGCAGTATAGATCGCGACCCTGTGGGACCAGCCTTGACCGGGATTGATCCGTGTAGCACAATGCTGGAACCTAACAAGCGTGCGGTTCGTGCACCATCGAGATCTGAGAGTACCTTCGAGGGATGCACCGGCAAGCGTTACATTTCGTGATGGGGAAGCTTATGAATTGGATCAACGTAGACGGGGTGGCTGCTCACGATAAGGAGATCGTCGAGCTCAGAGGATGGCTGGCAAACCGACGGTCGTCGGGAAAGATTCATTTTCTTCAACTCAGAGATGGAACAGGGACGATTCAGTGCGTGGTCTTGAAAGACCGGGTCTCATCAGACGTGTTCTCTCTCTCGGATAAAATTCCCTATGAGTCGTCGTTGATAGTGCGGGGAGAAGTACGCAAGGATCCACGGTCCCCCATAGGCTTTGAGATCACGGTTGACGAAATCGCTATGGTCTCGGAGGCGCTGCCCTACCCGATCACCAAGAAGGAGCATGGCGTGGGATTCCTCATGGATCACAGGCACTTGTGGCTGAGGTCGTCCCGGCAGCGTGCCCTTATGCGGATCAGGTCCGTGCTCACCCGGTCAGCGCGGTCCTTCTTCGATGAACAAGGGTTCATAGGCTTGGAAGCCCCTATCTTGACTCCCACAGCGTGCGAAGGCACCACCACCCTGTTCGAGGTCAACTACTTTGAGCGGTCGGCTTACCTCACTCAGTCCGGCCAGCTTTACGGAGAAGCAGCCGCCATGGCCCTCGGCAAAATCTACGTGCACGGCCCCACCTTTCGGGCCGAAAAATCAAAGACTCGACGACATCTCACCGAATTCTGGATGATAGAGCCGGAAATGGCGTTCTGGGAACTGCCCGAGACCACGAGTCTTGCCGAGGGCTTGGTGTGCCGCATCGTGCAAGATGTGCTGCGGGAGTGCGCTCCGGAGCTTGAAACCCTCGAGCGCAATCTGGAGCCACTTAGAAACGTGGTACCCCCATTCCCTCGTATCACGTACACGGAAGCGGTCGACCGAATTCGAGAAAGTGGAATGGATGTTGAGTGGGGGAATGACCTCGGCGCGGAACAGGAGGCGGTTCTCTCCCGAACGTTTGACCGGCCGTTTTTCGTCACCCACTATCCCGCTTCCATAAAGGCATTCTACATGAAGCGAGATAGCTCGGATCCCCGTCTTGCGCTCGCTCTAGACCTCCTGGCTCCCGAAGGATACGGGGAGATCATCGGAGGCGGACAACGTGAGGACTCTTTGGAAGCCCTGGAAGAGAGGATCCAGGAACACGGGCTCGAACGCGAGCCACTCGAGTGGTATCTGGATCTTAGACGGTACGGCTCCTGCCCTCATGCAGGATTCGGTCTCGGAATCGAGCGAGCTGTTGCGTGGATCGCAGGAATACACCACGTGAGAGAGGCAATCGCATTTCCGCGGCTGTTGGATCGAATCTATCCCTGATGGAGCCTTGCGTGGCCTTGTAGCTGTTGCCAATACGAGTGTGTGTTTGTCCTGTTCAACAACTACGGGCCAGACGCCTGTACCACCGGTTCGCCGGCCCCTACTTGACCGAGAATTCTGCGCCCCTATGGCGATGAATCTCTCCCGTCACAATGTAGATCACGTCTTCCGCTATGTTGGTGCAGTGGTCGGCGATGCGCTCCAGGTGTCTCGAGACAAGGAAGAGATGAACCAGCGCCTCCAGCCGATCCTCGCCCGCACGGACTTTTTGCAGAAACTTTTCGTGGATCAAGTGTTTCATATAATCCACCTCGTCGTCTTGAGCACACACCTCCAGTGCCTGCTCAACATCGAGGTTCACAAAGGAGTCCAGGCTCTTCTTGAGCATGGCCTGCGTCTTGTGCGCCATGGGTCCAAAGTCGAACGGGAGCTCCATTTCACGTCGGGTCGGGAGCACTACCGCTGTCTCGGCAATGTTCACCGCAAGGTCGCCTATCCTCTCCAAGTCATTGTTGATCTTGAGCACAGATACGATGAAGCGAAGGTCGTTGGCGACCGGTTGATGGAGGGCAAGGATCTCGAGACATTCTTCCTCCAGATCCACTTCAGCCGCGTCGATGACACAATCGCCATCGATAATGCCCGCTGCCATTTCAGGATCTCGGAAGACAATGGCCTGGACAGATAACCGAACATTCTTCTCCACTTGGGCACCGAGCTCCAAGATCAACTTCTTGAGTTTCTCAACTTTCCTTCCCAGTCGTAGTCGCATTTTTACACTCACGGACAGTCCTTTCTCGTCGGATTTTTCCGTTCCCACAGACGCGGGTTAGCTTAAAGGAAGATGGATGGAAAACGTCGTACCCTTCCCCGGCGCGCTGTCGAGCGTCACCCGCCCGCAATGGGCCAGAACTATGTGCTTGACTATAGCCAATCCAAGTCCAGTGCCGCCAATTTGACGGCTCCGAGCCTTGTCTACCCTATAAAAGCGCTCAAAAATACGGCTATGATGCTCCTTGGGTATGCCGCAACCCTGGTCCTCGACTTCGAGGAGGATTTCAGAACCGGACCTGGAGCACCTGATGGTCACTGTGCTCTCCGGCTCGCTGTATTTGACGGCATTGTCCACCAGGTTGATGAGCGCCTGTTCCAGAAGCGTTGGATTGATTCTGCCGACCACATCTTCGCAATTGGTCTTGATCGTGATGTCTTTCTCCTGCGCTCTCTCGACGCACGCATTCGCCGCAGCGTCCACTACTTCAGCTACGCTCGCATCCCTAAGGATGATCGACTTCTTCTCCACGTGCTGCTCGATCCTCGACAGACTCAGCAGGTCTTCGATGATTGCATTGAGACGATCGGTCTGCTTCTCCATGATGCTGAGAAACTTTTCTGCGTTCTCTCTGTCGTCTATCGCTCCTTCTTGGAGAGTCTCCAGAAAACCTTTGATGGAAGTTATGGGAGTTTTCAGCTCGTGGGAGACGTTTGCAACGAAGTCTCGTCTAATATCCTCTAGTTGCTTGAGCCGTGTGATATCGTTAAGCACGACGACAGCCCCGATCTTCCTTCCTTCGCCGTCTCGGACGACCGATCCATGGGCTTGAATGTACTGCACAGGGTCCCCAGGGAATTGGAGATCTCCCTCGACGGGTCCCCCGTCTTTCAGGCACTTCTGCACGAAACCCTGGAGATCGGTATTTCGGATCGCTTCCTGGATAGACCGTCCCTGAACCTGAAGGGCTTGCACCTCGAAAAGGTGCTCGGCCGCCCGATTGAGTCTCAGCACGTGCTCTTCCGAGTCTACGACGAGAACCGCCTCCACCATGCCGTAGAGGACCGCTTCGAGCTCGTTGCGCTGGCTCGTTATGGTAGTTAACCTCTCATAGAGCTGCTCTGCCATCCGATTCATTGCTTCGGCCAACGTACTGAGCTCCTCCGAGTCACCGCCTCCCAGCCGGTATAGAAGATCGCCTGAAGCGAATCGCTCTGCTCCCTCCTTGATTTCGTTGATGGTGCCGGCCAATCGTCGCGAAACGAAAAAGCTTACCACCGCAACGATCAGGGCAACGACGAGGCCGGCAGCGGCCATCTCTCTGTACAAAGCCCTAAGCGTATTGTCGATTTCTTTGGTGGGCACCCCCGCGCGTACTACTGCCACAACGCGATCGTCTTTCTTCACGGGCACGGCGACAAACGCCATGGGCCTTTTCGTGGTATAACTCTCGCGAAACGAGGAGCCGACTTTACCTGCGAGAGCTTCCGTTTCCTCAGGTCTTTCGAAGTCATCCACCATGGCAGAAACATCGACTTCTGAATCTGCGATGAATCGGCCGGGAGGGACCACGATGGTGATCCGGGTCTGGGTTTTCGCCCCGATCTCGGTGACGATCTTCTGCAGCGCCTGACTGTCATCCAGAGAAACATGGTCTTTCACAAGGGTTGCAGCAAGTACAGCCTGAGTCTGGAGTCCCTGGATCACCTGATCCACGTACGTCTGTCGTACCGAGCGAGTCGCGTACCAGGCTACTGTTGCGAGCGATGCCACTATAATCAACAGGTAGGAGGGGAAGATCTGCCACAACAGTTTTCTCGTCTTCCGCATGCGTCAATCCCTGAAGCGATACCCCACGCCTCTGACGGTCTCGATCACTTGACCGGCCTCTCCCAGTTTCTTGCGCAACCCGGCAATGGCAACATCCACAGAGCGGTCGGTCACGGGATAATCGTCTCCTCGGATAGCCGAAATGATCTGTCCCCGACTGTATACTCTTCCAGGTCTACGGGCAAGAAGATGGAGTATCCGGAATTCAGATGCAGACAGACTCTTCACTTCCTCGTCAACCAAGACTTCGTGGCGGGACGGATCTATCGTGATGCCTTGAATCTTGAGAATGTCAGGACGGTCCGGCTCAGGGGGTAGCCTTCTGCGCAGGACGGACCTAATTCGCGCAAGAAGCACCCGCGGGCTGAACGGTTTCGTGACGTAATCGTCCGCCCCCAGCTCGAGCCCTGCGACGATGTCTGCGTCCTCGCTCCGGGCGGAAAGCATGATTATCGGTATGAGGGCCGTCTCGGGTCTTGTCTTGAGCTCTCGGCACACATCCAGTCCCCCAACTCCCGGAAGCATTAGATCCAGTACAATTACATCGGGACTGTCCTCCCTGACGTGAGTTAAGGCAGCCTCGCCAGAATCGACGCAGTGAACCCGAAATCCTTCTTTCTCAAGATTGTATTTTACCAGTTCCAAAATATCTTCTTCATCGTCGACCACGAGGATTTTTTCTTTGAACATGAGTGAAATCTCTCTTGCCTGGCCCCCTGCAGGACTAAATGTCATGGTTCTTCCCCTGCCCCCTCCAGGACTTCAGATAGGTGTTGCACGAATTCTCTGATTTGATCGCGAACTCTGCGATATTGGTCCAAACATTCTTCTTCCACCATGTCGGCTGAACAGAGTGCAGGAGGATCGTCAAATCTCATGTGCACCATCTTCCCGGCACCGGGGAAAAACGGACATGCTTCTCTGGCCGAATCGCAGAGGGTGACAACGTAATCGAAGTCACGGACTGGTAATTCACCGATGTGTTTGGATTTTTGCATAGAAATATCTATTCCCGCCTCTGCCATCACGTGAACAGCACGAGGATTCAACCCATGTGTTTCGGCTCCAGCCGAAAATACTTCCACCGTGTCTCCTTTGAGGTGCCGCGTCCACCCTTCAGCCATCTGACTACGGCACGAATTTCCCGTGCAGAGAAAGAGAACGCGGACCCGTGGTTTGTCATTCATTGGCACCAGCTCCCTTCGAAGAAGAAGCTCCCTTGCTGAGCACTATCAGGAGTGCCCTTTTCCCCTGTTTCAGGCACAGAAACCGAACGTCCCTTGAATCAAAACAGAACGGTACCTAACAATTGTTATGAGTTTGTTAGCAAAAAGTTACATTCTCCACAATGTGAAGCTTCAAGGATTCAGGGTTCGAGAAGCTCGAAAAGACTGCTCCACACGGCAAGGGAAATGGTGACTCCGGCTCAGATGTGTCCACGGGCGGACTCCGCACCGTCCTGTGCGTGTTCCTTTGGAGAGATCTGGACGGCCTCAGCCACGGTCCGGATCAATGCCAGAATTTCCACAGGTTTTTCCAACACTGCGTCCACTCCCAATTGGCGAAGGTCTCTTGCCGTGTGCCAGATGCTGGCTCCCAGGCCAGTCAGTAGTATGAAGGAAATCTTGGGGATTCCTTGCTCACGGCAATAATCGTGAACCGCTCCCGCAACACTCCAGCCATTCATTCCTGGCATGCCGAGATCGCATACAACGGCATCGATCGGATGGGATTTCACTATCTCCAATCCCTCCTGGCCGGAGCTGGCGGTGAACACCGTTTGGCCGTATCGTTGCAATCCCTTTTCCAAAATGCGGAGCAGAGGCTCCATGTCGTCTATTAGGAGGATTCGGAATCCCGGCCTCCCTTCCGACGGGGTTCCGGAAACAGGCCTATCAGCTTCCTTACACTCCGTGCGGCCCCCAGAGTTGCCAGCCCTTGGCTCAGGATCTCTGATTCCTTTCATCCAATGCGTCTACTCTTTCTTCGGGGCGTACACCTGGAGTCATATACCCACAGGGGTCTTCCCGTCCCAACGAGAAATTGGCCAAGATGGCAAACCTTCTGTTTCAGTCTACGAAAGGTTTTTTTCGCTCGATCTCCTGTGGCGTGCGACAAATACCTGTATATAATTATTCTAACAGCCGAATCACTGGGGTCAAGGCCTCAACCGGCTCGAATCTGATAGGCGCATGGTGAGCGCATATTGCGGATGTCCACCTTGTCACAGCGTCCTTCTTGATGTAACGTGTGTCCGTATGGAAGCGTTTGAGTCTAAGAAGAGGAGGCGGCCGGTAAGAAAACCGGCTCCCCGAAGAAAAGTAATAAGAGCCCCACGTCAGGCTCAGGAAACAAAAGCACCTCCACGGCTCCACAAAGAGGCCCGGACACTCCTTCAGAATATAGGAAGACCCGCACCCGAACCGTTTAGGCCGGATCCGTTCCAAGTGGAAGCCGTCAAGCTAGTGTTACGCACGGATGTGGTGGTGAGCGCTCCAACAGGTTCCGGGAAAACGTGGATAGCGCTCGAAGCCACTCGTAAGGCCCTCGCACGCAGACAACGCGTGTGGTACGCAACTCCGCTGAAAGCCCTTTCCAACGCCAAGTATGCTGAGTTTGGGGAAGCGTTGGGCGGTGAGCTCGTTGGCATTCTCACTGGGGATCGCAAGGAGAACCCTGACGCTCCTGTCATTGTAGGGACCACGGAGATTCTGCGGAATCAGCTATATGACAGCATGCAAGAAGGCAGAGATCTGGATGTGGACCTTGTCATCCTTGATGAAGCTCACTATCTGGGGGACCCTGATAGAGGTGTTGTCTGGGAAGAAGTGTTGATCTATCTGCCTAGCCGAGTGCGGCTTCTCCTCCTTTCTGCAACAATTCCCAATGCCCGGGAGATCGCCAGATGGCTGGCGCACATTCGGGGGACAGCATGCGAAGTGGTAGAGAGCCGCGTCCGTCCGGTGCCTCTTCATGTCCTCTTTCTAACGCCCGATGGCCACGTTACTCCGTTCTTGCGGGGGGCACGCCTACATTCTGAAGCGGCCGAAATCGCGCGAGCGGCCAGGCGCCGAAAAAAAACCACCCACGAACAGGAAATTGATATTCCCACTATCGTGGATACTCTCAGGCAGTTCGATCTCCTGCCAGCCATTGTGTTTCTGAAATCACGAGCCGAATGTGACAGGGCCCTTCGAGCCCTCGAGCCATCTCCCAAGCTCCCCGACGAAGATGGCTTCGTTCACGCGGTCGAAAAACAGATCGGGGGTCAGGCAGAACTGGAGAACCACAAGCAGCTTTCCCAGCTTTTGCACTGTCGCGCCGGATCTCATCACGCGGGTCAACTGCCCGGCTGGCGGTTGCTCATCGAGCGCATGATGGTTCTTGGGTACATCGAGGTCATATTTTCCACAAGCACGGTCGCGGCAGGGGTGAACTTTCCTGCACGGACGGTGGTCCTTTTGCAGAGTGACCGGTTCAACGGGCGAAGCTTTGTTGACATGACAGCGACAGATCTCCACCAGATGTCAGGAAGGGCGGGCCGTCGCGGCATGGACAACGTGGGGTTCATGCTCGTCATTCCGGGAAAACATCTCGACATTCCTCTCGTCAAAGAGCTGGTGCTTTCGGAACCCGAGCCGCTCAAGTCGAGGATCACGGTGAATTTCTCCATGGTCCTCAACTTGCTCCTCTCCCACGATCTCGAAGGAATCGAACAGCTTCTGAGACTCTCGTTCGGCGCTTTCCACGAGAGTCCGAAACGGGCCGAAAAAGCCCACACGAAACTCTTGAGAGATTTCTATAACCACCTGAGTCTGCTCGGTGAGCTTGGATACATTGAGGACGAATGCACTCCCACCGAGGACGGGAAGTGGGCCGCTCAATTGAGGCTCGACCATCCCCTGCTCATCGCGGAATTGATACGCTCGGGAGAATACTCAGGACGCAACGCACAAGACCTTGCAGCGCTTATTGCTCCCTTTGCCACGGATAAAGAAAAGGAAGTGCTGATCAGCAGACCCCTATGGGAAGAGACTCGCCACTTGTGGAACAGATTCAGACGGATGATGGGCAAACTCAAGCCGGTGGTCCGCTTTATGATTTCTCGGGGCTTTGACCCGCCGCCGATCATGTTTTGGCCTGCTGCGGCAGTCTATATGTGGGCTGACGGAGTCGAATGGGAAGAGTTAGCCAACCATGTTGGTGCTGATGAAGGGGATCTGGCCATGCTCATGCTGAGAACCGCCGATCATCTTCGGCAAGTCCGCTCGCTGAAGGACCACATGCCGGAGTTAGCCGACACTGCCGATGAGGCCATGACCTTGCTGCTGAGGTCTCCCCTCGTGTAATTCAGGCCGCACTTTCGAGAGGAACGCCCCCCTTACTGCTCGGCAACGATCTTGTACGCCATTGCATCTTTCACAAATATCACGTTCGAACCGAGGGCCAGGTAACGCCCTATTCGAGGGTCCCCTTTAAGTAGTGAGAAATACTGAGGGCTCAGAAATCTAATTTTCGTAGTAGGGAGGGAAGGTTGGTAGTCCCTGTCGATCCAGGTTCGTCCCTGGATGAGGAAAACCTTGTCTTCAATGATTCTGGCCTTGTCCGACAAAACGTCCGATGGGACGCAGGACGTCTTATATTTCCACAGCAGCCTTCCTGAAGCTCTGCTTTCAATTCCAGCCCCGTACGGAATAGCTGTCAAAGGCGTCAGGTCGGGAACCAGAAAGCCGAACTGATCGGCGAGCGCTGTTATCTTCGCGGTCAGTTCTGGCGAAGGTCCCTTGAGCTGAATCTGGTCGCACAGGTGAGCTATGCGGCGCATCGCCCAGATACGGGGAATATGAGCGTGTTGGGGTTGAGCGTCTGGCAAAACCACGCTCTTGGTGACCTGGACACTCCGTCCACTTACCTTGCCTTTCACCCTCAGCTCTCCCTCGGTATCCCGAGAAACATTGTATGTTCCCAGAACAACTAAGCTTTCTTGTCCGAAAAGGTCAGGAACCGGCGTTGGGAGGACATCTTCCGGGGAGATGTGAGAGCACCGTACAGAAATGTCAGCGACACTCGGCGGAGAGACCTGACTGAGGAATCGACGTACTGCTTCACTGGTGTCCTCCACCTCCGGCAGATGGAGCGAGCTTCCCCTGGTGGCCGCGGCCAGTCTATCCAACAGAGAAATATCGGCCTGCTTCCCCACGGCGAGAGCAAATATTCGTGCCCTGGCCTTGTTGTGGCTCTCCACATCCGTGACAATCACCTGGGGTTTGTTGATACCCACGGTGCTCTTGCCATCACTCACAAGGATGAGGATAGCTGTCCGCTCCCTCGAACGAAAATGTTCCAGCGCTGCTCTCAGCCCGTTGTAAAGATCGGTACCACCTTCGCTTTTTTGTGAGTTGATGAACCTGACCGCAGAAGCCACATTTTGACGAGTAGCCGGGAGCAGTTTCTGCGCGAAGGAATCGGTCTGGGTACGTATGGTTACGACGTTGAACCTGTCTGTCTCACCGAGGCTGGCCAGCACGGAAATCACGGCTGCCTTAACCGATTCCAGGGCTTGCCCGCTCATGCTCCCCGAACAATCGAGGGCGATGACCACGTCTTTCTGGAGCTTGGGTCCAGCCT
The DNA here is from genome assembly GCA_040753915.1 of Thermodesulfobacteriota bacterium. GTDB lineage: Bacteria > Desulfobacterota > Desulfomonilia > Desulfomonilales > Desulfomonilaceae > JBFMDN01. The sequence continues at coordinate 21,898 of JBFMDN010000026.1, read as the reverse complement.
TCCGCAGAGGCGGCTCCACCAGCAGCATGCACGCCCCCTCCTTGCCCGGTAACTTGTGGAAAAAAGCGCTAACATTTAGATCGGTGCCGGAAAACGTTGTCAAGAGGCGAAAGTCGTCTTTGACTCGCTCACTCTGTGTCTCCAAAGTCACAAGACAACGGGTCGGGCTCTCTCGGAGCGTAGTCAAATAATGGGTAGCAGAAAAGATACTGCGGACAGGCTGCGACATCTTGAACCTGACCTTGACCTCCAGTTTCGGCACAGGGGCAAGCGCATATCTCTCGCCGTCGAGCGGAACCGTGATCAACAAATTGTCGTCTCGAGCTGGATTGGCCTGGGTAAACTCGATGCGGAAGGTCTTCTGGTCTCTGATTCCTATGGTCAAAGGACGTATGAGGAGCACGGTCTTGCCTGCCAGTGACAAGAGGGCAGGATCCTGGATGGCTTCCGTACACTCCTTTAAGGTAGGAAAGAGCTCATCCCACGGCACAACGGCCGCATCGACGGGGGTCCCGTCAATTTTTGCTAAGGGCTTCCGATAGAAATCTTCCCCTTCCACTGGCAGGATGTACAGAGCCTGGAGAGGAAATTCATTGTCATTGAAGAATGTCTGCTCGACTCGCCACTCGATCAGGGAATCCGAAACGGTGACCAGTGTGCGAGAAAACGTCACGGTGGGGCGCGCCACAGCATAGAGGCGATCCTTGAGCTCCGGTGGAAAAACGTGAAGTATTCCACCTGCTGTGACGCGTGAACAATGGAATGCAACCAAAAGGCACACGAGGACTCGGACAACCGTATAGCGGAAAGGAGCAAGGCCTGGAATGTCCCGGAACCGCTGCCATTCCGTTCCCTTTACGGGCTCGGTCGCAGTGGAGCCTTCCACCATGGCATCCGCCACAACTCTCCCCGTAGCCGTGCGCTCGTCAATGCCTCTCTTGCCGCAATCTGTGGCCGAGGAATACGTCATGCAGGCTGGTCGCGCGATTTCTCAAGCTCCCGATCCCAGTACGCGTTTGCCGTGACCATGAGCTCACGGTTGCTGCAAATGTCGACGGCTACGGCATCAGATGTGGGAGACGACACCTTCCCTTCCCGCACGAGCTCTTCACCGGCCCGTCTGATAGAGTCCATAACCTCCCGAACACGGTCAGGATACTTGCGATTCAGCAAGAGGGAGAATACTGCCGGCCGTAACAATGCTCCGGCAAATTCGGTGTGAAAGTTCCGAGCTATACGCCTCACGTGAGCAAGCAAGGGATCGAAATTGTGCAAGCCCGGGTAACCGCATACCGATACCAGGAAGAGACGACTTGGGAACTTCTTCCGCAATGGGTGTCGCATGCCTTCTTCGTCCTCCTCGAAATGAGGATCCAGGAACACAACCAACCTATCGACAAAGACCTTTGCGAGGGATGTCATACCGTCGAGATATACGGGAGTAGCAAGTATCATCATGTCCGCGGCTTGAACCCTCTCCACCAATGCCGGCATGTCGTCTTGGTGGATGCACTCCCCCGGGGTTGCGGCATAGCAGGTGAAGCACCCTTGACAGGGCTCGATTTTGTGGCTGCCAAGGGAGACCATATCGACCTGACCGCCGGCATGACGGATGCCCACGAGAAATGGAGTCAGGACCATCTGCGTATTTCCTGCTTCCATCCGAGGAGCAGCATTTATGACGATAACCTTCATGCGTTTTCCTCACACGGTTCAGAATCTGCCATGACGAAACTTGTCAGACAGCGATCACCACTTCAAGAAGAATTTCCCATCGCCCCGCAGCACATGCAAGATGCTCTCGAGGGTTTCCGAGCTCTTGATCCGTACATGACCTTCCTCGGTTTGAACAGCATTCAACGTTTCCAGCTTCCTCAAGTACTTCTTCAACTGACCTGTATCGTTGAGGCGAAACATCTCTTTGAGTCGCGCCAAGTCGATGTCGGCTCCATTTTGCCAGTTGCGTGTCCGCTGCAAATAGAGCAAGCCGAAGATGAGACGAGAAAGAGTGTCCTGTAGCAGCGAACCCTCGAGGATAGAGCAGCAATCCCGTAATTTCTGAACAAGGTTCACTGCTACTTTCAGGGACAGCTCACTGTTGAACAATTGCGTAAATTCGTCCCGATCGATGGAAGCCAGCTCGCAATCCTCGTGCGCCACAGCATTGGAGGCCCTCTGAAACTCGCCGATTATTGCGGATTCCCCAAAGAAATCACCTTCTTTGAGGATTGCAAGCGTTTGTTCCACCCCCTGAACAGAGATGAATATGCGGACTGCACCTCTCAGGATTATAAGGACGTCTCTTCCGGGATCCCCCTGGCGAAAAATGTGCTCTCCTCTTCGGAACGCGAGGGGCTTACCGCCAGGCTTCGCCCACTGTTCATCAGTGGCTGTGGGCTCAGCGAAAGGCCACGATGAAACTTCAAGGGGCTCTTCTTCCGGGCGAAGGAGGGAATCATGACCCGAGATCGTCAAGTGAGGCTGCCACGACCTGCTCTTGCCCCTTACGGTCGCAACCGGCTCCTGGGACATGAGTTTTCGCAAGCGCCGACGATCGAGGAGTATTTCCCGATGAAACTGTTCCTTCATGTAAGCCGAGATCTCGAACAGATCCATTTCCAGCATGGACGACCGGATCACGGCCTTGATATCCCGTATCATTTCCTCCATCCAGCCGTATCTCTTTTCGGGATCGAAGGCCATGGCCTTCATGAGAATCGGCTTCAGTTGATCCGGGATCTTTGGGTCACTCCCCACCTTTTGATTCACGTCAATCTCGAGAATTGCCCGCACAGTATCGGCAATGGTCTCCCGGTGATCTACCAATCTTTGGCCGGTCAAGAGCTCATACATGAGCACACCGACCCCATACACATCCACGCGGCGGTCAAGCGGCTTTCTCTGAAGTTGCTCCGGAGAGAAGTAAAGCAGCTTGCCTGCTACGGGCATCTCTTCCGAGTCTTGTTTGTCGAGGAAAATCTGGGCTATCCCAAAGTCGATGATTTTTACTTCTGCCTCGTAAGACACCATAACATTAAATGAATTTATGTCCTGATGAACGAGCATGAGATTCTCACCAGATTCTCCTCGCTTACGGTGGACATGGGCCAGTCCCCGCCCCAGCTCCATGACCACATGCAGCACGAAATCCAGTGAAGGCAGGCGGTTCGACTTAACAGCCTTGGAGACTACATGGGCAACGTTGCGACCTTCAATATACTCCAGAGAGATATAATACTCTCCCCCAATCACCCCCATGTCGAATATCTGTGCCACGTTGGAATGATTGAGCCGTGCGAGAGTCTTTGCCTCATTGAGGAATCGTTTCACGAAGCTGGGTTTCGAGGCGTACTCAGGCAGGAGCTTCTTGATCACGACAGGCTTCTGGAATCCGTTTGCCCCTATCAATTTGGCCAAGAAAATGTCCGACATGCCCCCCTTTGAGATCTGGTCAATGAGGCAATAGCGACCAAATGCGACCGGCTCGAAGATCCTCTGTCGGATTCTCTTGGCCGGTGGCTCTTTGCCCTGGACGGTCATACTCTTGTCTTCAGCCTCAAAGTTCTCAACGGATCATCGCCGGTTTCAGGATCACGTAAGAATTGGCTCCAATCTTGATACGAGACTGCGAGGAAAGATCTGTTCCCGCGGCAAGCTCACGAAGCCCCATGAGCCTATCGGCAAGGAAAAAACAGTTCTTCCCCTGATGGGAAAGGTGAATAAGCAGGGTCGGTAATACCCTTGCCTTCTGATTAACTTCTGGCTTCTTCAGGGGAAGCCTGGTCAACTGGTGTGACCCGATGACGATGACACTCTTGTCCAGGAACTGCTCCGCTTGATCCTTGCCCAAGGGGTAGATTGCGGCGACGGACGAGGATGGAATCGCCACCCCCATTCCCCACCATGATACCATCAGCAGCCTTTCTGGGACGGATGCTTTACTGGCAGGTCTGTCCTGCGCGCCAACCTCTCCCTGGGAGGTTGCGACGAGCAACTCTTCTTGAAACGTCGACAGTTGAGCAAGTCGGTCGGAAAGCAAGTGCTCTAAGGTGGTCAACCGCCTGGCGATTTCTTCCATCGACATATCCCCACCTTGCCTCAAGACAGCGAGAATTCGCGCCAGACGCTGGCCTACTTCCCGAAGCGAGCTCACCGAGGATCCGATATCCTTGACGAGAGACCCCAGAGGGCGGCGTGGCTCCTGTGGAGGGCGCTGTTCCCGGACCTTTGGAGCCTGGGGAGCAGCAGTAGCCATAATCTCCCGATAACTGGTCGAAATACCGGCGAGCAGGGTCTCTCCTCCAGCACGCTTCCCCTGTGACGTCTGGATGAGTCTCAAGGCTGTGAGACTATCCTGGAGCAGCTTGACCAGCACGGGGTGAGGGACTGAATCTGGCCCGCTGAACCTCCGCAATGCCCGTTGGTTCATTGCCAGAATCGTCCTCGCCTGACCATCAGTGGGAAAAAAGGTTTCCAGTTCCTTGAATTTCCTCATGAGACCATGGATGGATTCAGTGCTGACTTCCCACTCCAGATCGAGGAGCAAAATGTCCATCTGCTCGACCAGATCCTCAAACCCCATGCCCACTGGCCGTCTCCCCGCCGCCGGACCGGCAGTTGCCGGCCTGGCCGCCGGGACTGGGGGGACGGACCGCTGTGGCTTTGAGACGCGGCCTGGACCGCTCGGGGACGCGGACATGGGAGGCTTGACGTTCGGCCTGGGCTTGGCAACCTCTGCACGCGCTGGTGGGGCTTGTTCAAGAGGCACCGGAGCGGGCTCCTCGGCGAACGCATCGCCGAACAGCTCGTCGATCTTCTTGCCTACCGCCTCTTCGAGTTCCTCGGGTGTCTTGTGTACTATCTTTTGAGCCACCGTTATCTCCCGACTCCGTGTCAACCGCCCTATCCCTATCCGGTCAGACTCATGCCTCGATCTTTCAGGAGTCGAGCGCTGACGTCTCTCACGGTCATCATGCAGATCTTTTTGAACGTCTCCCGTACTCCATCGCCTTTGAGAGCACTCCCCGGAAAATACGGAAACTTCTTCTCGGGGTTGAGATCGCGATCCATTTCTTCCACCGGCAGGAGCGCTACCTTGCTCCCAGCGAGGTCTCTCTTGTTGTACTGAAGAACAAGCGGAATATCTTCAACGGTCTTGCCCTGCTCCTGGAGATTCTCTGCTAGATTCTGAAAGCTTTCCAGATTATTGTTTCTGCGCGCCTCCAGTGAATCAGCTACAAAGACAATTCCATCCACACCTTTGAGCACTAGTTTTCTGGTGTCATTGTATCTAACTTGGCCAGGGACCGTGTAGAGGGAGATCTTTATCTTGAACTTGCCTATGCTTCCCAGGTCCATAGGCAAGAAATCAAAAAAGAGGGTACGGTCTCCTGCCGTGTCGATAGAAAGTAGCTCTCCTCTCACCTGGTGTCCGAGAGCCTTATGAATCGTTATGAGATTTGTGGTTTTGCCACCTCTTCCAGGCCCATAATATACAATCTTACAATGAATTTCGTCGGAACGAAAGCTGATGATGGCCATTGAAATTTCCTATCTCAGTCAGTCGCCTGGGTTACGTATTGAACCACTGCCTCAAATTCTCTGCAAACATGGCCTCTATTTGTTCGAGCCCCTTGCGCACCTCCAAACGGACCAAGCCCAGATGCGTATTATTGTTGAACACCGTGATCATCAGGTACTCTTCGCCCACATTGGAAAAATGGATATTCTCCTCTTTTCCTTTGTGAAAGAGCAGGGTGAATTCTTCCTCTCCGAACAGGCGAGCAATGGCCGTCGTCGCCCCATAATTGGCTGCGGTCAATGCTGCCAGTGAGGCAACTTTCTCCTGATCCATGCTTCCTTGAAAGCTAATAAGCTGGCCAGCTTTGTCGATAAGGAGAACAGTGTGGGCACCGCTCGCCGACAAGAGAGACTGCAGGATCTCATCTATTCGATCCAGAGTCAGCTTGGTGAGTATGAGATCAGCCATTTCATTCCCTTAGGAGGCTCAGTCGGAGCCTAGAGTGTCTCTTTCTGTCGTGGGATCGGGACTGTTTGCTCACATATGCCGCTCCCTTCCTTGGACGTCTTTTCGAGTGGGGCTCGCGCCGTGAAGTCCATGTCCGATCATGTGCATCCGAATCGGCAGCGTTTCACTCCGGACCATGCCGAGAATCGAGACGCCGCATGCTCTCCATCAGGAGGAAGTCCCAGCTCTCTTGTATGGTCTCCCTCTCCGGTTTCCCGAGATCGCATTCGAAGACTCCCAGCGGCCATGAGACAATCGCGTAAAACGCTTCCTCGCCTGCAGAGGATACGTTACTCTCGGCGTGAACGATCTCACCCTCGCGGAAGTAAATCCAGCCTCTGTTCTGACCACTACTCACCGCCATCCGACAGGTATTGCGGCCGATACAAATGAGCTGGATTACGTCATGGAGACTGGTGTTTGTGACCGTTCCGCTGAACCCGCTCGCCTTCACCTTGAGACCCGTTTCACGCTCCTGTCCTTACCACGATCGCACATATCACCACTGCCGAATCATTTGGCCCTCAGGAACGCCACGCGAGATCGTGCCAGTCTGCGAGAATCCATGTCCGGCCTCGTTGGAGCCCCATGCCTGCCTGCGAAACCTCGAGGCAAACTGCGGTTCCAGCTTCAGGGGCGTCCACGATGCCGGGAAAGCTGTTGTTAGCACAAACCGGGGTTGCTTCCCAGAATGCACGCTCAAGAGAGCTCTCGTGGGACTCATACCGCAGCATATAGACAACTCCTTCGGCCGAGGTGTCCCTCGCCCGCTTGTCATCAACGTCCAGCGTATCTGGAGCTCACTCCATTTGATTTCGGCATACTATACCAGCATCACGGAGAAAAAACAATAAGTTCCGAGAGATCACCCAGTCGCACACGGGCGTTGCGGACCTTGCGGGAAGTCACCTTACCTTTTGTCCCGGCTCAACTACCGAGTCTCGTACGCAGGTACCCAAGAATACTTGCTACCACCCAACGATCCGTGTACACTGGCCCCATTCGTCTCTGTGGGCTATCCCAGGGAAGTCCAGCGTTCGACGCAACGGATTTCAGTCGATGGGCGCGTAGAAATTCCGATCCGGGAGGTGGACGGATGGCCGGCAAGAAGTTCTTGTCACCTCTGCTGCGAATAGTCCTGTGTGCAGCCGGAATGCTCATACTTGGCTATTTCATCGCATCGGCATTCCGGGAAGGAACCTTTGGAGATCTCACGGATCTTCTCCGCCTCGTCGTTTTTCTTGGTTTCGCGTTCCTCCTGGTACGAGGAATTTTCGACATAGTGAGAAACAAGAATGGCCGCGGGAGCGAATAGTCCTTTTCTTTGCGAAGATGATGGCAACAGGATTGCCCCGAACAGATTCTCGAACTGATCAACAGGCGATCGGAGGCTTGTCGATGGAAGACATCAAACAGAAATACCGCACCGTCATGGATGATCATTTTCCCGAAGAGATGACGATTAGCTTTGGTGATCAGAAGCTTGTTTATCGAAAAAGATCCTGGAGACTGCCCGATTCCTCGGGAAATCTTATCGAAAAGGGATTGCGATACGGTGAAAATCCGGGACAGGAAGCAGCGCTGTACGAGTTGGTAGCAGGAAACCTCACCCTGGGAGAATGCGCCTTCATCTCGGCCGGGAACGGTCTTGTCAGCGCGTTGACCGAAACGGACATGATCCAGGCGGGTAAACACCCGGGGAAAACCAATTTGACGGATGTGGACAATGCTCTTAATATACTCAAATTCTTAATGAAACATCCTGCATGCGCGATTATGAAGCACAGCAACCCGTCAGGGGTGGCAGTGGACACCTCCCTCGATCGCGCATATCAACGTGCCAACGACGCGGATCGCATAGCGGCCTTCGGAGGAGCGGCCGTGTTCAACCGGCCACTCACCAGAGACACGGCAGAGCTCATTTCCGCTCACTACCTCGAAGTGGTTGCAGCACCCGATTACGAGGAGGGCGCCGTCGATATATTGGCCAGGAGAAAGAACCTCAGGATCCTCGCAATACCGCGGATCGATCGTCTGGAGGAATTCATGACCCTCCGATTTGTGGACTTCAAATCTCTCATTGACGGTGGAATTATTGTCCAGCAATCTCCGGTGAATCGTGTTCGATCGGGAAGCGACTTGACGTTGGCTAAGGCCTCGTACCAGGGGAAAGAATATGTGATCGAACGCCCGCCCACACCGCGCGAGATCGAGGACATGGTGTTCGGCTGGGCTGTCGAGCAGGGAGTGACGTCCAATTCAGTGATATATGTTAAGGACGGCTGTACAGTCGGCATAGGCACCGGCGAACAAGACAGAGTGGGTGTTGCAAAGATTGCTGTCGCAAAAGCGTACGAGAAGTACCGGGATTTGCTCTGCTATCGCAGGACTGGAATGTCCTATGACGAAACGAAGGACACAGAGATCCGGGAGGAGATCGAGGCAGAGGTGCGACAATCACACGCGGGCCTCCTCGGGTCGGTCATGGTCTCCGATGCGTTCTTCCCGTTCCGGGACGGAGTGGATGTCGGAATTCGAGAAGGCGTGTGCGCCATAGTGCATCCAGGAGGGTCCGACCGGGATTTCGAGTCCATTGTTGCGTGCAACGAAGCCGATCCGCAAGTCACCATGATGTTTACCCATCAGAGGGCATTCAAGCACTGAGGGAGCGGGCACGCACATGGACCATCCCCGCGTTTGCCCCACGAGGCGCACATCCTTCATGACGGGAGCCGCGTGCTGCGTCACAGTCTTGGTTTCATTGCTGGCACCGCCTGCACCTGCACGAGCTGTATCTTCCGAAGACCTGGATAGAACCCTTACGTCCTGCAACCTCGTTCTGAAAAATACCCTCGAAATGCCGGACCAGGGGATCCCCAAAGATCTTCTTCAGAGGTGCAAAGGCCTGGCGATCTTCCCGGGAGTGGTCGGAATCGGTGCTGTGGTCGGGCTCAGCTATGGGAACGGCGTCGTATTGCGACGGGACGATCGGACCGGTGCCTGGACCAAGCCCGCCTTCTTTACTGTGCGCGGAGGCAGTATCGGTGCACAGGTCGGGGCCCAGTCGGTGGATTTAATTCTCTTGATAATGAGTGAAGAAGGCGTACAGCGACTGCTCGAGGAGCGATTCACCCTCGGAGCCGATATTGCTGTGTCTGCGGGACCGGTCGGCAGGGGAGCCACGGCGGGCACAAGTCTCAAGTTTGACGCGGGAATCCTCTCGTATTCCCGTTCAAGAGGCCTTTTCGCAGGAATATCCCTTGCCGGTGCCCGCGTCGAACCGGATGATGTCGCCAATGCAGAATACCATGGGAGAGACGTGACCGTTCAAGATGTGTTCTATGAGGATAAGGGCAATCTTTCCAAAGCCGGAGAGCAGCTCGTTCGGGATCTGAACACGGCAACTCATGCCGGTACACGACCGACTAGGTAACATGAGAGAAGCAAGCGCGACATTCCCCATACCCACCCCTGCCACGGGGTTCTCGCGGCGAATTTCCCGTAGCACCGGCGTCTGGCCGTCCTTCTTGCCTTGAACTGGTATGAGAGATGGGCGGATTTAGAGCCTATCCCACTGAAGGGAGCTGAAACAACCACGCAACTGCACTTGGGAAACCGCGTACTCAGTGACGGAGGCTACTTGCAGCAGGCTCAGAGCAGGATTTTCACCGTGTGCTTGGCCGTCGCGATCGTCGTGACATCCATCGTACTCCCCGATCGCGTGTGTCGGGGCTATACGCAGACTTCGTCCCAGATTCGGATCGTCATCGTGAAAAGCCGACAGGTCTTGGATGTGTGCCAAGGAAACACACGAATCAAGAGCTATCGGGTCTGCCTGGGTCTTGATCCCTACGGACCGAAGCGCATCACCGGCGATCGCAGGACTCCTGAGGGAGAGTACTTCATCTGTCTCAAGACAGCAGCGAGTAAGTTCCATCGGTTCCTCGGCATAAGCTACCCTGGAGTCGAAGATGCCCGGTCCGCGTTCGAATCGGGAATTATCTCCCGCGATACCCGGGACGACATCATCCGGCGGGTGACTACAGGACAAGCCCCTCCGTGGCACACCAAGTTAGGCGGTTGGGTCGGAATACACGGATATCCCACGGATGAATACCAACGAAGGTGGATCTCGCTCCTCTACCCAAAACCGCACAATTGGACTGATGGTTGCATAGCAATGTGGAATTTTGAGGTGGAAGAGCTCTTTTCCACCGTGGAGGTGGGCACACCGGTCACCATAGAGCCATAGAAACGCGGACAGCGGAATGGCAAGCCGAGCCACCGGTTGAAATCTCGCGGCCCGCGGGACTACTCAAGGTGCGCTCCTTCAGGGCGCAAATCCCCAACTGAGTCGTGGCAGAATACGTGACCGTACTTATGAAATCCTGCACTACGTCCGCCGCTCTGGCCAAACCAGTCTTGCGGGGGCATCAGCGGGCGAAGAACGGGTCCCAAGGTATTCAGAGATGGCAGGATTCTTGCTACCGTAGGGATGTGGCTCGAGGGTGACCTGTGGATATAGCACCAGAAGCGATGTCCTGCAGAGCCACGGTCATAGACCGGCCGGTAGCACGAACGGTGGTCAGTCCTCTTTGCGAGCCGCGCAGAGCTACTCGCGACCGCTGCGCGTCGAGCCAACCTTGTTGAGGTCCTTTTCATTCTGTTGCAGGTAGATTTCAGCCTGCTGGATCAGATTCTTCAGATCGGGGACGGAAAGGGTGTGTAAGTAATCTACTTCATTCTGTATGTCCCTTAAGACATTTGCCAGCTTCGCCTGCCGTTCTTCGACCAAGACCAGGGTTGCGGCAACTTCACTCGACAGGCCCGACAAGCCAATGAGCCTCCTGCGACTCAGTAACCAGATAGCGAGCGGGAAGCCTATGGCAATTACGATGAGCACTACGACCATGATCTTAACGTACCCGATAAGCTCCCTGGCCATTTGTTTGTTCTCGAGCGATCTGCTCTCGGCTTTCCTGATCGTTTCAGCCAGATCCGCCAACTGTTCACGAGTCATGTCGGGTGCCATGGCCCGCGACAATTTGCTCTTGCTCTCCTGATCTTCCTTCGCCACCTGCGCGATCTGCCATCCCTCGCCGCCCACTGCCAGCGCCAGATCGGTGAGAAGAGATCCCAGCACCAAATAGTAGAGCACGGCAGCCAAGGCTATGAGTGCGAAAACTGTATACAATGCAGAAGTCACGAGCGTACGCCGATTCAGAATCATGGACTCTCTTTTTACCATTGACCGTCTCCTGGCGATGCGAATTATTGGATGAGTCCCATTCTTCGCCCTACTCGGGCGAGAATATCCACGACTTTCTCCAAATCTTCCCGGGTGTGAGTAGCCATAAGGCACATGCGGATCCTCTGTTGCCCCTGAGGTACACCGGGAGCCACGACACAATTTGTGAACAATCCCTCGTCGAAAAGCATCTTCCAGAGCAAAGCGGCACGAATGTCGTCTCCCACGATGATTGGAACAATGGGGGTCTGGGTGGGACCGGTCTCGAATCCGAGGCTCTGAACGCTTCGGAGAAGAAACTCGGTATTCTCCCATAATCGCTGGCGAATCTCCGGCTCCGTCTGAATCACTTCTAGAGCAGCAAGCACTGCTGCTAAAGCGGACGGAGGCATGGCTGCCGAAAATATAAGGGCTCGAGAATGATGTTTTATGTACGAGATGACTCGGGCATCTCCAGCGACAAACCCTCCCAGGGACGCAAAAGACTTGCTGAATGTCCCCATGACCAGATCCACGTCGTCGGTCACTCCGAAATGCTCCAAAGCCCCTCTCCCGGTCTTACCCAGAACCCCAATTCCGTGAGCGTCGTCTACCATGATTCGCGCTCCGAACTCCTTGCAGGTCCCAACGATCTCGGGGAGCGGAGCGAGGTCGCCTTCCATACTGTAGACACCATCCACGATTACCAAGATTCCGGAGGAATCTGCCGAGGCTTCGAGATTTCTTCTAAGCGACTCGATATCATTGTGCTTGAAGCGTCTCACTTTTCCGAACGCGAGTCGGACCCCATCAACAATGCTCGCGTGGACAAGCCGATCGATAACCACGGTGTCACTGCGACCGATCAGAGGGGCAATAACCCCCTGATTGGTCTGAAAACCTGTGGAAAAGACCTGTGCCGCTTCTTTACCCATGAACTCGGCGAGAGCGGCTTCCAGTTTTTCATGCAACTCAAGGGTTCCATTAAGAAATCTGGATCCAGAACAACTAGTGCCGTATTCCCGAAGGGCCTTCATGGCCGCTTCTCTCACCTTAGGGTGCGTGGTGAGTCCCAAATAATTGTTGGAACCTACCATGATTAAGTCCCGGCCGTTCACCGTTACGTGGGTGCCGTCGAGCTTCTCGATGGCCTTAAAGAATGGGTAGATGCCCATGGACAAGGCTTCTCTATCGCGACCGAATGAGTAGCATTTCTCAAAGAGATCTGTCATGCAGGATGTGTTCCTGTTCACCAACTGTCGGTCCGCGATCGGCAGCCACCACAGTACGCTCACCAGCGAACCATCAGCGCAATTCTCGGCCGATTATGCCGCTTACTAAAATGCTGGGCAAGTTTACTATATTGAGCGTGTTTCGTCAAGGCAGGAACGGATTTGACCGCTTGTGGAGCCGCAGAACGGAAGAGAGCTCGATGTGCTCTCTTCCGCATTAGAAAGGATCAGGTCCTTTGACTAGTAGGCCTTGAGAAACTCAGCCATGATGTCTACAGACTCTTTCTCTACCACTTTATCGAAAATCGCGTCCTTCACGTTCTTCGGCAAGAGCTCGATGCTCTTGGTCGTCGCGCTATCAAACTTCGCAGTAGGAAAGACCTTCAGTATCTTGTCTCTCTCCTCGTCGTTGGCATATACCCGTAGCACCTTCAGGCCGGCCAGCATCTCTTCGCACAGATCGCCAAGGCCTGCTTTTTCCAGTTTCTTGAAACGGTCTTCATTTATCCAGATATTTATCGGATATTTTTCAGCCATGGTGGAACCTCCTGTTACATGGGCGGAATTTCAAACACCGGGATTCTCTTCTCGAGATACTCGTCGGTGACAAAGGGTGAACCGAAGCCGTACTTATCGGCGCATTCCATGACCAGGTCGAACACCTCTGGACGGAAGATGAGCCTTGGTGGCTTCACACCATCCTGCACAATGCTGCGGATTACGGTGCCGCTGAACTTCTGCCATTCACTCTTGTGGTTGCACAGTCCTTCGGACGTGATCTCGCCGCAATGGGGGCAGTACAGCCAGTTCATGGAATAGACCGGGGTGATGTCGAGCTCATTCTGCACCGTGGCGAGCAGATGGTGTGCATCGTACGCACCGTAGTAGGTACCCACGCCCGCGTGATCTCGGCCGTACATATGGTGGGTCAAACCCAGGTTTGTACGGAGCGCCGCATGGAACACAGCCTCTCTGGGACCAGCATATCTCATATCCCAGAAGGTGAGAGAGGTCATATGGTTGTGATCGCCAAAGTAACCGGACTTGCGCAACTCATCCTGGGTCAGAATGATTGCTTCGTCGATGTAATCACCCTTACGCTTTGCACCGATAATGGCGTTCACCAGGACTCCCACAAGAGGTTTTTCAATGGGTAGCTCGGCATATGCCTGGAACCACGCGCCTTTCATGAGCCACTCGTGGCCAGTATGCGGCACGTTCCGAGTCTGATGCGCCACGATCCTCTCCCAACCCTTTTCCTTGAACCTCTTCCTCATCTCCAGCGGGGGAATGAAGTACGGATCGTAGGGCGGATTGATCTTGGGTTTGTTGACGAGGGAGATCTTGCCTCCAACGAACTTGTCCTTGTATGAATAGGTGCGCGCGCAGCCCGGATGCTTTTCTTCGTCCGTCCCGTAAACGTCGACGCACATTGACTTCTTGTCGTAATCGAAAACCTCTTCCACATCAAGGACTGCCATGGGATTGCCACCGAAAGTCAACAGCACGGAGGAGCCGGCCTTTACCCCGTAGTCGGCAATTTCCCCTTCCGACAGATCAAACAGGATAGGAATGCTCCAGACGGTTCCGTCGGCCAACCTCATCTTCTTGCACACGGACTCGACGTCCGCTTTTCCCATGAATCCTTCCAAGGGACAGAAGAATCCGTACGCGATGCCGATCACCTCATTCGCGATCTGGCTGTTCACCTCAATCTTGGGAAGACCTTCCATCTTGGCCTTGGCCTGACTAGGCTCAAGGATCCTTTCGACGATTTCTTTTTTGCCATGTCCGATTTCGGCCATACGCTTTCTCCTTTCTCGTTACCCCAATGCTTTAGTTACTTCAGCTTTGTCGGTCGGCCGAATTCACGTCTTGCAGGCTAGACTTTCGGCCAATGATCAATAATCACCTCACCCACCGCTCGTAAGGCGGATCGCAATGACCAAAGGCTCAGCCCCACTCGTAACGAGCACCCTAGGCGCTCCTGCATCGGATCCACCGGTGGGCAAGTGTAAACCCACGCAGGTGCATGTGCACTCCGCGAGCAACAGGCCGCTGCCCAGAGACCCGGCTACCTACTCCAAGCAACCGCTTTGCGCGATCCACCTACCCGGTGGCGATCTTCGCCTTCACCTAGTGTCCTTCTAGGACAGGCAGACTGCCAAGCTTCGGAAGATGTTTAGGCTAATGAAATCGCTATCTTTTGTCAAGAATAAAACACGAAAAATGCACTACCCCCAGAAGAAAAAAACTGCGTCCCATCGCATACCCGAGACCTTTACCCGGCACGGGCAATCCCATTATCCGTCCCCGGACGAGGGGTCGTCCACACAGGCGGAAACGATCTCCATAACATGCCGCCCCATCTCGTCCAGAAGGAGCTGTCGGTTTTCCCGTGTTACGGGTATCTCACGCCCCAATTCCTCCCAAACCGCTGTTGCCCACTCCTCCACCGCGTGTGCGAGCACGCTGTCGTGTCGCACCATGATCGCTATCGCGGAAAAGCGGATCCGCTCTTCCACAGGCAAATATCGAGCGAGGTGGCGCATTTCCTCAGGCCAATCCAAGGGATCCGGCTCCCTCATGAAAATCTGCATGTGATGGTCCGAAAGCTCTTCCACAACCTCTTGCGGGAGCGACGATTCTCCCACCATCATGACCCTGCTGGGTATTAACGGCTTCTTTTTCTCGGACACGCTGAAAACCTCCGTGGTCCCTCCAGGCATCCTCTCCTCGACTCTCCCGAAAACGCTAACCCTATCCTCTTGCCTGGAGGTCTTTATGGAACGTCCCCGCGTGGCGTGGCAGCGCGACAGATTCTCCGAAAAGCGCCCAGATTGCGGGTAGCCCACGAGAACCACCGCCACAAAGTCAGGCGCCTTTGCACCCGTTCGTGAGGATTTGCTGCCACCTGTATAGGGTGCACCCTTCTACCACAGGCAGGGGCTGGGTCCAACCACCAGTCTCCCGATTACGTCCCCCAACTGCCTCGGATCTCTCCAATGAAATTGCCTGGAATCGCCCTGTTCCGCTGTCGCCACTTCGGGAGCGCTGCGTTACCGGTTCGCAGTCAGCAAGTCCGGAATACCCCATCGAGCGCGTACTGGTCCCATCGGGGATTCCGCAAACCGTTTCGCCACGCGAACCCCAGCGAGCTCATTTGTAGAAAAATATGCAAGAGGATTGAACAACTGATTGTCTACGCGAACCTCGAGGTGGAGGTGAGGGCCGGTGGATCTCCCTGTGTTGCCAACCGTACCGATCTTCTGGCCCCTTCTGACCTTCTGATTCTTCTTCACCAGTATCGTGTCGAGATGAGCATAATAGGTGTATGCCCCGTCCCCGTGATGGATCAGTACCGTGTTTCCATACCGTCTGAACCGCTTACGACTTCCGGTGAACATGACCCTACCGTCGGCGCACGCGCGGATCGATGAGCCAATGGGCGCGGCGATATCAAGCCCTTTGTGAAACTTGCCCCACCGATACCCGAATGGGGACGTAAGCTCGCCCCCCGGAACCGGAAAGCTGAGCCGAGGAACAGAGGGATGTCTCTTTCCTCGAATCGCGCTCGCAAACGTGACCCGACCTCTGTCTTGCCCCGGGCAATTGAGTGTTGGCTCATTGCAGTGCCCTGCTAGATCCTCTTCGCCCAGGAGAGCGCTCGCGGGGAGAAAAAGAGTGTCCCCGTCCTCGATCTTGTACGGCGCCTGTAGCCTGTTCACTTGGGCTACTTTCTCGAGCTTCAGGCCATAGACTTCGCAGATTCGATGAAGGGTTTCGCCTTTTCCGACGATATGAAAGGCTCCTTCTTCATCGGAGAAGCGATGGGGATTCTTCTGAGGGGTTCTTGCCGGCGTGTCCCAAGACGCCCGGGCGGGGTCCGTACCCTTCTTCATCAGACCGGCAGTCGATGAACAGGCTGCGAGCAGGGGCAACAGGAGATAGGGCAACCAGTGTAAGTGACGACGCATACTCGCTCCCGGACGAAGAGGAAAAATTGTGCTCGCTGTGTCGCAATTCTAGCCTGGTCTTTATTATATGTCAATGATTTTCAGCTTTAAGATCAATTTTCCACTCAGAATTTGAGATGATCGTTATTTCTTTTTGATATATTTGATGATAACTTCATCACAGCGTACCCATCGGTTCTCTCTCGCCCCGAACGGTCAGCCTCACTGCCCGCCGTCAATTCCACGCTGCCGGCTATCCCCGTTTCCTGAAGGGCATCTCGTAAGATAGCGGGTCGGGGAAGCCAAGGAGGGAGCCAGGCCCGCTTGAATCTGACTCCCTGAGGTCGGTGCTGCTTCCCCGATGCCACACCATGGCATGGGCAGACCCGGGGTGATCAGGCGATCACTTCGCTGCAGCAGCGTTTGCTGCAGGCGCGGGTGCCTGTTGGGGGGTCTCCGGTGCGGCTGCTGCCGCGGAGGCCTGAGGCGCTGCGGGGGCACTGTCTGCGACCTTTCCGGTCACAGGAGAGGCTGCCGCGGGGGTCGCACTTGCGGCGGGAGTTGCAGCAGCCGGTTGGTCAGACGGGCAGTTGACACAGGGCTTCGCTGCGTTCCCGGCAGCAGGTACGCTCGTTGGAGAGGCCTGGGGAGCTGCAGCAGCAGGAGCTACCGTATTCTGGAGCGCCTGCTCTGCCTTCTTGCTCATTAGGCCCGAGAGCTGCTGCTTAACCGTGGAGAGCTCTTTGTTGTAGTGCTCCATCTGTCTGCTAAGCACGTCTTTGGAATTACTGCGCAGTTTGTCTATTTGCCCTTCGATAGAGGAAATTTGGGCGTCGATCTGGACCTTCCTCTGGACCAGCGTGTCAATGGTGCTTTGGAGCGCCTTCACTTGCTGATCCAACGCAGAATTGCTGGCCTGCTTCGCCTGTTCTATCTGGCTCTCGATCCGCTGGGCCTGCTTCTCCAGGGCAGAAATCTGGGTGGATACATCGCTAGCATAGCTGGTCGCACTCAACGCGGCGACAACGATCGACACCATTATCGCCATGCCTGCTTTCTTCATCGCGTGACTCCTCTTTTGGTGATATGAGACCCGGGGTCTCCCTCTCTCGGGACCCTTCATACCACACGAATCCGAAAATGCAACATTTTTAGATAATGATGTTAGATGTTTTTCGTCATTTACTCATAAAATACTTTATTATTCAAGCCTTGTGCCCCTATTCCTCCATTGGTCCCCGTCCTCGCCGCGACGCCAATTCCAAACCGCATTTCGGACCGCTCCCCCTCGCTGGCGCCTGCGCCACCTTCACGAGCGATTGTCGTTGACAAGGGATACGCATTTCCTGTATCTCAATGATACCAAGGCCTTCCCAGTCGGTTTTTCTAAACGGCAACGTACTTTTCCCGAGTCCCTGCACGAGGAGGTAACAGTAATGAAGCAAGCCCGATTAACCCTCATCCTTTGCCTAGTGTTCGCGTTTACGATGATTGTGGGAGCCTTCCACGGGACGCCCGCAATCGCTCAGACCATCACCCTTACGTACGCTAACTTCCCGCCGGCACCGACGTTTCCCTGCGTCCAGATGGAGCGCTGGGCTAAGGAGGTGAATGCCCGCACGAATGGAAAGGTTGAGGTGAAGACATTCCCGGGGAGCACCCTGCTTGGCCCAAAGAACATGTTCGACGGGGTGGTCAAGGGTGTGGCAGACATCGGTTGCCTGGCGACCGCATATCAGCCGGGCAGGTTCAAGTTGTTCGAAGCCATGGATTTGCCGCTGGGGTTTGATCGGGGGGCTGTGGCCAGTGTGGTGATGTGGGACTTGTATGCGAAGTACAAGCCGCGGTCGTTCGACGACGTGAAGGTGCTGACCATGTTCACGTGTGCCCCTGCGAACATAATGTCCCAGAAGCCTGTTCGGAGCATGGAGGATCTCGACGGCCTCAAGCTGAGGGCTGCCGGCACGGGCGTTGACATCATGAAGCGGCTGGGGGCAGCTCCTGAAGGAATGCCAATGTCTGCGGTTCCGGAGGCTCTCCAAAAGGGAGTGGTCCAGGGCCTTGTCAGCTCTCTGGAAGTCATGAAAGACATGAAATTTGCCGAATACTGCAAGTTCGCCACGATTACGGACTTGTGGGTGGTGCCCTTTGCCGTGGTGATGAACAAGAAAAAATGGGAGTCCCTTCCTGAAGACGTGAAGAAGGTCTTCGACGACTTGAGCAAGGAGCAGGCTCTTTGGACAGGAAAGTATGTGGATCAGCACGCGACGGACGCAATCAAGTGGTGCAAGGACACTCAAGGTGTTGAGTTCATAACGCTCTCTCCTGAACAGAAAAAAGAGTGGATGGCCAAGCTCGAGCCGTTAAAGGACCAGTATTTGGAACGAACGAAGGAGGCCGGCCTCCCGGGGAAAGAGTTCCTCCAAGACCTCCTCGCGTTAAAAGAGAAGTACGACAAAGAACTGAAAGACTGAAACTCGTCACCTCTCCCACAATCTTGCTCTCCCGCGTTTGACTGGAGCTCTCCAGACGCGGGAGAGAAACGCACCGGTCTTCGGAACGATTGGCATTGGAATAATCCGAGGGCTTTGATTGCCCTCTCATTGCCTGAATCCTTAGGGTCGCTGCATCGTGCGGTCTGACGGTATTCTGCATGCCGATTGATCTGGTGACTCCGGGTTATGTCTGCAGCAGGAGATGACACAGACCGTCGGTACTACCGAAAACGAGCGGGCCCAGAGGGCGCAGAGCGGCCATGTTGGGCCGCGCCATTGATCATCCTCTTCGCTCGAGGTGGTCTCCATGGAGCCCAAAGGAACCTTTGAAGGAAAGAAGATACTCGCTGTCGACGACGAGCGAGACGTGCTTGAGGTGATTGCCGAACAGTTGGAAGGGGCCCACCTGATCACGGCTAGCGATTTCGAGAGTGCAAAACAGGTCATCGAGTCGGAGCCACTGGACCTCGTTATTCTCGACATCATGGGGGTGAAAGGGTTTGACCTCTTGGATCTGGCAAGAGAGCAACAGTTGCCCGCGGTCATGCTCACCGCTCATTCCGTCACGGCGAGGAGCTTTCAGCGTGCCATAGACAAGAAGGCGGTGTCGTTTCTCCCCAAGGAAGAGCTGGCGAGGCTTGACGAGTTGATCCTAGAGATTTTCGAGGAGCTTGCCAGAGGGAGGACGCATTGGACCAAGCTTGCTCAGAGACTCGGCCCCACCTTCAAGAGACTGTGGGGAGAAACGTGGGAACAAATAAAGTTTCCCCAGGATCCGAACATCAGTTGGTAGGGAGAGCGCGCTGGTTGCACATGGTGCTTCCCAAATTCCTCACCAGTCGAAATCTGGCCCTGAGATGCGGGGGGAGGCAAGGCCGCCTGAAGTGACAAGTCGGCTATGCCGAGGGTGATTTTGCAGCAAGTTGGCGGTTTCGCCGGTTCATCCACCGGCAAGAGGATTTTTTCCTTGGAAGCTGCCACTGGGTGTGGAGAAGCCCGCATGTCCTGCCGAGCCGTCCCACGCTACTGAGTGGTTGCAATCGTTACGTCTTTTTTGTTTACTTTGTTCCGTGGTAGTGGTACAGGAGCCGTACACGACGGGAAGATGATTTTGGTGCCTTAGAACGCCGCGTGATCTGTTGTCGAGGACGAAGTAGGTTGGCCATTCGCAATTACCGACGAAAATGGGGCGCTTTTGACATCCCGGCTAGACCGAGCAACCCGCTGTCAGCGGCTGCACGAATGGTCTGTGGACGGTCAATGCTGGCGGTAGCCGTTTTCGTCATTCTCGTAATCGGAGTCCCCGGCCAGGCTTGGCTTGATGCCGGCCAAATTCCTGGCGAGAACCCTGGGGGACTTCTCTATTCGGTTACCCATCTGCATGCCGCAGCTTATGTCGTATTATTTCTCATTTTTCTCCTTTCAATGGCCAATCTGTTTCTCCAGTACGGCGCGGACGTGTTCTGGAGGCCTTTCACTTCGCTCCTAGGTCTCCTGCGAAAATCGGCTGGAGAAGTGCCGGACCGGCCGGTCTTGAAAGGCCTTCAAGAGGGGCGATTGTCTGGGGGAGCCAGCCGAAGCCGGAAATCTCGCTACTACCCCGCTCAACATCATGTTGAGGGTTCAGAAGCTGTGGGACCGGTTCGAAAACTGGTAGACCATGTGTCTGCCAAGCCCCCCACTCCCATGGATGGGGTAAATCATCCTCTTCCTCCTTTGTCGCCGCAACCTGAGCAAGCTCCTGGAGCGCCCCGACTGGGGAAAGGTACCCCCGAAGCAAGGTCGGCTACAGATTTCAAGTTTTCCTGCGCGGTAGATGTCCCGACGCGCCAGGAAGTGGAACGTCGGGAAAAGACGTCTCTGCTGGTATCAGGAGCGGTCCTCGGCCCTGACGGCAAAGGAATATCTTCTGTCATCGTCTACCTTGCCGACGGAGACGGCAACCGAGTCGGGCAATCCTGCCGGAGCATGCCAGATACGGGCGAATTCAAGGTACTTGTCAATGAGCCCGGGAAGTACGTCGTCAAGGGGTACAAGCGCGGCCTCATTATGGAGAGCCAGGACGCCCTGTGGGTACCGATCGAATCGGGGAAGGTTGAAGGATTCAATTTCCGCATGGTTCCCGAGGGTTGTCTGGTCAAGGGACAGCTTGTTTCCTCCTCGAGCGATGAGGCCCTGTCAGGATACGAGGTGCGGTGCACGTGCCCGAAGCGCGAATATGCTCGCTCCGCTCGGACCGAAGGAAATGGAAACTTTGGCATACATGGTGTGCCCGTAAACTCCGAGTGTTACCTTGAAGTTCTCGACGGACAGGGCAAGGTTCTCATGCGGTCGAGCAGTTTTCAGACCGTGCAGAAAAAGGAGCATCACTTGGACATCAGGTTGAGTGAGCTCCTCGATCCTATAATCGCTGAGCCAGCTCATAGGACGGGTCACGGACAGACAGAGTCGTCTGACCCGGAATCTGCTCCCAGCCCATCTTCGTCTCACCCGTCCTCAGGCCCTTGAATCTAGGGGCGGCACGCGTTTACTGACTGACGAGACGTATTTCCCGAACCTGGTCTCACCCCGGAAAGGGAGGCACGAACAGGTGGCCACCATGTGGCGATGTGCGCGACGGACTTCCGCTCTTCTTTATCTACCGTCCCTGTGGTACGGTGAGGAAGGGATAGAGATCTCGCTGCACGAGGCCATGAGCACGGAGAGTAGTGGGGAACAGACGACGTTCTCTTGTCTGACGAGAAGATCGCGGGGAGAAGGGGAACTTGGTGTTTGACTGTATTATACCCGATGCCAAAAGGTCTTTCCGCTTCCCATATGCCGAGAACATTTTTGGGAGGTTCGCAGACAGGTGGGACGGGCGTCTGAAAATGTCTCAAAACGCGGGACACACCAAACATCGTAGCACGATTGGGCGTCGATGCGTGGAAAGGCACCCTCACCCCCATTCCTCTCCCAGA
>JBFMDN010000025.1:0-72029 GCA_040753915.1 Thermodesulfobacteriota bacterium | reverse complement strand
ATACGTTTGGAGGGGGAGTGCCACACGACCCAAAAACGACCTCATGCGTAGGCCACAGACGCTTGCATGAGAACATTACAGGGTCCACACGACCCACACGTCATCGTAGACCGTGGATTCTGGTTCACTCTTTTCCCTTGACAGCTTATAATGAGTTCAGTAAGTTTGTTCGATTGTGGAACGAATGAGAATGCTCGCGCACGGAGGTGCTGCTCTCTATGTCCGTTACTATCCGGTTGGCCCGTCACGGAGCCAAGAAAAAGCCTGTTTATCGTGTTGTGGCTTCCGACTCGCGATTCCCCCGCGACGGCCGATTCCTTGAAGTGCTTGGAACGTACGATCCCAGGAACAAGATCACGGGGCTCGATCTGAAAATGGAACAGATCCGCAAATGGATCTCCAACGGAGCCCAGGTGTCCGATACGGTTCGAAAAGTCATGAGGCGGTTCGAACGTCAGGACAAGACCACGGGGGGCGTGTCAGCCGCGTAAGAGCTTCCGTTCGGAAGATCGGCTCGAAAGGCGCCATGTTGCGGCTTTGTCGCGTGACAAACCCACGGCTCAGGCCTCGCAAGGGCCAGGTGACTGAAAGACGTGTTCGGCGTTGCGGTTGCCCATGCCCTTGACGGTTGAGGTCAATCAAACCGTTCACAGACTGTGACCGACAAAGGATTGCTCAAAATCAAGCGGTATGGCCTTGAGAGAAGGAGAGGGTTCCCATGAAAGAGCTGATCGAGTACATCGCGAAAGCCCTCGTAGACAATCCTGACGAAGTTGTCGTTTCGGAAGTGGAAGGGGAAATCACGTCAGTTATCGAGTTGAAGGTTGCCAAACCCGACCTGGGAAAAGTCATCGGTAAGCAGGGTCGTACAGCCCGGGCCATGCGGACCATACTCAGCGCAGCTTCCACAAAAATAAAAAAACGGGCGGTCCTGGAGATCCTGGAATAGGTGCCCGAA
Organism: Thermodesulfobacteriota bacterium; assembly: GCA_040753915.1. Taxonomy (GTDB): domain Bacteria; phylum Desulfobacterota; class Desulfomonilia; order Desulfomonilales; family Desulfomonilaceae; genus JBFMDN01. The sequence continues at coordinate 71,071 of JBFMDN010000025.1, read as the reverse complement.
GCTTCGTTCCCGCATGCCCTGTTCGGATCTTTACTTTTCTCGCGAGCATGGCTGACGGCAAGCTAGTTGTAATCGGGCGGGCTCTCAAGCCGTTCGGAATCAGGGGCGAGATCAAGATACGCCCCTATACGGAATCTGATTACGCGTTCGAGAGGTCGTCTGTTCTCGTCTTCGATGATGTTCCGTATCCGGTGCGGAGTGTCCGGTTCCACAAGGGGATGGTGATCGCGAGCCTGGAAGGCGTGGACTCCCCCGACGCTGCTGCGGAGCTTCGAGGGAGGCTCGTCAAAACAGGAGCAAGCAACTTACCGCCCAAAGAGGAGGATGAGTATTTCTGGCATGAATTGATAGGCATGAAAGTCCAAACCGTGGACGGTCTCGACCTCGGCACAGTGAACGAGATAATCCCCACCGGCGCCAATGATGTGCTGACCGTGAAGGGGCATCGCGGCGAAGTCCTGCTCCCCATGATCGATGACGTGATCGTAGAGGTAGATGTGCAGCACGGCATCATCGTGGTGGACCCGCTCGAAGGTCTCATCCCCGATGCTTGATGTACGGATCCTAACCATATTCCCCAGGATCTTCGACTCGTTTCTGGCTTTCGGGAATCCGGCTCGCGCTGCTGAAGCAGGTCTGCTGATCGTCCAACCTGTCGATCTGAGGGATTTCACCGAGGACCGCCACCGATCTACGGACGACTATCCGTACGGAGGCGGAACAGGGATGGTGATGAAGCCTGAGCCCATAGTGAGAGGGATCAGGCATATCAGGGAGATGGCGCCGAATTCCCACGTGATCCTCATGACTCCACAGGGAAGGCTCTTGAATCAAGCCGCAGTCGAGCGACTGGCACAATTGCAGACCATCGTCATCGTTTGCGGCAGGTACGAAGGATTGGACGAGCGGGTGCGGCATTTCGTAGACGAGGAAATCTCCATCGGAGATTACATCCTTTCAGGAGGCGAGACCGCGGCCATGGTAGTCATTGACGCGGTGAGCAGGCTGATTCCGGGCGTTCTGGGACGAGACAGCCATATAGAAGGAGAATCCTTCTACGCGGATTTGCTCGAGTACCCACAGTACACGAGGCCGCGAGTCTTCGAAGGGCTGGAGGTTCCTCAGATACTGCTGGAAGGGCACCACGAAAAGATTCGGCTCTGGCGCAAGAAACAGGCGCTGGCAAGGACCCTTCAGCGAAGACCCGACCTGTTGAGCAAGAAGAGACTTGACTCTGAGGAAGCGAAGCTTCTCGCAGAAATCCGATCAGAGCTCAGCTTAGAGACTATGGAGAAAGATCATGAATGTCGTGGAACAGATTGAAAAGGAACATGTGCGATTGGATTTGCCGGCCTTCAGAGTCGGGGACACCTGCAAGGTCCACGTTCGGATCGTGGAAGGAAACCGTGAACGTATACAGGTTTTTGAAGGGGTCGTGATCGCACGCAACCGCAAAGGATCGAGGACGAGCTTCACCGTGAGAAAGGTCTCGTACGGTATCGGGGTGGAAAGAGTGTTTCCCCTTCATTCCCCGATGATCGACAAGATAGAAGTCGTCACTCGAGGCCGGGTAAGACGCTCTAAGATCTATTACCTGCGAGGTCTGCGAGGGAAGGCTGCACGAATTAAGGAGCGGGTCAGGACGCCGCGCGCCTGAGAGCACGCGATGGCATAAATGCGCTGCCGAAGCAAAGACGCCCATGTCACCTCGGAGAACAACGCGGACAGACATCTCTCTCCGGTTCGAAGAAGAAGGATTTGAAAACGGCGCTCGGAGGATAGCCGGAATAGACGAGGCAGGCCGAGGCCCGCTTGCCGGGCCCGTGGTTGCCGCTGCCGTGGTTCTCCCGAGAGGCTTTAGTCTGCCGCGGTTGAATGATTCTAAACTGTTGACACCCGCGGCCCGCGAGGAAGTCTTCGATGGAATTCGATCCGCGGCCCTCGCCACTGGGGTGGGGATTGTTCCGCCCCAGGTTATTGACGAAATAAACGTGCTCCAGGCCACTCGGCTCGCAATGGTGCAGGCTGTCAATCAAATATGCCCCTCTCCTGATTATCTGCTCATTGACGGACCCATCACCCTCGATGTGACCATTCCTCAGCGTCCCATCGTGCACGGGGATCGCTTGTGCTGTTCCGTAGCTGCAGCCAGCATCATTGCAAAGGTCACGCGAGACAGGATCATGATGGAAATGCACGAGCTCTACCCCATGTATGGCTTCGATTCCCACAAAGGCTACGGAACAGAAGCTCATCGGGCAGCCTTGAAGCAGTATGGCCATTGCCCTATCCATCGCAAGAGCTATAAGGGGGTCAAAGGAATAGGGAAGGGGACTCAGCCAGCCCCGTCGGAAGGGGAATCGCGTTCCGGAATTCGAAAGACCAAATAGTAGAGCGCTGTGATTATCACAAATACGATGATGGCCGACCACAACACGTCCGTCAGAAAATGGCCGCCCTGGATCATCCGTGCTGCTCCTGCAGCCGTTCCAAACACAATTCCCCCCGCGATGGCAATAACGGCAACAACCGGATGGTACGGATAGAACGCTCCTGCGGACGCGACTGCGAAAGCCATGGAACAGTGGCCGCAGGTAAAGGATTTCCCCTCACCTATGGCACCGGGCTCGGAAGCCTTCCTGTAAACATGGTTCCCGCCGAATACAAGCAGATCGCTGGGTCTGGGTCTTCCCCAGAAGTGCTTTAATAAGCCGTTGACCATGAGGCCTGGCCCCAAGACCACAGTCAGGATTATTACCAGGCACGGCTTGGCATATTCCCCTCGGACTTTCCCCAGTCTCGCCGCAATGTACGCCCCCAGCGCGACGATTGCCATGACAATTGCCGGTATTTCGCCGTAGTCATATATCCAGCACCAGGGATAGTCACGGGCGTAGATCCATCCGCCGTGAGGCCCTCCCTCCTCATAGAACAGCCTTGCCCACGAGAGGTCGCGGTTCGCGCTTTCAATCCAGGCCGTAAGGGCCAAACCGGCAATGACGAGGCAGCAGATTATCACCACCCCTCGCACCCAAGGACGCACAGAAATCATGACATCTCCTGGTTCACGGATTCCCTGTCAGGGGCAAGCACCATGCTGCATCTACTCTCCATAGGCGGGGTGTGCAACAGCACTTCGACTTATAGCAGGTGCCGCAGAAAATGTCTGTTCGTTCGCGTGAAAATCTCCAAACGGTTCTATGCCTCCTGTCGCATCAAGGCTATGGCCCGCCGGACTCGCGTTTTCACGGTTTCAGGCGGGCATTGGTGCATCCGCGCGATCTCTGTGTACGTGTATCCCAGCAACCGCAGGTGGATTGTTTCTCGCAGGAGCGGGGGCAGGCTCTCGATGAGGCGCTGCAGCAGGTACCGAAGCTCCTGATTCGCTGCTATGGCCGATTCGTCATCCGGAGCCACATCACCATGAGGCTCTGCGCCGCCGTTATCAACAGGAATTCCCCGACGTCCCATGTCGCGCAGCCGTCTGTAGGCTTTATTCGCTGTCACCCGATAGAGCCACGTGGAGAGCTTGGAATTTCCCCTGAAGGTCCGCAGCCCGATGTACACATCCAGAAAGACGTCCTGGGCCAAGTCTTCGGCTTCCACAGGGTCCCCCACTATGCTCAGGCACTGTTTCACCACCGGGCGGTAATAGGCGCTAACAAGCCGACTGAAGGACTCGTGACACCCCTGCTTGGCACTCTCTATCACTGCGCTCTCGTTCATTGGCTGATCACCCAATCCCATTATTCTTATGGCCGGTTCTCAAGAGGACCGTTGATATCGGTGCTCACACCTCTGGAGCACTCCCACTACACCTGCTACCGCGTCCGAGCAGTCCTTCGATTCGCTGGTTTCATGGTCGATTTTGATCGTGCCCCCTTGAGTGATCCGTTTGAGTCTCCGAAGCTCTCTGTCCAGAGTCTGATGGGGTGGAAAAAGGATGCGGCCCTCTCTGATCGCGTGCTTCAGCTCGAAATAGCTGGCTGGGCTCTTGTCCACGGATACCCGGCCGGTTGTAATACGGTTTGCACGCCATCTCTGGAGCATCGCTGCGGATTCCATCCAATCGGCACTCCCGTATCGGATTTGAATGTGACGGTGGAGCTCCAGCACCAGGTCGGTGATGATGTTGATATCGATCTGCTCCCCAGGCCTCGCGTGGATGCGCAGCACCCCGTCGATCAGGTAAACGGGGGAGACGAGGTTCTCGATCGGCGTGAGCTGGCTTTGCTCGGGGTTGAAATAGTGGGTTTTTTCCACCACGGTAGTGTCAACGATCCTGCCCAAAGCCAGACCGGTCGCGTCGCCCGAAAGGGACATATCCACGTGGACGCAGTATCGATAGTCACCTTCCATCTTCATACGAGTCAGGTATTCACCGTTGATAAGCAGTTCCCACTCCAATCGATCGCGGTTGGGATCGTACGTGGCGATTCCGAAAACGTCCCGAAAAGAGACGTCTTCGAGCCTGAAGAGCGTGAGCCCCCCCGAGCGGGCCTGGTACCGGTCCTGAGCCTGGGAAATCTCCTTCGGGAACGGGAGGAATCGACCCGTGCTTGTCGACGGAACCCCAGCAAGATCCTTGAGAGCTTGCTCAAGGTCCTGTTCGCATTCAGTGCGGAAGACCATGGGTATTTCCAACACATTTTCGGGGTCTTCGGCTTCTTCCGGACCTGTAATGATCCTCGGGGGTCTGTAGTCTGTCCCGAGCTCCACGAGGAATGTAGGGGTTCCAGGAGGATATTCGTGGGAGCGTGCGTTCCAGAGAGTTCTGTCCACAATGAGGATCGTAGAGTCTCTTTTGGCGTGCTCGATCTTCTTTGCCGCAAAATCGTTGGTATGGTTGCGTGCAGAATCAAGAATGAGCCTGCCCACGAAGTCGCCCCGCTCGATGAGCTGTTTGTATCGGCCTATAATCCTGTTTCGCAGGTTGCGGTACATTTCCATGCCTACGTCGAAGATCTGTTTGTCCGAGTAGAGGAGCTTCACCGAATCTTTCCGGACAGGCATGAAATTGATCTCCGTTATGACTCCTGCGATGACATTGAGCCCGAGCACCGCGTCCGTTGCACCGGTGACCGGTTTCACTGTCACGTGGTTCGGAAAGAGCAACTCGCTAGCCTTTTTTCTGTTTCTGGGGAAGTTGCCCTGAAAATAGGGGCTGGCATCCACGGCTCGCCTCAATCGCTCGTAGAGCGTATCCGTGGCAGTCGCCAGCCTCATGGATTGGAAGATAAGGAAAATCTCGTCTACCGGCGCCATACCCATCTCAAGCTGTGGGTTCCAGAGGCACGATAGCAGGTACAGGCTGTATCCCGTGGAGATCCACGATTTGGTGCTCTTGGCAGTGCCTGCCGCACCCGTGAGGAGCACCTCAAAGGGCGGCGGGTGGTTATGGAATATCTTCCACAAATCCTCTTTGGTCGAGGTCCACAGCGATCCTTTCAGAGCGCAAAACTCGCGTGATTCCGCAAACTCGATGACATCGACTACTCTGTCGGTCCTGTACCCCCGACGCTGTTCAAGAAACGCTGAGTCGTTTTCTGCGATGGCCCGCTGAAAGTTGTTGAGAAGCCCGACAAGCGTGTCGAGTCGAACGAACCCGCCGGAATCTGTGGGAATGGCGCGCAGGTACGACTCAAGGATCTCCACCTGTCGACGGCTGATGCGCTCCTTCCTGGCGAAGCTGTGCAACAGGTCCAGAGCCTTCTCTATTCCCACCTTCTTCCGGCTGTAGCTTGCCTGCATCATTTAAGGACACCGGTTCAGCCAGTGTCTCCAGCTCCCGACTCAATCTGCTGACGAGCTCCACGAGCTCGTTGGGGTTTCCCACCTGCTGATGAATGAGGCTCAGGTCTATTGCAACCCGCTGCGTGTCCTGTTGAGGATCGAGCAAGCCCAGACGCTCTAACAGCGCTTCTGTATCCTTTAAGGACTCCTTGAGCAGCGCCAGGATCTTGGCGACGTACGGATCGGACTTGTCCTGGTCCCTGGCCAGTCGACTCCACTGGTCGTATTCGTCGCACAGGCGCTGAATGAGAGCGATACGCTCCCGGAGCGGGTCATAAATCCGGGCGCTCTCTCGATCTTCTTTTCTCGGCCGCCTGGTCGCACCCTTCCCTTCGCCGTAGGATCTGTTCCCAGCAGCCTTCATTCCCCCTCATTCCCTGTCGATGTGTGAAAAACGGAGCTTACGCGTCTGAAAGATGATCAAGGCCTGAGGTTCTTCGCTTCCTCCAGAAGCCCCCCTGCCACATTGTCCGTGGCCCATGCCGCAACAACGGCTTTGTGGGCGCGCACAGTGGAAATCCCGTGGCTGAGCGGTACGGTGATGACTACCGTGTCACCTTCCACGGAGACCTGTGCAGAATCGAACAGCCCATACGACGGCGACGTGGCCGCGTCGGCCGCGACTGGTGATGAAGCGGGATCGACGACGCCTTCCTCCATTGTTTGCTGAACCTTTTCGAACATCAGGCTAATGTCCTCCTTTAATCGTAAGCATTTGGGGTCAGGCCTTGCTTCTTGACGAATCTGTGCTGACGAGCATCGGTGAATAGGCCACTGGTCTGGTCCATACCGAGCAGGCGAGCTTACGAGGTGATAGGAAGATCAAGAAACAAGGCCTGACCCCTTGTCCATGACCGGACCGATGGCGGCTCATTTAGCGGACTCGTGACAGCGCGTCAAGGGCTCGATGGAATTGTGTCCGGGTGGTCAGGTCTTGTTTCTTGACGAATCTGTGACGACGATTGTCGGTGAATAGGCCACTGGTCCGGTCTAGACCGCGCAGGCGAGTTTACAAGGTGATAGGAAGATCAAGAAACAAGACCTGACTCCTTGTCCTCCCTCAATAATGATCCACATACTCAACGTTCTTCTTAAGGTGACTGATCCGGTCATACCGATCCCGGTACATCCGCGAGAGCATGTCAGTATCCAGTTTGGGGGCCTCTTCCATGGGAGACCCTTGGCCTGGGGTTACCTCTCCGATGAACATTTCGCCGCCCGAGTCCCGGAAGCACGCAATCCACCTGATTCTCGAATCTTTCGCAAGGCGCCCGTAAAACCCCGAGGCCTGAAGATCCCCGGAAAAGAGCTCGGAATCCAGCACTACCCAATCGGCAGAGATCAGCCCGTCTCCATTATAGGCGTCCACGAATGCGAGAAGTACTGTCTCCTCAGATCCTATGGCATGCTTGTGCCGTTCCACAGGGAATTCTTGAGGCATGACAATCCGCTTGTTTTGACCTCGAGCGTACTGACCAACATTCGCTGCCATGTTTCTCGGGAGGAATGCGGTCTTTTCCCTGGCGAGCAGATCGGGCCGCTGTTCCAGCAAAAAGGTGGCAGCAGCCAGGACTCTGCGTCCGGCATTGATATCCTCCGAAAAGTGTCTGGTTGCTGTCACGTACACCTGAACCGAAAGGAAAATCGCTGCAATCGCGATGCCGTGAGACAGCCGGAGTCTCACGAAGGCGAGGCTTGCCAGCAGCGCGGTGGGTACTGCCACGACGTACAGGTACGTGGCCGAGGTGGAGGATTTGATCAGTGCATAATGGCCTCCGATGAACCAAACGGAAGAAGCGTCGAACAGCGCCCGCACCACCCGATCCGGCATCATGCGACGCACGTACGCGAAATAGATCACCATGCCCGCGGGAGCAAACAGGACCAAAGGCCCCCACCCCACAACCACATTGTTCCACACCCGACCCCAGAAATCCGGGTTTTGAGTAAGATCCGTATACCGCAAGAAGGGATAGAGGAGCATGGTCACGGGCAAGAAGCGCTCACGCCCGGTCAAGTACAGCACTATGGGCCAGGCTACATGTGCCGCGACCACGGCCAGGGGCAGCACATTGTACGGATTCCGGAGAAATACCCTGAGTCGACCGCTCAGGAGCATGAAGAGCCCCAGGCTGAAGAGAAACGACGGCCAGTCCATACCGGTCGAGAGGTACGCAGCCAGAAACGCGGGTGCTGCAACGCGGTACCGACGCGATTCAGGGTCTCGAGCGAGGCTCACAAAAGAATACAGCACGGAAAACTGCAAGAAGCAGGAGAGCGAGTTGAAATACCACGGTTGCCTCAGCGATTCGCCGAGCCATGGCCCGAGGGAAAAGGCCAACGCGCACCAGTACCCGAGCTCTTCAGAATGCGTTTTCCTTCCTAGCAAGTACGCGAAGACAACTGCCCCTAATGCAAGAAGGGCATTAGGAAACGCTACAACTGCAGGGCTCAGCGGCAGGAAGTCACCCACTGCGTGGATGTACCCGTTGAGCAGGGTGAACTGAAGCGGCCCCTCCACATGGAGCATTGCTCGATCGATAAACGTGGCGATCGGACGAGGCCCTGTCACTATGGAGCTCAACGTGGTGCCGGCATCGCGGATGCCAACCTGGTCGAAATAGGGGTGGACGAGCGGCTGAGCCCACAAGGCAAGGAACAGGAACAAAGCCAGGAGAAAGGCGAAGAAGAGCAATCGTCTGAGAGAAGGAGGAATCTGTGTAGCCATGCCCCACCTGTTGACGCGCAAATCCGGACGCCGGGTCAGGGAGAGAGCGATTATAGCAGTTGGAGGGGGAAAAGTCCGAGGTTCGGTGGAAGGTAATTCTAGTGCGGCGGTGGAGGGCGCGCAGCGAGGGTACTAACCGACCGGTATCCACTGGCAAAGAATAGGGTAACGCGATAGGGGGAGTGGCGTGGTTTTTTACAGAAATTTTGGACGAAAGTAGAAAAAGAGTTGACAATGGGAGGGAGGTACGATGGAATGGGATACCGGTCGGCTAGTATGCTACTAGGGGCCTCCTTATGAAGCCGCCCGCAAACACTGAATCCAAAATCCTCAACGCCGCGCTCGAGCTCTTTGTCCGCAAAGGCTACCACGGCACATCCATCAACGATATCTCCAAGAAGGTCGGCGTCACAAAGGGCGCCATATACGCACACTATTCATCCAAAGGCGAGCTCCTTCTGAGGCTCATCGACGAATTCAAATCTCGCTTCATCGGCGGGATGATAGAAGCTCTCCAGGAAAGCTCGGGAAACGCTTTGGACAAGATCCACCGTGTCATAAGCTTCAATTCCCGATTTGCAGTGGAAAACCAGGAGCTGTGCGTGTTCCAAACCTTCCTTACCACCGAGCTGTACGCGGATGTGGATTTTGAGCCGGCTCTCAACCAGGTTTACCGGGAATACCAGAAAGTCATCTCGGAACTTGTCCGACAGGGAGTGAGACAGGGGCTCTTCAAGCGAGATCTTGACCCGGCAATCACTGCGTTGACCTTCATGGCCCTGCATGACGGGGTCCTTCATCAATGGACACTAAACAAGCGTCATCTCGACGGCGAGCTCTACGTCCGGACCTTTCGTGAGATCTTTCTCTACGGCCTTGTGAGTGAAGAAGCGAGATCGAATCACAAATTCTAATACGGTGCCGTTGTCCGAAATCTTGAGAAATTATCCCGACGCCTAAGCAGGAGGCTGTGAAATCATGAAAGAAGTGGTTGTGATCTCGGCAGTGAGGACAGCGATTGGGGCCTTTGGCGGCTCCCTCAAGGCCGTCTCGCCAGTGGAATTGTCCAAGATCGTCATGAACGCCGCGGTGGCACGTGTTGCCGGGGAATTCTCCTGGATAGAAAAGGTGATCTTCGGCAATTGCTTTGCTCCTCTCGATGTCAACATTAGTCGCATAGCAGCATACAAGATCGGCATTCCGGAAACCGTACCCGCTTTTTCCGTTGATGCCACATGCGGTTCCTCAATGCAAGCGCTGATCTGCGCGGTACAGGCGATCCAGACCGGCGAAGTTGACGTGGTGCTGGCTGGTGGTGTAGAGAGCATGAGCAATGCCCCGTACATCGCTGAGTCTGTGCGATGGGGTCAACGCATCCGGGATTCCGTGTCCTATGATCTGCTCTGGCGGGGTATGCAAGAGTACCCGATCGGGGTAGGAATGGGGCTGACCGCGGAAAATCTCGCTGAATTGCATGGAATTTCGCGGCAGGAGCAGGACGAATTTGCATTCCTGAGTCATCAGCGTGCGGCAGCCGCGTGGACTGCCGGGAAGTTCGCCGCGGAGATAGTACCAGTGCCGGTTCCCCAATCCAAAGGGGACCCTGTCCTGTTCGACACTGACGAGCATGTGCGCCGTGACATCACTATGGAAAAGCTGGCAAGACTTCCCGCTGTATTCAAGAAAGGCGGAACGGTAACCGCGGGAAATGCATGCGGGATGAACGACGCAGCATCCGCGGCGATACTAACCACAGCGGAAAAGGCCAAAGAACTGGGTGTGCCGCCTCTCGCGGTGGTACGGGGCTACTATGTGGCCGGCGTGGACCCGCATATCATGGGTATTGGACCGGTACCTTCCATTCGCGGGGCCCTGGCCCGCGCGGGGATCGAGCTGGATGCAGTCGACAGGTTCGAGATCAACGAGGCCTTCGCGGCCCAGTATCTCGCGTGCGAGCGCGATCTGGGGCTGGCCCGAGAAAAGGTGAACGTCAACGGCGGCGGCATAGCGTTGGGGCACCCGGTAGGGGCCACGGGCTGCCGGCTGGTCGTGAGCCTTGTCCACACCCTCCGTTCGGAAGGCCTTCGGACGGGAGTTGCGTCTCTGTGTGCTGGCGGCGGAATGGGATTTTCCTTCGTTGTGGAAAACGCCTCCTGAGAAACGCGGAAACGGAGCTCTCGGGCGTCGGTGCGGCGCCCAATTGATTGTGCGGCTCCAAGGGACTCGGTGACGAGGATATGAGCCTATGCTCAAGGTAAACAACATTCAGGTTGTGTACAACAAGGTCATCATGGTGCTCAAAGGCATCTCCCTTGAAGTGCCCGAGAACAAGGTTGTAGCGCTATTGGGCGCCAACGCGGCAGGCAAAACCACCACGTTGAAGGCCATAAGCGGCATCGTGAAATTTCAAAACGGGGAATTGCCCGAAGGGGACATCCGATTCAACGATCAGCCCATCGCGGACAAAGATCCCGATGCCATCGTGCGGATGGGAATTAGCATGGTTCCTGAAGGACGCAGGGTCTTTGATGACCTCACGGTGGAGGAGAACCTGTGGATCGGAGCCCACACCCGGCGGGACCGTGCAGGGATGCAACGGGATTTCGACTCAGTCGCCTCATACTTCCCGATACTTCGAAGCCGGGCCAGACAGCTATCCCTTCTCCTCAGCGGTGGCGAGCAGCAAATGCTCGCCATAGGCCGGGCTCTCATGTCGCGTCCGAAACTGCTCATGCTTGACGAGCCGTCACTCGGTCTTGCGCCGCTGCTGGTCAAAGAGATATTTGGCATTCTCCGGCGTATCAATACCGAATCCGGAACATCTATCCTGCTTGTGGAACAAAATGCATTTGCGGCCCTGCACTTTGCAGTGTACGGCTACATTATGGAAAATGGCAGGATTGTCCTGGACGGCCCCACGGAAAAGCTGCTGCAAAATGAAGACGTCAAAGAGTTCTACCTGGGAGTGAGTGCAGACGCGGAAAAGAAGAGCTACGCAAACGTCAAGCATTACAAACGCCGCAAGCGCTGGCTTTCGTAAAGGAATACGCTGGTGACGGAGCTCTTGGAGATCAGGAATGTATCTCTTCACTTTGGAGGGATACTCGCCCTGAACCACCTCGACATGAAGGTGAGGCAGGGCGAGCTACATGCGGTGATCGGTCCCAACGGCGCGGGAAAAACCTCGCTGTTCAATTGCATCAGCGGCGTGTACCGACCCTCCGATGGCGAGATATTACTAGATGGAAAGAACGTCACAGGCTGGAAACCACACGAAATCGCTCACGCGGGGGTAGCTCGAACCTTCCAGAATATCGAGCTATTCAGCCACATGAATGTCATCGACAATCTCCTCCTGGGATGCCACGCCCAGATGCGTACGGGGCCCCTTTCCGGGGCGATTTTTTTCGGACGAGCGCTGGCCGAGGAAGTGCAGTATCGGCTCCATGTGGAGAAGATTATCGATTTCCTCGAAATCGAAAAGGTCCGCAAGAAACCAGTGGGAACCCTGCCGTACGGCGTTCAGAAACGGGTGGAAATCGGACGGGCTCTTGCCATGAAGCCGCGAATCCTCCTGTTGGACGAGCCCGTAGCAGGAATGAACGTGGAGGAGACGGAGGACATCGCCAGATTCGTGCTCGATGTCAAGGAGGAGATGGGCGTAACCATCGTCATGATCGAGCATGACATGGGGGTGGTCATGGATATCGCGGACACCGTGACGGTCCTTGATTTCGGGTCAAAGATCGCGGCGGGAACGCCTGATGAGGTGCAGTGCGATCCCCGGGTCATCGCTGCGTACCTGGGGGAGTAGCAACGCGGCACGAGTGGAGTCATTGTGGAGCCGGATACCCTATTGAAGCTGTTCGCTCGGAACCGGGATCTCTTCTCGAACAGGGTAGCGTTGAGAGAGAAAGACCTCGGCATCTGGCAGCGTACCACATGGCGGGAGTACTGGGAGCACGTGTGCCGCTTTACCCTCGGGTTGCGTCAGTTGGGCTTCCGTAAGGGCGACAAGCTCTCGATTTTAGGAGACAATTGCAGAGAATGGCTCTATGCTGATCTGGCTGCCCAGGCTTCCTCTGGCATTTCGGTAGGAATTTACCCCACGGATGTGGCCTCTCAGGTCCAGTACATTTTAGAGAATTGCGGATCCCGCTTCATAGTGGCCAAAGACCAGGAACAGGTGGACAAGGTGCTCGAAATCAAGGATCAGGTCCCCCTGCTCCAGAAGATCGTCGTTGTGGACATGAAAGGGCTGCACAGGTACCGAGATCCCCTGTTAATCAGCTTCGCTGAAGTAGAAGCCCTGGGCAAGGAGCTTCACGACCAGCAGCCGGGTCTCTTCGAGGAAATGGTGCAGAGCACGAATCCTGACGACGTGGCCATAATTGTGTATACCTCCGGGACCACGGGCAAGCCCAAAGGGGCAATGATAACTCACCGGAACGTGCTTGCCATGATCCGGGGGCTGTCTCAGGTCCTGGATTTCAAGGCCTCTGATTCCTTTGTGTCCGCTCTGCCTCTGTGCCACATAGCGGAACGAATGTTTTCGCTCATTTTTCCCTTGTGGGCCGGGTGCACGGTCAACTTCGCGGAGAGCGTCGCGACGCTTCAGGACGATCTTCAGGAGATTTCTCCGACTGCGTTTCTCAACGTTCCTCGTATTTGGGAGAAGATGCATTCGAACGTCATGATCCGCATGCAGGATGCGGTCTTCTTCAAGCGATGGATATTTAACGCCATGTTACCGGTGGGACGCAAGGTCTCAGAATTGAGGCTCGCGGGGCGCTCGGTCCCCATCCACTGGAGAATCCTGCATGCGCTCGCCTACCTGCTCCTCTTCAGACCCTTGCGTAATCATTTGGGGCTTCTCGAGGCTCGCATTTTCGTGAGCGGAGCAGCTCCGCTCTCGCCGGACCTTATGAGGTTCTACCACGCGATCGGCATTCCGATTCGGGAATGCTACGGCATGACCGAAATAAGCGGCATCTCCTGCATCCCGCGGGACGGGGAGATAAAGATTGGGGGTGTGGGCAAGCCTGTACCGGGTGTAGAAATCAAGATTGCCGAGGATGGCGAAATACTGCAACGTGGGGAATTGGTGTTCGCCGGATACTACGGAAACCCTGATGCCACGAAAGAGGCCGTGAGAGATGGCTGGTTACACACGGGGGACGTGGGCGAGATTGACGCGCAGGGCGATCTGCGTATTACGGATCGAAAGAAGGACATCATCATAACAGCAGGCGGGAAAAACATTTCGCCATCTGAAATAGAAAATAGCCTGAAGTTCAGCCCGTATGTGAAGGAAGCCGTTGTCATCGGCGATCGTCGCAAATACTTGACCTGCCTTATACAGCTTGAATTTGAGACTGTGGCCCATTGGGCTCAGAATAACCGTATCCCGTATACAAACTACAAGAGCCTCGCGACGCACCCAGAAGTGCGGAAGCTGATCCAGGGAGAGGTGGACAAGAGCAACGAAAACTTCGCGAGGGTTGAGACCATCAAGAAGTTTACCATCCTCGACAAGGAGCTGGATCAGGATGACGAGGAAATCACCGCAACCATGAAGGTGAAGAGAGCAATGATCGAGAAGAAATTTAGGCATCTGATTGATGCTATGTACAACTGATTCTGCACGCGTCCGCGAGTTGAGCCTTTGAAAGCCAAAAGGGGGCGAACATGAGTGAAAGCGTGCTCTATGTCGTGCAATTACTGGTCTCGGGTGTCGCGGTTGGGAGCCTCTACGCCCTCGTGGCGCTCGGATTCGTGCTCCTGTACAAGTCCACCGACATTCTCAATTTTGCTCACGGCGAGGCCATGCTTCTGGGTGCCCTCGTCTGCTATGTTCTCGTGAATTCATCGGTTCCATTTGTCTGGGCACTCGCCATCACGGCGGGTTGTGCTCTGGGATTCGGTATGTTTTCTGAGCGGATCGTTCTCAGGCCTCTGATAGGCGAGCCCCAGTTTGCGGTCGTTATGGTGACCGTCGGGCTTTCAATTTTCCTCAGGAGCATAGCGGGCATCGTTTTCGGGCACGACAACAAGGTTTTTCCATCGCCCTTTCCTGTTGCCCCCATAAAACTGGGGGGAATGGTGCTTTCCCACACGCATTTCTGGTCGATGATCCTGGCATCGGCCATGGTGATTCTGTTCTTCCTTTTCTTTCAATATTCCCGCATTGGTCTGTCGATGCGCGGCGTGGCCAACGACCAGGATACCGCCATGCTTATGGGGATAAGCGTCAAACGCGTATTCTCTTTGACCTGGGGCCTGAGCTTCGTGATTGCGGCAGTTGCGGGGGTGTTCCTGGCGAACGTCATGGTACTCAACATAGGGCTGTCCCTGGTGGCCATCAAAGCTTTTCCCGCGGTAGTCCTGGGCGGGATGGAGAGCATACCGGGCGCCATCATAGGGGGCCTCGTTATCGGGATACTGGAAACCCTTGTGGGAGGTTACCTGGACGAAGCCATGCCTGGCGTCAAGGACCTCACCGCTTTCGTGGTGCTGTTCGTGGTCCTCATGATCAGGCCCTACGGCCTCTTCGGGAAGGAAGAAATCGAACGGGTGTAGGGTCCCGAGCACAGTTGCATTCTCGGCGGCCGCGAACGGCCTGCCGTGGGAAATGCTCTCAGGAACGCGTTCGAGCGCTTCATCATTAGTGGAAGACGGAAGGATCAATTACAGGGATCCTCGCAGGAGCCGGAAGAGACCATGAGGAGCAAGACCTTCAGAGAGTCGTATCAGGAAGACATCCGGGTTTTCCACACGGTGTGGGTAAAAGGCTGGCTATGTGTGTTCCTGGTGGGCTTGGCGACGCTCCCGCTCTGGGGAGATCCGTACGTGGTCTATATGGCCAACATAGCAGGGATAGCCATAGTGGGCGCCATCGGTTTGAATATCCTCACGGGCTTTACCGGCCAGATTTCCCTGGGGCATTCCGCGTTTCTCGCCATCGGCGCATACACCACTGCCATCCTTGCGTCCCGCTTTGGCGCGCCCTTCTGGGTGGCTATACCTGCAGGAGGGACGGTAGCCGCGCTCTTCGGTATTCTCCTCGGGTTCCCGTGCTTGCGCCTCAAGGGGCTTTACTTGGCCATGGCAACCATGTCCTTCGGTGTCGTCATAGAATACGTCGTTACCCACTGGGAGTCGGTGACTCTGGGAGTACGCGGAATCTCCGTGCCCGCGCCTTCGCTTTTCGGGTATTCCCTCGGCGGTGAATACCGACTCTTCTACCTGATCTTCTTAGTCGTGGTTCTTCTCGCTGCAGCGGCGAAAAACATAGTGCGCACCCGCGTAGGCAGGGCCTTCGTGGCCATCAGGGACAGAGATGTCGCAGCCGGAATCATGGGAGTGAATCTAACCCGGTACAAGGTGATGTCTTTCGCAATCAGCTCGTTTTACGGCGGCGTGGCAGGAGGGCTGTACGCGTATTCCACCGGGTATCTCCATCCTGAGAACTTCACTCTTCTCCTCTCCATCGAGTACATTGCCATGATCATTGTGGGCGGCCTGGGATCGATTCTCGGATCGATCTTCGGAGCTATCTTCTTGACCATCGTGCCCGATCTCATCAAAGAAGTAGCCACATTTGCTGGTCACCATCTGACCTTCCTCGAGGGACGGTATAACGAAGAATGGAACATCGCAACATTCGGTCTGCTGATCATGCTGTTCTTGATTTTCGAGCCCAGCGGTCTCAACGGAATCTGGAGCCGGATCAAGAATTCCTTCAAAAACTGGCCGTTCACGTATTAATGTGCTTCCGGGTGACTGATTTCCGAACCAACGGATACCACACCATAACCCAAGGAGGTATAAGGCCTTGAAAAACTGGAGAATTCGAGTATGTATTCTTGTGAGTGCGCTTCTGGTCGGAATCTGCCTGGGGGGACCCGCGTTCCCGGAAGGGCGGGGAGTGACCAAGGACACCATCAAGATGGGCATGATCATGGTGAAGACGGGACCCGTAGCCGCGCTAGGATTGCCCTGGGGTTGGGCGACTCAGGACGTGTTCAACGACGTTAACGAAAAGGGGGGGATCGAAGGCCGGAAAATCGAGTTGATCTGGGAGGACGACCAATTCAAGACCCCCAGTGCCATAGCTGCCTTCAAGAAGCTGATTTTCAGGGACCAGGTGCTGACCATTACCACCTGTGGCGGAACGCCCCAGACCATTGCCCTGCTGGGCATGATCAACGAGCACAAGGTACCGAACATTCCAAACGCTCTTGCAGATGAAATGTACAACCCGTATCAGCCATACGTGTTTCTCCTCGGAGCCACCTATGAAGCCCAGGTGGAATTGATGTTCGATTACATCATGAACGACCTGAAGGCCCAAAATCCGAGAATCGGGGTGGTCTACGCGGAAACCGAATTCGGTAAGAAAGGCCTGGAGGCTGCCCGAAAGCGAGCGAAGCAGTACGGGGTCAACATTGCCTCCGAGCTCGTCCTGAACATTGGTTCCGTGGATGCCAGCTCCCAGGTGCTTGCCCTCAAGGAAGCGAACGTGGATTACGTGGTGACCTGCAATCTGGTTCCTCCGATCATCACTTTCTTGAAGACCGCGGAGAAATACGATTACTGGCCGACCGTGTTTGGCATCAACTGGTCTTGTGACGATACGGTTGTCAAGGCGTGCGGGAACGCCGCGAAGAACTTCATAGGAATAAACTTCGTGGGCGGATGGGAAGACGATTCTCCGGGCATGAAGCAGATTCGCGATCTTGCCAAGAAGAACAATCGCGATCCCAACAAAATGCTCACTTCACTCTATACTGCCTCCGGAGCGACTGCAATGGTCTTTGTCGAGGGCCTTAAACGTGCCGGTAAGGACCTCACGCCCGAATCGCTGAAAAAGGCCCTGGAAACCCTCAGCAATTTTGACGCAGGAGGTGCACTCCCCGCCATCAACTACACACCCACGAGCCACGCGCCGGCAAACAAGGCGAAGTTGTACAAGGCCGATTTGGACACGAAAACCATGAAAGCTATAACTGATTGGCGCGAGCCTGCGGCCATGAAGTAGGAGCCCACAGCAACCCCGATAGCAACCACCGCGGCCCGTACGATTGTCGAGGAAAAACGGCTCGAGAGTTTGCGGGTCGCGGAGCACTCGGGAGTGGTTGTCTCCTACGGCCATTTGTAACAGGCGCAGAAATTCATGTTGTAATTCTTCCTCTCGTGAAATCCCCTTCAACAATGACGGGCGAGACGTCGTCCCACCGGTACGCGATCCTCCCATAATTATCGTTGCCACACGGGTAGCGGACAGGACTCCTTGGAATGCTATATCAGCTTTCTGGGAAGTCGGGAGTGACAGTACTCCAAGGGAGGCTAGGCTCAACCTCGCCCCGTTAACGGGGGGAGGAATCGCAAAATGTCAACTTAGACCATTTGGAGCATATGTCTCACGAGTCTCTTTATCTACGATTCGCGCTTCCGAGGCCCCTCTCGGAGCTTTTGTGAGATGTTCTTCCAGTTTCAGAGATACCAGAGCATTCATGCCTTATGTACACCTCTCCCCGTTTTGCCCCACGCAGGACGGGCTGTGCCCGCCGATCCTCTTGTCGGGCAGAGTCCGACCTACGACTAACGGCACGATAATTGCAGAAAACCTTTTTGATTGTTTTCTCTCACAAGACGTGCATATATGCGCTCACTGGGAGGTTTTTTGTGACGATGTGCGCACAAGCTAGGGGCGAAAGGAACACAGGAGGCAAAGGAGGGAACGAGATGGGGAAAAACGTAATATGGATACCAGTGAAGATAAAAGATGGCATGTTTACTAACGAGTACGCCGTCAAAATAGAATTGATCGATGGTGCTACAGTCAGCATCTTTGCTGACAAGTCTATGATTCAAGAACGGAAAGGAGTCCCACACTTGAGGGTAACGCTAATTAATCGAGCAACTTGTCCTGATAGGATGAGGGTATTGTTACCCAGAGAGACGTTTGAGACATCGACCCCGTGGGTAGATGTGCCCTGTTAGGAGGGTGACGGAAATGATTCTCAGCAATGTTGAAATAATCAAGTGCTTAAACGAGGGGCTGTTTACCATAGATCCTCTTCCACACACAGACCCAACACAGGCTCCGTATAACACGAGCGCTATCGATTTACGACTTGGAACAGAGATAACAATACCTGTTAACAATAGTCCTACCGCGATAGACATCAGAAAGGGAGGCATTGCTAGTTATCTAACAAATCAGTCAAGACGGATAACAATATCGGAAGATCAGCCCTACACTTTAAGGGGTGGGAGCTTTGTGCTGGGGAATACTCGAGAGCGTGTTAATTTTCCTATTGAAAGAGGGCAAAAATGCTACAGCGCCAGAGTTGAAGGAAAGAGCTCGCTCGCTAGATGCGGCATATTGATTCATTTTACAGCTCCAACCATCCATGCTGGCTTCGAAGGAACAATAACCCTCGAAATCACCAATCTTGGGCCACTGACTTTTCTCCTTTATCCCGACATGGCGATTTGTCAGCTCATCATAGAAGAAGTAAGTGGATGCCCAGCAGACATTCCTAGTCAATTTCAAGGACAAAATACGCCGGCGGGCATTAAATTGGGGAATACGTGTAAGGTACGCTAATTCAGAATCTCATCATTTTTCCCAAGAGCTATTGTAAGGCAGAAAGGACTATGTCCTCTCCTTTTGTTTGATCGGGGCGGCTATCTCTTCCAGTGTCCACAAATGATCCAGGATCCCCGCCTCTATTGCGGGGATAACCTTGAGCCCCTGACTCCCCCTACGATTCTATGATCAGATTCACCTCGCCGGTGTACAGATCGTTCTCCGTTCCCTGGAAGTGCGCGTGGACCACGTCCCTGCCGGATTGGTGCTTCAAATTGGTTACCCCTTTCTCGGGATCGAATCGGACGGTGAGGATCTCGCCCGTCCCTTCAAGGTCTGCAGAATAGGACGCGCCCGCGCGCCAGTATTCAATCAAGGTTTGGACCGAAGCAAAAGGCGTCCACTCGAACACGAGCCGAGCTTCCCTGTGAGTTTGCCTCGCGTTCTCCACCGTGAGGATTACCAGGTTGCCCGATCTCGTCCGCGTCTTGGAGCCTACGACGACCCTACCAGGCTTGTCGGCCCATTTGAGCGGGTACGGGAAGACCACCGATCCTATGTGCGCTGACATTTGCTAATCCCATCCATCACCGGCCGATACGGTCACCTGTATATCCGTTGCCCTTTCCATCACTGCCTCGATACGGTTCAAAGCGGAGATGAGTTGTGAAACCGCGTCGTTAAGCTCATGCAGAGACACGACCGCCACGGTTCCCGAACCGGCATAGGCGGTACTGTCTCGGGACTGGAGGGTCGTACCGGAAGCGTCAGCTCCCCCGCTGAGCTGAGCGGCCTCCGCAGTGCTCTGCTCCAACGCTTCGAGGAAATCGGCCATCCATGACGAGAAAAGGTCCGAGACGATTTCCGGCTCCTCAAGGTGTGAACGCACCTGATCGCCAGCATCGGACAGGTCCTGCAAAGTTCGGCTGAACTCTTCAATGGCTCTGAGAGCGTCGCCGATGGTTTCTTCAGCCTCGGTGAACGAGGTACGCCGCGAGCTCACTGTGCCTCCCTCCGTCGTGTCAGGCCGCGCTGTCCTGACAGGAGACGGTTTCGTCCATTGGCACGAGGACTCCGTCTCGAATCGTGCAGCCGCCGCTGTTGAGCATCGCCAAGAGAGCCTCGAATGGCATATCCCAGAGCTCGCCTTCTCGTGGCGAAAATCTTGTCCCGAGCATCTCGTTTCCGAGTTGGACCATTTGGTTCCAGGATAGACCGGCCCGGGACCACATGCCTACCGCCTTGTAAAAGGTTTCCTGGTCTCCAATCTTGGTGCGTCTGGTCTTGAGCTTCCAGCGATAGATGCCGAATTCGGTCTGAATGAGCTCCGTAGTTACCTTTTCGTCAAATTCGTTCCTGAGGGGTTCGAAGACCTGGGATTCCGCGGCCTCCTGGGAGGCGTACGCGGTGGCATGGGTGTACTCCGTAGCCGCACCGGTCAGTATGGGGGGTAGCCGGTACACTTTCCTTACCGCTTCTTCACAATGCGTGAGGTATTCTTTGAACATGTAGTCTTCGTTGCGATCCAGGTTGATAAATTCCGGTTTGGTCGTTCCTCCCTTCGACCCGCCAGTATTCAGGTCGAAGCTGAGGGAATCCGGCTCTATGTTAAGGGTGATCCATTGGTTAAACCTTCTCGGGTCCCCCCATTCTTGTAGGGTTCTGCGGATGTGTTCCAGGGTTTGTGGGGAAATGGATCCGTTTTGGAAGAGAACGATACCCTTCGGAACACCGCCCCGGTTCAAGAGGTCATGGTTCAGCCATTTCGCCACGTACCGGGCCCTGACGTCCAGCAATGCCGGGATCCACCGGGGAATACCATAGGCATTACCGCCGTAGTTGTCACGGAACCACCACACCTCGGTAGCTCTGCGCTCCAGAGGGATAGCCCTGTTGTGAAGCAGGAATTCACCCCCGCGGCCTTTGACGTACAGGCCCGTTTCAGAGTCGATAATCCTGCGGTCTTCGCACAAGAAGCGCTTGTGCTGATCCAAGAAAAATTCTCCTGTTTCGGGGTCCAGGACTCTCGGATCACCCAGCTCCTTGTACCACTGCACACGACTCGATCCCATCCCCACCAGCCTTCCGAATCTGCGAAACTTCTTTGGGATGGTAACCTCGACGAGCTTGCCGTCTCTCGGAATACGTGTGGTGACCGGTATCTCGTGCTCTCCCATGTCGCTCGCGCGGACATACGTGCTCGGTAAGTAGTAGACACGCTCCACTCCGCCGGTGAGGCTGCGGATCACCTCGAGGAAGCCATTTCCCGTGACCTCGCGATCCAACCTGAGCTTCCGCCGCACGCTGAGAAAACTGTGCTTTTCGTTGACACGGCTGAAGAAGTCAGTGAGGGTGAGACACTGAGCCTTCATCTCGGGCGTATCTCGCTCCGTCAAGTCGTCCCCGACAAACTCGAGGTCGTGGGGCCTCTCGCAATTGCGGATTATTGCGTCCACACAGCTCGTGAGAACATCCGATTGCTCGTAATCGACCCAACAGTCCGCAAACGAGTACGGCGGCTCCATGAGGCCATGCCGGTGATACAAGGATGTCCCCCGGTCTTCATCGCTTCCCCTCCGAGGTCTGAACGGGTCTTCGCTCGATTTGATCGCCCGTCCCAGCATTATTGGTGCGGGGATGTGCTGAAACGTATGTCGCTTCGAATTCTCTCCCCTGGCACCGAATCCCCAAAGCTTGCGTAATGAAGACAACATGGCTTCTCCTCGTTTGGTCTAAATGCAAATGGTGACATCACAATCTGCGCGGTACTCATCACGGTTACAGGTACGGTTTCACTCTTGCATTATGCCTGAACCGGTTTTCAATGCCTTCTCCCGGGCGTCCATACTTTCCACCATGGCTTGCTCCTCGCTGCATCGCGACCGATCGCGTCGTTATGACTTTCCACTATGGCTCGAACCGTCTCGCCCCACTTGGGCCATTCCGTCAGCCCGTACCGGATTCCTCGCCAGGCCTTCGGATTGATGAGAATGCCTCCGTCCTCAGGTGCGGTGAAAGTTCCACGAGGATCGAGCCTCACGGGGGGGTCCAGATAATGTATCCGCGGCTTCTCGGGCACTCCTTCCTCCTTCCAGGCAACACGATCCGGAGGATCGGGGAGGGTAATTCGCGGCCCGCCTGAAACCACAACCCGCTGCGCACAGGAAAAGGGTATTGCGAGAGCAGCAATAGCCACACCAAGAGCGAGACGTTTCCTGAGCCACCGCATTTTTCGCTGGGAAGATTCTTGAGAGGTGCATGCTGTCATTCCAGACGCAGCTCCTCTTCGGTTAGCTCTCCGTCTTTCGGATCGAGGCATTTTCGATGCCTGTAGTACTCGGTGAGGGCTTCCATGTTCTCAGCTTGAACGTGATTCATCGATCGGAGCTGGGAGCGCTCGTTGCTACACAACGCTACAGCTTCCTTGAGCAAAATCAGCTCCTGGTCGGACTCGTGGATCTTGTAACGGAGGTACCCTACGTATCCACCTGTAGAGACAAGCAGCACGATTACGACCCACAGTCGAACGATGGTGATGTACGGCCGCAAGAGATCGAACACGCTAC
The DNA here is from genome assembly GCA_040753915.1 of Thermodesulfobacteriota bacterium. Taxonomy (GTDB): domain Bacteria; phylum Desulfobacterota; class Desulfomonilia; order Desulfomonilales; family Desulfomonilaceae; genus JBFMDN01. Next base: position 48,387 of record JBFMDN010000025.1, on the reverse strand, counting down.
TCTCCTATCGTGAGACATCTGACCTTGGAAAGATCCGTTTGCAGCGAGCCCCGCAGGGGAGCCAACACGACCCCCCGTTTGGAAGAAGCATGGGCCACTTCCAGCGTTGGCCCGGCTTTGAGAAAGACCCCTACGTGTCCGTAAGGGCGGTCAAGAGACTTGTGCCACGTCCAAAAGGCCAAATCGCAGGAGGAGCACGATTCTCGGGGGATGTCTTTGCCAGTCCATCCGTCCAGCCCCATTGCCATGCGAAACGAGGTGGTACGTTTGACGCCCGGAATTCCGGCCCATTTGCACGCAAGGAACACGTATCCCGAGCAATCCAGTCCCTTCTCCAGATCCGAAGCGCCCCCTGCAGAGTATGGCGGATTTTTCGCTATTATGAAGCGGAGCTGTCGCTCGAGGCAGCGTTTGTATGCTTCGTCGAGAGCGGCAGATTCAGATATAGCAAAGCATGAGACCAAGAGTGACAATAACGCCGACAGTAACGATCGCACAGGCTGCATTTCCTTCCTCGATTTTTTCGAGCCAGTTCCCTGGTGTCACGTGATCGAAGAAGAGGGCTCCGCCGGTTATGGCCACTATTCCCCATGCAGCGGCCCCCACGCGCAAGAGGAAATATCGATACAAAGCCATGGAATCGGATTCCGGCAGGACGAAGGGACTTACCGCCAGGAGCAGACCGATGATGCCCACCGATATGAGCGCTCCCGCGGACCATGCCTTAAGCATCGGTGTCAGATGCCTGAGAGACGTCATTGGCGATCCTCGCTGTTTTGTCTGATGTATTGTGAGAGGGAATTCCCCCTCGTTCATTATCCCATTTGCCCGTACACGAAATTCTCGGATCGGGGATCAGAAGCCCACTGGGTCAGAGTCAAGCCGTCACGATCCTTGTCACTCACCAAGCCGTCTCTGCGCGTGCACGTGCTCAGCTCCTCAAACACAGCGCGTAACACCGGATCGCAGAGCGACCAGTCAATGTCCTCCGAGAATGGAGAAATCGCGGCTTCGCACGCGGGATTGTATTTGCCGGTGCAGAGGTATTCTATGGTGGAGTCTTCGCAGAAGAGGCATCCGTGTGCAAAGCCCGGGGGAACCCAGATCCATTGGCCTGTCTGGGCATCAGGAGTCTGATTGAGGTCGTATGCCACAATCTTGCCAAAGGTCGCAGAGCCCGTACGAACGTCCAGGGCAAAGTCGATCATGCGGCCCTGGATGACGCGAACCAGCTTCCCCATGTAGGGATTCCACTGAAAATGGAGCCCACGGATCACCCCCCGATGGGAATGGCTTTCGTTTCCTTGAACAAATTCCGTACCCCTGAGAAACTCGAGCATTTCGTCCATCACCTGCCTGCGGAAGGTCTCAGTGAAGTAACCTCTATGATCCCGATATCGAAAAAACTCTATGATCTTTACCTCTGGAACAGCCAAGGAACGCACGTCTACTATGCGCATCGTGATTCTCCTTCTTGGATGGATTCCGGAGCGGTCATATTACCTCGTCTTTGCACGAAGTAAAACCGGTCCCAGGCAGCTTCTGGGAGCGCATTGTCACTGCGCAGCCATCGGAACCAGCTCCCGTTCGAACAAGATGAGCCAGGCCTGGAAGCGTGCATCGATTGCGCTGCAGCCGGTCGAGACTTGAATGTCCCGGGTCAACGCAGCATGCTCTTGCAACACCTGTTGCCGGCACCTTTCGTGTGGATCGCTCATTTTCTTCGTTGCTCGTGCCAACTCCGTCATGTGAGCCTCTTAATCCCATCCGTTGCGTCTCAACGCCGCGATCGCGTGACTTGCGAAATCGTCGAAGCGCCTCATGTAAATGTTGATGGCTTCCCGGGTTTCAGCCCGAGACTCCTCCGCTCTTTCTGCGAGGTCTTCCGTGATGCGAATGACTTCACTCAACCTGGTATGGATATGAAGCAATTGAGGGCACCGCTCGAGCTCACAATTTTTCCAATGATCTTCGTGGGCAATTCTCTTTGCGTCCTCGTGGTGCTCCATGAACACCTGGTCGAAACGTGTCGCAATCGCACGGATCTCGTCCAGACAATCCCGAACGCCTCTAAAACAGGCCGAATGATCTATTACGTGTCCGTTGGGAGCAGTCCACGCTTTTTCGAGCGTTGTTACCTGTTCCTCGACACGGTGCATCCATGTGAGGAGGTCGTGCAAGATCCCTTTCGCGTATCGGAACACAGAGATGCCCAGGAGCGCCAGGCTCGCCAGTAACGCGGTCAATACCGCCCCGTGCTGAAGGAACGAATTGACGAAGTCCATGAGGATGCTGAAGTACGTCATACGCACATCCACGAGGCCTCTCGGAAGTGTACAGTCATTGCCAACGATGCTGTCCGCTTCCCGAGTGGCGAGAACAGTTACTGGAGGATCACAAACCGAGTGCCGCGCTTTCTTATGGTAAAGAGAGAACCAGCGCCATAACCGACTGATTTTCGTTAACCAATTTCGCAGGCTGGGTAGATTTGCCACGCAAACGCGCTGCACCCTCACGAACCAGTAGAACGGACGTCTCGTCCGTTGGGTTCACTATTCCTCAAAGCCACAGATCCTGAAATATCCCTCGGTAGCAGCCACCCACGCAGTTCCGTTATGCATAAGAAACTTGTTTCTCATGGAAGCGACCGCAGTAAGCAACAAATCGAACGGCATACCCATTCTGTGCTCGACGTGGGCAGTGGTGCTTGCATAAAATAGTGTTGTGACCAGATTCGTTCCTGCAGTTCCGGAGTAGATGTTTGCAGACATACCCGCGGCATTTGTTCCTCCCCCTGAATTGATCGTAATGTGGCTCTGCAGCTTTTTTGCTGTCGGTGGTACTGCAGCCCCAAGATCCGTGTTGCTCTCAGTCGTATTGAGCACGCCAGCCACTTGTATATATGAGGCATACTGTACTTGCCAATTCGTACGATAAAACTGTACGATATTGCCGCTGGAGTCCAGCCTGATGCTCCCCAGGTACAGGGAAGGGACAGACTGGGGCGGTATGGTCTGCAACCAGTCGGTCGCCTGAATATGGGGAGTCTGGTCGCCGGAAATACAAATCTGATCCGGTGTTCCATTAACGCAGTCCGAAATGGTAAACACCTTGCCGTAATGGGATACCGTGTTGCTGAGAAGCACAAGCCTGTAGCCATTGAGCTCGTCGTCTGCTGATAGGAAGTTGTTGTTCCCCGTAGTGCCGTCGTCATGATTCGCAGGACTTATGATGGTATTGGGGTCGGAAAAGAAGACCGTTTTGGCTCGGATAAACGGCAGCACAAGGGCCGTCTGCTCCCCGGTCAGGAACACGGAATACCAGGAGCTTGCCACGTCGCCACCGATCATGGTTCCCGGAGCGTCCACGTCTATCTCGAGGCTCGCTGCCAGATCCCAATATGAAGCAGCGCTGTTGAGATCTTGATACTGACCGTCGATCCGATGGCCTAAGCGGTAATATCTCCCCTTTGGGATTATGATTTCATCGCTGTCCTTATACTTCATTGCGGGGGGACAGTAGTCGGGAAGTGCCCCCCCACCGCCGGAGCTTGAGCTGCCTACCTGCCACCCGCTCTGCGGAAAGATCCATATCTCCGTAGCGGACACAGCGTAACCAACGGGTTTGACATACCTTCCGTACGCACTGGGCTCATACTGAATCAATGCCCCTGGCGTGTCACTGACATAGAGAGACTTGCCCGGGATCCACGACCACGCTCCATTTGTCATGGTACCGAAGAGTTGTATCGGACCACTTGCTCCTTCGGTTATATTTGCTTGAGCTATGCCTACTGCAGCGGCTTCCAGAGACGTGGCGTTATTCGTGGCTTTCTTATATCTCCCTGAATTGGTGTAATCGGCATATACTACGTCACATACGGACAGATCCTCACCTGCTGTCCCGGTTATACCCCCCGAAGGACCGACATCACCCGAGAAGCTTTTCGGCAGAAAAAAGATCGTCGTATCCGTGATAGCGTGTCCTATAACTGCGGCATTCGTCGGTTCCGTAGAGGTTATCTCCCCTGCTGTCTGCGAGAGGTACAGGATATCACCGGGAGTCCACGTCCAGGACTGGTTCGTCACAAATCCGAAGAGGAGTATTTCGCCATCACTACCAATAGTAATGCCGCCATCCTCCGTGACAATTCCCCACACATCTCCTTTCTGCGCTGTACTGCCACTTTGAGCTTTCATCCATCTCTCGCTCACGACGTCAAGGTATACGGCATCAAATTGAGAAAGACTCTCTCCTGCGGTTCCGTGGATAGCAAACGGCTGCGAGAATTCGTAAGCTGTATTGGTCGAATTTCTTCTCAGGACATGATACGCGTCCGAAGAAGCGATAGAAGCCAGGGGTGAAGATCCTCTGCCTTCAAGAATGCCCGTGAGACCGGTCAGAGTAATACCTGCCAGAACAGGGCTTGCGCCGGTGTCGAAATCCTGGGGCAATGAAATGGTAGTATCCTGGACGTTGTGAGTGATCGTGACTTGGTTGGCGGTACCGTTCAGGGAAACCTTCCTATATCCATTTTCAGTGGGTAATACTCTAATGATCTTGTTGGCATCTCCGGTGGCCGGGACGGGAAGGGACTTAGCGGCTTCCACCTCTGCTTCGCTCAGAGTAGCGGCCGGCAAGTATCCGCCGTCGAACGCACTGGTGTGCAGATGCCTTGCCAAATTACTCGAACAATTGTCAGGATCAGCGTACGTCAACCCGTGCTGAATCGAAACCAGATTCGGAGTCAGGCAATTCTCAGCGATAGTGCACGTGGTAAATCCCCTTCCTGCGTCATAGGATGAGCTGACCACAGCGCTTTCGACACTGCCGTCAACTCCTTGAACGGCCTTAATCGTCAGCCCCTTCTTCAGCTCGTTTGTACGATCGCCGGAAACGCTGAATTGGTCTGCTGCCACGTAGGTCACTGCTATTGCCATATGCTATCCCTGTTCTTTGAAATATCCGCACATGAGGCAGATGTCCGCAGATTAGATCCTCTGGGTCTCTTCATCTGCGTAATCCGTGTACTCTGTGGATTGACTCTCTCCTCAGTCTGCTCGCCACAGTTCTTGCCAGCTCGCATGCCATAGTTCCTGCCACGTCATCAGCCACAACGATGTCGCAACGAGCTTGGTTCCGTCGTCGTGTCCCACGAGAATCGATATGATCCGATATCCGTCCGGTGTGCCTTCAGGAAACTCGACCAGAAAGTCTATGGGCGTCTCGCCCCCTGCCGCTATGTGGCCAAGAAGGCAATTACCGTCAAACACGCCGCCGATTTCTCTATATTGACTTTCCGAAGCGAGCTTTGCCTTAATCAGGCCGACATCCGAGGAATTGGCAACAAACAGATACGCGTTGGTGAGTTTGTCACCCGCTTCGGTGGCAAGAGTTAACCGCAGCTCATGAGCCTGGCCAATGGTGTAGCACATGATTGTAGGCGTGGTTATTCTGTTTGATCCTGCTTTCCAATACATCGATCCCCCTGCAACGCGGCGCAATCAGTTTCTCGGCGCTCGAAGGGATGGGTGTCATATCGGCCCCTGGCTCGAGGCAGGCTCGGAATACAAGTACTGGCGAGACGCGGGCGCTTCAGAAATTCGCCCCAAGAATCCGCCGGAAGCGCCGCTGCAAATCTGCCCTGGACTCCGCATCATCGGATGGGCCACTGTTTTCACCACGCGCCCCTACAAGAGCGTGAAACTGAAGACCGGCGGCCTCTTGCGAAACACCGACAAGAGCCCGCCAGCAAATCGCTGCGTCAGATCGGCGTTGTTCATCCGGAAAACCAACATTTCGTCATTCATCTTGAATACGGATGCTGGCGCTTGAACCGAGATTGCATAATCGCTGGAAGTCAACGTTACTGGGCCGCTACCGGGACGCCTGAGATTTTCCGTGAAGGATCCACTTGGCAACTCCGGCGAGTCAACAGGTATTGCCTTGGTGGCTACATTCAGGCCAAAGAGTGGAAAGCTTCCACGCTCGAACCTCACGTCAGTCCCTTCGATCTCGGAAAGGTCTTTATCGTTCACAACGAAAAGCCATCTATTATCATCATACGTGCATGAGATCGAATCGCAAATCCCGGTAATCCGCCTACCAAATGGCAGGCATTCATTGGGGATCATGATTCCGAGGCCGCGCATTTGGGAGATAAGCTGGCCACGCCATCGTTCCATGAGCACGCGGATTTGTCGTCTCTTGCTATCGTCCATTCTTGTAGTCCTTGGATACGGAAAGATACGATTCCCCATATTCTTCCCGCAGGTACCGGCGCGAAGATGATCGTATAGGCATCTCTCTTGTGACCATGACGTACACTGGCCTTTCCAGTGCAATGACTCCTGGGGCTGATGGACTTCTCCAGCAACGATTCTTTCCGTGGTTTTCCAATTCTTCGAACCACCCATAAGCTGGATGCTCCCGGCAGGACACATCATATGCAACGAGGATTCTCTCCAACTTCCGTCGTACGCCGGAGAAATGGTTTACGATCAGCCCGTGAATATCCCCGAGCTCATAATCTTCTCGGTCGCGTGAAACCGCTTTGTCGTGCTGTTCGAATCCGACAAAATGCCCCCGGTAACCGCCAACAATCGGCAGAACACGCTCTGTGAGCTCCTCGGCAACTTTTTGCCAAACGTAAGAGACCTTTGAACCCACCTTGACTATCGCGATCAGCGTCCCCGCCTTGTTTGGCGACATTCCTACACCAAAGGGAATATCGTCTGTGATGTATCCGGAGCCTCCTATGTTTGTGTATTGCTTGTAATTCGACCAGAATTTGCTGTTCGTTATAGAATTCCAGAGAGGGGCCAGCCTGTTCTCTCTGGCAGTCACTCCATAAAGATGCGCCCCGTCCACCTCTGTCGTGGTCAAGATCTTTCCATCCGGACAGGTCCACGTCGTTCCGTGAGCATGGTGGGTATCCTGGCCGCGCTTAACTCGACATTCATGCGTGATGGATTGAGATAGAACGTGCAGAGAATTCTGACCACCAATGACAATCTCTTGAGCTTCCTGTTCCGACAGCCCGAGTGCCTTCAGGTGCTCTATGGCCTCCTCCTTGCCTTCATCGCCAATCACATCGTATTCGTAAGAGGTGTCCTCGGGAGGGCTCGCCTGCTTATAGAAATTGACCGCGTCACCATCGCAGGGGGCCTTGAGCAAATCCAAGTCTCCCGGCCACCGATTCCACCAGAGACCCACATAGTGTGTATAGGTGGGCTGTTGGGTGAGGACCATGCACGACATGTTTCGGGTCTCGTAAACCCGTTCTGATAGATTACCGGCTATTCCATGGTTCCAAACGGCCCTGCAATCTCCATTCCACACAAGGTCGTACACTCCAACGCTTTGTAATAACCCACTTTGCTCACCAAGAGGAGAAAAACCCAAGGATGCCGTTCCCCAGCAATCCCAATCTCCGTAAAGGACCGCACCACCGGGCCAAGGACGAGACCAGCCACCGGCCCAGAAATTCACAATAAAGCATTGATGCCATTGATTGACACAGAGAAGAGGATCTAAACTCGGTACCACGAAGTTGCCGCGCCAATCCTCGAATCCGCGGTACTCTCCTATAGGTCCTGTGTAAATAAAGGACAGATCGTTCCGATTTTCTACCAAGTGATCATCTATGGTTCTCGTTGCCACCCGGCAGTAATATGCCCAATGTCGCGGCATATAGAAGACTTGAGCTTTGGTAACCCCGCCCGAGGTAGCCCGTATTATTCGGGGATCTATGGCATCGGCGTCGAATCGCGGCTCATCGGTCACTTTGATAGTATCCGTGTCCACGGTATCGAAGGGGGCAAAGAAAATCCCTTCGGGCTCTAGCCAGTCCACGCAGTATTGTCGTGTCGTCCCATTCAGGTTGAAATAGTGTCCCACCGTCTTTGTCCCGACTTCTGCGAGACTCAACCCGTAAGAGCCGGGAATGACCGCTGTAAAGAGTATCCGGTTTGGATCTGTTTGGGTCTTTATGCTCCCGCCTTTCTTTGTTCCATCAACAATCAGGTCAGGACTGACGTCCTTCTTCGGTCGCTCTCCCTTCATCTTTGTTAGGCTTGCACGAATGTTGAACAGTCTTCCCGTGTGATCCCACCGCTTATCTTCGTCTCGATCGCTGTCTACAAGAACGAAATTGAGAGGCCTGCGTTTCCATCGTTGTGCGTAGCTCGGGTCACCATATTCCGAGACGAGCGCTTCCTCGTCTACGAGGAACTTGTTCCCAACATATTTGACAATATGCTGGTCCTCCCGAGCGAGATACTTGCCGCACCCCCTTATCTGAAATGACAGAGACCCCTTCTCTTCCACACCACCGGTATACAGGCTGGTGTCGACCCACTTTGCTTCATCATCGTCCCAAAAGGTTTCCGCGTCAAATATCTCGATTTGTACGGTGCCGAGGGACGGAAGGTCATTATTGAGGAGAGTCGGATACACGACATCCTGTTCGTCTTCTTGCACCTCGATCTTCTTTTTCTTGGAAATGCCTTGTATGGATATATTGATCTTACGAGACATTCGAGAAAGTCACCCCGTTTTCTGCAAGATAGTGCCAAATACTGCGGTAATTCCCCTTAGTTGGGTCCAGTGAATGGTGCAGGTACGTTCGAGGATTCGAGAGGTCTTCCACATATTCTCCATTGTCGTCAGGTACAAACCGACCGGGGTCGTTTGGGTCAGGTGAATACCGTGGTCTCGGATATGCGCTCTTGAGCGCAGTAATCCTCACGGAAAGCAGTGCGTCAGCCGTGGCTCGGAGAAACGATCCTTGATGTTCGAGGTCCACGACGACTGAACCATCCAACCCCACTGCACGGAGGCTGAAGATCCTGGCATCGAGGTCGGGAGCATCGCAGTCAGGTGGCTGAACTCTGAGCTTGAATGGAACCATGCCTCCCGCTGTTATCGTACCTGGGCTCCGACCTTGCTCGGTGAGGACTATCCCGGCGGGACCGGGGGCGAATGAGCCCTCGTCGCTAGCAAGCCATGCCGACGATCCACCATCGGAGACGTGAATCGTAGTGGTACCTGCCCCAGGAAGCGCCTCCGCCAAACAAAAGGTTCCGCTCTGGTACTTGGTCCCGTCCGCGAATCGGTACAGGGTGACTCCATCACATCGAAGGCCCGCACCCGCGGGCACTATGGAGTCGGCAGAAACGTCGTAAACGTCTATAGGGTCACCATCTATGAGAATGTCCGCAGTTGGGGGTGCTCCGGGCATGTAGTTGATCACGGTGACCTCTGAGCCATCGAGATCCCTGTCTGCCTCTGGATTGAGGATTCCACTCTGAAAGAAGCACGAAAATGGTCCCAATGCCCCGTGACTGCTTGCAACCCGGATAGCGTTCGTGGCTACGAGCTTGCAGTCGCTCAAGGGTGCAGCGGAAATGTTCCGCGCCTTCAGGGACTGCTCCGTGGAAACGAATCCTGCCATTCGAGGTCCGAAGGCGGTTATCCGCTGCCAAACGCCTGTGCCTCCGTTCCAGCAGCATCCCACGCCGATCTCGAATTCATCCCCTGCCCGGACATCTTCCCTGAAAACTACAGACCATCCTGGCAACAGGTTCTTATTCTCGGTCGAATAATCTGCGCTTACAGTCCTCCTGCCGGAATAGAGCAGAGGGTTTTTGGCGTCCCACGGACTGATCCTGCGGCAGGTGACGCTCGCCGCAGTCTCGAAGCTAAACCGGTAGATCCCTGCCACGGCCGTGCGGTAGCCCTCAGACCCTCTTGGGATTTTGTGTGCGCAGAGCACCGGGGCCCCCACAATGTTGCGCCATGAACCGGCCATGTCGCGATCCGCCCCACCAAACGCGTACAAGAACTGCCAGTGCGACATCAGTACTTCGCCCTCACGGTCAGCGATGTCTCGACGCCCAGGTTGACACTGTTGGTAGTGCCGTAGTACCTGAAAGATTCACGAGCCTTCATCAGAATAAAGTCACCGCCAGGGACCGTCACCAATTGACCGTTGACGGTTGCTTGGAAGGACGGAAGAGTCACAATGCTTGCGATGGACTCGATGGGAAGTGGGAAGGGAATCCGCACCGTCCACTCGCTATTGCTTTCCACATTCTTTCGCGCGAATGCGCGTGCAGCAACCTTATCAGCCAACACTTCCGTTGCGATATCGTCGTGGTGAATGGTCTTTGGCGGGTGGAAGCAAGGTCCGTACCCCCCTATCAGTTTGCCCGAACCGCTGAAATACTCTTTGCGGAAGATGTGGTCTGCTTTCAGTTTCTTGCGGTCCCTCAACGGATTGTTGAGAATCTGAGAGCTCGTCCTGGTATGATCCGTCAGTCTGTCGTGAATCGATTCATGCTTGATCAAGATCTCGTCGTGAGTCCTGAAGATCGATGTGGTTTTCTCGGAAAGGGTCATTTCCAGGACAGCCTGCTTGGTGTTGGGATCGGTCTCTATGATGCTGCGAGTTGTGTCGCATCTGAGCAGTTCTGCGAGGACCATCGGATCCACTTTGTATTCGGTCCCATCGACTTCTGCCGTCTCGTACAAGACCAACCCCTCGAAAATCTCTTCCGTAAGCGTAAGATTCAAGGCCTTTCGACAGTGTCTTTGAACCGTTGTCTTCGTCGAGATGAGATGCAATGATTTCACGTCGGTCCCGGGCAGGTTCGTGTAAACATACTCCTTCTCGATAGTCCTGACCGGCACCAACCCTTTGCCATACTTGTATTCAATCTCTTTGCGAGCAACCTCGACATCGTCGTAGCCGTAGGATTTGATACTCTCTCCGACCGTCACGTAATTCCGTCGCCCTTCGGACTCGTCCACATGAAAGCTAAGCTGGTGAAGCTGGTCTTTGATTCCCTTGGGCTCGATCTGCTCATCGGGAAAACCGAAGGGGCCCCCATATTCTCCCATCTGCTTAAACTTGGTCTTGTCGCTAAAGGTCCTGGACACTTCCAGGGTGAGATCGGTCGAGAGATCGACTTCAGGAATCTCGACAGGAGTATAATCAGGATCATCCGACTGTAAGATCAGCGTGTCCTTCGTCCTTCTGCCCGTGACAATGAGGTGATCGAGAGGCAATTCTCTATTCTGTTGAACGGATAGATTAAGAGACGCGGATTCTATAGCTTCGTTCGTCAGCACGATTTTCTGGACTGTCCCCACACCCGAGCTGTCCGAGAGGACATCGTTCACATAGATCGTGGAGCCGCTGATCTCGATTGTGGGAAACCAGAGAGGCTTAAAGATGTTCTCAATGGCTGCGAGCCAGGTGGTGCCTGATTGGATTGTGTACGTGTCGATAATCTCCACGTTTGGGGTATTGGTGTTCAGTTGATAACCGACCAGTCTCGCCAGATGCTTGGCGATGGCATGATGCGTCTGGACGCCGAGAATACATTCAAATGACGAAGACTCGTACTCCGTTCCCGGAAGACGCGAGTGATAGATCCTGCTGGCATCGAGGCCGCCTGGACCGACCCCGCCGTACACGATCACACCATCCACCAATTTGGCCTGCGGATAGAGGGAGAGAAGCCAGTCCTCGTTTACGAAAACAAGGGTCTTGGGAATGCAATACGTGAGGAGCTCGTACGTGCCTGCGCTGGAAGCTTCGCCCCACACTCGGCGAGAAGAAGTCAGACGCACGACATTTCTTCCACCGGACCGAACGCCATCCTGTCCGCCGAAGCAGCTCGCGATGACGCTTTGACACCAGATGGATTCGTACCCGGCTATCCGCCGCTTGATAGTCCAGGTGTCCGAAGCACGCAGGTCCATCGGCTCGGCAAGCTCGATTTCCCATGACCGGCCGGGAGTGTCCCTTTGAAGAGTGCTGCTTCCCCTCACCACTTTGTCGGAGATGTCCAGTCCGTTGCGAATTACCACGATGTCGTACCCGGGAATATAACTCATGCTGGATGCACTCCTGAAAACGGAATCGCGTGATCACTGATTCAAAGCACGGACAAACTCCCAGATGGAATGCTCTTTGAGTGTTGACCGCGTCTCAAGGACCGCTCCCGACTCCAGCAGATTCCTGACCATGTAGTACACAGCAGGGAGAGGATATTCGCGAACCTCGCTGTACCGGTGGCCGTTGCGGATGAGAATGGCGCACCACCTGCCGACCTCGGAATGGATGTCGAAATGCCGATGAGAGCCGGCGAGCCGGCTCCCATTCCCGGTTGCCGTTCCGGAACAGGAATGGGTGCCCACGTGGAGATTTACCTCGAGAAATGCCTCAAACACTTGCCGAAACATCCTGAGCGGAAGATCCAAGACCCTTAGGTCTGTACCCCGTATTTCGACGGACTCCTCCAGGAGACTACCCAGGTACTTCCCGATCGAGGCCAACAAAGAGCCCTTCGCAAAGCAATCCCTGCCTGGCTTCGGAGTGGAGCCTCCAAGGTGACCACCCAGTGCCTGGAGCATGGAGGCCAGTTTGAGCACCTTTCTTGCAGGAAGTCCTTTTACCGCGAGCGTCACTCCGTCGTGCTCGATGGTGCGCTCGGGAAACAGTAAATTATTGGACCAACGGTTGTAGCTTTGCGACACAGGTTACGGTCTCCGTGAACAGGGCATCATCGACCTTAAGGGAGCGTGCCAAGGCCAAATCGATTGGCCGGGTGATTGGCCGCATCGCTGAGCACCTTGCCTTGGAGCACGAGCTTCGCGTACTGGTTCATTGTTATCCATTCCATTGCTCCCACACCGGACAGCTCCACCTTCCACAATTCGATGGTCCACTTAGGACCCTGATCGTCTGCAGAGACCAGCTTTACGGCAAAGACCTTCGTGCCTGCTTCCAGGAGCCGTACGGTCCTGTCGTCGTCTTGTATCCCTCCGAAAAAGATTGCGACATTGTCCACGTTTATCTCATCGAGACTAAGCCGTATGTGAAGGGCTCGGTCGATGATGCGGATCTGGTCTTCCTCGAAGACTGCACCCATGGAGCTCTTATGGGTTAGTTTCTCGAACGTCGGCTCCGTCGAAAACTGGGGGCAATTCCCGACATGGAGGTAATCGCCAGGCAGCACAGGCGGATTTGACCCGTTCCATGCAGCCAGGTACACGTTTGCTCCGCCGGTCTTGTAATTGAGAACGCTCGGTCTGGTGGCCATGAAAAGATCTCCTCGCTCGTCAGGTGGGTCATTCGAAGAGGCGCCGGATGTCCTCGAGGTACGCAACCTCGAATCCTATCCTCTGGACCGCAGTCTTGGGGCCCAGACGGTGCGGGAGCTCGATTTCGGAGATGCGGGTCTCATAGATCGATCCGGTGTAGGTCGTTCCAACGATACGGCGGCACTCCTCACCGAAAAGGGCTCTCCGTATCCGAAGCTGGAAATCCGCCAATTCTTCCGGAGTCTTCTCTTCCGTTGAGCCCTGGAAGACAGATTCTATGTCTATGCGCATCACACGTTTCGAGATCGGGCCCGAATCCGGTTCCAGCACTTCATCCCCATTGTCGATGATGAACACCACGGGCAGCTCTTTTACCGAGGCTGCCCTGCGAATATTGCGGGTAACCGTAACCGAGGCCCCGAGCCGTTCCTTCAGGATGGTCCGGATGTACTGCAGTATGTGCTCCCGTTCCATGGGGTCGCTCTCCAGTTTCTGTAAAGAGCTGCGGGGTCGGTTTCCTATTCACCGCGGGCAATTACGCTGATGAGAAAGCCCAGTGTCTTGACCACCTCCACGACATGCAATTCGATGTCCCCATGTACCAGGCGATCGCTCGTGGAGAGGTCTTTGACGGACACCTGATCGGGGAGATCTTCTTCCCTGATAATGTACGCCCGAGTACCGCTCTGTGCTTGCAGCCGGCTGGGTATAGGCACAGTACCCGAGATCTTGCTGGCTGGGATAGTGGGGACTGGGAATTCGTCAAATAGATCTTCACCGCCAGGCGTCTGGCCCCTGTACAGACAATAGGTGACGGTTGAGGTGAGCTGCTCCTCAGTGAAAAGGAAATCGAGCAGTTCCCGGATCGACGTTTCAAGATTGCCGAGAATTCCGGTCATACTTTTACCTCGTCCAGCGGCTCGGGAGATCGATCCGTGTCATCCAGATAGAAACAGGCTTGTGCCGCGTATTCTCTCACCAGTTCTTCGATCATCCAGTTTGGAGAGTCGGTGACTCGACCGAGCGAGCTCTGGTCTGTGGACGCGGTGGGGGTATCTGCGACAGTCACATCCAGAGAGTTGAAGAGGGACAAGCGACGAATGAGTGGACCGGCCTTCCCTCGGCTTGGAGCGGTCAGGTGTACTGATGCGCGGTGAACTACGTTGAGAGCGATGAGTGCCTGGGCTTTCTTAATGCCTTCAGGTATTCCCGGCTGCCCGGTGCTTCCCACGTACACAGTATTACCGTCGTCGTCCAGGTGCCATCGGGGAAATGGCATGCCCTGATTCTTGTACACTGGCCAATGGAGCCAGGAGTACCGATTCTTGAGGATAAGCCCGGCATAGACGAGTCTCTCTGACTTCTCTCCATCGGAGAGTCCGTCCCAGGAAGAAGTGTCCAAGAGCGTGTGCTCGCCCAGGATAGCGTCGGCCTCTGCCACGGTGATGAAGCTGTTGCTGCGATCGCCGCCGATTATGGTTATGAGCTCCATGGCGATAGTCCTCTCGGCCCCTCGTGCAAGGCGATGGGGGCGCGAAGGCCGAAAAAGCCCCCACCGTAGGGGCGCGGATTGCTGCGCCCCTACGCTCCCCCTACCGAGGGGGCTCCTGCAAAAAGAACCCGCCGTAGGTCCTTCCACAGGAGCTCACAGTACTCTTGCGGGACCCCTTGAACGCGGCCCTATTGCGTTGCTTCGATGCCCTTGAACAGAACGGCCGCGTCCTCCACTGCGAACTTCGCGTCCATACTGTAGTGGAGGATGAACTTAGTTCGCCTGCGTTCCCCATCCCGCTCGAACTCGTACGTGACGTCCTCCTCCAGAGCCACAACGATGTTGAGACGACTGGTCAGCAGGTACATGTTCTCCGGCATGACGGCAACGGACCGTATGGGAATTCCCTGGTAGGTGTACTTGACGTACGGATCGTCCGCACGGGCCCTGTCTCCATCGGTGGTCTGACGATTCTGAGCAATGTAATGTCCGTATCGTGCTTCGACCTTGGGATTCACGTAGAAGCGCAGGTCCGGCTGCTGTCGCCAGTATTTGTCTGGCAAAGCGAACTTGCCCGTGAGGAAGATCGCGTCCGAGACCTCCTGAGGATCAGCGGTCGAATCGATGACGTGAGACGAGCACTGTTTGATGATGCCGTCAAAGGCCGTCAGGCCCGGCTGGCCGCCCAGCGTGTCTCCCAGAAGCGCTGCTTCTTCCATGTCGTACGCTACCTGACGTGCCATCTCCTCCATCACGAATTGCTCGAGACGCCCCTTCATCTTGTTGTTCCGGAGAGCCTTGTCCGAGAGGTAAACGGACGCGGCAAAATCCTGGCAGTTCAGGGTGACCTTGGAGAAAGAGAGCTCCGAGCGCTGTTCCTCAGTGAGAGCAGTGTGCTCCGCCACAGGCCAGGAGATCCTGCCAGTAAATCCAGCGAAATCCAGATCCATTTTCGCCTGGTCTATGCGCTCGATTCGTACCTCATTGAGCAGAGTGGGTTGGGCCTGGACGAGCGCAACGAACGCGTCCAGGCGCTTGTTGTCTATCAAGCCACCGTTGACATTGGTCAGATCGGTGAAAGCGAGATCGCCCTTTCGTGCAACCTGACGAAGGTTGGGAGCGGGCATGAAGCGGTCCTCCTCTCTCGACAATGAGTAAGCATTTGGTTTCGAGCATCGACAGCAGCCGAGCGCAAGGCACGGTGTCAGATGGGCATCCTGTCAAACATACCTTTAAAGGCCCTGGAGGGATTCTTGTGATCGAGCTCCTCTTCCGGATCCTCGGGAATCCAGGTATCCTCCGGCGATGAAGGACGGCAGACGGTGGTGTGTTCGAGCGACTCCTGGCGTTTTTCAACCTTCTTTAGCTCTCCTTCGAGGGTGCGAAGCCTCTCGGACAGCTCTGAGAGCGCATCCCCCATCGGACGATTCCCGGCCTCGCCGCGCTTGTCCTGGGACTTGGCTGTTTTTTCCACAGCATCAAGGGCCTTTTCGATCCCGTGGAGCCCCTCCCTGAGACGTCCCGAGAAATCCGCGTCAAGAATCTTCCGCACTTCCTGCACAGCGGCCGCGGCTGCAATCCCCTCAATATCCTCTTTTGTCATCTGGCTCCTTCTTGTGGTCAGGGCCGCCGGCGGTTCGTGGCCCCCCGTGTTATAGCCCGCGCAGGCGAGCCGATCCGGTCTCTCCAGCTTGCCGGCTCGAATGCCGGTTTTCTCCAGTGCCGTGCGCATGAATACATCGAACGCGTTCCATGCTTGTATATGCGTGTTGATCCGCGTTTCAGCGTCCGAGGTTAGAGTGGTGACGTTTTCAATGGTCCGGATGTACTCGTCAATCTTGCTGCAGAACTGATCTTCGAAAGAGGGGGGCACCTGCGTCGAGGCTTCGACGCTGGCCTTGTTCATGGGAACTTCAGGAAGCCTAAGAGAAGTGCCTTCCTCTTTGTCGGCCTTTAGCAGACCGCAGACAAACAACGCGCCCGTCTGCGCGGCATCCACGAGGTGAAAGGCCGGTGCTTCAAAGTCATCTTCGCTTCGTTGGACGAAGCGCACCAGAGCATCCAGCGATTGAGCGTCATCGGTCTTCACTTGAGAAAACCACTCGCTGCCGTATAAATCCTCGAGAACTGCGAGATCCATTCCCACTGGGACAAGAATAGACTGGACGACTTGCCCTGCCATGCATCTGTCTCCTGCATCGGTCTTGATGGCCGTAAAGGGCGTCCAATTGGCGCCGTGCTTAACAAGAGAGACAAATTCCACATCCACGCCAGAGAGAAAGGTGACCACGTCTCGCTTGGGTCTCGTTTTGACTGTTACGGGCATTTCTTTCCCTTTTGTGATTGTGTCAGCAGTTGATGTTCAAAACGAGTCGATGACTGTGACCGAATGCTTCCTCGGTGGCTGTGGAACGAGCGATTCGGTGCGTATGGCCGAAGGTCGCGCCCGTACTGGTGGGCACTATCCCGGCCTGCTCGGTGAACTCAATGAGCACGGAATGGTCATGTACGGGCACCTGGCCGGTTGCACCTGGCTCGGTCCTCCCGGCGCCCAAGACCGGTTGGAGCAAATCCACGATGAATGCCATACGGGTGGGCACATTCTCCGAGCCAAATGAAAAGCCGTTCAGTTCACCTTTGAGGATGCTTTCCCACAGGTCGTCTCGCAAGATTCTTACCCCGAGGACCCATTCGCCCTCCATAAAGTCGGGGTCTCCTTTGCGCGCCACGAAGCTCTCCACAATTCGGCAACCGCTCTTGACACGGTCGTGGTTTACGTCTATGCAGTCTACGCGGCCTTTGAGCATGAACCGATGAGCCATTTTCTCGATCTCTTCGGGGACCATGGCCTCTCCGTCCGTGTCGACACGAAACGGCGTGTACACAGGCGCATACACGATCCTCTTACGCTCCGATTTCACGACAAGGGTTGATCGCACGGTGTCTCTCCCCTGGAACTTCTCGACTTTGACCTTACGTGGTCCACGGATGTTGTATGAGGAGACTCTCCTCTCTGATCTTCTCGGTCAGTACGGTGACGAAGTGATTGCCCGCATCGTGTTCGATTGATTAGTCTCCGGGCCCGAGCAAAAGGTTTGCGCCGTTCTTTTTCGGTTGCCTGCGAGAGGGCATCGAGTATTAAAATAGGATAGCACGGCCATTTGCGGAAAAGGACCACCTTCGGGGTTCTTCGTCAAGGACTACGGCATAGATTTCACATGCGCTTATCCTTCCGTCCTTTCGAGCGTAGTCTATGCAGCACGAGGATCTATCATGGCTCCCAGGAGAATTATCAACGCCAAAGACATATTGGACGATATCCGCGCTGGGATGAGCGATCAATACTTAATGAGCAAATACAATCTGAGCGCGAAGGGCTTGCAGAGCACTTTTGAAAAGCTCATTAACAATCGCCTCATCACGGTGGAGGAAATCTACGGCACCCCCCGGTCCGACGAGCACGATACCGTTATCATTGACGATGTGACCCAGATACCACGGCACATTCTTACGGTCACAGCCGTGGTCCACGATACGAGCAATCCCCAGTCGGAGGCAAGGCTCCACGAGGTGACGGATAGAGGTTTGACGGTCCAGGGCATCCAGGCTCGCATAGGCGAGACAAAGACCCTGGTGATTCCCTGCCGACATCTCTTAAATGTGGACGACATCTGGTTCGAAGCCCAATGCCTTTGGACTGAGTACAACCGAGAGTCCGGTCAATGGGTTTCGGGCTTTCAAATCACGAACATCACGAAGGAAGGAATCGAACACCTCAGAGAGCTGGTCCGACTGCTCACTCTCGGATGATCCAGGCTGGCGACACTGCAGATGAGAAGGAAACGGAGAAAACTCAAGCCGAGAAACATGCTTGTTCCGCTGATGCGCCTTCACCGCAAGCCGGGCGCGCTTCGAGACAAGAGAAAAGAGGCCCTGCGGCGGGCATGTCGGGAGAGGGTGCACCAGGAAGAATGAGTTGCGCGACGGTCGCGTAACGCTTCGTCCGATTCCCTCATCCCAGGGACATTCGGAGTCGACGGAATTGCTACGCACACCTGCATGGTGGCTGCGGAGTACCTGCCTTCGTGAGCACTATCTGCCAGAGCTGAATATCACGAGCGCGGAAGGCTCCGGCGCATGAGAGCAAGTAGTACTCCCACATTCGCTTGAACTCGTCTCCCAATTTGTCTCTCAATCTCGGCCATGCGGCCAGGAAGTTCCGGTGCCAGGCCATCAATGTCTTGTCGTAATGGGGTCCGAGATTGTGAAGGTCTTCGACCACGAACAGCCCTTCTGCTGCCTCGCTGATCTGCTTGATACTGGGAAGCATCCCGTTGGGAAAGATGTATTTGGTGATCCACGGGTCGCATGCAACACTCGTCTCGTTGTTACCTATTGTGTGAAGCAGGAAAACACCGCCGTCCCTTAGGCTGCGGTGTGCCACCTCCATGAATGTCCGGTAGTTTTTCCTGCCCACGTGCTCGAACATCCCTATGGAAACGATCTTGTCGAATTCTCCGCGAATGTCGCGATAATCACAGAACAGGATTTCTACCGGGAGCCCCGCGCAGAATTCTCTGGCGAAGCGGATCTGCTCCTCTGAAATGTTTACGCCGGTGACCATGCAACCAAATCGTTCAGCCGCATACTTTGCAAAACCTCCCCATCCTGCGCCGATATCCAGCACGCTGTCAGTCTTGGTCAAGGACACTTTCCTGCAAATCAGGTCCAGTTTCTTGAGTTGAGCCTCGTTCAAATCCTCTGCATCACTCCAATACGCGCAACTGTACTGCATGTAGGGATCAAGAAACGACACAAACAGCTCGTTATCCAGATCATAATGACGTTCAGCCACCTCCCTGGAGCGCGACCTGGATTGACGATTGAACAGAGTCGCAAGTATTGCGGGAAAGAGAAGCTTGATGCTACCCGTGACTCTTTCGTGAATGCGGGCAGTCAAAATGCGGTGGATCAGCTCGTCTACCCGTGCGCAGTCCCACCACCCTGCCATGTACGATTCACCCAGACCGAGGTTCTTCTCAGCAAGGACTCGGCTGAACATGCGATCGTCCCGAACTTGAATATCCCAGGGATCCTTTCCGTTTAGTTTGACGCCACATACGGACAACAAATTGCCCACTACGTTCCTGTGTGCGTTCATGGCTACCCCTCCCGCCAATCCAGAAGGAAAACTAGTCGGAGACGCAGAAAAGTCACGGCAGTCCCGCGGACAGGCGCGTGCATTCGCAAAATCGATCCACTTTATAGGTAGCTCGTTCTTCCATTCCGGTCAAACCGATTCTTCCTGAAAAGTGATAGAATCCGTCCATCGCGACATCTATGGCCCTTGTCGGAAATCCGGGCGACCGGGAGGAGTCCTTCGCGGCGAATCACTGTTTCTCTGATGGCCCGTACGATTATAATAGAGCCCGGATTTCTTGGAGCAACTACACGTGGCTGAGCTCGCATTCGGGCTTCGCTGCAAACGTTCGGTAGGGTCGGCTTCGAACGCGGCCTGACCTCAACATCGCTAAAGGGACGCAATCCTGAGCGCGTAGCACGCCTGTGCGAGGTTCTCATCATGTCGAAAATGGTGAACATTGTTGTGAATGGTACCCGGAAGGCGGTACCTGCCGGCACGACGGTGGCAAAGCTACGGGAACGGTTCAAGGAAGACGCGGATGTGATCGTGTTGAACTGCTTTCCGGCAGATCTGGCTGTTCCGGTGAAAGAAGGGGACGAGCTCATTCTCATTCGGCGCGGAGAAATACCCGGACCCGACGAGCTGGAAGCGTGCATGGTGGCTCGTCACTCTCTAAAGGTCCACGAGAGAATGAAGCGTGCAGCAGTGGGGATAGCAGGTCTGGGGGGATTGGGCTCCAACGTGGCCATCGCGCTCGCTCGCATGGGCGTAGGTATGCTCGTGCTCGCTGACTTCGACGTGGTGGAGCCCACGAATCTCAACCGCCAGCAATATTCCATCGAACATCTGGGATTGCCCAAGACCGAAGCCATGTCCAAGATTTTGGTAGGCATCAACCCCTATCTGTCAGTGGTTTCCCGACAGGTCGTGCTAGACCGGGAAAACATCCCTTCAATTTTCGGTAGGGTAGACATCATAGTGGAATGCTTCGACTCTGCCGAGGCGAAAGCCATGATTATAGACACGGTGGGGCAAAAGCTTCCCGACACGTACCTCATTGGCGCTTCCGGAGTTGCCGGTTACGGTGCGAGCAACAGTATCGTGACTACAAAGCTGGGGGAGCGGGTTTTCATTGTGGGAGATCTCTGTTCCGCCGCACAGCCGGGACGCGGCCTTATGGCTCCTCGTGTGGGGATAGCAGCTCATCATCAAGCAAACCTCGTGGTAAGCCTTCTGGTGGATGGTGATGCGGCAGTTCTATGATACTATTGTCGGTCTTTGCAGCCGTTTCGGCCGTTGCACGTGTGATGACGATGCTCAAACCACTTCGAAGCCTCGATGAAGTGAAGCACGTGGCAGAAATGTTTATTCGCGCAACATTCTGCACTCGTCTACTCCCATGTCCGGCTCGCAGTTAAATTGGCAAAATATGACTCAGAAGACGTTTGGTCCGCAAGGGAACTCCATAGCGAATCTCGTGTCTAAAAGGAAAAGCGTTGCAGGGCAAATATCCACATCATTTCTGTTTGTTCCATGATGCGCTTTGGCAATGAATTGTAACATTGTTTCTGTGCTTACTGCGGGAGGACATGCATATGACCATAATCTGCTCTCGATCGATGGGGCTAAAACGACGGGCTTTCGTCATAGCACTTGCGGCCATTGTCTGTTTCGCGGCTTCTATAGCCTTGGCCTCCGCCCAGCGGCAGGACGGGACTGAGAATCAGGCTGAGAGTTTCGTGGAGTCGGCCGAAAAATCGATCGTGGATTCGAAAGGCGGCAGTGGAAAAGAGGGGACTTCGGCGCGCGTTCAGGCAGAAGGGAAACAAAAGCAGGAGAAGGAGAAGCCGAATGGAACAAAGGAGTTTCCCAAGATCCTGCCGTCACCCGAGGAAAAGATTGCCCCAGTGGAAACCGAAAAGATTGACAAGGCCGGAGAGCGCATTAGCAAGAAGATCGACGAGCTGGAAAATAGGATTCCTCGCCGGTTCGGACAATGGATCGCATTCGAAGTGGCTTACGGAATTACGTGGCTGAAATTAATCACATTTTTGCTCGCCTTGCTGCTCGTGGCAGCCTTCGACCGTTTCCTGAAAAACCTGATCAGGCGAAGATTGGAAGCTGTGGAGAAGCAGCATCGGGAATACACGTGGCGAGAAGCGTTCCTCGAAGCTCTGCGCAAACCCCTGAGCCTTTTTGTCTGGATCTACGGAACCTATGGGGCTCTTTCCATTGTCTTGGTCGGTCTAGGAAAGGTCAATGGGATCGCTATTGTTCGAAGTGCGGCAGCAGGCGCCGCTGATTTCGCTGGAACGTTCGCAGTCCTTTGGTTCCTGTTCAGACTGGTGAATGTGGTGGATTTGCGGCTCAATCAGTGGGCCGTGGCCGGTCAGGTAAAAGCCGACGTGCTCGTTTCCCTCGTCGGGAGAACTTTGAGAGTGCTGATCGTCCTCTTGGGCGGCATTATCCTGCTACAAAACGTCACAGGAATCGAGATAGGGCCACTCGTTGCCTCTCTCGGGCTCGGCGGTCTTGCCATAGCTCTTGCTGCCAAAGAATCCATAGCCAATTTCTTCGGCACGCTCACGATCATCTTTGACAAACCCTTCGCACTTGGAGACCGCATTGTGGTTGACAAATACGATGGCATGGTCGAGAGGATCGGATTTCGGAGCACACTCCTGCGAACGTTCGAGGGGCATCTCATTTCGATCCCCAATGAAAAGGCCATTAGCGCGGGCGTCGAGAATATCGGGAGACGACCCTTCCTCCGCTGGCATACCAACATAACGGTCACGTACAACACGCCTCCAGAAAAGGTCGAGGAGGCCGTGGCAATCATCAGGGAGACCCTCGAGAATCATGAAGGCATGGAGCCCGATTATCCGCCCCGCGTGTTCTTCAACGGATTCAACGAATCGAGTCTCAACATCGAGGTTTTCGCATGGTATTTTCCTGCGAGTGACTATTGGAAATATCAGGCGTGGCTCCAGGAAACGTGTCTCCGCATCATGCGCCGATTCGAGGAGGAGGGGATTGAGTTTGCATTTCCTACTCGCACCATCTTTCTCGCCAGTGACGACAAAAAGCAACTGAAACTCGAGATGCTCAAGGAAACCGAATTCGATCCCAATCGCTCGCGTCCGGAAGGGACTTCTTGAGATGAATGACTGACGCGAATGCCGAAACGCGCCCGTTCGTGGCTTCGGATCTCCCCGGCAATGGGTCCTTGCTCTCTCTCAGGCCATACCTCAGTACATGAGGGGAGGACGGGGAGGCTTCTTCGCGAGGGGCGGTTCCACGGAACAGCCGACGGGAAAACAGGGCGGCGGGGGAGGGGCGTACGTCTGGATATGGGGCAGAATACGCTGGCAATATAAGGGCGCGGTGCAGAGAAAATACCATGCTCCCTGCTCTTTGAATGCCATGAGGGTGTGATCCAGAGGGGGTGTCCGCTGATGTGCCGTCGGACCGGCCACAGCAGATATCGGATAGAGAGCAGTCGCCAGCGTCAGGGCAAGGAAAAACAAAGCAACCGTGCGAATCATGGGAACATCCTAGAAGCAACATGAATAGAACAGCATAATACTAGCATATATCAAGATTTTTTTCAACCACCATATGGCCAGGCTCCCTGTGCGCCAACGAGCCGGGGAAGAAGGGGTTAACCTTCCCGGACTGGAAAGAGACTCGGTTGCGCACCGCTGCATGAAACGGTATAAGGATTTCGCGCCCTGAATCACATGTCTCGGGCGAAGTGAAACCATTTGGAGGAGCTATGGTCCCTGCCCCTGCCGAAGGAACGTGGATTGCTCTCGACTCTAACGGATCGATTAAGGTTCCATTCAATCCCATAATTGGATTTATAGAAGGTGACGGTGTCGGCCCGGACATCTGGGCTGCTGCAAGACCTGTTTTCGATGCTGCCGTTCGAAAGGCGTACCATGGAGAGCGGCGGATTCACTGGTGGGAAATCCCTGCCGGTGAAAAATCGTTCAGGGAGAACGGCAGCTATCTGCCTGATCACTCGTTTGAAGCTATTGAAAAGGCACGAGTGGTCATCAAAGGACCGCTCACGACTCCCGTCGGCGGCGGATTCAGGAGCCTCAACGTCACCCTGAGACAGAAGCTTGACCTCTACGCTTGTATCAGGCCTGTGAGACACATTGCAGGGACGCCGGCACCAGTGATGAGGCCCGAACAGGTAAATATGGTGGTCTTCCGTGAGAACACCGAGGACGTGTACGCGGGAATCGAATGGAAGTCCGGGAGCCAAGAGGCTGAAAAAATAATTCATTTCCTCAAAGAGACCTTCTCCGTAACCATTGATCCAGCGTCGGGAATCGGAATCAAGCCCATGAGCCCGGCTGCGACCAAGAGGCTCGTACGTCGTGCCCTCATGTACGCGATCGAGCATGGAAGGCAACGCGTCACGCTTGTCCACAAAGGTAACATTATGAAGTTTACCGAAGGCGCGTTCCGGGATTGGGGCTATGAGCTTGCGGCCGATGAATTTGGTGACAAAGTGATCTTCGAAGACGATCTCCCGGCAGGTGGCTCCGTTCCGGCCGGGAAAGTGCTCGTCAACGACAGAATCGCGGACGCCATGTTCCAACAAGTGCTGCTTCGGCCAGCGGAGTTTGAAGTGCTTGCCCTGCCCAATCTGAACGGAGATTATCTTTCGGACGCTCTTGCCGCACAGGTGGGAGGACTCGGCATGGCGCCGGGAGCCAACGTGGGAGACCGGTGCGCGGTGTTCGAGGCTACCCACGGCACGGCACCAAAATATGCAGGGCTAGACAAAGTGAACCCTGGCTCTTTGATCTTGTCTGGTGCCCTGATGTTCGAGCATATGGGATGGAGCACCGCCTCGGATCTCATTGTACGGGGGATTTCGGAAGCCATTATTGCGGGCACGGTCACGTACGACTTGGCGCGTCAGATGACGGGAGCACGGGAATTGTCCTGTTCCGCGTTCGGGCAGGTTGTCATAAACAAGATTGAGGGACGGTGAGAAGGCGCCACGTGAGGGGTGGTCTTGAGCCGAGCACCCTGAAGCCGGGCGGTGCCACAGGGAAGCTCATTCGGAAATGGGTCCGAACCTTTGCGCGGGGGATCGATCCCTCCCGTAGGCTTTTTCGCCGCGTGAGCGAATGATTGTGCAATGATGCACATTATGTTTGCGCAGATTTTCGGATGTGTGTTATGTCTGAAGATTGCTGATATGAGTCGCTCAGTCGCGGTGGTTGCAGGCCCGGGCCGACACCTCAGAGATCCGAAGCATGTCGCCTTTCGCCCCGATTATGCCACAATGCCATGTGCACTTCCTGGGAGTGAACACTAGAGTTATGGGGACGAGCACGTTTGGGTCGAAACCTTGGGGAATTGAGCGCAATGCCCGTTGGGGGGTGCCCACACGCGATATGATTGAAAGGAGCAGGGTAGTCAAATGAGCAAGAAATTCGTGTTTGCATTCGAGGAAGGGGACGGGAAAAACAAAAAGCTCCTCGGAGGCAAGGGAGCCAATTTATGTGAGATGACCCAAATCGGCCTCAACGTTCCACCGGGATTTGTCATTAGCACGGAAGCCTGTTTGGCCTATCTGGAAAAAGGGGAGCTCCCTGCTGGATTGATGGACGAAGTCCGAGATCACATACGGGCAATGGAAAAGAAAACGGGCAAGGGTTTCGGTGACCCGGATAATCCTCTGCTCGTATCCGTCCGCTCCGGTTCAGCCTTGTCGATGCCTGGAATGATGGACACCATCTTGAACCTGGGACTCAATTCAGAGACTCTTCAGGGACTCATAAAGCAGACCGGAAACGAACGCTTCGCCCTGGACGCAAAGCGCCGATTCATCCAATTGTTCGGCAAAGTGGCCATGGGTGTTCCTGACAAGCCGTTTGATGAAACATTGGAGGCCATAAAAGTACGCGCGGGTGCTATCTCTGACGTGGACCTCTCTGCCGAAGACCTGAGAGAGCTTTGCGATCTTTTCTACCACGTGGTTGAAGAAAACGCATTCCGACCGTTTCCCTCGAATGTATACGATCAGCTCGAAACAGCCATCAAGGCGGTCTTCAAGTCCTGGATGGGGAAGCGAGCGGTGGATTACCGCCGAGAATTCAACATTACTCCTGATATGGCTAACGGCACTGCCGCAAACGTCGTGGCCATGGTTTTTGGCAACATGGGCAACGACAGCGGCACCGGTGTTGGTTTCACTCGGGATCCAGCAACCGGTGAAGACAAGCTTTTTGGAGAATACCTGGTAAACGCCCAGGGCGAAGACGTTGTCGCAGGGATCAGGACTCCCAAGCCCCTGCAGGACATGGCACGAGAGATGCCTCACCTCTATGCGCAACTGGAGGACCTCCGCCAGAAACTTGAGCGACACTACCGCGAAGTGCAAGACTTTGAGTTTACAATAGAAAAAGGGGTGCTGTACTGCTTGCAGACGCGCAATGGAAAAATGAACGCCACTGCTATGGTACGCACATCGGTGGAAATGTTCCAACAAGGGTTGCTGACAAAGGACGAGGCACTTTTGCGGATCAACCCGGAGCACCTCGAGCAATTGCTCTATCCCGGTCTGGATCCCAATTTTCAAGGGAAGCCACTGGCAACCGGATTGCCTGCTTCTCCCGGGGCTGCATCGGGCAAATGCATCTTCGACGCGGATCGAGCCGAAGAGGCAGGCAGATCCGGCGAAAAGGTCATTCTGGTGCGTGAGGAGACGAAGCCGGAGGATATCCACGGGTTCTTCGCTTCACAGGGAATTCTCACCAGTCGGGGTGGCAAAACCTCCCATGCAGCGGTCGTTGCTCGGGGAATGGGGAAGCCGTGCGTGGCCGGAGCGGAGGGTATTCGCGTGTACACGGAACACCGTCAGGCTGTGGTCGGTGATCAAATCATCCACGAAGGAGATATCATTACTATCGACGGTGGGACTGGCAACGTATACCTTGGGGAGATTCCCACCGTCGAACCGGAGTTCAGTAGTCATCTCGAGACCATTCTGGCTTGGGCCGACGAGGCTGCTCGTCTGGGTGTGTATGCAAACGCGGACACTCCGACCGACGCAACGAAGGCCAGGACGTACGGAGCAAAAGGGATCGGCCTGTGTCGAACAGAGAGAATGTTCAACGACCCGGAACGGTTGCCCCTGGTGGTCGAGATGATTCTGGCGGAAGATTTGAGCCAGCGACAGTTTTACCTGGACAAGCTCCTTGAATTCCAACGCTCCGACTTTGTTGGTATTTTTGAAGCCATGTCGCCGTATCCCGTTACCATACGGCTGTTGGATCCTCCCATACATGAGTTCCTGCCCTATGAAAACGAATTGCTCCGCCAATTGGAGATCCTCAAGAGGCTCCAAACCGGAGCAAAGTTCTTCTCGGACATGATAGAGGGGGTGAAGCTGGTCGATGCCGACCTCCATTCCGTGTACCTGAGCAAGATGGCGCTTCTCCCCGTGGATTTGGCTCCTCTCGACCCGTCGGTGGTTGAGCAGACCATGAAGAAGAAGAGCCTCATGCTCCAGAGATCGAGGGCTCTCAAGGAAATCAACCCCATGTTAGGCCACCGAGGGGTAAGGCTAGGGATCACGAACCCTGAGATCTACAAGATGCAGATCCGGGCCATCCTCGAAGCGGCCGCGGACTGTACCAAGCGGGGAATCGAGGTACACCCGGAGATCATGGTGCCCCAGGTCAGCTCGGTTTCTGAACTAAAGTGGATCAAGCAGTATGTAGATGAGTTAAGGAAGGATGTGGAGGAGGCGAGCGGTGTCTGGCTGAATTTCAACTTCGGAACCATGGTCGAGGTGGTCCGTGCCTGCGTCACTGCTGACAAGTTGGCAGAAGTTGCCCAGTTCTTCTCATTCGGGACGAACGACCTCACCCAGGCCACATTCTCTTTCAGCAGGGAAGACGCTGAGAACAAATTCCTCCCATTTTATCAGGAAGAGGGAATCGTCCCAGAAAACCCGTTCGAAGCTCTCGATGTGGACGGAGTTGGCTCGCTGATGAGGATGGCGGTCACCAAGGGCCGCAGCACGAGACCAAATCTTAAGATCGGCATCTGCGGAGAGCATGGAGGACATCCCGCGTCAATCCGATTCTGTCATCAGATCGGACTGGACTACGTGTCCTGCTCCGGACCGCGCGTCCCCATAGCTCGGCTCGCGGCCGCTCACGCCACCATGTCCGAGAAAGCATACGACAAGTAATTCCCGCCACTTGAAACAGGGGGCAACCGGGAGACACGTGCTGGTTGCCCCTTTCCCTCCCTCCGGTGGATCGTTCTTGACAGCCCGACTCGCGCAGTGGTAGCATTCAGCCCTGGGCGTTGATTCTTTGAGATACGGTTGTTCCGTTGTAATGGGGAAAGAGGATGGTACCAGCGAGATTAGCGGTTTGTACTGCGCTGATATGTGCTTTGATGTGTCTGTCCGTCTCGTCCTTTGCCGGCGGAGGCGCTCCAGTTTGTATTCCTGACCCCCCAGTTCCCCCCGAGACCGTGGGGCCTATTTCGATGCCGTTCGACGTTCCCATCTGGCCCACCATCGTGAAGACGGAGTTCAACATTCTGCCGTGGGTATCGTTCGGCAGAGCTACCATCTGCATTCCCGGGACAGGCAAGGCTATCCAGTTGCCCGCTCCGTGCCTGTCGCTCAAGCCCATACCTGTCTGGTTTCCCTGGCTCAGGCCCCTGGATATCGATTGTTCCGAACCTGCGTGCATTGGACCCAAATAAGGGTGAACGTCGGCGTTCGCACGGCTGCATGGTAGCTCGCCAGAGAATGGGGGTCTCTCTGCAGGCGCGAGTGGCGGTTTTCTGCAAAAGGAGCCTCTCAGCGCGTTCTTGTGCGATGACCGAGGCGCATCTCTTGGCAATGACAGCATGAAGCGAGATGACGATCACCAGATGACGGATCGAAGCTCCATCGCACGTTCGCTTGAGCGAGCTCGGGACTTCCTCATGAACGATGGGGCTTTTTTCCTGAGCGAGGCAGAGCGTGAATCAAATCTCGAAGAGCTCCGAGTGCTCCTGGAGAAAGCGTACGAGCCAGGAGAGGCGCTCTACGTGGGGATCCTCGGCGGAACCGGGGTCGGGAAGTCTATGCTCATCAATGCCTTGGCAGGGAAGACCATCTCCGGATTCTCCGACAGGCGTCCCTTTACCGATCGGGCAGTAGTATATCGGCACAAGGAACGGGATCGAGGGCTCGAAAAGGTCGCACAGTTCATCCGGGAGCCTGATGCTGTGCATGAGATAGAGGCGGTGAAGAACCTGGTGCTCCTCGACATGCCCGATTTCGACAGCATCGAAGAGGAGAATCGGGACGCCGTGCTCTCGATTCTTCCCGAGCTCGATGCCATCGTTTGGGTTGTAAGCCCGGAGAAGTATGCGGACGCTGCCTTCTATGACCTGGTTCGGAGCACTCATCGGCATCAGGACAGCTTCACCTTTGTCTTCAACAAGGCCGATCAGCTTATAGAGAAGGGGCGTCCCGACGAGCATGCCAGGCTCAAGGAAGTGCTTGGCGATCTGACTTTCAGGCTAAAGCATGAGGCAGGAGTGGAGCAACCTCGCCTCTTCAGTCTCTCCGCAGAGCAAGAATTTACCGGCATGCAAGATGAGCCCGCGCTGGCAAGGGAGTTCCAAAGGTTCCGTGATTTCCTGATGGCTCGCCGAAATGCCAAGGAAATCATGTCCATCAAAACGGTCAATCTGGAGATGGAATCCAGAGCTGTGCTTCAGCGGGTGGACAGCGCAATCCGACCCCAGGAAAAGACGAGAGCGCTGGAAGCGCTCGAGACAGTCTGTTCCGAGCCCTCCGTTGAGATGACCGACGGAGCGGACATCCTTGAGCGAGAGAAGGATCTGTCAGCGGCAATCATGCATTACTTCGTACGGAGCGAAGCCTCTGTCGCAGCAGTCACATGGTTTCTCAAAGTGCTGGTGCCAAGGCGCTGGGCGGGCCTGACCGCATCGGAGCTCACGGTGAAAGAAGCCCTTGCACGGGCAAGTGAGGGCCTCACAGCAAACAAGAAGGACTACGCGGAAAAAGTGGCAGCTCGGGCTCGCTCAGAGCTTCTATTTGCCTTCAGTCCTGGGGATGGGCAGTCTGACGGGATTTCGCCCAGCAGTGCCATCGACCTCGCTGCGAAGGAGGCCGAAGCGCTCGTGCTGCAGACAGTACGGAACAGGAGCGCGACCGTGAACGGCTCTGCAGCCAAGTGGCGGCGCGGGGTGCAGAAGGCGGTCCTGTTCCTGCCTATACCGATTCTTGTGATGAAGCTCGCTGGTGTGTCGCGAATCGAGTCATGGGTGAACAACCCTACTGCCGGTGGCTTGCTAAATATTGTGATATCTGTTCTGTCCTCGCTCTTCAGCTCCGAAGGCCTCGTCGGGCTTCTTGTCCTGGGGATCTGCCAGCTCTTCCTTGCCTACTGGCTTGCCGTGCGCAGGGTACGAACGATCGAGCGAGAAGCTGAAAAAATCGCGCGTTGGGCAACGGAGCATCTGGAGAAGAGCCTCGCTGGCGCTGTCCGGCAGATCCGCGGTGATGCGCAGAGTCGTGTCCTCCGAATCAGGCAAGGGCTCGACCGATGGAACGAGCTGACATCCAGCCTCGGTCGCGGTCATCCGAGCACGCTGTTGCCGTGAGCCCGCCAACACGATGGATCTTGTCAAATTAATCTTCAGAAATGTGTTTCGCCATCGTCTCCGCTCTATCCTCACCCTCGTGGGAATAGCTATAGCGATGTGCTCGTTCGGCATCCTCAGGACATTAGTGGACGCATGGTACGTGGGTGTGGAATCCTCCGCAGCCGACAGGCTTATCGTGCGAAACAAGATCTCTCTCATCTATTCGTTGCCGCTTGCGTATCGAACAAAGATCTTACAGGTGAGGGGAGTGAATGGCATAGGGTACGGCTCCTGGTACGGGGGGATTTACATAGACAAGAAGAACTTCTTTGCCCAAATTGCTATAAGCGGTTCCGATTACCTAGGTATGTATCCGGAATTCTTGCTTTCCACGGAGGAGAAACTCAAATTTGACGCGCAACGCAACGCAGCGATAGCAGGGAGAAAACTTGCCGAGCGCTTCAAGTGGAAAGTGGGCGACGTGATCCCGCTTCAGGGGACGATTTACGCCGGGACTATCGAGCTCGTGCTGTGCGCTATCTATAGGGGCGCCAGGAGCAATGTAGATGAAACGATTTTCTTCTTCAGATATGACTACCTCAACGAGGTGGCGAAAAAAGTCTTTCCCCAAAGGGTCGATCGAGTGGGGTGGTATTTGGTCCAAATAGATGATCCGAATCGATCGGCGGAAGTATCGAGGGAGATCGATGCGTTGTTCGAAAGCTCCCTAGCCGAGACCTTGACCGAGACCGAGAAGGCATTTCAGATGGGATTCGTCGCCATGACGGAGGCCATCCTGGGAGCCATACGAGTCATTTCGATTGTGGTCATCGCAATCATTCTCCTGGTCCTCGCAAACACGATGGCCATGACCGCGCGCGAACGGTCTGCTGAATATGCCGTGCTCAAGACTATGGGCTTTGGGCCACGATTCATCGCGATACTGGTGGCGGGGGAATCGGTTACGATAGCCTTGCTCGGGGGACTGGCAGGCGCTCTCCTCTTGTTTCCGGCCGGCAAGATCTTTCAAAGCCAGCTCGAGGCCTTCCTCCCCGTGTTCGATGTGACGCCTACGACGCTGATCCTGATAATGGCAACATCACTGGCTGTGGGGATTGCCGCAGCCATTCCCCCGGTCGTGCGAGTGGGACGGACGGCGATTGCGGAAGGACTCGGACATATCGGCTAGGCTGGTTGGGGTTACCAGATATACGGGATGAATTTCCACGTCCTCGCTCGATAATCCTCGTATTCAGGGAATCGGCCTGCTAGGATCGCCTCTTCCTTGACGGTCTTGATGACGTACAAGGCTGAAAATGCAAGCCAGAGTGGAATGCTCAGGAGACTTCCCCACAAGATGATATACCCGGCGAAGAGAATGATTACGCCTATGTACATGGGGTGACGCAACCAACGATAGATCCCGGTAGTCACTAATGTTCCGCTTCGCCTCGGGGCCGCGTACACGCGAAAGTTTTTCCCCAGTGATCGATAGCTCGCCAAAGCCACGGCTAATCCCGCCAGGAGGACTACCCAGCCCAGGATTTGCTGGAGTTGAGATACGTGTATCTTCCGGAACCCATGCTCTATTGGCGCGAGGATGAGAATGAGCGCCTGGAGGGCGACGTACCCTATGGTAAGACCTCGGACGTCTTCGCCTCTCCGGTGGGGGTCCCGACGAGGTCTCGTGAGGCTGAATGGTCCCTCACCCTTCTTGCCTCTCTCGATAAGGACAAGGTAAAGGATGCCCCAGTTAAGGTTGTACACTGTCTGAAATCCCAGTTTTCTCAGCATTACCGCCACGGTAGGCG
This sequence comes from Thermodesulfobacteriota bacterium, assembly GCA_040753915.1. GTDB lineage: Bacteria > Desulfobacterota > Desulfomonilia > Desulfomonilales > Desulfomonilaceae > JBFMDN01. The sequence goes on along the minus strand of JBFMDN010000025.1, from coordinate 16,172 downwards.
AGCGGTGTCCCGACAGGCAGGTGACAAGCACGGGGCGGTCCTTAGGCCTGTGGGCAGCCGCTTCTGCAACCCCTGCTCCCCATGGATAGCTTTCTGCCCCCGTGAGCCGGTTCCAGTAGAATTCCGGCTTGGTGCGCACATCCACGATCCAGGTATCCTCCGGGAGATCTCTTACGCGCCAGGGTGCCAGAGGTTTCGCGCCTGCTGCCACGGTAATGATCTCGGTCCCCAGCACCAGGTGGAGAAGCAGAAAGAGGGTCCCTTGTGCGGTTCCATCGAGGCCGTTCAGCAGGTGCTCGCGGCGGACGCGATTAACGATCAGGGTCGTTTGCAGGATGTATACTGCCAACAACCCCAGCCAAATCCCCCACGTGACCATCTCTCCGGCCAGAATACAGAGCCCTGCCAATCCCAGGACCACGGAGGTTGTCAGAGGATGAAGGATATGACTTCCATGGACTCGTGTGAAGAGGTGCGCGTCATGTGTTATGGAGGGGATGAAAACGAAGTAACAGATGAGACCGGTGAGGGAAACCGTGAACAGAAGTGCTGCCGGTACGATCACGGCCAACAGCACAATGAGCTCGGCAGTCCCCAGCCCTCGAAGCACGAACCCGGTTTTCCAGCCAGCGGCCACAATCAGGACAGCGGCTGTAGCGTAGAAGAGGATCGTCAGGCCGAGACCCTCTTCCAACCTTTCGCGCAGGCTACCGAAATCTGGGGCAGCTTTTTGAGAAATGGGAACCCGTCCTCCCCGAGTTTCTTTACTAATGACAAGCCAATACCGGAAAAGGCGTCGAGTTTCAACTCCCAAGACAACAATTCATGAATGATTCGCCGTCAGCTTGCTTCCAATCCTGTCCCGGGCCCTATTTGTGGCGCATCCGTCTCAGCTTTTTCAAGAGTCTCTTTCGAGCGGCCATGGCCTTTCTCTTGCGCTTCACGCTGGGCTTCTCATAAGCCCTTCTCTTTTTCGTTTCCGTCAAGACTCCGGATTTCTGGACCTGCTTTTTGAACCGTCGCAGTGCATTTTCAAAAGGCTCGTCTTCCTTGACATAAACTCCCGGCATTCAAAATCACCCCTTTTTCTTAATGCCCATCGCGATGGAACCGATCATGCGGAGACTGGGAAGACGGTTCCCACCATATTCGCACGTCTCGAATCCTACGCTATGGCGATGTACATAAGATAAAAATCGCCCGACGCTTGCGCGCGGGCACTCTGGTGCGGCTGAGATTACGAATTGCTGACGTTAGGCTGGAAGTATCAAATCCCTTCTTTCAGGTGTTTCCGGACCTCTCGGTCACCTCGGTGGAAACCCTGCAAGATGCTGCCGCGGCGGCCATCACCCCTCCGGTCCAGGGGGCCATGGGCCGTCAGCGGTCCAATACACCATGTTATCCCAGACGTGCCTCTTCGTCAATACAAAAATGAAAGGGGCAGCAAGCATTCACTCTTGAGCGGGAGGAGAGGATCGATTAGCAGAAATCATTGACGATTTTGTTCCGTCCGCCGCGCATAAGTGAATGCTTACAGGGTCAATGTCCACAGTCTCCGCATTCGTCCAGAGCTCGACGAACGGTTCGCAGGATCTCCTTCATCCTGAAAGGCTTGCTTACGAAACCCTTTGCGCCCATTTGAATCATTTCTCTTACCGACGCATCAGCCGAATACCCACTGGCCACCACGACTTTGACGTTCGGATCTATTTTCAGGAGCTCTCTAAAACATTCCCTGCCGCCCATCTCAGGCATGATCAGGTCAAGAATCACCAAGGATATCCGCGAAAGCTCGCTCTTGAAGAGATCGAGCCCCTCTCTACCGTTTCCTGCCTGGAGAACGGTATATCCGTGCTTGGCGAGAATTCTGGTGCCCAAGTCCCTGACGAATTTCTCATCGTCCACCACCAGGATGGTCTCCGTACCAAACGCCAGCATCTCGGATGAGGTTTCCACATCCGTGTCCACTTCTGTTTCCATGGCAGGAAGGTAGACTCTAAATGAGGTTCCTTTCCCGACCTCGCTGTACACGGTGATGTAACCGTTGTGCTGTTTCACTATTCCGTGCACCATCGCGAGACCTAGGCCTGTACCTCGCCCCATCTCCTTAGTAGTGAAGAACGGATCGAAAATATATTCAATGGTGTCCTTATCCATCCCATGCCCGGTGTCCGAGACTTCAAGCAGAACATATGTGCCTGGGCCAGCTTCAACGTGGAGCCAGGAACACTCCTCATCAAATGTTTCCGTTGCCGTTCTTACAGTGAGCGTACCGCCCTCCGCCATAGCGTCATGGGCATTCACGGCCAGATTCATGAGCACTTGCTCCACTTGGGAAGGGTCTGCATAGATCTCCGGCAGATCTGGTGAGAGATCGAGATGAATATCGATCATCCGGGGGATAGTACGCCGCAGGAGCTTCTCAACCTGGATTATCTTTTGGTTGAGATTCATGGGGACAGGCTTGGATTCGGATTTCCTGCTGAACATGAGCAGCCGCTGGACGAGCTCGGCCCCGCTCCTTGCCGCTTGAAATATCTTCAGGAGGTCTGCGGTCTCGTGATCGTCACCCTGTTTGTCGGCCAACAAAAGTTCCGAATACCCCAGCACTACCTGGAGGAGGTTATTGAAATCGTGCGCGATGCCCCCGGCGAGGATCCCGATTGCTTCCATCTTCTGAGCCTGGATGAGTTGCTCTTGAAGACGTTTGGACTCAGTGAGGTCTCTGATCCAGACCTGTATACCCGGTTCTTTGTCAAACAGGGTGACCTTTGCACTGATTTCTCCTGGAAACGAAGTCCCGTCCTTTCGAAGTAAACGCACCTCGTACCGAGGTGGAGCCCACTCTCCCCGGAGGCGGGCTTGTCCTCTCGAACGGACCGTATCATGGTCATCAGGGTGGTAGATCAACCAATGATCCAGTCCTTCCAATTCCCCCAAGCCGTAACCGAGCATCTCGTGCAAGCGGGTATTGGCAAATGTGATAACAGTGCCCTTTTGAACAAAAATGCCGTCGAAGCTTTCCTGAACAACGGTTCGATACTTTTCCTCACTCTCGCGCAGCGTTTTCTCCAAAGCTTTTTGGTCGGATATATTGCGTGCAACGTGTACACATCCCTCCAGACGACCCTCTGCATCGTGCAGCGGGGAGACCGTTACATAGAAGTGACCGCCAAGCGCCTCGTCGTAGATCTCTATGCTGTGCTCTTTGCCATCCTTCAACAGCTTGAGGTGAGGGCAGAAATGCGGGGGGCTATCCGTTCTATGGATCTCTTTGTAGCACGTCTTCCCGACCATTTCTTGCGGGGAAAGATCCAGTGCCTCTGCCATAGCCCTATTCAGACGCACGATCCTGAAGTTGTTGTCCAATATGCATATCAGCTCGGGCACTGCATCGAATGTTCGCTCCCACTCGTTTTTTGCTCGCAAAATTGCTGCCTCGGCCCGCTTGCGCTCCGTGATGTCGGACAGGGTGGCCAGGAGCACCCGACGGCGCCCCAAGTTCAACGCTTTCAACGATATCTCCGTATCGATGAGCACACCATCCTTGCGCAGATGCTTCCAATAAAACCGCTGCGGGGCGCCTCCCATTGCCGCTTCCATATAGCCGCGCCCAGCCTCCTCCGAGCTCCTTCCATCAGGTTGAAACTGTGGAGAGAATTCGGAAGGAGAATGGCCGATTATATCTTCTTTGGTGCACGCCCAGAGGCGGCAGGCCTGTTCGTTGCAGTCTTCAAACACGTCTGACAGGATAAAGAATCCTTCAGTGCCGCTTTCAAATAACGTCCGATATTTCTCCTCACTGTTCCGAAGCTCTTCTTCCATACCCCGTTGCTCGGTGATATCTGCGAAGACGAGAACCACTCCGAGAACGGACCCGTCAGCCCCACGAATCGGGGCTCCGCTGTCCGCAATGGCATGTTGCGTTCCATCCTTGGCAATGAGAACGGTATGGTTGGCGAGCCCAACAACAATCCCGTCGCGCAACACCCTCTGCACTGGGTTTTCGACTTCCTCGCGAGTCTTCTCGTTCACAATGTGAAACACTTCATGAAGGGGGCAACCCGCCGCATCAGCTTCGCTCCAGCCTGTGAGCCTCTCCGCGACGCGGTTCATATGTCGGACCAGCCCCCCGGTGTCGGTCGTGATTACCGCATCGCCAATGCTATATAGCGTAGCTCTCAGTTCCTCTTGCGTCTCGCTCCGCTCTTTCTCGACCCGGTACAGATTCGCGTACAGAAGTCTCTGACGGGAGACAAAAACCAGGCCGGTACCTACTCCGGCGAGAATGATGAGCATCACTACCAGAAGGGAAATGAGCCAGGCCTCCCGATGTACCTCATCCAGCATCTCCTCCTTATCGACCTTGGCCACCATGAACCATGGGGTATCAAGAATCGGGAATACACCTGCAAGCACTTCAACACCCCGGTAGTCCTTGCCTTCGAAGTGCTCGTGCTTGCCGAGGACAGCCCTGACCGATGGGAGATCCGAGTTCGTCAAAGGCTCTCTGAGTTTCAGAGCACTACCAGGACGGTGCCGCAGCTCATTGAGGAAGAGAACATGATCTCCGTCCTTCCTTACAAGTGCGGTCTCCGCGGTTCGACTGGGAATGGGCCACGACAGAAGCAAGGGGTACAGATCGGCCTCAGGGTCCAGCCGGAATACCAGCACCGCCACGGGCCGGTCTCCTTCGCCGAGAATTGGGGCTACCGCGTCAATACGGATCTTGCCGTCGATGGAGCAACGATAGAAGTCACCAACGAGGGTACGGCGACTGCTCAGTGCGTCCTTCACCGTCTGTCCCGTGGAAGGGTCGAGCTCCTGACACCCCCCCTCGGCAGAAACCAGAATCTCCCCATCCAAACCTACCAGGAGTGCATCCTGGTACCGGCGATCATGTGTGACCGTCATCAACCGCTGGCGAAGACGAGATTCCAAGTCCTTCGCATCAGGACGGAGAGCAAATTCTTGGACGGCAGCAGCAAAGTAGGGGCTTTGAGCCAGCAACTGGAGAACGGCCATCCGTTCCCGTCTCCATTCTTGAATCTGCTTGGTCTTGAGCTCTGCAATGGCGTGGAGCTTTTCATATTCATGCGTGCTCGCTGCCCGTATCTGGCCCAGGTAGTACACATATCCCAGGGCCAGAAAGGCTGCGGCCATGACGAAAAACAACGCAATCCACGGCCATTTCTTCTGATGCAGGCGTGAGCCGTCACTCATACTGGTCGTCCTTGGTTGGCAGGTAGGCTTGCCCATGCTCCTAAGTAGAGGATTTCAAAGTTACGGCCACGTATTCTGCCACAACTCAGTCGGGGATTTGCGCTCTGAACGAGCGCACCTACAGTAGTCCCGCGAGACGCGGGATTCGGCGCGTCACAACCACCAACCGACCCTGAAAGGGTCGACCAAGAGCCTTCTCCTCGCCTGATATAGTCATCGATCATGCATGAGCCTTGGCTTTCGCACATTTCAATGGGGGACCCCTGCAGGGTCCTCGCTTTTTTGTTCCCTCATTCCCGTGGGTTAAAACCCACGGCTACTCATGGTATGCCCCTTCAGGGCATGAAGCAGTCACTGATCACATCATTCCTTTTCAACAACTTTGAGATACGTAACCGTACTTATGAAATCCTGTACTCAGTGCTCCCTTTCGTAGGTTCGGTACCAAATCAGGAGACCCCACTCCAACCGTCCCCGTTGACCGCCAGGGAGTCCTTCCCGCCGTTGAGGGGGGCCTCAGAGGGGCGGTGCCGGTCAGGAATCTGTTACCGCATTCATGAAATGCTGTACTGAGGAATGTGCATTTGAGACTACTACTGTGCCCCGCGGGCTGATCATGAAAAGTCCCTCAAGGCATTTCCTGCTACCTGCAATTTGCCGGATCTCTTCCCCAAGATTGATGCCCATTGGGATGGGATCGACCCGAGTCGCTGCGGCTGTCCGCATGGGTTGTTCCCCCCAGACAACTTTACTCACAATCTCATATCAGAGGCTCTGCGAGCCTTGGCCAGGTTTTCGGCAAACAAGAGTTGCTCTTGGCACACAAGGATTCTTCCCCCTGAGGTGGAATCACATTGGTCTCACGCGGCTCTTTAGTCAGAACCATTGGACGACTGGAAACGAGGTGTCTACCGGCCAATGACGCAGTACCTCACACCGATAATACCCACATCTTAGGGCCGCGTCAAAGAAAGTCAGCGAGAAACCCTTGCGAAGATAGTTCTTGACCGGGGACCTGAGGTAATATACGCTCAAAAACGGAGTAAGATCGGGTGGTCAGCCATTTGACCGACGTCCCCTGGTTTTTGGAGAAGTAAACGGGCACGTGGTCAAAGCCGAATAGGGATCCGGTGACCGGTCTGAGGATTGGGAATCCCCGGTCGGACCCGCTCACACAGCCTCTCCTACCTTCGGCGACGGCAACTGGGTGTTGAGAATTTTGGCTCGCCCGTGCCAAGGATTGACACGACTGCTTTATATATGTGGAACAGGGGGGGACATGCCTGAACGTGACGACACATCGCAACAGATCCGCGACGAGCTGGAGAAACTGCGAAGGCGAATCGAGGATCTCAGGGCAGAGGGGGTGGGCAGGCGCGACGGTCCGAGGATTTGCGGCACAAGCCCTTTGGAGGAGATCTCCCCCGACTCAGTTCATGAAGAGCCTTCACTCCCAAGGCACCTGTTAGGCAACAGGGAATCCACGGAAACAATAGATTTAAACGGTCTCTTTACCAAAGAGATAACAGCCTCTGGCAGCTTCGACATCGGGGGAAAGATCTGGAAGACTACGTTCGGCAAGGTGATCCAAGCATTGCCCATCGCTGCGTTGCTCGTGGAGCACGACCTCCGTATTGCGGTCGCGAACGAAGCCTTTTCAAGGATTTCGCCTGATTATGAGCGAATTCTGGGAGCTCCTTACCCCTCGCTATTCCCAGTTCAATCGGTCGCTCAGAAGGCTCAATCTGTCATTGAAGCAGTGTTTTCTGATAGGAAGTCCAGGGTATTTCGCGCGGTACTGAAGGTCTGCGAGACAATAGTGTGGGGACGTCTGACACTGAGGTCCATCAGGATAGCCAATGAGCGCCTCATACTGGTTCTCTTGGAGGATCTTACGCGAGAAAAAGAGCAGATGATCCTCAACCAGGAATATCAGGCCGCGCTCCAGCAAAGTGAGGCAAGATTCAGGCAGCTTTACGACCACGCACCCATGATGATGCATGCCCTTGATTTGGAAGGCAGAATTCGGAGTGTGAACGCCAAGTGGATACGGCACATGGGCTATTCCCCTGATGAAATTGTCGGCAATGTCATCGATGTATTCTTAACTGAGGAAAGTCGGGACAGATTTCGCCAAAGCTTTCCGGACCTGTGGACCAAGGGAGAGGCACATGACGTGCCATATCAATATGTTAGGAAAGACGCGTCCGTAATACAGGCCCTGGTAGATTCAGTGGTCACGGAAGACGCTTCTTGGGGGCCTGTGGCGATTTCGACAATTCGAGACGTTACCCACGAGCTGCTCCTTGAAAAACAATTGAGAGAGGCCCAAAAAATGGAGGCGCTCGGCACTCTCGCAGGGGGTGTTGCCCACGACTTTAACAACTTGCTGCAAATTATCTTTGGTTACGCCGACCTGGTGATGCTGAGGCTGGACAAGGATTCACCAAACTATCAGGCGATGCGAGCCATACGTGAGGCAAGCCGGAGGGGATCGGAGCTGGTAAAGCAGGTGCTCACGTTCAGTCGTAGAGTTGAGAGCAATCCCCGTCCTCTGGATCTCAACCATGAAGTGGAAAAAGCTGCTCGACTGCTGGGGAGAACGCTCCCCAAAATGATCAGTATAGCCCTCAATTTGGAAGAAGGTCTCCGACTGATACATGCGGATCCGATTCAAGTGGAACAGATAATCCTCAACCTCGCTGTTAATGCAAAAGACGCTATGCCCGAAGGAGGGAAACTGGTAATCGGCACTCTAAACGTTTCACTGGATGAAACGTACTGCCGGAAATATCCGGAGGTACAACCCGGTGATTACGTCTGTCTCAGCATCTCGGATACAGGTCACGGTATGGATAGGGATGTCTTGGAGCATATTTTCGAGCCCTTCTTCTCTACTAAGAAGCCAGGGCAAGGCACAGGTCTGGGACTTTCGTCAGTCTTCGGGCTCGTCAAGATGCATGCCGGACACATCACCTGTGACAGCCATCGAGGCAAGGGCACGACCTTCAGGATCTACTTTCCGGCCACGGAGAAGCAGGCTGGATGGCCATTGGACACAACGAGTGAAATGCCTGCCTTCGGGACGGAGACAATTCTCTTTGTCGACGACGAGGAATTGGTCAGGACCTGGGCAAAGGAGTTGCTGAGCTTGGGGGGGTATACAGTGCTTGATGCCGCAAACGGTCGAGAAGGGGTGGAGGTTTTCCGCAAGGAGAAGGATAGGATTTCGCTCGTGATATTGGACCTGATAATGCCGGAGATGGGCGGCAAGCAGTGTCTCGAGGAGCTTCTCGCAATTAGCCCCAACCTGAAAGCAATTATTGCCAGTGGATTACCCATGGATCCGGAGACGAGAGGATTTTTTGATACGCATGCCAAGGCGACAATCACCAAACCCTTCAAGTCCAAGGAATTGTTGCAGGTAGTGCGACAGGTGCTCGATAGTGAATGAAAGAACCAACCAGTTGAACATATTGCCAAGACTTTGTATGAAGGTGGTTGCTCCCAGCTTCATAGGCAGGTTGAGACTCGCGACGTTCAGAGTGTGAACAGCCAAGCTTTTCAATTGTGCTTCCGAATAAGGAGCCTGGTTGGGGGGATGAAGTTTGCTCTCAATGGGTACGCGACCGGCTCTCAATGCGGGTGACCTCCCGGAAGAGGATTGAGATTCTCCACATCAACAAGCTCAGGAATGCACGTCAATGTAGTCAAAGGACCGCGTATGGCTGATTGATTTTTCTCAGCCGGACGGGCAAGTTAGCTCGTTTCGGGACATCCCTCACTCTCTGCTGTTTGGTGATTCGTGTCAAGTGGCCTCGGAATCCCAGCAGCTTGGCACTCTTCACTTCTCGCAAGCTTATCGGGAGACATCCGACGAGGCTACCTGTGAGGGCGTGCCTACAACGATGTGGAAATGCCGGATCGTCGCGGAAGTGTGAGGCGATTTTTCACGGTATGATGACAATACGATCCCCGTGCTCCGCTTGGGTGGGTTCACGTTCGGATACTACGCTACGACTTTGGGCAAGCTAAGAGAGAGCAAGAACGCAGTTGTGGAGACACGGGCTGAGGAAGGGTCCGGTTCGTTGCGGTATACCTATGATGCTCTAGTGGCGGGGACTGAAAAGACGTATGCTTGGGTGTCGTTTTCTTGGGATAAAGAGCGATTGAAAGCTGAATTTCACGCAGAGATCGATGAAACTCTCGTCACCCCCGATCTCAATATGCCGGTAGAATGCGATTTGGAAAGAACAGAGGGCACAATAAGGGGTGTTACGAGCTGTTTCCTGGCATTCGGAGATCAGCGGTTTCACGCGCCGACAGGTTTGGGGTACAGCGGAACCGCGACCATGGCCAAGGGCGAATCGAATATGGGAGTCTACGAAATAAACCTGAAAGACGAAAACGGCTTCCTCATCAGAAAACCCAACCTTCCAGAGTTGTGACATGTTTCAACGACTTTCCCGTCTCAGCCTTTCAAGTTGGATCTTTGTCGGCCTTGGCTTGGGCGTGTTATGCGGTCTTTTCTTCGGGGAGCTCTGTCAGCCTCTGAACGTCGTCGGCAAGGCCTTCATCATGCTGCTCCAGATGGGCGTGTTCCCGTACATGGTGGTGACGTTGATCCAAGGAGTTGGGTCCCTCGCCCCAAGCGATGCCAAACTGATGGCCGGCAAGGGTTCGCTCATGTTGGTATTGTTCTGGCTCGTGGGACTAATTGTGATTTTTAGCTTCACGTACGCCTTTCCGGTGTCGCAGACTTCTTCTTTTTTTAGCGTGTCGGAGCCTCGGACGGTTGAGGCTACCAATTTGCTGGAATACTATATTCCGGCCAATATCTTTAACGCCCTGTCCGACGCTCTGGTTCCCGCCATAGTTTTCTTCAGCGTGTTTCTTGGCGCAGCTCTCTTACGCGTCAAAGACAAAGAGCCATTCCTGAAAATGTTGTCGGTCCTGGCCGAGGCCCTCACCCAGATGACGAGAATGGTAGTCAAGACTTCCCCAATTGGCGTCTTCGCTCTCACAGCCACTTTCGTGGGCACCATCTCCTTCGAGCAGTTACAGCGTCTTGAGGTCTACTTTGTCTGCTACATACTGGCCACCTTTGTCTTGACATTCTGGTTGCTGCCTATGATTGTCACCTGTTTCACAGGATTCACATTCAAGGACGTGCTTAATTGTTCCAAGGAAGCACTGGTCCTAGGCTTCACGACGGGAAACAACTTCGTCGTACTAGCAGTCATTGCCGATAAATCGAAGGAATTATTCGAGACACTTTCGGTCGCTACGTGACTCGAGAGGTGGTAACCAAGCTCCTGGAATCCAAAGACGGCCTTGAATTAGGGGGGGAGACGCGTGAAATCACAATGATTATGTCGGATATTCGAGGATTCACTGCGCACATTGCAGACATGCAACCGCACCAGGTCGTGCTGTTTCTCAACCGGTACCTGGGAAAGATGGTAGAGATCATTCAAGACCACGGGGGCATAGTGGACGAGATAATGGGGGATGGGATCTTTGCGTTCTTTGGTGCACCGGAGCCACTGAACGATCATCCGGCCCGTGCAGTGGCTTGCGCGCTGAAAATGCAGATAGCCATGGAGGATGTTAACGCCTGTAATAGGAAGGACGGATTCCCCTGTATAGAAATGGGTATCGCTGTTCACACGGGCACAGTTGTTGTGGCGAACATCGGTTCCGAAAGAAGGACCAAATACGGAGTAGTGGGTTCCGAGGTGAACTTGACTGGCAGAATGGAATCGTACGCGGTCGGCGGACAGGTCCTCGTCAGTGATGCCACTTATGAAAGGATGCCGAACACACTGGACGTCGCAGATGTTTTGTCAGTCCAAGTGAAGGGACTCGCTTCGACATCAGTCTTGTACGACGTGATAGGTATTTCAGAGCCGTACAATGTTCGATTACCGGTGCTGATAGAAAACCTGATCCCGCTGCGAGAAGAAATCGAGGTCCGTCTCTATGCCCTTGACCGTAAAGTCGTTGCAGGAGAACCGCTCAGTGCCTCGATCACGCATTTCTCGCCAAAACGCGTTACCGTTTGGTCGACCTACCCCCTAAACCGATGGGACGAAGTGAAGATCCAAATTCTGGATACCAACCTCGCCCTCATGTCCAGAGAGTGCTACGCCAAGGTCATATCGGTGAAACAGGTGGAGGGGCAGTACGAATGCCTGATGCGCTTCACCTCTATTCCTTCGGAAGTAGTTGGAGCACTCCAGCAGGCCGCCAGCGCCTGATGCCATGGCTTACAGGGGCACTGCCGCTCTGGGGGAACGCGCCCTGATTTTGCGCGGTTCATGAACCAGCCCTTTAGCAAGGCCCGTTGATTCAGGCTTGTCGGCAGATTGTGAGACAGTCCCGTTAGCCTGTGGTGTGGCTCCTCGTTCCTGCTCATCCGAGCCGTTCAGCTTGGCTCATTGGGTCCGAAAGAGGCTGTCTCTCCGTCAAGAAAGAGCTCATGGGTCTTCTCAAATTGAGCGTTGGATAACAAGAGAGCGTCGGTCGAATGTTCCACCGCCACTTCTGGTTCAGGTTCATGAGTCTCCCTTCTTGCCGGAACCTGGAGGTCCGATAGCAGTTGCCAAATCAGAGAACGGACTTTGTCCCGTTCTCGATCAGAAATGCGCGTTATGTTAAATCTTGCCACATAGTATTCGCCGCGTCGCCCCCGTTTCTTGATCCACTCACAGGTCGCTTCCAGCCGTATGTCATCCTTCTGGCCTATGTCGCGGGCTTCTATGCAAAGATTCTTGACCTCGCCTGTAGCACAAGAGTGCATCGTGGGGTATGCTACTCGAAGCTCCTTCTCCGATAGGTCTCGCACAAAACCGCTCCACCCAGAACTGCCGAGATCCCGAACCGTGAGCCGAACCGGTATGCACTTGATAGACGGAGCAGGCCCGTTGGACATATTCGCCGGCTTTCCCACCGAGGGAGCATCAGAGGGTTTTTCGGACTCGACTGCCCGCGCATCCTTCGTGGTGTCCAACTCCCCAACCGCGTGAGCCTTCTCGCCGAGTGCAGCCAAGAGTTGACTATCACTCAATCTAAGCCAATCGAAAAGCTCCATTTCCGAGAGATGGCCGGCAACCATCATCTTGCGCAGGAGGCGCTGGAATTGTCCGGGAGTGAGCCCGTACTTATGCATAATGACGGCTTCGTTCAAACCGTTTCTAATGTCAGCCGTGATCTCCTTCACATTAATATTGACCTTGGCCACCGATCAATCCCCCCAACACCAGCTCTCAAGCAGGATGAAGAGCTTCGGCAGGACTTACTCTCGTCCTGACTTCGAATGATAGACCTCTCCCCATTTCGAGCATTTTGACAAACACTCTCACGGGATCCCGTTCCTTATCACCTTGAGACAAGCGTCAACGACTGTGCTATCGTACAGAACCCCCCTATGTTCCCAAATCTCCTTTATCGCGTCCCGGAGATCGAGCGCCGGCCGATACGGTCGGTGAGACGACATTGCCTCAACGACATCGGCAACAGCAATGATGCGGGATTCCAGGAGCATTTCTTCCCCTTTGAGGCCCCGGGGATATCCGGAGCCATCGATCCTCTCATGATGTTGCAAGGCTATCTCTGCCAGAGGCCATGGGAACTCTATGACTCTCAAGATGTCATAGCCAATTTCGGGGTGCGCCCGAATTATCCCGTACTCATGCTCGCTTATCCGTCCCGGCTTACTTAGCAGCTCTGCAGGGACGCAGATCTTTCCTATATCATGCATGGCGGCCGCGATACCGATGCCCTTGACCCGATCATCCGAGAGCCCCATGTGAGTAGCCATGGAGCATGCCAGCCGAGCCACACGAAACTGATGGCCTGCAACGTATGGATCTCTCTTCTCCGCAAGAGCTGCCAGAGCGGTAATGGTCCCATCCAGGGTCCGCTTGAATTTGACAAGGCTCTGCCTGAGCTTTTCTTCTACCTGACGTCGGTAAGCGATTTCTCTCCGTAATCCACTGTTCACCCTGGATAACTCCGCTGTGGCTTCGTTGACTCGAGTTTCAAGCTGACAACGGGCTTCCTGAATTTCTTTCTCATGCCTGTCCTTGAGAATAAGTTGTCTCTTCTCTGGTGTGAGGTCCTCGATGAGGATGAGAACAAGTCGCTCTCCCAAGATTCTGATAGAGCGGAAGTGCATCCGGCCCCACATATTTCCGTTGCTCCTCCGTATCATCCCTTCCGCGATCTGAGGTTTTCTCGTGGCCAGGATGTTTGCCGTTACCGTGTGCATCAGGTCAATATCTTGGTCGCGGGGCATGATTCTCAAGATGGACCGCCCTTGGAGATCTTCAGAGGTCTCCGCGATTTTTGAGCATGCCTTGTTCGCGAATCGTACGGATAGTGAGCTGTCAATACACAAGACCGGTATCGGCAGAGCGTCCAGCAGACTCCCGATTGCCGTTGAGCTGATTCCTACCAACTCAAAACTGCCCGACTCTGTCATGCGGTGGCGAGGCACATGAGGTAAATCAATAGTTTCAGTAAATTGGGGTGCCAACCTTCTTGGGAGAGTGGAGTACCCATTCGTTTGCAAGGGGGTAGTGGCCGCTTGTTCTTCATCGCTCATTCTCACACCCTCCACGAATCCAGCTACTTGCTGCAGGCGAAGTCAGACTCTTTTGTAAAATCCCTTTCCGTTTCCATCTAGGAGGACGCTGTCTATGTCCAATCCCGCTTTCGGACCTGCTCTTCATCTCAATTCACACGCAGAGCACATCATCGTGCTGCCGTAAAGCAAACATACGTCTGCCCGGCAGCGTCCTAGGGTCCAGTTCACCTATTGGGCTTGTTTGTCTGAAAAGGAAATGAGAAATCTCAGCTTCAGCAGAAAGGGCTTTCACAATGGGAGAAGACGCGAGTGCGGTCGTCCCGAATCCACGCGTCATCGGAGAGCATGCCCGGTCGCTTCCAAGGAGCATCCCATCCTTGATGACGAAAAAACTCCCCTCGATAAGATCTGTCTCCTGGCCGGTCAAGGTCCCCCCTCCGTAAACGTAGCATCATGGCGCAAAACCCGACGCCCAACTGTCAGAGCAGCACTGGAATTGAGTGTACCTTACTTGTATCCGCAAGTCAATGATTTTCCCGATGATTGGATAAGATGACCCAAGGTTAGCAGAGCAAGCCCGCTGCCGTCAGGACTCGCGAAAAACACACCCGCGCTACCTGGCCGCAAGCCAGTGGAAGGGGATACGCCCTGTCGGAGACGCTAACATGGCACAAATTGCATAGAGCACTCGTCCGGACAGCGTTGAGGGATCTGCCGATCGGAACTCCATATGCATTACCTTAGTAGAGGATTTCATACGTAGGGCTACGAATTTGGGAATCAGGTTCCTTCTGGGAAGTGCGGGTTCGGAGCCTGTCTCAAGGCAGGGCGGGTTTGCAGCCCGCCCTTTTCTTTGGCACGCAGCTCACTGCGTCTGAATGCAAGCCCGAGAATTGGCTCTCGTCCGCACTCCGTTGTTAAGAAATAAGCGCTCTTATGCACTGTAACATGAAGGTCTTCAATGGTGCCAGGATGTTATCCTCCTACGTCCCCGGGAGAGGTGCGGTGCCAGACCTCTTCCCACGTTCGCTTCAGGTGGGTGAACTTGCTTTCCAGTTCCATTTTCTCAGGCTCCCATGCGGTTTGGCACTCGGTCTTGAGCATACTGATTCTGTCCTCCAACTCCTCGACGATCATATGCAGTTGATTGATATGAGGAGTCACATTTGCCTTATCTCCACAAGGGGCTTTGTCAAATTTTCGCACAACGTCATCGACTCTGGCTTTCCATGAAGCCAGCTCGCTCGACATTCTGTCACAATATGTCTGCATTTCCATGGTACTTTCTCCCTTAGCGTCCCCATTGTTCGTCGAACGTGCACACTTCGAATGCGTATTCAACCGCCACCCTATATATTTGTCCCCGTTCCACAAAATCCCTTCCTCTCTCGTGCAGTGCATCGATCTGATCCAAGATATTCTGCTCAAAGGTCATGGTGCTCACGCCCTTCGGAACGGAATAACTAACCTCGTACAACACCTCTGCTGGGAAGGACTGCATTTGCAGGCTTCATCCTTAACAGGCCTCCCCATGTCAAGGAATTTGGCTACGACAAACATGCCTGTCAACGGGATGGATCGGATCGTGAGGCAATCGATCCAA
Source organism: Thermodesulfobacteriota bacterium (assembly GCA_040753915.1). Classification (GTDB taxonomy): domain Bacteria; phylum Desulfobacterota; class Desulfomonilia; order Desulfomonilales; family Desulfomonilaceae; genus JBFMDN01. Next base: position 756 of record JBFMDN010000025.1, on the reverse strand, counting down.
CAGTTGCTCCCGGTCCTCGGGGCTGTTACAGGGTCACGCGAAGCGCTGGTATTCGGGATAGTACATGATTTTGGCGATGTAAGAGCTCAGATCGTCGGGTTTCGGTTTCCGCGCCAAACCTCGTCGATAGGCCACCTCAGCCACCTCGGTTGCGATGGCCCTGGAAACTGCTCTGATTTTCGGCAGTGGCGGATAAACCCTTCCCTGAGCGAGATCGGCGTAAGAAACGTGCTGCGCAAGCGTGCGTGCGGCAACCAAGAACATTTCATCAGTGACGTGTCTTGCGCCGCACGCGATGACGCCCAGGCCTACGCCCGGGAAGATGTACACGTTGTTCCCCTGTGCGGGCACAAAGTATTATGGACCGTCACCGGGTCGAATGGGCTGCCGCTCGCGAAAATAGCACGGCCTTGAGTCCAGGTGTAGGCTTCCTCGGCGGTGCATTCCGTCTTGGAGGTAGGATTGGATAGGGAGAAAACGATGGGCCTTTCGTTGAAACGAGCCATGGCTTCCAGTATCTCGCGGGTGAACATGCGAGGCTTTCCTGAAACGCCAATGATTGCGGTTGGTTTGAGGGCTTCCACGCACGCACGAAATTCCGAGAAAAACGCGTGATCGTGCGCATAGACCCTACGTTCCGCGCTGCTGGTCGTTCAGGACTGAGGATTTTTCCGAGCAGGGTCATCAGAGGGAATCTAGTCGGAGTTTCAAGTTGTTTATCCGGGGTTTTCTGCCCTTAGGCGTACCGAGTGCTAT
>JBFMDN010000024.1:0-77242 GCA_040753915.1 Thermodesulfobacteriota bacterium | reverse complement strand
AGACATACGTTTGGAGGGGGAGTGCCACACGACCCAAAAACGACCTCATGCGTAGGCCACAGACGCTTGCATGAGAACATTACAGGGTCCACACGACCCACACGTCATCGTAGACCGTGGATTCTGGCGGCAACAGCGCATTGAAAATCTTCGGGTGTGATAATAGAATACCTTGATTTTCGTCTAACTGAGGGAAGGAACGAGAGGAGGAATCGTGGAGCTCCCTGCAAGGCATATTTTCACCGTCTCAGAGCTTACTGAACAGATTCGGGAATTGTTGGAGCGGGAGTATCCATCAGTTTGGGTGCAGGGAGAGGTTTCGAATTTTCGGCCTGCACCGTCAGGGCATCTTTATTTCACCTTGAAGGACAATTTCGCGCAAATCCGATGCGTAATGTTTAAAATCCAGAGCAGATTCCTCAAATTCCGGCTCGAGAACGGCCTTGATGTCGTCGCTTGGGGTCGCCTCGGCGTGTACAGCGTGCGCGGCGAATATCAATTGATCCTGGACACCATTGAGCCACTCGGCTTGGGCAGCTTGATGCTCGCATTCGAGCAGCTCAAGACAAGGTTGGCCGCGGAAGGACTTTTTGATGAAGATCGCAAGAAGCGCCTGCCTCGCTTTCCCCGGACGGTTGGCCTGGTAACCTCTCCCCGGGGGGCCGCGGTCAGGGACATGATTCGCACGATTACCCGGCGCTCTCCCGGGACGCATGTCCTGATCAGCCCCGCGTCGGTGCAGGGGGACCGAGCTCCTGAAGAGCTGTGCCAGTCGTTGGACCGCTTGTGCTCCGTGGGGGACGTGGACGTCATCATTATCGGAAGAGGCGGCGGATCAATTGAGGATTTGTGGGCATTCAACGACGAAAACGTCGTTCGCGCGGTTGCTCGGTGTCCTCTTCCCATCGTTAGCGCGGTAGGACACGAAACGGATGTCACTCTCACCGACTTCGCTGCAGACGTGCGGGCCTCCACTCCGTCCGCGGCTGCGGAACTCGTAGTTCCCGACAGGCAGGAGTTGGCTGCTGACACTCTTCACCTGGTGGCTCGCATACGAAATGCCATGCGAAACCGCATGGCGCGAAGCGCTGACTCGGTCAAGGAATTGGTCCGCCGTCTGTTCGACCCGCGTCGGCAGATACAGGAGCGGCGGATGACGTTGGACGACCTGACCGTGCGTCTGACGAATGCCATAAACAGGAGAATGACTACGGTCCGTCAAGACACACACGGTTTGCGCTCGCGGCTGAGCCCGACACACGTGCTCCGAGACATTCGTGTGGCGAAGGATGAGTGTGCCGTCCAGTCGGAGCGGCTTATCATTGGCATGCGCCACTCTCTCAAGAGCTGTAGGGTCCAGGTTGAGAATCTCGCGGCTCAACTGAACAGCCTCAGCCCGTTCGCCGTGTTGGCACGGGGCTACTCGATAACCATGCGTCCCGCGACCGGTCAGGTTATTATGGACTCGGAAAACGTGCTCGCAGGGGAAGATCTCGTCGTCCGGCTGAACCGTGGTCGCCTCTTCTGCACGGTGACCGATAGAGAATTGCCTGGCGACGCTTCGGGTAACACATGACCGTGAACCAATTGGTGGTAGAAGGTGACCTCGTGGTGCGGACATTGGGGTCTCGTTCAGGCTGAGAACGTCGTGATTTTTGTCGATGGAGCCATAACGGGAGCCGCGGTGATTTTTGGAAGGGCTTTCCAATGAAAACGAGCATGAATCCTACGGAAATTTTGGAGTTTCTTGACATGGTGATGGATAAAGCCGGGGCTGCGCTCATGTCCTACTTCCATACGGACTTACGAATCGAGCGTAAGGGGTCGTCAGAGACAACGATCGACATCGTCACGGACACTGATCGAAAATCGGAAGAGATCGTCATGGAGGCTATTGCCCGGGAATTTCCCCATCACGACGTTCTTACGGAAGAGACTCTTACGGAACGGTCGGGATCGCGATGGCTCTGGCTCATCGATCCTCTGGATGGAACCGTGAATTTCGCTCATGGCATACCCCACTTTGCGATTTCGATTGCCCTTTCGGAATCGGATGATCTCATTGCAGGAATGGTGTACGATCCGGTGAAAGGTGAACGCTACTCAGCCACTCGAAACGGTGGAAGCTTTCTTAACGGAAAGAGGCTTCGGGTGTCCGATAGCAAGCTCCTGCGGACTAGTGTGGTTGCCACCGGGTTTCCGTATGATCGCGCGACGAATCCCAATAACAACGTTAAGGAATTTCAGAGGGTTGTCACACGGGTGCAAGGTATCCGGCGACAGGGAGCCGCTGCGTTGGATTTAGCGTACGTTGCTGCCGGTCGTCTCGACGGTTTCTGGGAATTGAGGCTGAAACCATGGGACCAGGCTGCGGGCATGTTGCTGGTAAAGGAATCGGGAGGTCGGATTTCGGATCGAAACAACCGTCCCGTCACGTTTCGGACGAGAAACATTGTGGCGACGAATGGGCTTATTCACACGGAATTGATTGCAACGATCAATGGCGAGCGCTGAAATCGTCTTCCGGTGAAGGCGTTGGATTGACGTCGATGAGGAGATCCTCTGCCCGGAAGGAGAAACAATACGTTGCAGGTCAGCCAGTCCCGCTGCAAAGCATAGGTGCAAACGGTCCCACCTAGACTTTGGAAAGGTAGTGGCGGAGAGAGAGGGATTCGAACCCTCGGAACACCTTGTGGGCATTCACGCGATTTCCAGTCGCGCCCCTTCAGCCGCTCGGGCATCTCTCCACGATGACTACAATCTTGTTATAATACCTCGTGAGATGCTTCGCGGTCAAGGAGAATGCGCAAATGGAATCGGATGAGCATCGCTTCGGATTCGTCGCGGTTTCAGGGAGGCCCAACGTGGGTAAGTCTACGCTCGTCAACAGGATCATGGGAACCGAGGTCGCGATCGTCACACCAAAAGCTCAGACCACAAGGAATAGAATATCGGCCATTTACACCGCTCCTCACGTCCAGATGGTCCTACAGGATACCCCCGGCCTTCACGATGCCAAGGGGGCCCTCAACCTGTCGCTCTTGGCCACCGCCATGAAGACCGTCCAGGACGCGGACATGGTGCTTCTCATTGTAGAGCCCCTGCAAGAGGTTCCCGACCAGGACATCCGTGCGATCGAGTTGATCAAAGCCACAAGCAAGCCTTCGGTGCTCGCAATCAACAAGATCGACACCATCTCCTACCAGGCCCTGCTTCCTCTGATCGATCGATATTCCAGGATGCATCCCTTCGAGCACATCGTGCCCATTAGTGCCACAGAGGGAACTGGCGTGGATGAGTTGTTGGAGGTCCTCGTCAGCATGTTGCCCCCTGGGCCTCCCCAGTTTCCGGAGGACGACATCAGCGATCTTCCCGTGCGCTTCTTCGTGGCGGAGATGATCAGGGAGCAAATTATGAGAATGACCGGGGAAGAGGTCCCGTACAAGACTGCTGTGGTGGTGGAGGAATTCAAGGAACAGGCTCGCCGCGTACTCATCAGAGCAGACATTCACGTGGAGCGCGACAGCCAGAAGAAAATCATCATCGGCAAGGGCGGAAGCATGATCAAGAAAATCGGGATCGCGGCGCGACAGAAAATTGAGGGCTTCATCCAGCAGCCAGTGCGCCTCGATCTTTTCGTGAAAGTCACCCCTCACTGGACACGGAGCGCGACGCAGCTTCGGGAGCTCGGGTACGAGCCCCCAAGAACGTGACGCAAAAATAGCTTATGGCGGTTGCCAACAATAATTTCCGTTTCTCCTCCTCAACACTGACGGGCGAGACGAAAGTGTGTCAAAAGCCGGCAGTCCGTGATAATCGTGGCACACCTCCTCACCTTGACCCTCTCCCCCGAAGCGCATAGGCGTTAACTTCGTGGATGACATCACGTGATTTCAGTCCGTTGACTTAACAAGGACCCCGTCACCCCGGCGAAAGCCGGGGTCCATAACATATTGGAAGGACTGGATTCCGGCTTTCGCCGGAATGACGAACAATTGGCCGTTCCACTTTTAACTTAACGCCTATGCCCTGTGGGAGAGCAACTGTGTTGCCTGTCAAGGCCTTTCCACGCATCGACGCCAAATCGTGCTACGATGTTTGGTGTGTCCCGAGTTTTGAGACAGTTTCAGACGACCGTTCCGCCGGTCTGCGAACCTCCCATATATGTTCTTGGCATATGGGAAGCGGAAAGAACTCTTGGCATCGGTATAGTACAGGATTTCATTAGTACTGTTACGTATTCTGCCACGACTCGGTCGGGGATTTGCGCTCTGAAGGGGCATGCCATGAGTAGACGTGGGGTTCAACCCACGGAAGGACAAAACCGACAAACGGGGACCCTGACGGGGTCCACCATTGAAATGCATGAAAGCCAAGGCTCATTCATGATCGGTTCCTATACCTGGCGATGAGAATCCTCTTGGTCGACCCTTTCAGGGTCGGTTGGTGGTTGTGCCGTGCCGAACCACAGGTTGAAACCTGTGGCTACTGAAGGTGCGCTCCTTCAGAGCGCAAACCTCCAACTGGGTCGAGGCGGAATACGTGACCATAATTATGAAATCCGGTACTTAGGTTGTGGGAGCCACGTCATTCTCGCAGGAAAAGGCCGTTTTCTTGTGGAATGCGTTGCCGGACCCGTTCAACCGCGCGTGGCGCTGCTGTCTCCCTTGTTCTCCTTCCACCGCTTCAGATATGCGAACGCTTCTCTTACAGCTTCGTGGGGAGCGTCCTCGTAGGTGTAGAGCTCCACTGTGACGAATCCTGAAAAACCGATTCCTGAGATAGTGTTCAGCACCTCCGGAAGATCGATGGCGCCGTGGCCCAGCATGAGATGGTGGTGAACCCGAGACGCGGCTATATCTTCCAGATGGAAGTGATGGATCATCGGAGTCATTCGCCTGATGAGAGCCGAAGGGTCTTCCCCGACGCAGTAGAAGTGCCCCACATCGAAATTGAGACCAAAGATTGCAGGATTCAAATCCCCGAACAGCTCGAGAAATTCAGCACTGCGTTCGATGAGCAACCCGGGCTCCGGCTCGATGAGGATGCGCACGCCGGCTCCTTGGGCTCTCAGCTCAACCGCGGCCAACCCATCTCTGTACCATTTGAGCCCCTCATCCCTGCTCATTCCGTCCAAGGGGCCGCCGGGCTCGGTGGAGATACTGGATGCAGATAAGGCTGCGGCCAGATCGATACACCGCAGAGTATAATCCACGCGTTTGGCACGAAGTCGGGCGTCCCGTTCAATCCAGGAGGGGTGGTACGTATCTCCGTCCGCGTGGTGCATGAACGCGTTGACATTGGACACTGAGAGTCCATGATCACTCAGCGCAGATCGGATCTCCCGAATGTTGGACTCACTGAGGTGGAGTGGATAGGCATGGGGCACATCCGCCATGATTTCGATGCCTTCGTACCCCGTGGCAGCGATGATGCGTATCGCGTCGAACAGTGTGTGTCTCCGGAACGCATTCGCGCTGAACGCAAATCTCATGAATGATACCTCTCTCCTTCACAACGGTTGAGATGGTGCAACCGTGCCAACATTCCCAACTGCCGGGCAGCCATCACAATCCGCGAAGAAACTCGTATGCCTGTCGAGCCACCTCTTCGGGCCGATCGGGGAACGTGTAAAGCTCCACGGTCGCAAACCCTTTATATCCAGTTGACGCGACGAGATCGAAGAGCCGTGCGAAATCCATCTCACCGGTACCGGGGACGAGATGGTAATGCTTCCCATTGAGAATGTCTTCCACGTGCAGATGCCAGATGCGATGCCCCAAGATCTCGATGACACGTTGCGGTTCTTCCCCTGCCACGTGACTGTGACCAAGGTCCAGGTTGGCCCCCAGGACGGGAGAGCCAATTTCTTCGATGAAGCTCGCCAGCTCCTCACACCGTTCGATCAGCAGACCCGGCTCGTATTCGATACCTATCGCTATCGATCGTTCCTCCGCGTGTGTGAGCAATTCCACCATAGATTGCCGCAACAGGCTCAGTGACTCCCGCGGCAGGATTCCGGGCACCGGCCGACCCGAGGTGACGCTGACGCACTGTGCTCCCAGAGCATGTGCCATTTCGATGCATCGCTTTGTATATTCTATTCGCCATCGCCTGGCCTCGGGATCGGGATTGGCGAGTGAGGGCTCAAAAAGTGGTTCCCAGAAAGATCTTCCGTAGTATCCTATCGCTGTGTTGGCGTTGAGGTTCGCGACCGAAAGCCCAGTTTGCCCAAGAATAGCTCTCAGCTTGGTCAGATCGTCTTCCGAGACCGTGTCTGCGTACAGGTGTGGCACATCCGCGAGGAGCTCTACTCCGTCGTATCCGAGGGAGCCTATGCATTCCACCGCGCGAAACACGGAGAAGCGAGAAAACGCGTTGGTGCTGAACGAAAGCTTCATCGTTTTGTGGCCCGCCTGTTGCCGCACGACTATGCGGTCTCACAACAAATGCCGTCGTACCACCGAGATGATAGGGGCCGTTCAAGAACCACCCGTACAAATTTCGGTGGTCGGTGCGCGTGTCATTGATCCTTTGCTACCGAGCCAGTCCCCTGCAGCCGTTTACTCCCCAGTCCTGCCCTGGGCAGCATAGTCGGTGAGCATACGGAACTGCTCGTGGAGACGGTGCTCGTGCATACCGACTGGCGATTTGAAGAAGCAGGCAAGGTGTGGCATCAGACCTGCCTCACCGCGACGCTTGGCCAGATCCGCCAGCCGCACTAGGTCCAACACGAGAGGTGCGGCCAGGAGAGAATCATAGCCTTGCCACACGAACTGCAAGGACATTCTCGCTCCGAGGAATCCTTCGAAGTGCACGAAATCCCAAGCGACCTTCTGGTCTCCCAGTGAAGGGACGTAGTTGATGCCCACTTGAGAGTGCGGCTCGTATCCGAGGATGTGAGCCAGTACCCGCTGCTTGCTCCCGATTTTCGATTCCCGATTTTCTGGGTGATTGAGCACCAGCCCGTCCATGTTTCCTAATATGTTGAATCCTTCCCAGCTCAGCACACGGAGATTTCTGTAGGTGAACATGGGTGCCAACGCCGACTTTACGAGAGTTTCTCCTGTCTTTCCGTCATCGCCCATGAGGGGTACGCCATTGCGCTCCGCCAGCGCCACCATCGCGGGAAAGATTGCCCCGTTTGAAGGTGTGAAATTTATGTACGGACATCCTGATTGAATGGCAGCGTACGCATAGAGAGTGCTCGCTTGAACAGCGCCGTCGGAGTCCAAAGTCCGTTCCAAGGCCTCTACGTCTTCATGGACATGTGTCAGTTTCAGCGGCGGCTCTGTGGACGCGAGGTTTACTACGACTACCTCATCGAGACCCATGGATTCTTTGAAGCGGCTAATGCAGCCGCGTATATGGTCAATCTGATCGCGCACTGAGCCGCACGGCTCCGGGTCGGCCGCGAGACTCTGAATTGCAGCACCGCAATTTCTCGTGATTCCGGAGGAAATGTGGGGCGTTACCTGTGCAAGGTACTCTTCAACCTGCAGGGAAATTTTCGGATTCAAACCTCCCACGCGTCCGATCACTTCAAGCAGGGAGTCACGGAGATCCGCGCGACGGATATCGCACCCGCCAACGTGGATCGCCTCTACCGGAATCAAGTCCAGATCGCTCAACGGTGCGGAGCCGGTCACCATGCCCGTGGAATCGGTACATCCGCTTCGCAATGCGTGAATACCAATCATGACCGCAGCGGAAATGGAGCCCAAGGCCCCTACAAGCCAAACACCAATTTGCCTCTCCTGCATTTTCTCTCCTGGTAGCCGGTGGAAAGCATTGTGGAACGCAACAGCCTCCTAGTGCGACAGCTTGTCCGCTGCCCGTTTCAAGTTTGATGCTTCTGCGGTCCATCGGCTTTGTGGGTAAGCGGACAGCAATTCTGCCAAGACCTTTCCGGACCTCTTGAACCTCCGATTTTCATAATGCGCCTTTCCTATGCCGAGAAGCAAGGAGGGGATGAAGTCCTGGGGCGGCAATGCGCCAACACTACGATGGTGCTCCTTCCCGTCCTCGTCCAGGATAACCACGGTGGGAGTGTACTGAACCGCGAACCTCTGTGCCAAAACCGGATTGGACTGGATTTGGACCCTGACTGCAATGAGATGATCGTGCACGAGCTTGACAATGGCGGGATCTGGATACGTACCTGCATCCATCTGCCTGCACGCACCTCACCCGGGATTGAAAAAATCCACCATCACGTGTTTCTCCTGGACACGAGCCATGGAGAGGGCCAAGTCCAGATCCGATTCCCATTGTATTCTGTTTGACACGCTTGCCTCCTGCATCGACTGTTGCCGGCGAGAGCTCTTCCCACCCGAGCGATAAAGCGAGTCAGCACTTACGAGGTTTGAAAGTCAGGTTGTTCCTCCGAGATGGCGTAAAGCAAGACCAGCCCCATCAAGAGAGAAACTGCCGAAGCCGCGAGTATTCCAATCTTGGCCGGCTCGAGGAGATCGGTGCCAGCAAACGCCAGGTCAGCTATAAATATAGACATCGTAAACCCGATCCCGCAAAGGACTGCACAACCGTACACCTGGCCCCACGATGCACCGGCCGGCAATTCGGCGAAACCCAATCGGGCCGTAAGCCACGAGAAAGAAACTATTCCGATTTGCTTGCCGAGGAACAATCCGAGGAAGGTCCCGATCGATACAGGGGATGAGGCGGCATTCGTAATCGATTCCGCGCTCAAATGCACGCCCGCGTTGGCGAGAGCAAAAGCCGGAACAATCAAGAACATGACCCACGGCTGCAATGTGTGCTCGATTCGAAGAAGGGGCGGCTCCACGTGATGACAGAGGGTTTCGAGCTTCCGAACTGCCTCTTGATGCTCAGCGTTGGTATATACGCTGTAACCGCACTCTCCCACGCATTCGAATTCGCTTAGGATTTCTCGACCTCTTTTGACAAACGTGTCCGTGTCCGTTCTTGCGCGTGCTGGGATGGTCAACGCCACGAGGATACCAGCAACGGTAGAGTGGATCCCGGACATGTAGACCTCCAACCAGACGAGCGAACCGAGCACCAGGTACACCAATGCCCTCCGATATCCGAGAATATTCATCACCACCAGGAGCAGGAGAAGCAGTCCGGTCAGCTCGAGATGCAAGAGGGATATTGTAGAGGTGTAGAAAAGGGCGATCACGAGGACCGCTCCCAGGTCGTCTGCTATTGCCAAAGCTGCCACGAAGACCTTCAGGGATCGTGGGATCCTGGAGCCCAACAAAGTCAAGACACCAATGGTGAAGGCTATGTCTGTCGCTGTGGGAATGGCCCATCCCTTCGGAGCCGGTCCCTCCTTACTAACCACGAAATAGATCACCGCGGGGACGACCATTCCTCCCAGGGCCGCGCACACCGGGAGTGTTGCTTTGCGTACCGTTGCAAGCTCTCCGATCAGGATTTCGCGCTTGATCTCCAGTCCCACAACGAAGAAGAACACGGTCATCAGTCCTTCATTGATCCACATATGAAGCGGTCTGTCCAGGGCATGGTCGTAGATTCTCAAAGCGAGATGGGTCTCCCAAAAAGCCTCATACGAATTTCCAAACCGTGAATTGGCCCACCAAAGAGCGATGGCAGTCACGATCAATATGAGAAGTCCCGCAGAAGCCTGTAAACCCATAAACGAATGGACCGGCCTGAGAAGCTGCTGCCCAATAGCCTCTCCCGTTTTGAAATACCAGCGTGAATGGAATTCCGGCTGTTTCATGACCTCACCGACTAGACCCCTCTTGGCAACCTAACTCCGGGTTTGCGCCATGTCAACGAATGCTGCTTCCGAATCGATCTCTCGGCGAATCCGGTGATGTGGGGTGGCCTTTTGGGCTGCCATTCCCAAAGAATGCAGGCTGAAAGAAACTGTCTCAAAACTCGGGACACACCAAAAATCGTAGCACGATTGAGCGTAGATGCGTGATAAGGCCCCCTCACCCCGGCCCTCTCCCAGAGGGAGAGGGAGCCTGAGCAATCCCCTCTCCCCCGCTTCGGGGGCATAGGCGTTAACTTCGTGGATGACATCACGTGATTTCAGTCCGTTGACTTAACAAGGACCCCGTCACCCCGGCGAAAGCCGGGGTCCATAACATATTGGAAGGACTGGATTCCGGCTTTCGCCGGAATGACGAACAATTGGCCGTTCCACTTCTAACTTAACGCCTATGCCCCAGCTTCGGGGGAGAGGGTCAGGGTGAGGGGGTGTGCCACGATTATCACGGCCTACGGGCTTTTGAGACAGTTTCGAAAAGCCTGCACTACGTGTCTGCACCGCAACACGCGGGAGGATATTTCCCCATATGTAGGGTAGCCTTTTAGGCTGCCATTCCCAAAGAATGCAGGCTGAAAAGCCTGCACTACAAGCTTGCACCGCAACAAGCGGGAGGATATTCCCCCATATGTAGGGTAGCCTTTTAGGCTGCCATTCCCCACCATGTGGGGTAGCCGTTTAGGCTGCCATTCCCAAAGAATGCAGGCTGAAAAGCCTGCACTACAACTCAGAATGGTGTATATTCGGAGGGTTAAGGTGGGCCCGGCGGGGATTTCTCCGGCGGAAGGGCTCTCTGTCAACCGGATATGTACTATCCGGCGGTGCGCAGCAGAGCAGCTTGTTGCATCGAGTGAATTACGTGAAGGTCCCTTGCAGGCGATGGACCTTCACGCAGCATTTTCTATGCAATCCCGATTACCAGCGGGAATTACGACTATCCCTCCTCGGACCCTCACTTTTGGGACGCGCTTCGTTGACCTTGAGACTCCGGCCGATGAATTCCCGGGCGTTCAGCTCCTCAATCGCCCTCAACCCCTCCTCTCGATCCGTCATTTCCACGAAGCCAAATCCTCGGGAACGACCCGTAAGCCTGTCGGAGATGATCTTGGCTGATTGAACGCGGCCGTAGCCCTCGAACAGTTCCTTGAGTTGGTCCTCGCTCGCGTCGAAGGACAGGTTGCCGACATAAATGTTGATACCGGCCATTCCAAAAGCTCCTTTTCGAGAAAGACATTCCTGTGTTGCACACAAGAACGGTTGGTGAAAGCGAACTTGGGGATTTGCTTCAGGGAAATTGCAGATCTTTGCGGAGGATCTCGGAAGAGCAACCTCGGCACGGGCGCTTTTGTCCTAAACATGGTCCTTGTGTCACGCCCGCACTTCTTTCCGAGTCGGGTGGGAACTACAAGTAATAGCGTTACATTTTTATACCGAACAGGTCTACGAATTGTCAAGGAGAAAAAACCCCAAATCGTTGCCACTCATTCGCCAGCAGCGTGTGAGCTCAAACATCGTAAGTAAGGTTCCGGCGTACAAAGTTCTCCTCGAGCGTCTATGCCCCGTTACCGTTAACCACCTTCCCCAGAGCACAGGGCACGAAGCTCGCTGAGCCAAATTCCCCGACCATTTTTTTCCAACTTGGCACGCGACTCACCTCCACTTCGAAGGACCCACGTTTCCAAACCGATGCACCATGACGCCTATCTGCCCCACGTTCCCACCGGCCTCTGCCTTTTGTCCTCAGGCAGTTGTCTACTGCCAACGGGAAGCTGGCGAATTGGAGAGATACTCCTCACATCAATGTCGCACATGCGGAGAATCTGGTTTGCGTCGGCTGGATTACGTTTGAGCATCCTCAGGAGCTCACGCCTCGTGGGAATAGATCGATCACAGCGGGGTTGCGAGAGGGCGGGCAACAGTCCGAGTGGAGGGATTACTTTCTCCTGTTCGGCAGCCTGCGTTGGTTCTTCCAGCTTGCCAGCGGCCGATCGCTGCGCCCTCTGGGAACGCAAGAGCGACCTGAGCTGGGAAGCGGGAGGAATTACCATAGGATAGCGTTTCTTCTCCCTGACTACAGCGGAATCACTCCCCTTTGCGTTCCTTTCCGCTGAGCTCCCGGAAACGCTTTGTTCACTTTGGAGACTTTCACCGGCCTTACCAGCGCATCCTGCAGATGCGAATCCTCCCACTAAGAGGAAAATCAGTCCTATGGCCAAAGTAGTCCTGGTTGTCATCGAGAGCACATCCTCTCCCATCGTCATCCTATAGACTAGTAAGAAACCACAGCTCTGTCAAATCTCTACCTCGCCTATCCGTATCGCCGATCATGGGAGTTGCCGAGATTGGCCATGGCCCACCGCTCTGTTGAATTTGCATGTCCTGCGAGACCCTGGTATAAGCCGTCAAGCTCTTTCATGCGAGAGGCTCCCAGTGGCAAGCTTTAGGTGCCTCTTGCCACAGGATGATAGGAACGCGGGTGACCCCAGGATCGTCATTGACCAATCGGAGAGGGAGGCCAGCTTCGTGCCGGAATTGACCTTTATTCACGCTGCTGACGTACATCTGGGAAGACCGTTTTCTGGACTTGACCGGTCGAATCCAGAGCTTGCCGCGCTTTTCCGGAAGTCCTCGGCCGAAGCCTGGAATAGGATGGTAGGCGTCGCCGTTCAAAGGCGAGTGGATTTCGTCGTATTGGCCGGTGATGTCTTCGATGGGGCACATCCCTCGGTCAGAGCTCGCGTCGTCTTTCGAGAGGGAATCGAGCAGCTCTATCATGCTGGAATTCCCGTGTTCCTCGCATTAGGGAATCATGATCCACTCGAGAAGTTTCCCGATGCTTTGAGAAAGTTACCAGGCCTTCACCTGTTCGCCGCGGATCCTGGACCATCACGTGTGGAAAGACGAGACTTCACAGACGGGGTCAGGATCTATGGGGCGAGCTTCGAACGATCTGTGGTCAAAGAGAACCTGGCAGCACAGTTCAATCGGGACCCTGGAGTCGGCGTGGCTGTTGGGGTGCTCCACGCACACGTCTCCGGATTGGAAGGACACGAGCCCTACGCTCCATGCACGCTGGACGACCTCAGAGGGTCAGGCATGGACATCTGGTGTCTGGGGCACGTTCACAGCCGCCGTATCCTCTGTGAAGACCCCCTGATCCTGTACTCGGGAACCCTCCAGGGAGCACACATCCGGGAAGGAGGACCGAAAGGTTGCTCTCTGGTGACAGTCGCGGGACGTCACGAGGCCACCGCGGAGTTCTTTTCCGTTGCCCCCGTCCGGTGGGAGTCCTTTGATCTTCCTGTGAGGGAAGTTGACACTGTTGACGATGTGATCCGCTCGGCCGAGGAACTCTGCGCGATGGACGGACCCGAAATGTCTCTTCACGCCACGGTCGCGCGATTTACCGTGGTGGGCGCTTCAGAGCATCTGGCCCAGAGTCTGACCTCCGACCCGGAAGCGGTAGAGCTCTTGGCAGAACGGTTATCCCAGTTGCCCGTGCCCGCATTTCTTGAATCTGTGACCGTGGCGACAGATATTTCGCCCGCATTGGAAGCTCTAAAGAGGGACGAAGGACTCGTGGGCGAGCTGCTCCGAGAATGCGAGGATGCTGGGAACGACCCGCTTCGACTGGACGAGCTCTCCCAGATTGTTCTCAAGGAGCTGCGGCGCCACGTGAGCATATCGTACCTCCCGGATCACTACCGAGTGAACGGGAGCCACCGGGACGTGTGGCGCAACCTTCTCAGGGAGGCCGGGGCTGTGACCGGACAGATGTTTCTGGACTGGGAACCGTAAATCGGAAAGTCACAAGCACTGCCGGAAGGATCAGCATTCGCTCATGTGGGTGCAAGAGATAGCTATCGAGCATTTTGGTGCAGCCAACGGTCTGCGCATTGATGGGCTTGGCCCGGGAGTTACTGTCATTTTCGGTCCGAACGAGGCCGGCAAGAGCACGGTCCTGGAATTTGTGCGTTCCGTGTTGTTCGGATTTCGGAAGAAAAGCGGTCGGCTTAACATTTACGAGCCGCCGGAAGGTACTCTTCGCAGCGGCTGGCTGCTTCTAAGCACAGATCGTGGCCATCGGCTGCGGCTGACCCGCACGGAGCGACGTGGACAACGGGAAGGCTGGTTGAGTGTCACCGACGAGGCTGGAGGGGACGAATACGCGCGCTGGGCAGATCTTCTGCACAATGGTCTCGACAGAGCAGCGTATGAGAACCTTTTTGCCTTTGGCCTTGAGGGGCTGAGGACTCTCGACCGCGTGGCCCTAAGGGATAAGATTCTTGCCGCTGCCGTGGGATCCGCAGGCACCAGCCCCTTGCAGGTGCTCAAACGGATTGATGAGGCCGCGAAAAGGCTACTCAAGCGTCCCATAAGAGACGGTGATTCCATAAGTATCCTGCAGGATCGCATCCGCCAGATCGACAGAAGACTCCGGGAGCTCGCGGACAAACCGGAACGTTACTTCCACTTGCGCGACAGGCTCGAGGCGATCGCCCAGGAACGCTCCGCTTTGCAAAGGCAAATCCGGGAAGCAGAAGTATCCCTCTCGGTCCTGAGCACTACTCTTCGGTACGAGGAGAAATGGAAGAGGCTGCTTCACCTGGAAAGAGAGCTAAATGATCACCGCGATGGGCACCGCTTTCCACAGGCCGGCCTGAGCCGTCTCGATGAGCTCCTGGAGCGTCAGAGAGAAGCAGAGGACAGCCTCAGGGAGATAGTGGAGAATGTGCAAAACCTTCGGCAGATGCGCGAACGGCTTCAACCTGATGAAGCGCTTCTCGAGCATGAGCAGGAGATCCGGCAACTAAGCGCGCAAGCAAAAGCCATATCAGGGACCGAAGAGGAGATTCTTCGGCTCAAGGAGCGAGCCCGGAGACTGGAGACTCTGGTATCGGAAGAAATAGCGACTCTTGGCAGAGCATGGACCAGAGAGCGCGCCGACGCAACAGATCCGTCAATCGCTCTGGAGCAAGAAATTCGCGTGTTCGCAGAATCCCGACGGAAGCTCGACGAACGAGTATCCGCCCTCAAGCATCGATTGACCGAGGCGTCGGAACAGTGCGAGAGACTTCGGGCTACGGTCAGGCAAAAGGAGGAGCGACTGGAGTATCTGGCTCCTCTGTGCCGTGGGTTTCTCGCAGGGGAATCTTTGGCCGGAATCCAACAGTGGAGGCTTTACCGTCAGGAGGTTTCAACGCTCCAGGAGCGGCTAGTTTCCGAAAGAAGACGGGTACTGGCCCTGGCACAAGAGCATCGAGAGCTTTCAACGAGTATCGCCTTCTTGGACGAGCAAAGTGGCGCACTGGCTTCCCCTGGTCTGTTCCGAGCCCTCATGGCCCTTCTTTTTGGGACAGGGATTGTTGTGGCGGGACTTGGGTGGCCATTTTCGGACCTGAGGGCAGTGGGCAACCTGATGGCCGGGCTGACAATGTGTTCATGTGTGCCGTTCGTCATCCGTTGGAAAAGTTCGTGGGAGAGTCGACAAAGGAAGCGGTTGACGTTGGAGAAGGAGGCTCTCGGTCGTAAGCTGCGCCTCACGTCTCGGGAAATTGCTCATATTGAGCAGAGTCGGAGAAACATTAAGCTGCGGATACAAGACTTGGAGATCCAATTGGGCCGACTTGCTTCCGACGTCTTGGGAAACCGGGCTGCCGGCCTTTCAGAAATACTCGAAGCTGAAGCGCGATCGAGGTCCGCTGAACAGCCGGCACAAGAAGCCAGGGCGATCAAGGAGGCACTCCGAATGGCCAGAGGTCAACTAGATGCCGTCCAAAACCAGAAGCGGGAGCTGATAGGTGAGATTGAGCTGGCGGAATCGGAGCTGAACAAGCTCAACAGCCGGTGGAATTCCTTGATGGCTAGGCATCTGTTTGGCGAGACGGTATCCCCGGAGACCGCTATCTCGGTGGTCTTGCGATTACGGGGGATCAAAGGCAAGCTCCGGGATCTGGAGGCGGAAGAGAGGGAGCTGGATAGGCTAACCGCCAAGTGGGAGGCGCTCAGCACAGCGGTCAGTTCACTGCTGAGTCCCATGGGACGCGCGGAATTTGAGGCAGGATTGTCCTTGCTCGACCGCGTGGAAGCCCTCGCTCGTGCGTCTGACGAGTCCCAGCGTATGCTTGCGGAAAAAAATACTCTGGCGGAGAGAATTCGCGAGCAGGAGCTTCGTTCGGGTGTCTTATCTCAACGGTTGCTCGATATTCGAGATCGGATCGCCCGCCTATTCTCGGAAGCAGGGGTAACATCCGAAGAAGACTTTCGGCAACGCTCCACCGTGCATGAAGTCTACGCGACGCTTCAACAGGAGCGAAGGCTACTAATTTTCGCCCTTACCGCGGGTCTCGGCTTCGAGGATGAAGCAGCACTCCGGGAGCATATGGGCAGAATCATCTGGTCCGAGAGCAGAGCGGAGGCAACGGAGCTGACGGCGCTCTTGGCAAACTTGAGGAATCGGTCTGAGGAGCTCGGTGACCTGAATGGAAGGATAGCGCAAGAGGTGGAGCTCCTGGAGGCCGAGGAAGAAACAGACGTCTTGCTCCATGAGAAAGAGGTTCTTCTCGCGCAGTTGCAGAAGTTGACAAGGGAGTGGATCGTTAAGAGATTATCGTCGGAGATACTCAGGCGGACCCTGAAACGGTACGAATCCGAGAAGCAGCCGAAGATTGTGGAAAAGGGTTCGGAGATTTTCAGGACTGTCACGGGAGGAAAGTTCACCAGGATCCTCTTTCCATTGGAAGAGGACGCGGTCAAGGCAGAGCGAGCCGATGGACGTATCGTGGATGAGAGCATCTTGAGCACCGGATCGTTGGAGCAGGTGTACCTATCCTTGCGACTTGCTCACGTGGAAACCTTGGGTCAGGAGGAGCCGTTTCCTCTTCTCTTGGACGACATTCTCGTGAATTTCGACCAGGTCCGGGCAGCTCGCACGGCGGAGGCGCTTGTGAAGTTCTCGGAGAGAACCGGTACGCAGGTACTCTTCTTCACGTGTCATGTATCGATTGCTGACCTGTTTCCCGACAGCGTGCACCAGGTAAGCCTCGTTCGGATCCCGACGTCATAGTGGAGCGGGGGCTCGCTGCCGAGAGAAGCGGGGATCAACCACATGAGGACATCCCGAGAAGACAATGGGTTTTCCGAGCACTTCCGATACGATTTAGGAGCAGAAATGGTGAGAATTGAACGTGGTGATGAGTGTTATTTCGGCCCCGCGAGGAGGTCGTTTCCTGAACGAGTCTTGTACGTGGCGTGCTTGCTCTTGGCCGTCGTTGTCTTCTACGGGTCCCCCGTGCTGGCACAGTCCAGTGTAAGCGGACTGCGGGAGCTCCAGAACGCATTCCGGGAGATCTCGCGAAAGGTAAAACCGGCGGTTGTAAACGTTTCCACGATCAAGGTGGTGGATGTCCCGGGCACCATGGGATTGGACCCCTTTTTCGAGGACCATTTCCGCCAATTCTTCCCTGAGGATTTTCTCCGTCGCTTCTTTTCGCAGCCTGGAAGAGGGAGCCGTTATCAACAACACGGAATGGGGTCCGGATTCATTTTTGACCCTCGGGGTTACATACTTACCAGTGGACATGTAATCAAAGGCGCGGATCAGATCCAGGTCACTTTGGGAGACAAGAAGAAGTACGCTGCGAAAGTAGTTGGAATAGACCCACGCACGGACATCGCGGTTCTCAAGATTCCAGGAAGCAATTTTCCGTACGTCGAGCTTGGCGACTCTGACCGCCTCCAGGTAGGCGACTGGGTCCTTGCGATCGGAAATCCGTTCGGGTTGGTCCAGACGGTGACCTCTGGGATCGTGAGCGCCAAGGGAAGATCGGATATGGGGATTCTTGACTACGAGGACTTCATCCAGACCGATGCGGCCATCAATCCAGGGAATTCAGGAGGCCCGCTGGTAGACATCGACGGCCGGGTAGTTGGCATGAACACCGCTATATTGTCCAGAAGCGGCGGTTACATGGGAATCGGGTTTGCCATACCATCAAACCTCATTAAACGGGTTGTCTCTCGTGCCACGGCGCTTCAGCCCTCTCCGAAGAGGAAGGCAGAAGCCCATTTCTAGCAGACTCCGTGATGCCGGGTCCGGGACATGGCTGACTCGGCCGCGCAGGAGTCTTCTCAGAAGATATGCTTGTTTGTTGGATGGTTCGTGCTCATTGTTCAGGACTCGCGACAACTTTCCCTTTTCTTTAGCAACAAATGATAGTATTATTGGACAATCGCCCACGTACGGAGGAACGTATGACGAGCAGAATTGGCCGTGGTTGCCGAACAGCAGTGGTTTGTCTTTTCCTTGTTGCCGGATTTTCTTCGTCACTGCTGGCCAAAATCCCCGAAGGCTACGGAGATGTGAAACTCGGAATGCACAAAGACCAGGTGGTGGATGTACTGAAACAGAATCCATCCCATTTTTCTTATGACGATCGCGGATCGGAAATTGGGGAAATCGTTCGGGGAGACAACCTCTTCCGCTATGTAACCTATCGATTTGACAAGAACAATAAGCTGGTTGAAATAGGCCTCCAGATGCGTGAGGTCGTTGGGAGGGACGAGGTCCTCAAGATCTTCAACTCGAAGCACGGCCTGCAGATCACTCCTCACCAGAAGACAGTAGAAGGGGACCGCAGCCTCCAGGTCCGTGACAATGACCTTGTCCTTCGCCTGGACTCGAGCAGCGACACCCGGGCTGCAAAACAAGCGGATTCCCAGGTATCGCATACGGCGCGGTAACCGGTCGTGAAAGCGTGACGTGGCTCCCGAGCCGTTATCCAGCCACGAAGCCGGCTGTTTCGGGAGCCGCTTTCAATATGTCTTCTATGGCGCCTAGCCATTCGGCAGGCGGCTGCAAGGTTCCTACCACCCGCTTCACTTCGCGGTGGTGATACAGCGTCCCCATGACGATCATATCCGTGGTAACGCCTTCCTCTCCCCTGTACGCGCTGTTGCTGATGGCGGCTTCCGCTCCCACGTCGTTGTAGAGGCCTTTGATGATTCTGGCAACATCGCCCGGCACGCCCCGGAGCATCACATTGATATGGATTGCTCTCGTAGCCATAATCTCAGTATTTGACGAGCCCAAAGCCTCGATCGCCTGGCGGGCTTTGGCAACGGACTCCAAATGTATCCTCTCAGCGAGCATCTCTGTCTCCGAAGTTGGCAAATTGAACGATTCTACCCATCGAGCGCCACCAAAGTCAAACTCCATCCTTTGAGATCGTTTATAGCGGTTGCCTATAATAATGACCGTTTCTCCAGTTCGACAATGACGGGCGAGATGAGACTGTCTCGGAATTGCGGCAAATGTTAAGATCGTGGCACGCTTCTTTTTGTGCACCCTCGCCCTCGCCCTCTCCCGAAGGGAGAGGGGACTTGCAACCGCCCGGAATGACAGAGCCCTCTCCCTCTGGGAGAGGGTGGGGTGAGGGCTCCACGGGCAGTATCCTCCCTCACCGTACCACTTTTTCTGCTGTTTCCCGAGTTTTGAGACAGTTTCAGATGCCCGTCCCGCGGGTCTGCCATCCTCCCAAAAATGTCCGCCACATAGGGGAAACGGGCAAAACTCTTGGCAATGACTATGAGAAGTCTCGACGAGGTGATCGCTGAATCGCCGAGATCGGGCGGACTCTTTGTATCCCGAAAAGACGTCAACGAGGTTGACAATTGTTTAAGAAACAGGTAGACAAGGAGGTAGGGAGAAAGAATGGTATGATCGTTACAGGCAGCAGATACTTTTATTTTTATTTTACGAGGAGGTGGCCGGTTCTGCTGCGCTGAGTGTGACGATTCAGACAGAACGGATAGGGCGCACACGGCGGAGCAGAGACTCCGCCTTTTTTGTTTTTCAGGAGAGACATCTTCTACAAGGACGACACTCATGACAGAAACGTCAGCCGAGAGGGCAAGGAAAGAAAAAATAAGCACTATCAAGCGATTGAGTCTTGGAGATCGTTTGGCGCTCATAGGCCTTATCACGGAGGGAGCGCGCCACGGGGTAGCTGACTCCCCCTTGGTGGCGGACCTGTTTAACGAGCTGTGGAACCTTGTGGATGCCACTGTCTCCGGCGCGAAAGTTGATCGTCTCACAGGAAAAGGTCCACATAACGGGTTCAGGGTCCTCGAGGTAAACTCCGAGAGCGGCGAAAATCTCGGACGTTTGAACATGCTCTACCTGAATAAACCGATGCCCTGCTACTACCTTGTGTACGTGGAAGTCGTAGCGCCTCTTCGAAACAGGGGCCTTGGCAACATGATCCTGAAAGCATTTCGCGACTTCCTGGTTGAGAAATCGGCTATAGGAATCCTGGACAACATCATTCCGCCGGACGATCCCACGTACGACATATATCTCAAATTGGACTGGAAGCCGGTCGAAACGGGAACAGGCGCTCATTCAGGTGGGCAATATATGGTTCATGTACCGCCCGCGTTTGCCGGCAAAGACATCAAAGACGCCATAAACAAGCTCGTGCACCATATCAGGAGAAAACGTGCCGCCATTGATATGAGAGACAATGAGCTGATGGTGCAGCGGACTATTGAAGAGTTCAAAGACCTTTACGCGGCCTTGGTCACCTATTTCGACGGACAGATTCGTCGCGGGGAATCCGACTCGCTTATGAGATTCATGTTTACGCGGTACGTAACAAAGCTTCTCGGGTTCCGACGCAGGATAGGACAGTTGTTGGGGTACACCGGTGGAGAGTCGCTGGGCCAAATAGTGCTCCACCCAGAGATTCGCGATCTGCCGGTCCAGTCGTACGCGCCGAAGGAGCTGGCCGATCAACCCGCATTTGTGGGTGGAGACAAGGAGTTGTGGCTTCATCTGCCGGAACCCTTCAAGAAGCATCCTGCGCGCATGATCGAGTTTCTCCCAAATTACCGAAGACCGGCCCTTGTGTCCTGGCTGAACGAGCATAACCGGTCGTCAAGCGACACGCTCACTATAGGGGATCTGCTCGACATCGGGTTCGACCCTACTAGGCTCAAAGAGATTTCTCTGGGAGAGGAGGATTACATCTTCGAGCGGCTCCAGCCTCGTCTCATCGATCAGCAGTTGAGGAACAACGAGATACTGCACCGCCTTGAACCTCGCGCGCTTGGCGTGAGAATCGGCAATACGCGGTTGGCGACGAACCCCGCTCTCCTCATAATTAGAGATCGGGGCAATGCGTACGTACTGCGCCGAAAGGTGCCGGGAATTCATTGGGAGGAAGCGCTGGATCAATTGCAGGGAGCACCTTCCCTCCAGCCTCTCAACGCTTCCATGCGCGTGGACAAGCTCATCATGACCGCTGTACGGAAAACGAACAATTGGCTCAAGGCCGCCTTGGCTGAGGAGGGAGGCATAGGGAGCGAGAATCTTACTCAGTTCGTGTCCTGGGACCTGGAAAGAAATCAGCCCGGAGTCGTGGTGGACTTTGCCGCGGGGACATATCTCGAGGCGATCTGGATAGCGTAACGAGGGGTAAGGCACATCGGCCGCGTGCGGGAGCACGATGTTGACGTGCCCGGCAACTACCAGGCCCTCTTGCCAACGGCATGGAGTACGCAAAGCCCGACCGATAGTAGTCGGGCTTCGCACGTACACGTTCCATCAAGGCAAGAGTGAGGGTGTCAGATCAGGCAACGCGCAACAGCTCCGGCATCAGAAAAGGAATCCGAGCGACAGAAATGCACCGTGGAGAGTACTTCCGAATGCTTTCGTGTCGGCATCCTTCTTGAGATCGAAGTATCGATACCCACCTTTCACAAACCCGAAACGCCCCGTCTTGATGGGAATCATGTAGTTGAGACCTGCTTCTGCATCATATCCTATGGTGTCGTCGAGAAATGCGATTCCACCCTTGGCCATGAACCCCAGGGTGTTGCCCCGATAGTTTCTCAGGCATTTCTCAAATCGTAGTCCGACAAGGCCCAAGCTCTTTGTGTCATCCCAGCTCGCGGAAGCGCCGGCCGCGCCAGTCTCTGCTATGGTGAGCCTGTCCTGAACGTACAGCCACTCCGCAAACAGGCTGGTCATGGCATTGGCAGTGCGACTGAGATTGAATGAAATTCCAGCCCGGTGCTCCCACCTGTCCCATTTGGAATGGATGTCCATTCCAGAGGTAAAGGTTCGCCCCGCAAAGTTGAACGACGTGGCCGGAACGTTGTTTGCGCTTATGGACAGGGGACTGAACTGATAGCTGACCGCCCAACGAGGCCGAAATTGGTAGATCGCTTCGATCGACCAAATCGCGTTTCCGCTCCCGCGAAACCCGAGATGGTCATCGAATTTCACCAGAGACGGCTCCCTGGTGACTGCGTCCAATGTCCGGCGAGCTTCTCCTGACACGTTCGCAAACCAGATGCGGGGCGCCAGGACAAACTGCCCTTGCGCCGGGCCTGGCAGGTAACAGCTCGGGCCCCAATGAACTGGATTGTACCGACTGAGGGCGTCCAACCCGGACGAGATCCCGGGGTACGGCCTCACTTTCCACACATCGGGAGATGTGGGCTTGACCTTGGAAACCGATTCGGCCGCTTCCGCGTTTCCCGCCGAGGCTCCGAATTCCCAGGCCACGGAATTACCTACTGATGCTGTTATTGCGAAGATCGCCAGCACAAAAATCGCGAGAAGATATCTGATGGATGCTGCCATAACACCCTCCCTCTGGGGTCTAATGTCTTGCAGACGGGAGATTAGCGTGATTTTCCAAAAAGTCAAGCAGAAAATACATGAATCATGGCATATTAGATTAAATATCTAGAAAATACTTGAAGGCTGACCCGCGTGCACGATAAATCACCGGTCCCAACGCGGTCGTCGCGTGTCCTACCGGGTTTCCGAGTGACGATGTATGCAGATAACGCGCAGAACGCTACCACCCAGAGGCCGGACTGCCCCCATGACAATGCCCGTTGATTCAGGCCTGATGTCCGATTTTGAGACCGTTTCTGAACTCTGCCCCTACCCCTATGGTGTGCTGTGGTGATTCTGGTGGCTGAAGTACCGTACCATCGGTTGCAGGGGCGGGTTTCAAACCGGCCCTTTTTCGAGTGAGCTTCAAAGCCGGCCCTGTCTCAAGAAAGGTTTGAGACAAGAGAGCTGGCGACAGGCAGGCGCTGGGAGAAATCAGCTCGGATCACGTGCAGGTGGGGAGAAGCGTCTTAGAACCCGTCTCGCCCGGGGATGTGTTTCTTGGGTCGGCCTGGCGGCTTCCGTGCCATGGTCATGGGACCCCAGCTTCCGGATCAAGACCATCCTTTGAAAAGCGTACAGTAGAACAGGCGTCTCGCCCGTTTATTTGAGGATGACGGGCAGGATGAAACTGTCTCGGAATTGCGGCAAATGTTAAGATCGTGGCACGCTTCTTTTTTTGCACCCTCACCCTAGCGCTCTCCCTCCGGGAGAGGGGCCTTGTAAGCGCCCGGAATTACAGAGCCTCTTCCTCTGGGAGAGGGTGGGGTAAGGGCTCCATGGGCAGTATCCTCCCTCACCGTACCACTTTTTCTGCCGTTCCCCGAGTTTTGAGACAGTTTCGGATGCCCGTCCCACCGACAGAGGACGAGACCCCAACCAGAGAACATTCGACAAGGTCGGCGAGGACGACGCGGCATTCTTCCTGCTCCCCTTGGCGACCGGCAGTCGCTCCTGCCGTGAGGCTCGATCTTAGTACACGATTTCATAAGTACGGTTACGTACCTCAGGGTTGTTAAGTGGAGGAATGATTGTGATCATTGATTACTTCATGCCCCGAAGGGGCATACCATGAATAGCCGTGGGTTTCAACCCACGGGAATGGAAAAACCAGCAAGGAAGCACCCTGACGGGGTCCACCATCGAAATCTCCGAGAGCCAAGGCTCATTCATGATCGGTGCCTATACCAGGCGATGAGATACCTCTTGGTCGACCCTTTCAGGGTCGGTTGGTGGTTGTGCCGTGCCGAGCCACACGTTGAAACCTGTGGCTACTGAAGGTGCGCTCCTTCAGAGCGCAAATCCCCCACTGAGTCGTGGCAGAATAGGTAACCGTACTTATATGAAATCCTCTACTTAGTTCGACTATGATTCGGCTCTGGACGCGCACGGTCCGTCCGCGCCGTTGCGCGGTGATACTATTTGCCGCTCAACAGGTTTATGAACTGAACGGCTTGAGACGCCACGCCAATGTATTGGTCCATGAACAGGCGCAAATCTGAGATGTAAGTTCTGGGAACATACAGGACGTCGTACGGTTTGACCATTATGGTGGAGCTCATTTCCCCCACGTCGAAGACCTTCTTCAAGTCGAGACGCCTGCCGATAGGCTTGCCGTTGATGTCTTTGGAAATGAGGATTACGCTTGTCAGGTCCGCGGTGTCGGGATTATGTCCGCCCGCCATGGCTATAGCGTGCAGAGCGGTGATAGGTTGGTCGATCGGATACGCGCCAGGGCTTCCGACCTGGCCGAGGACGTAGAATTTCCTGGAACTGGCTTGTTTCAGCGACAGGGACGCGACAGCGTGGCTCAGGACGCTTTTCTTGTAGAGCCGGTTTATGGTCTTCTCCACCTCGGGCACAGTGTGTCCCGCAGCAAGCACCCGCTCGCTTAGCAGGGGAAGGTCCACGGTTCCGTCCGGGTTCACGGTGACCTGGGTCTGCTGGCCTCCCGAGAGCGTGGTTAGGGATTCGGTGAGCTTCTTGACTTTTTCGAAGAAGCTCACGACGTGCACTGTGACCAATTCATAGTCCTTGAGCGCCCCTCTCGTCTCATCCTTGCTGAAGATATTCGCGCTGATGAACCGCCGTTCTATTTCTTTGGCCAGCTCTTTGGGGGTAAGACCGGCTGCCCTGATTTCGCCGATTGCCTGAAGTGTTATCATCCCGTCCGGCCGAATCACAAGCTCCTCATTTAACGTTGGATCCAGTATGAACTTGACCTGGATTTTGTCGAGAGTGTCCAGTTTGAAGCTGCCTGCAGGGATTGACCATTCGGTCTGGAAGAGGATGGACAGCACATCTGTCGGCCCCAGCCTGTAATTCCGACACACTACCTCGAACGCTTGGGCCAGATCTGCCATTGCAGGCGCGCTTTGCGGGCCTGGGGACGGCCTGAATGGGGACGGGTTGAGACCGACACATCCCGTGAGGATGAAACAGGCCAGCAGAACCAGAGTGGTACACCGTGAGTGGCGAGCGAATCGGCCGACCAACAGAGCCTCCATATCTCATACTTTACCTTATATTTCTGGCGTATCATAGCATGATTAGGGGCTTTCTGTAAAGCCAATTGCGCGAAGAACTCCGGCGCCTTCTCCGATTTGTTTCCCCACCGGGCACGATTGCCCATTCTTCCTTGAAAATCGCTCCTCGGCTTTCTGGGTCGTGATTTTGCGAGTTTGCCCTTTTCAACCGATCTTCGATGCCTTAAATTTGAAAGCAAGAGTTCGTCCAACTCATGGGGTGCGGAATCAGCGAGGGGATGTGCCTGTTGGTTCCGCTTCCTCTTTGACAGATCGGTGACACATGGCAAATCATCCACCGTACAAGCTGATCCAGAGAGATGATGTACGCTGGGAGATTCCGAAGAGCGGTAAGATGCGTGTTCCGGGACTGATCTATTCGGACACACGCCTGCTGCCGGATGTGGAAAAGGACCGGGCGACGGATCAAGTGTACAATGTGGCTCACCTGCCCGGAATCGTAGGCTGGTCTCTCGCCATGCCGGACGTTCATTGGGGGTACGGTTTTCCGATTGGGGGCGTGGCCGCTTTCGACCTGGATGAGGGCGTCATCTCCCCCGGAGGCGTAGGTTACGACATCAATTGCGGAGTCAGGCTCGTCCTCACGGCTCTAGACAGGGATGTGATCGCTCCCAGGATCAAGGATCTGGTTGATGGTCTCTTTGCAGAGGTTCCGTGCGGAGTCGGTCGCGGGGGCCATTATCGGCTGGACAAGCAGGAGCTGGCAAGGGTCATGAGGAATGGCGCCGGATGGGCTGTGGGCGAAGGCCTGGGCGATGTGTCGGATCTCGATAGCATTGAGGACTATGGGCGCATATTGGATGCGGACCCGACACTGATCAGCGATCGGGCATACCAGAGAGGCAAAGACCAGCTTGGGACCCTGGGAGCAGGGAACCATTTCCTCGAAATCGGCTATATTGCAGAGATATTTGATGAGCAAACCGCTTCGGCATGGGGCCTGTTCCAGGGACAGGTGACCGCCATGATCCATACGGGCTCCCGAGGCCTCGGACATCAGACGTGTGACGACTTCCTTGCCCGCATGGTAAAGAGCGCCCGCAGTGAAGGAATAGATTTGCCTGACCCCCAGCTTGCCTGTACTCACCTTGGTTCTCAGCTTGCTCAGGACTATCGGGCAGCCATGGCGGCCGCGGCCAACTTTGCGTTTGCCAACCGGCAGTTACTCATGCACCTCATGCTCAAAGCGTGGGAAAAGGCGCTCAAAATGTCCCCCAGGGAGTTGCAGGCTCGCCTCCTGTACGATGTTTGTCACAATATGGCAAAATTCGAGGATCATGTGGTCGCGGGGGAAAAGAAAAGGGTGTGTGTGCATCGGAAGGGTGCAACGCGAGCATTTCCGCCCAAGCATCCTGCGCTAGCTGAAAAATACCGAGCTACGGGACAGCCGGTGCTGATTCCTGGTGACATGGGCCGCGCTTCGTATGTGCTCGCGGGACAACAGGGGGCTATGGAGGAGTCCTTTGGCTCGGCGTGTCACGGAGCAGGGAGGACCCTGTCACGGGGGCAGGCCATAAAGCAAACAAAGGGACGCGCCGTTGAGCGAGAATTGCAGGATAAGGACGTCTATCCGCGCTGGGTTGGCCGTAAGACCTTGAGAGAAGAGGTTCCCGAGGCGTACAAGGATGTCAGCCTCGTGGTGGATGTAGTCGAGAAAGCCGGCCTTGCACGAAAGGTGGCCCGGATCCGTCCCATGGGGGTAGTCAAGGGTTGACCGGTGAACCGGTTGGGTAATGACCCTAGGAGCCTGTCGCTTAGTGGTCCGTTTCCTGAATACGGTCACGTAATCTGCCACGACGTAGGGGCACCCCTTGTGGGTGCCCAGGGCGGGCACAAGGAAAGTGTCTCAAAACTCGGGACACACCAAAAATCGTAGCACGATTGAGCGTCGATGCGTGCAAAGGCACTCTCACCCGAACCCTCTCCCAGAGGGAGACGGAGCAGAAAGAATCCCCTCTCCCCCGCTTCGGGGGAGAGGGTTAGGGTGAGGGGGGGTGCCACGATTGTCACGGACTGCCGACTTTTGAGACACCTTCCAAGGCCCGCCCCTACAGTGCCAACGATGCGCTCACCACGTACCCCGCGGTGCAGACACAGTACCGTATTTTGCCATAGAACACTTAACCTCAGATCGAGGCAGAATCGTGCCACAAACGTTCTCCCAACCTGACCGGCTTTGTTGGGTAAGGCTCCTATGAGTCTGCCATACTATAGCGGTTGCCAATCATAATTTCCTTTTCTCCTCCTCAACACTGACGGGCGAGACGCCCGTCCCAGCGATCTGCGAACCTCCCATAGCTGTTCTCTGCACATGGGAAGCGGAGAAAACTTTTGGCATCGGGTATAAGCTTTTT
Source organism: Thermodesulfobacteriota bacterium (assembly GCA_040753915.1). GTDB lineage: Bacteria > Desulfobacterota > Desulfomonilia > Desulfomonilales > Desulfomonilaceae > JBFMDN01. The sequence continues at coordinate 49,870 of JBFMDN010000024.1, read as the reverse complement.
GATCGGAATCAAGATTCGTCCGGGTCAAAATCGAAGCACATGGTGCTACAATTCACGGAAAGCATTGCGTTTCACAACACCGTCTAGGCGTAATCCACAGGGTCCCCGGCTTTCACCTCACCTTCTTCGATCACTTGCGCGAAAATTCCTTGCTCGGGCATGATGCACTCACCGATCTTGTGATAGATGGCGCACCGAGTATGGCACTCCTTGCCAATTTGCGTCACCTCCACCACCGCGGTTTTGCCTAGTCGAAGGCGATCGCCGACCCGAAGAGATCGCAAGTCGAAGCCTTGCGTCGTTATGTTTTCCGCGAAGCTCCCAGGCTTCACGTCAAGGCCTTTTACCTTCATGGTCTCGATCTGCTCTACCGACAGCAGCGAGACTTGTCTATGCCAATCGCCCCCGTGAACGTCCCCCTGCAGGCCAAATCCCTTTTTCAGGATTCCTGCACTTACGTCCGTCTTTGGGATTCCTTTCTTTGTGCTCGTGCACACCGCAACAATGGTACCTGAGGTCATGATTCTTCCCGGATGTTGAAACGAAATAGACTTTGATCGGCAACATGCCTTTCTTACTGGCTATAGCGGTTGCGAAGAATAAGGTCCGTTTCTCCTGTTCGAAATAACGACGGGCCAGACGAAAGTGTCTCAAAGGCCCGCAGTCCGTGATAATCGTGGCACACCCTCTCACCCTGTCCCCGTCCCCCGAAGTGGGGGAGAGGTGATTCCTCTGGCTCCATCTCCCTCTGGGAGAGAGTTGGGGTGAGGGTGCGTTTCCACGCATCGACGCTCACTCGTGCTACGATTTTTGGTGTTTCCCGAGTTTTGAGGCAGTTTCGCCCCTACATTCAGTGCCACGGTGCTTCCACCGGAACGATCAACGCTCCATTCCACATTTGTAGCTGGTTTGAAGCTTGCCCTGCATTGGAGCATGCTCTAAACCGACCCTGGCACGGGAATTTCGGCGCAGATTTCCCCTCGTGCCGGCGTCTCGCCGTCATTCTTTTCATAGTCTTGTTGCCAGGAAAGTGCGGGTTTCGACCCCGCTCTTTCCTTCACATTCGGGCATCCGCTGCCCCTCCCTGGTACAGCGGACCTGCGGACACTCTTAATCTTCTTCTTCAACAGCCTTTCCGGATGCTTCGATGATCTTCTCTGCTATGCTCGAGGGCACTTCCTCGTAATGGGAAAATTCCATAGAAAAGATGCCTCTCCCGGAGGTCAAGGACGTGAGATCCGACGCGTATTTCAACACTTCAGCCATGGGAACCTGGGCTTTGACCACCTGGTTTGCGCCTCTGGCATCCATGCCCATGATTCGGCCTCGTCGAGAGTTTAGGTCTCCCATGACATCTCCCATACAATCTTCCGGCACGACCACCTCTATGTTCATGACCGGTTCAAGAAGCACAGGATTCGCCTGAAGCACCCCCGCCTTGAATCCCTTGGATGCAGCTATCTTGAAGGCCTGCTCCGATGAATCCACGTCGTGGTATTTCCCGTCGAAAACGGTCACTTTCACATCAACGACTGGGTATCCGGCAACCGCGCCGCCGTCCATCGCCTCAGACACCCCCTTCTCTACCGCAGGAATGTACTGGCGTGGAATTACGCCGCCCACGATCTTGTCGACGAACTGAAAGCCTTCCCCTCGCGGAAGCGGTTCCAGCTCGAGCCAAGCCACTGCGAATTGTCCGCGACCGCCAGTCTGTTTCTTGAGCTTGCCTTCGACTTTGGCCTTCCCCTTGATGGTTTCCTTGTACGGCACTTTGGGGGTCTTCAGGTTCACCTCAACCCCGAATTTCCTTTTGAGCTTCTCGACCGTTACTTCGATGTGGACCTGTCCCATTCCTGAAAGAAGGAATTCGTTTGTTTGCGGATCGCGAGTTATTTGCAGAGTCGGATCTTCCTCTGCCAGCCTGGCAAGACTCTGGGTAATCTTTTCTTCATCTCCTTTTGCCTTGGGCTCCACGGCGAAAGAGATGACGGGTTGAGGCACCACGGGAGGAGCTATCTTAATGGGGGCCTTCTCATCGCAGAGGGTGTCTCCCGTCAGAGTTTCCTTCAATTTTGCCACAGCGACAATGTCACCTGCCTGGGCCGATTCCAGCGGCTTCTGGCCTTTTCCCTGTATGGCAAACAACTGTCCAAAGCGCTCTTTTGTGGCCCGAGACGAGTTGAAAACCGTCGAATCCGGGGTCAGACTTCCTGAGAAGATTCTGAACAGGCTGAGCCTGCCCGCGTAAGGATCGGCTAGGGTCTTGAATACATACGCACAAAAAGGCTCTCCCGGATCCGGCTTTCGGGCTGCTTCCTCTCCCGACGGGGTTTGGCCGGTAACGGGAGGCAAATCCGCTGGGGAAGGACAAGAATCCGCTATGGTATCCAAAATCGGTTGAATTCCCTTGTTCACGGTGCCCGAGCAGGCCAAAACCGGGACAAACACCCGATTGAGGATTCCGGTTTTCAGAGCGCCCGCAAGCTCTTCGGGGGTCAGCTCTTCCCCTTCCAGATATCGCTCCATAAGGCTGTCGTCTACTTCCGCCAGGTCCTCGATGAGAACTTCTCTTCGGGCTTCAGCATCCTGCGCGAGATCTGCAGGAATATCCTGCTTCGAGACCTTTCTGCCATCACCCTCGAAGACGATTGCCTTCATGGCCAGCAGATCCACCACTCCCTTGAAATCGGCTTCTTTTCCAATGGGAATCTGGAGGACAAGCGGCTTGACATTGAGCATTTCCTTTACGTCAGTAACTACTTTGTCGAAATCAGCCCGTTCGCGGTCCATCTTGGTGACGACGACCATCCTCGGCATGTTTCGAGCTTCCACACTCGACCAGACCTTTTCGGTCAGAGGCTTGATGGAGTCTACCGCGTCCACCGCGAGCACAGCCATGTCCGCGGCTGCAAGCGCGGCTTGCACTTCAGCAGTGAAGTTGGGATCTCCAGGAGTATCGAGTATATTGATCTTTTTCTTCTTCCATTCAATGGTAAACAGGGAGGTGCTGATAGTGATCGCCCGTTTCACTTCTTCCGGCTCGAAGTCGAAGTTCGAGCTGCCATCAGTAACCTTACCCAGGCGATCCACGGCTCCGGAATCAAAAAGCATGGCCTCGCAAAATGTCGTCTTCCCTGAGCCGGCATGAGAAACGACCGCCACATTACGCACGTCTTCTGTTCTGTACTGCTTCATTGATACCCCTTTGGAAGCGGTCACCGGTGGATTCCGGCGTCCGAGCTTGAGCTGATAAACTAGTTAATAAAACACAATTGTGGCAATCGCGTCAAGAGGCAGGATGGGGTCAGGTCTTGTTTTTTGACTCTTCTTCTCCCAGGCGGCCATCCGGCCTACAGGACCGGAAGAAGAATACCGGCGAGACGCCGGCGCTACGGGCGACCAGTCGCAAAGATCCCGCGGCAGGGACAACCGGCGGTCGCCCTCTGAATCGCGGTCAAAGGAGCAGGAGCCTTCGAATCGGTACTGTCGATTGAATGACAATCCAGTGGAACGGGCGTCTCGCCCGTTTATTCTTAAGGTGAAGGGCAAGATGCCCGTCCCATTAGTGGGACTCCCATCTCATCAGGAGGGCGTACGACCAATCAGACAAGATTCGATGAAATCAGCGCGTGCGGAGACCTGTGGGCAGAATGTGCCTTCATTCGAGTTGCGGGTCCTGGCCTGACTGGGCGGCCATATGAAGCCTCCCAGTCTCATCGGTTGCCAAAGTGGCTGGAAGTTCCGCCATCAAGAGATGCAGACCCGTGCGGAACAACCGGCCCGTAGATGGGGTGGCGCCGCATCCTTCGCGTTGCCACGCCGGACCCTTTTTCAGTGATCTGCCCCGCCCGCTCCAGGTCAATCGGCCGAGGTTCGGTGCTCCGGGTCGGCCTCGGAATTTGTGTCCAGTTTGCTAAGATGGGAGTGCCCTGCATTTCGGCAAGCTCCAAGGTAACATAGGTCGACTTCTTCATTATGATGATGATCGTGATCCTCTGTTGGCCGACGTATGTCGATGCGAGTTATGATTATTCGGGAAGCCATTGGCTGACACCTCCGAAGGGAATTCACCTGATCGCTCGGGGCGAGCTTTTTGATCGGCCTGGCCGCATAGGCTCGGTGACGAATGCTAGGACGGCATTGAGCCAGCGACCCGTCCTTTTGGCGACAGGTCGCCTGCCTCATCACATGTACACACGCAAACAGCTTGTCGAAGCAGCGCGGCAATTTCCGGATCGCCATGGATAACGGATTCGACCACTTCCAGGTACCGCCATGGGTCGAAGGACGGTTTGGTTTGCGTTTCGACAGTAAGCAGGAACATGCGACTGAACTCATTGGCAAGCCGCACCAATCGAAGAGCCTTCACAATGCCATCCGCAGCGTCCACCAATGTGACGGTGACATACACGCCACTGTCCACCGTTTCCAGGTCGCCCCACGGATCCGGCCGGAGAACTGGTGGGTTGATCCACCAGTTGTAGTGGGCAATTCTCCATGGGAGATTGCCAAATCGGCAGAGCACGAACGCTGTTCTATCTCTCGTCGCGAGACCGAACACCGCCTCGCCCCCACTGACCGCGGTAATGTGCTCCGGAAGAGGATTCTTGATGGAAATGATGAGTGTGTGGCCCGCAAGGGTGTAGTTGTAGTGGGTCCCTTCCTCGAATCCTGCGACCCCCTCATATAACTGGTCTCCAACTCTGAGACGACGCATGGTGTCTCCTTTGATGACGTATTGGTCGCTGCAGTGCCGGGACCTCCCATAGGCCAGTGGCGCCGGGCTGAACAATGTTGTGAGATGCGCCCACTGATTTCCTTTGACAGGGCCAGGTCCGCGGCTCATTGTATAGCGTGCTACACTTTGCCAGGACGTGGCACTTCTGTCAACTCCTTTTCTTCAGGAAAGGAGCCATCAAGAGTCTTTTCATGGCGCGCACCAGTCTTGCAAAATACAAGGTCGAACCTACCCCGTCCATGAAAACCGCAAAGCTACATGGGGCAATCCGGGTTGTAATCAATATAATCCAGGTTACTTAGAGATATCGGATCTTGGCTTGGTTCTTGCTCTTCATTACCCAGGGTGGGAAAGACAGTCTGCACATCCGAAAAAATGCCGTTCGGATTGTGGGCCTATTCCCGCAATACCGAAGATCTCTCAGGAAAGGAAAAGACGTTACCAAGATGCCACAGGAGGCAGATTTCGGCCGACAGTGAAGAACAAAGGGCAAGCTCGTTTATATTCTGTTCCCGGCTCGCTCATTAAACCCCGGCAGGAGGTGGCGAACGCATGACCGACCTTATTTACGCCGGAATTACGGTGGGCTTCTTTGCCCTCTGTGTCCTGTTTGCCATCGCGTGTGAAAGGATTTAACTATGATGGAAGTAATCGCGCTCGTTATTGGGGGTAGTCTGCTCGTATACCTCATCGTCGCAGTTTTGCGACCCGAGTGGTTTTGACAAGGGATCGGAATCATGGATGCTTCGTTATATGTATGGCCTCAATTGCTGCTCTATTTTGGGCTTGTGTTTCTTCTGACGAAGCCCGTGGGAATTTACCTGGAAAGAGTTCTCGACCCCGGGGGCAAAACTCTTCTCGATCCTGTGATGAAGCGTCTGGAAAAAGCTCTATACCGTTTGACCGGTGTGGATCCAGGCAGCGAGCAGGACTGGAAGAGCTACGCTTTCTCGTTGTTCGCTTTTAGTCTCGTGGGCATGATCCTGCTGTACACGATCTTGCGCACACAGCACCTGTTGCCCCTGAATCATCAGGCTTTTGGGCCTGTGAGCGATCATCTTGCGTTCAATATCGCCGCGAGCTTCACGACAAATACGAACTGGCAAAGCTACTCGGGGGAGTCTACCCTCTCGTATCTCTCACAAATGGTGGGCTTGACCTTTCAGAATTTTGTGTCTGCCGCGGCAGGAATCGGGGTGGCTGCGGCGTTTGTGCGGGGGATTGCGCGACAAACCGCTTGTACAGTAGGCAATTTCTGGGTTGATCTGGTCAGGGTAACGCTGTACCTCCTGGTCCCCTTGTCGCTGGTGCTGGCTCTATGTCTCATCTCTCAGGGGGTGATTCAAAACTTCAAACCCTATGAGAGAGCTCAATTGGCGGAATCGTCGTCCTCGGACAGAGGCAAGGAGCACGACAGAGGCCTCAAGACCGGTGAACCAGTAGATGAGCAGGTTCTGCAAGCAAGAGTCAGCCGCACTCAGGTTATCGTTCAGGGACCCGTGGCGTCCCAGGTGGCGATAAAGCAGCTCGGGACAAACGGCGGCGGATTCACGAATGCCAATTCTGCCCATCCGTACGAGAACCCCACGCCATTGTCTAACCTATTGGAGATGCTATCCATCCTGCTCATTCCTAGCGCTCTCACCTACTACTTCGGCCGCGCTGTACGAAACCAGCGCCACGGCTGGAGCATATGGGCGGCCATGACAGCCCTTTTTCTGGTCGGGTTCTTGGTCTGTTGGTGGGCTGAAACCGAGGGTAACATCCGTCTGAAGGCTCTCGGTGTGGAGTCGCTTGACGGCAACATGGAAGGCAAAGAGGTGCGTTTCGGAATATTCAATTCCGCTCTTTGGGCTGTTGCAACAACGGCTGCCTCAAATGGATCGGTAAACTCCATGCACGATTCGTACACCCCTTTGGGCGGCTTGGTACCGCTGCTGAACATTCAACTGGGGGAGGTCATATTTGGAGGAGTGGGCTCCGGCTTGTACGGGATGCTCGTTTTTGTGGTTCTTACCGTATTTCTGGCAGGTCTCATGATCGGTAAGACTCCGGAATACCTGGGGAAGAAGATTGTTGCCCACGATGTGAAACTGGCAGTCCTTTTCCTCATGGTGCCGGTAACCGGGATCCTGGGATTCACCGCATGGGCGTGCGCAAGCGCGTGGGGCCTGGCCGGTCTGAACAACTCCGGGCCGCATGGGTTGACGGAGATGCTCTATGCCTTCTCTTCCGCAGTGGGAAACAACGGGAGTGCCTTTGCCGGGCTGAGCACAAACACGTACTGGTACAATACCATCCTCGGCATAGCCATGCTGCTGGGACGCTTCTTCATGATCGTGCCCGTCCTTGCCCTGGCCGGTAGCTTCGCCGGGAAGAAGGCCGTTCCACCGGGACCTGGCAGTTTTCCGGTTGCGGGAATTCTCTTCACAACGCTCCTTGCCTCAGTCGTTCTCATAGTGGGTGCGCTCACGTTTTTTCCTATCTTGGCCATGGGGCCTGTTGTTGAACATTTTCTCATGCATTATTCAAGCGTGACGTACTAGGGAGGATCGAGCAATGGCCACGAGAGCTCAATCTATCTTTCAACCGGAATTGCTCGTGCGAACGGTTTGGGAATCGTTTAGAAAGCTCAATCCCATCACCTTGTTGCGCAACCCGGTAATGTTTGTCACTGAAGTAGGAGCAGCCATGACCACTTTGGGGGTATTGCGCTCAGGTCATGGTGAATCCTTTTGGTTCGGCGTCCAGATAGCTGTCTGGCTCTGGTTCACGGTCCTGTTTGCCAATTTCGCAGAAGCCGTGGCCGAAGGTCGGGGAAAGGCTCAGGCCAATGCTCTGAAGAAAACGCGAACGAAGACCATTGCCACCCGCCTGCGTCCGGAAGATTTGGTAGAACAGAAGATCTCGGCAGAGCATCTGCGTAAAGGTGACATTGTTGTGGTCTGTGCGGGGGAGATCATTCCGACTGATGGAGAGGTAATAGAGGGAGTGGCCTCGGTGGATGAGTCTGCCATCACTGGAGAGTCTGCTCCCGTAATCAGGGAGGCCGGCGGTGATCGGAGCTCCGTGACGGGCGGAACGCGGGTTCTGTCGGACCGGATCGTGGTCCGTGTGACAGCGGACCCCGGCGAGAGTTTCCTCGATCATATGATCGGCCTGATTGAAGGAGCGCAAAGGCGAAAAACCCCCAATGAGATTGCACTGACAATCCTCTTATCTGCTCTTACCATCATCTTTCTCGTCGCGGTTCTCACTCTCCCGTTTTTTGGACTGTACTCGGGCTTCGCCGTTTCTATCCCTGTGTTGGTCGCATTACTGGTTTGTCTGATCCCCACAACCATCGGCGGATTGCTCAGTGCTATCGGGATCGCGGGAATAGATCGTCTGGTGAGAAGGAATGTCCTCGCGATGAGTGGTAGAGCTGTGGAGGCTGCCGGTGACGTCGACGTGTTGCTCCTGGACAAAACGGGCACTATCACGCTCGGAAACCGGCAAGCCACCGAATTCCTCCCGGCCAGCGGGTATTCCGCCGAACAACTTGCAGATACAGCTCAGTGGGCCTCACTCGCGGATGAAACTCCCGAGGGGAGAAGCATTGTCGTGCTCGCGAAGAAGTACGGGCTTAGAGAGCGGTCTGTCTCGGAGTCTAGCGAGGCGAAGTTCATACCGTTCACAGCTCACACTCGTATGAGCGGAGTCGAGCTAAACGGGAGAAGTATCCGAAAAGGAGCCCCCGATGCGATTCAGAAGATTGTTGGCGGGAAATTTTCAGAGGACCTGGAGGAGCTGATTCGCAAAGTCTCATCCGCTGGAGGCACTCCTCTGGTCGTGTCCGAAAACCAGCAGGCAGTTGGGGTGGTTCATCTCAAAGACGTTGTAAAGGGTGGTCTAAAAGATCGCTTGGGGCGACTCAAGGCCATGGGCATCAAGCCGGTGATGATCACCGGGGACAACCGAGTCACGGCACTCGCGATAGCCAAAGAAGCCGGTATCGAGCATTTCCTCGCAGAAGCGCGGCCGGAGGACAAGCTTGACTTCATCAGGAAGCACCAGGCTCTCGGGTTCATGGTGGCCATGACCGGAGACGGCACCAACGATGCACCGGCGCTGGCACAAGCCGATGTCGGCGTGGCCATGAACACTGGGACACAAGCGGCCAAGGAAGCAGGAAACATGGTGGACCTGGATTCTAATCCGACGAAGCTTATTGAGATCGTGGAAATCGGCAAACAAATGCTCATGACCCGCGGAGCTCTCACGACTTTCAGCATCGCCAACGACGTCGCGAAGTACTTTGCCATCATTCCAGCGTTGCTCCTAGGCGTCTTTCCTGTCATAGCCCCCTTGAATGTAATGGGGTTGCATTCACCCCAGAGCGCCATTCTCAGCGCCGTGATCTTCAACGCCCTTATCATCGTGGCGCTCATTCCTCTGGCATTGCGAGGAGTCCGCTTTCGGCCGCTCAAATCAGAGGCGCTTTTAAGACGCAACCTCTTGATCTACGGCCTTGGCGGACTAGCTGCTCCATTCTTGGGAATCAAGTTGATCGACACGATCGTAACCACAATTCACCTCGTCTGAGACGGGAGGTCGGATCATGAGAACCTTGTTCAGCGAGCTCCGAACTTCATTGATAATGACACTCTGCCTGGCAGTGCTCGTGTGCGGATTCTACCCTGCGCTGGTGTGGGTTCTGGGCCAGATCCTGTTTCCGTACCAGGCGAATGGCTCACTGGTCGAAATCGAAGGAAGACCTGTAGGATCGTCCCTTATCGGTCAGCCGTTCAACGAGCCGAAGTATTTCCATCCGCGCCCCTCAGCCGCAGGCAATGGATACGATGCTTCAAGCTCGGGGGGGACAAATCTTGGACCGTTGTCAAAGAGACTCCTCGGCGATGTAGCAGAAAGAATAGCCCGTTATAGGGAGATCAACAACATTGGACCCGATGTGTCGATCCCGGCAGACGCGGTAACTGCTTCGGCAAGCGGCCTGGATCCGCACATCAGTGTTCGAAATGCATTGCTTCAAGCACCGAGGGTTGCTCGAGCGCGTGGAATGGCTCTGGACGAAGTCAAGCGAAAGGTGCAGACTTTTACAGAGCGACCGCTGCTCGGCTTCGTCGGTGAATCCAGAGTCAACGTGCTCCTGCTGAACCTCGCACTGGATGGAAAAGGCGTCAAGTCATGACGTCCAACGACAGAGCCACCTCATTCCTCCGTCTCATCCGCCGTGCTCAACGGGGCCGCTTGAAGATTTATCTCGGTTACGTGGCAGGCGTGGGCAAGACTTATCAGATGCTCCTTGAAGGCCACCGACTCAAAGAAGAAGGGATAGACGTGGTAGTCGGTCTCGTGGAGACCCATGGCAGGGAAGATACGGCAAGGCTGATCGATGGGCTCGAGGTCGTCCCTGCCCAGCGGATTAATTATCGCGGTCTCACGCTCGACGAAATGGATGTGGACGCAGTGCTGAAACGAAGACCGCAGGTAGCGCTCATTGATGAATTGGCACACACAAACGTTCCTGGAAGTCGCAATACCAAACGGTACCAGGATGTGGAGGAAATCCTCTCCTCGGGTATTCATGTCATCACCACACTCAACATTCAGCATTTGGAAAGCCTGTGTGACACGGTAGAAAAAGAAATTGGTGTGAAGATCAGGGAGCGTATTCCAGACACAATTGTTGCCGCGGCCGACCAGGTTGTAAATGTGGATTTGACCACGGAGGATCTCCGGGAGCGCCTGCAAGAAGGCAAGATCTATCCTCCGGATCGAATCGGCACCGCATTGGCGAACTTTTTTGTTGATAAGAATCTGGAAACACTTAGAGAGCTTACCCTCCGGGAGGTAGCTGCCCAGATAGACTTGCGTCGAAGAGAGCAATCAGAAGAGGAGATCCTTGCGACCCCCGATCAGGTGATGGTGTGCCTCAGCTCAAGAGGACCCAACAGCGAAAAGCTCCTCCGTTATGGATCCAGGCTTGCAGGAAGGCTGAACCGAAACTGGTATGCGTTATACGTTCAGACACCTTCCGAAGAGCCGTCTGTGATCGAAGCTGAGACTCAGCGGTTGCTATCCAGTACCCTGACCCTGGCAAAAGAGTTGGGAGCAATTGTCTTCACGTACCAGGGGACGGATGTGCCTGAGACGATATTGCGATTTGCACGTGAGTACCGGGTGGGGCACATTGTTATCGGAACTCCTGCTCCTATTCCCAGGTGGAAGCGGCTCTTGGGCCATCAGAATGTTGTGGAGCGGCTTGTCGAGGCTGGCAGCGGTATAACGCTCGTAGTGATTGACACCAGGGTAACAGGGCGCGACCGATATCCCACGCCGGTTACTGTGCCAAAAATGGCAGGATCGGATACCGTGAGCGAAATGAGGCTCAGCACGTTTCTGTCACCTCGTCGCATCGTTGTATGGAATCAGCCTGTCTCAAAGCAGGTTGTTCTCGGGACATTGGCCGAAATGTCCGCTGCTGACATAGGCCCTGAAAGAGAAACGGAGATACTTGAGCGCATTTTGGCGCGCGAGAACCAATCGTCCACGTTCTTGAATGAAGGAGTGGCATTCCCTCACGCGCGAATCGAGGGAATTACTGTGCCACTGGTAGCGCTCGGTATCTCTCGTCAAGGAATATCGGACGTCCAAACCGAGAAGCCGACAGAGCTGACCTTCTTCATCCTTACACCAGTTCACAACCCTGAGATAGAGGTACGAATTCTCGGCTTGGTGAGTCGTCTTGCCAAAGATGCTCAGTGGTGCAAAGGAGCTTTAACGGCTCGCGACGCCAAAGGAGTGTACGCCTTGTTACGAGAATCGGAAGCCACTGTTTTCAAGAATCAATCGTCGCGGTGAGGCGAGCATCTTCGCCTCACAGTCCGGATCCGAATCCCAGGGAATTACAGAAGCATGGACGACCCGCTGTCAACTCTTGCTATCAACCATTCCGCGAGGATCCAGCCCACAATCGCGAGACACTCCATGTCCAGGTATTTTTCTGCACGGCGCTCGAACAGGACCGAACAATGAGGTGGGAATTCCTCGTCCTGGTCGTAATACAACATCACCAGAGGTATCTTGGGTAGTGCGTCGAACCGTACGGCGAGGTCCGCGGGGAAATGCATCTTGAGGTCCCTACCGCCCAGCTCCCGGCACGCTCGTTCCAATGCGGACACGCGACAGGCAAAGGTTCGACCGATCGGTTTTTCCACGTTGTTGAGAAAGCCGCCGACAAAAGGCCCCGCGTCCGGGAAGTCTTTGTACGTCACCAAGTCGGTCTGGGTAGGCTCGCTTGAGGGGCAAAGGAGCAGGTACTTGCATAGGACCACGCTCACGGAGTGACTGGGCCGATTGCCCGCATGATCTACGATTCCTTGACCCGAAATCCGATATTCCTTACCAAAGAGTGGAACGATAGCGCTGTTGCCTTTTACGGTCACGCCCAGCCGGTCCGTGAGAGCGCTCAGATCCCTTTCAGCAACTTGCTTCACATAATCCCAATAGATGACATCCCATTTATCGAGGTTTTCCATAATCATTCTCCATTGCGCAAGGCCCCGGCCAGCTTCCCATGCCGCACACGACTATTAGTTGCTTCACCTAGACTATCTAACACTAACGGCGGAAGTGGCACATCGCCCATTTGGGGGATGCAGAGGGCCAGGCTTAATTCTTGACTTTTCTCGTCCAACTCAAGCCATCTTGCCTACCTGACCGGAACACAAGTGCCGGCGAGACGCCGGCGCTACGGAAATTAGCACCAAGAATCCCACCGTACGGGCCAATTTCAAGCCCACTCTCAGCTCAGCTTCGACAAGAGGACCGCTGTACCCCTGCAGGCCGCTCCAACGGTGAGCCATCCTCACGATGGCTCGGAGCAAGAAACAAGCTTGACCCTCGCATCTTACTGTTTAAGCGTCATCCAAGAATCTTGTTGTAATTTTCGAGCAATCACGAATTTCAAAATCATATGCGATACAAAAAGGAGGAAGGAACAATGAAAGGACTTTTCAAGATGATGGTGGTTGGGGCTCTTTTGGCCTGGGCAGGAATGGGAATCTCAGGTGTTGCCAATGCGCAGGGAAACAAAAGCAACATAATCGGAGGCCCTTTAGTGTGGGCGAAGCCAGTGTCTCTGGGTGGTAATCCCAAAATCAGCAAAGAGGTTTGGAAACATTTGAAGGTGCGGAGCGATCGGCATCGTGCCACTCCCATACCACTCCCCGGGCCCCGCTAAACATGAGCCGTTTCAAAACATGAAACCTCTTGCCTTCTGGTTTGAGGTTTCATGCTCTCTCCATCCACGAATCCCATCGTGAAAAGAAACTTCGTGCTGAGCGCACTCGGATCAATTCTGCGTAAGGGGTCACCCGTTACTCCAGGACGTTCCACGGGCAAACGGCTCCCGGTGAAAATCCCTTTTCCTGAGCAAGGATGTCCAAGTGGACGAGTCCCAGCGGAGCTACTTCGTGCGGCAGGTCGTACGCGAGGTCCCGGAAATCTATGGAAACCACATACTTTTTGCACGCGTGGCAAAGCTCGGCCCGCTCGTAAGGTCTGCCTTCCTGAAATATGATCTCGATGTCGTCAAGGTTGTCTGTCTCACAGAAAGGACATTGGGTCCGCATGAACGGCCATTCGTGGCCGCAGAAGGAACAACGCAGCCACCTTCGCCCCTCCTTGCCCTCCAGATAGCTCAATTCCGGCCAGGAGCCGCAACGAGGGCAATATCCTTTGAGCCACGCAATATCACCGGGAAGCACAGGAACGGCACTCGCAACCTTCTCTGCAAACGGTTTTCTCAGTTGGCCGCCGGCGAAATCGATCACCGAAGGGTCGATGCCCAACTCTTCGGCCGCTGTAAGACTAGCTTCTCCGTCACCCGTGAGAAGGCTGCGCGCGAGTGGCCCGTCCTCGGAATCCGTCTGCTCCAGAGCCTTCCGCAGAATGGACAATTGATCGTGCAGGCTGGGGAACCCCTTCTCAATAGCAGGGAACAACCTATGAGCAGCCTTCTTGAGAGAATCCAAGGATATCGAGAAGAATTGCTTGTCGAGCAGTGGCACCCCTTGCGTGTACTGAGCTGTGTCCACCTTGATTTCCAAGGATGCCGGCTCCGGCAGATCCGCCTTCATCGCCGACTGCTGGGCCATTAGCTCCCTGAACGCGGTAAATATGGTAGACAACTGGGGAGTTCGGTCCTTCATCCTGCGTATGGCCGTGTCGATTCGCTCGTATGCCTCCTGGGCCGACTGCCGCTCTGTCATGTTTGCCTCCTGGTAGTTCCTCGGGAAAGAATGCCACTCTATCGCATGAACGGAGCCATGTGCAAGGAGAGTATAGATAGTCTTTGACCACGATGCAGAGAAATGGCAGCCTGAAAGGCTACCCTACATAAAAGAATGGCCGAGACCGCGTCTAGCGCAGTTCAGCGAAACGCGGGATTCTAGCCTGCGTTCCAGAGAAATGGCAGCCTGAAAGGCTACCCTACACAAAAGAATGGCCGAGACCGCGTCTAGCGCAGTTCAGCGAAACGCGGGATTCTAGCCTGCGTTCCAGAGAAGTGGCAGCCTGAAAGGCTACCCTACACAAAAGAATGGCCGAGACCGCGTCTAGCGCAGTTCAGCGAAACGCGGGATTCTAGCCTGCGTTCCGGAGAAATGGCAGCCTGAAAGGCTACCCTACATGAGAGGTGAAGAGCAGTCACAAAAAAAGCCGCCCTTTCGCTGAAAGGCGATTGGGCGGCACAGCTCAAACAAAACGGAAGTCCTATCTACCGGCTGCGAACTTCCAGTACTTCTTCGGGTCGTCTTTCACGATGTAGATGACCCGGACATCGTCGGGATTGATGGCCTGGGCTTGGGGAAACGTCTTCTTGAGCTCCGCCACCCGTTTCTTGCAGGCGTCGAGGATCTTGTCCCGTTCACCGAATGTCATCGCACCCGTAGGACACGACTTCACGCATGCGGGCATCATTCCGTTATTGAGTCTGTCATTGCACATAGTGCACTTTTGCATGACCTTGGTCTTGGGATTCTGGCGAGGAATGTCGTACGGGCAATCGCTCCGTACCGTGTCGATCTTCAGCTTCTTTGTCTTGTCAGTGAACACCACCGCGCCTGTCTTTTCGTCCTGGACGATCTCGTCGTCTTCGGCCGACCCCATGCATCCGGGAGAAAGACAGTGGCGACACTGCTCCGTGAAGAAGAACCAGTAGGGCTGGCCGTTTCCCGACTCACCTTCGGAGAACCGTACAGTCTTGTACGTGTCGGCCGAGAGATCGACCGGGTTTTCGTACGAGCCCGTGTTCTTCGTCACAGTGCCAGGAAGCTGATTCCATTGTTTACAGGCCACCTGGCATCCCCGGCAGGCTGTGCACTTGGAGGTGTCAACAAGTATCGAGTATCCTGACATCTTATGCACCTCCCTTTATCTTCTCTACATTGACCATGAAAGCCTTGCTCTCCGGAATCATGGTATTGGGATCCCCCACCGTAGGGGTGAGGAGATTTGCGCTATCACCGCCGTCCTTGGGTTGAATCCATCCGAAACACCAGGGGAGCCCCACCTGGTGAACTGTCAGTTGGCCCAACTTGAACGGGCGGAAACGAGTCGTCACTATTGCCACGGCCTCCACGTCTCCTCGAGCAGACGAGACCTTGACCTTTTCACCGTTCTCGATGCCTCGCATCTTGGCCAACTCTTTGCTCATCTCTACAAAGAGCTGCGGTTCGGCTTCCACCAGCCACGGCTGCCACCGGGTCATCAGACCCGTCTGCCAGTGTTCCGTGACTCGATACGTCGTCCCTACGATGGGGAATCGAGGATCGCACGTGAAGTGTTTGTCCATCTCTCCCTTAAATACTTTGATCGTAGGATTGATGAACTGGCTCGACATCAGGTTCTTGGGAACGGGACACTCGAGGGGCTCGTAATGCTCGGGCAACGGTCCGTCATTGAGACCGGAGCCAAAGATCTGTGCCACACCGTCGGGCCGCATGATGAAGGGGTACTTCGTCTTCTCCTTATCGCTCATTGGAGGCCACGGACCGTCAGGCACATCTCCTACCCACTTTCCGTCGACCCACTTAATGACCGCTCGGTCTGCATCCCATGGCTTGCCTTCGAGGTCAACGGAAGCGCGGTTGTAGAGGATGCGGCGATTCACCGGCCAACACCAGGCCCACTCGGGATTGAGTCCAATGCCGGACTGATCGGACTTCCTCCGAGCCATCATGTTACCCTTCTCGGTATAACTGCTGCAGTGCAACCAGTTTCCGCTGGAAGTGCTGCCGTCAGCCTGAAGGAATGCAAAGGACGGAACGAGCTCGCCCTTCTTGAACTTCTGGCCTGCTACTTCCACGTCTTTCAGGAAATACCCGTTGAGCTCCTTTGCAACCTTGTGCGGATCAAAATGGCCCTTGGTATCGTAGTCCCACTTCAGATTCAGGATGGCTTCAGGATTCTTGCCGCCTTCCTTCTTGTAGAGATCTTTGATCTTGACCATGAGCTCATACAGGATATCCCCGTCCGGCTTGGCGTCCCCGGGCGGATTCACGGCCTTGTAGCGCCACTGGGCCCATCGGCCGCTATTCGTTATGCTGCCTTCCTTCTCGAAGGATGCTGCACACGGAAGCATGAACACTTCGGTCTTGATCTTCTTGGGATCCATTCCCGGGCCCTTCCAGAAGGATCCGGTCTCGTTTTCGAACAGGTTGACATTCACCAGCCAATCGAGCTTGGCCAGCGCGTGCCGAACCTTGTTGGAATTGGCGCCACTGCACGCGGGGTTTTGGCCCCATGCGAAGAATCCCTTGATTTTCCCGTCGTACATTGCGTCGAACAGGTTCAGCCACGAGCAGTTCTGCCCCACATCCAGTTTGGGAAGCCAGTTGTACCCGAAGCCGTTCTCAGCCGTCGCCTTGTCCCCAAAAAACGCCTTGAGCATGCTGACAGCGTATTTGGGATAGTTCTGCCACCAGTTTGCCGACAGAGGATCCGCGGACGTGGGAGTGCTCTGCTTCAGGTACTCCTCCAGGGTGGCTTGGGATGCCAATGGCATCTTGAGGTATCCAGGCCAGATGTGGAACAATATGGCCTGGTCCGTCGACCCCTGCACATTAGATTCCCCACGCAGAGCGTTTACTCCACCACCGGCCATGCCAACATTGCCAAGGAGCAACTGAATTATCGACATGGTGCGGATGTTCTGTACGCCGACCGTGTGCTGAGTCCACCCCATGGCGTACATGATCGTTCCGACTTTGTCCTTCTGCCCGGTGGCCGAATACATTTCGTAGACCTTCTTGAGGTCTTCCACCGGGGTGCCGGTAATTTCGGAAACCTTCTCCGGGGTGTAGCGAGAATAGTGCTTCTTGAGGATCTGCATGACGCACAAAGGATCCTTCATTTCAGGATCCCGTTTCGGAATACCCTTCTCGTCCTTCTGGAACGCCCAGAGGGATTTGTCATACGCCCGTTTCTCCGGGTCATACCCGGCGAACAGTCCGTCGTCGAACTTGTACTTATCCGTAACAAGGAAAGTGGCGTTGGTGTAGTTCGTTACGTAGTCCTTGAAGAATTTCTCGTTCTCGAGGATGTAGTTGATCATGCCACCGAGAAACGCAATATCCGTCCCTGAGCGAAGCGCGGTGTAGAAATCGGCTACCGCGGAGGTCTGGGTGAAACGAGGATCGACGGAGATTACCTTCCCGCCCTTTTCCTTGGCCCGTGTCACCCATTTCATGGAGATGGGATGGTTGGCGGCAGCATTGCTGCCCATGATGAGAATGCAATCACTGTTCTTGAGATCGATCCAGTGATTGGTCATTGCGCCGCGTCCAAACGACTCTGCCAGAGCCGCAACAGTGGCGCTGTGTCATATTCGGGCCTGGTGTTCTATCCAGACAAGCCCCAAGGCACGCATCATAGCCTGTATAGGCCAGCACTCCTCGTTGTCAAGGGCTGCGCTGCCAATGTGGGCTATGCTCTCCACCCGGTTGACTACCTGGCCCTTGCTGTTCTTCTCCATGAAATCTGCGTCACGGGTCTTCTTTGTCCGTTTTGCGATTTCCTTCAATGCCCAATCCCAGGACTTCTCTTGCCACTTATCGGAGCCAGGAGCCCGATAGAGGACTTTTTTGAGCCGATTGGGATTACTTGGGCCGACCTGGAAAAGTGCCGACCCCTTGGCGCACAGGGATCCCTCGTTGATGGGATGGTCGGGATCGCCTTCTGTATTGATTAGTTTGCCCGCCTTGGTATCCGTGCTGCAGATAATCCCGCAGCCGACGGCGCAGTACGGACAGATAGTGGTACTCTGTTTGGCGCTCTTGAGATCTTTCACTTTGATTTCATCGGCATACGCTTTTGCCGGACCCAAGTCGATTCCAAGAGACGACAGTGCCAAACCTGTTCCCACCGCACCGGAGATCACAAGGAACTCCCGGCGTGTCAGGCTCATACTCGCAGCCTCCTTTCTCTTGACATGTGATGTTGAACTGGTGAGAGATGCCGATGGCACACGCACTGGGAGGACCTTCCGGAAAAGGAATAGACAGGATTCGCGCTGGCCTTCGTGTGTCTGGTGCGCACTAATACAGCCCCAAAGCATGTTTCCGAACGGATCTCTCTGACTGAAAAAATGAGGAAGGACACGACAAACCGCCTCAATGCTAACAGCCTAGAGCCCCAACGGGGGGTATGTCAAGAGAAAACGACGTCATTGTATCATCTATAGGCTCACAGCTATGGCGAGAGCTTCAGCCATGCACGACATATGTCGCCGGCGACATACTCGATGGGCCTTGTAGTGTTTCTCACATGCATACGCCAAATCGCTCCAATGCTACAAGAGATCACTCAAATTACCATAATATTTATCCCAAAAGTGCTGTGTAAATAAAGTAGAGTGATACAGTCCAGATTAGACACAGCAGGACCGGCTTCCACAGGTAACGGTACCCGTCGACCAGATCAGCCCGAAAATACTCCTTCGTTACCAGCAGACAAAGATGAAGCGGAGATAGCATCATGCCCATGAACCCAAACCCGTACGCGAGAACCGCATAGGGCAGTGGTGATCGGCCTTCAGGCACAAGCGCAACGACGAGGGGAAACGAAACCCCCACAAAGGCAAACGCTATACCCGTGACCAAACCTGCTATAAAGGGCAATAGCGCAATGATGGTCAAGGTGGGCACCTGGTACGCATCCAGCTCCACCCGCACCTGATCGATGGCACCGGACTGCACCAGACCCCCTTTGAAAACCATGATCCCGACTACCGTGAGCACCATCCGGAGCACCCCCATATTCAAGGCGGCTGCGCTCACGGTTCGCATGCCCATAGAGCTCGCCCGGCTCACCATGCCGATCGCTGTCACCAAGGCAAGAACAAAGCTCAGATACTGTGGCCAAGCAATTGTGACTCCCGTAACGAGCTCCGCCAACGCGACCGAGCCCTGGAGCCCGAAGAGCACGCAAATCACCACGAGGATCGGCATCACCTCCTGGAGGAGCTCGACAAACTTGTCGCGGGACAATGGGGACGGCGTACTATGGCCCGGGGAGACCGCAGGAAGGATAAAGACTATCCCGCCGAGCACTGACCCCAGAGTTAGCGGGGCTTGGACTGCACAAAGCTTCCAAGCCTCTATGGAAAAGAGGGATATGGCAAGAATGATGCCCGGATACAGAGGCCACCAGAATTCCCAGATGTGCCGAAACCAGTAATTGATAGCGACCTTGAGCTCGGGTTTGACCGGGACATTTTCCATGGCCGCCCCCACCATCGGAGCCGAGAACAAAGCCCCGCCCGGCATAGGCAGGAGGCCTATCAGAGCCGGCAGAGAGGCTGCCGTGAATCGGGGGCTCGGGGAAACGGCCTGGAATGCTGAGACAATTCTGGCCTGTTGCCCGCTCTTGGCCATTAGGTCGCTCAGTATGAGGATCAACGTAATGATCAGGGCAAGCCAAAGAGTTTGGGAACCGGTCGCCTCAACCCACAGAACATGGAGAATGTCTCCGGGCGTGAGGCCCATCCAAGATCCGATAAGGACGCTGCCACCGAAAAGGCAGCCTGCGAGGGGAACACGTTTGCTAAGCCCCAGAATGAGTCCGAAAGTCAGCAGTATCTTCACTAGCGCCGGCGCATTGAGAATGAACAAACCTCTATTCCTCTGCCAATCCGCACTGCGGAATGGAAACACTGCCAGAGAGGCTCTAAAAGGCCTCTCAGGCGCACTTTCGACGTGCTCGAATCAGGATGAGAGCGAATTCACAGGCCGCGGCAATGGCGAGAGATCAGCTCCAGCCAGGTATCAATGGTCAGGTTGCACGCGTAGTGGTCTTCGGCGAGCGCTTCAGAGCCCCCTTCCTCGAACAAGACGTCCGGGCTCACGAGAACCACAGGCCAGCCAGGCACGTGATGTCGCGAGCGGCCTACCTCATTGACGCGGTAGACCAGGAAAGTCTGCTCATCGCAAGAGACACGATACGTAACACCACCGTATACGAGGGAGATCTGAGCACCGAGGATTCCCAATTGCTCGAACTCGCCGCGTATCCGCGAAAAAATGTGTCCTGGAGATAAGCCTGTCATGTGTCTGTACCGGCTAATCGGATTGGCTCCTCTTCGCTGTTATGCGTCGAAAGAATCTGCCGTTTTCTCAATCAGGAGATACCGCTGTTGGAGCCGCTCAGTGCACGAGCAAATTCGCGATAGCCCCCATTACGTTCCCGTTCGCAAAGCCTTGCCAAAGTGCGCCTCATACCTCGTCCAGAAGTCTTCCTGCGTGAACCGATGACACTGGGTGCCTTGACATTCCACCCCGAAGCTCGCACAGACCGATCCCATCGCAGCGGCATCCACCAGGCTCTTCCCCATGACCAAACCCTTGATCAGTCCGGCCCTGAACGCGTCTCCCGCGCCCGTGGGATCGAGAACCCGCAGACCGGGAATTGCCGGAATCGCGACCTCCCACTCTCGCGTGCGTACCACGGATCCACGTTCCCCCAGTGTCGTGATGACCACCGGCGTGTGATCGAGCATCCGCTCCCTCTTTATACCTATGGCACGGGAGACCAATTCGAGCTCGTAATCGTTGGAAATAAAGATGTACGATCCGGTCAGCATCTCCATCATGTGGTCCGAGGAGATCACGGGGACTTGCTGGCCGGGATCAAAAATATACGGAATATTGCGCTCCTGGTACACGCGTGAATAAGCAATCATGTCATCTACATTTCCCGGCGCGATGATAGCCAGGGTGTCGTTTGGGTCGCATCCGTCCACCTCGTACAAGCATTGATGCTTCATCGCTCCAGGATTGAATCCGGTGATCTGATTGTCCGCCTTGTCCGTGGTTATATATGCTCCCGCGGTAAACTCTTCTGGAACAATGCGGATTCCTTCAACCGGGAGATCGAGACTGCGAAGCCACTGAAAATACCCCTCGAAGTCCTTGCCCGCACAGGCCAAGATAGTAGGACGTTCCCCAAGCAGGGCCAGGTTGTAGCTAATATTGCCCGCGGTTCCCCCGAATTGTTCTTTGATTCCATTAACTAGGAAGCAAACGTTCAATATGTGAATCTTATCCGGTAGGATATGATCTGAGAATTTCTCTGGAAAATCCATGATCCTGTCATACGCAAGTGAACCGGAAACGAAGATCTGCATCGGAATCCCCTCTCGTAACGCAGCCCTACTATGGTGACGAGCATAAGAGATAGACGAAGGCATGTCAAGAATGACGGGCTTCACCTGAGGGAGTGCGTTGAGTTGCGTTCAGGAAGGAAACAGAATAGACTTTTTCCGCAGTGGGGATAAACGGTTTTTTCTCCAGACCTCGTCGTACCACACTGCGGCCTCTTGCGACGTGGCCGTCAATGCAGAAATAGGGGCGGGTGCAGATCCACTGCTCCAGCCTTTGCCGCGTGGCTCAAAGGGCCGCGCAATAATTCAGGATCTCAATGGGTATTGCCACTGACATCATCGTGCTCATCGTTGCAGCGTTCTGCTGCGGCCTCTTGCTGCAGAGGCTCGGTCAACCGCTCATCCTCGGCTATATCGCTGCCGGCGTTATCCTGGGACCGCATACTGGTGGGTTCACGGTCTCGAACATTCACGAGATCGAGTTGCTGGCCGAAATCGGGATTGCTCTCCTTTTGTTTGCGCTGGGACTCGAATTTTCCCTCAAAGATCTTAAACCGGTCAGAGAAGTGGCTCTGATAGGGACACCCATCCAGATTGCCCTGACCGTGGCACTGGGCTTCGGAATCGGACACTTCATGGGATGGGATTGGAAATCGTCACTATGGCTGGGGGCCCTCATTTCTCTTTCGAGTACCATGGTGATTCTCAAGACATTGATGAATCAGGGATGGCTGGGGACCCTCTCGAGCAAAGTGATGATCGGGATGCTCATTGTGCAGGATCTGGCTGTGATACCGATGATGGTCATGCTGCCTCAGCTCAACAATCCCGCCCTGGGTCTGTCAGTGCTCGGTCTTGCGGGATTGAAGGCCGCTGCCTTCATCGCGGCAATGGTTTTGCTTGGAACAAGGTTGTTGCCTCGGCTGATGGCACAGATAGCCAGGCTTGGGTCGAGAGAGCTCTTCTTGCTCGCGATTACCGCTATTGGTTTGGGAGTGGGGTATGCGACACATCTGGTCGGCCTCTCCTTTGCTTTTGGCGCTTTTGTCGCGGGTATGGTTCTGAGCGAATCGGACTATGGCCACCAGGCCTTGAGTGACATTATTCCGCTTCGGGACCTTTTTGGGCTGTTGTTTTTTGCCTCGGTCGGGATGCTTTTGGATCCGGCCTTTCTCCTCGACAACCTCGGACAGGTAGCGATCCTGGTGCTGGCTGTGAGCATTGGCAAAGGCGTCATCTTCGCGTTCCTTGCCAAGGTCTTCAAGTACGGTAATGTCATCCCTTTGGCGCTTGGCTTGGGGCTGTTTCAAATTGGGGAGTTCTCATTTGTCTTGGCTCGAGTGGGCGCGTCCACGAGGTCGATTGGCAGCGACCTGTATTCGCTGGTACTGAGCACCGCAATCCTGACAATGATCCTTACGCCTCTCGTCTCAGGCCAGACTGCAAGAATCTATGCGTTTCGGAAGCGCTGGTTCCGCCACGAACCACTTGAATCGTCGAACATGCCCGCTGGGGGATTGCACAACCACGTGGTCATCGCAGGGGGCGGCCGCGTAGGATTCCAGATAGCCCAGGTGCTCAAGCGCTTAGGTCTTCAATTTGTGATTATCGAGCTTGACCATCAACGGGTAGAACAAGCCAAGAAAGACGGAATGACCGTGGTTTATGGGGATGCTAGTCAGGAGATAGTCTTGGACGCGGCTGGAATCAAGGAGAGCTCTCTGCTTGTCATAACCACGCCCGGGATTGTGGCAGTGAGAACGACCGTTGTTCAGGCAAGGCGTCTGAATCCGCACATCGATATCGTCGCGAGAGCGTCCGGTCAGGATTCTTTTGACCTGTTGAAAGATTTGGGAGTCTCCGAGGTCGTGCTTCCGGAGTTCGAGGCGAGTCTCGAAATGACCCGTCAGGCGCTCCTGCGTCTTGAGGTTCCCGCGAATGAAGTTCACCGATACACCGATACTGTTCGTCAGGAGCTTTACGCGTACTGGTTTAACAACGGAGATGATTATCGAATCCTCTCGCAGCTTCGTGGCGCGGAGCAGCAATTCGACCTGCAATGGATCCGCCTGGCTCCGGAGAGCCCTGTTGTCCACAAGTCCATTGGCGAGATTGGAATCCGTAAGAAGACAGGGGCCTCTGTGGTAGGGGTTGTCCGAGAAGACAAACTAATACCAAATCCTGATGCTGATTTTGTCTTGCTACCTCATGATCTGATCGCAGTCATCGGGAATGATGATCACAGGAAGTCTTTCTGTCTCATGGCATCAGCTCGTCCTTGCGACGAGGAGTGGAACCGGACATCCTCGGTCAACTTCTGACCTGCTCGATGTCGTCGCATATCTTTCTGGCACGACAATAAATCCGATGCGGACTGTACCGCAATCCCATGGATTGCTGCACAGCCCGAAACGAGTTGCTATCGCTTCCCGACACGTTCAAGGAAGAATGTCACGAAAGATTTCAAGCTCTTGCGTGCAGAATCTCCGGGCCAGTAGAAATACAGGGGTTGGAGCAGGGGGTAGTCCTTCTCCTCAACGGTCTGCAAGGACGGGATCAAAGCCGGAGATTGTTCGTCCTTCTTGAGCGCCACGATCTTGACCAGCCCTTTTCCGACCCCGAATTGCGCGTCGGTCAGGCCCGCATATCCTATAGCCCCGGGTTTCCTGTCGATCTCCTTAAGAATCTCAAAATAGAGGTTTTTCACTACCGCATCACTGGAAAAAAAGCTCTCCCCCAGGATCTGTTCCCGGACAAAGGTTGTCGTCCCCGTGTGGCCCTCGGAAGTGACCACCACCACAGGGTTATCTGCCCCCCCTACCTGCGTCCATTTTTGGTATTCTCCGGAAAGCAACCGTGAAACCTGGTCGAATGTCAGTTCCCGCACAGGGTTTGCTCGATTGACCACGATCGCCACAGGCTCGTGTGACACCAGTACCTCTTGCACCTTCGCTCCACAGACGGATACCTGCTGATTTTCTTTCGAGTTCATCTTCCGTGAAGCCATGACTATGTCACAAGCCTTGTCGCAGTACGCATCGAATCCGGCAGCCGTTCCCCCTCCCGCGACAATGACCCGGACGCCGGAAGATTTCGTGAACTCTCGGCCGATCCGATCGCACATGTTCACCATGCTGTTGGCTCCCTTCAGCCTGATGATTTCCGTCGATTCCACCTGGGCCGGGCAGACTGCCACAAGAAGACTCGACGTCAGGAACAACAGACTCATGGCCATGAGTACAGACTTCCGCATTGAGTCGCTCCTTTCTCCTGGGGAAGGGACATGGATCCTTCCCTTGGTTGTGAAACGCGGTTGGTGAAGAGTCCGGGAGCAAGAGCACGGAGCGGCTGCCAGAGCTGCAGTCTATCATCGTGTCGTTGCTCCCCCTGAAAGCTAGGGCTGTCCGCATGCCCGGAGGATAAAGGTGCTCAGAATCAATCCGATGTTGAGTGTTCCGCCGGGCAAGTCGCCTTAATCGAGTGCCTATCTCTACTGCCACGCACGGAACGTACGTGGCATTTATCTCAGTTGAAAGCCAATGAACCTTCGAGTGACATATGCTTAGGACAGAGGTCGAGACTTGCCAACAGTGCCTGTGGATCTCCCAACTTGCGGCCAACACCATAGTAGAGCGCGGCCGGTGCTTTTACCCTGTCGTCTACGAGTGGGTTTATGGATAAGGTTCGCACCCGTTCTCGTGACGCTCCATTATATTACAGCATACTCATAGTCCCATTCCAACAGATTTGCGAGCGCGAGGTAATTTGGGTTTCACGAGACGATCTTCACGGTGCAGCAGTCTCCGAGTGGGACGATCCCGGGGCACGGTATGGTATACTAGAATTTACGAGGCAGCAGAGACGAGGGAAATGAGGGACGAAAACAAGACCCGCGAGCAGCTTATCAGCGAGCTACGATTTCTGCGCAGCCGAATCCGGCAAATTGAGGATCGCTTGGGCAGCCTGGATCAGTTTCGTCTCGGGGAACCCGGAATTGTCGAAGCTGCATCGGCACCGGATGATTTGAGCGAGCTTGCCTGGGATCCCACGGATTTGAGCTTGCCCGTTGTGGAAGAAACCGAGCCTGAGCGTGTTCACCCCAAATTTTTGTCTCGGATCGACGCCTCTCCCAGGCACGTTTCTCCAGAAGAGTCCTCCGTGCCCATCACCGAATCGGGAAGCTTCGATCTCCGGTGGATCTCGCTGGCCTCATTCGGCAAGCTCCTTCACGCGGTTCCCATATCCATACTCCTGGCAGACATGTCCGGGCGCATCGTACTGGAAAACTACAGCTTCATGACCTTGTCGGGCGAGTTGTGGTCCGTGAGCGGCGAGTCTCTCTATTCCCTGTTTCCAAGCCGCAAGAAGGCCCGGCACGCCCGATCTCTTGTGGAAACAGTACTGGAAAAGCGCACTGCGAAAGTGTGGGAAGGGTGCCTCCTCATCAATGGCAAAGAAGTCTGGAGTCGCATGCATTTTCGCGCGTTGCGCTTCGGCCGGGAGCGCACTGTGCTCGTGCTCATCGAAGACCTCACCCCTGAAAAGCGAGAGGCTGCCCTCAACGCGAAATACAAAACCCTTGTCGACATGTTTCCCATAGGGATTGCGGAGTTTGTTCTCCAGCCCCCGGCTGCTCTTTCGTTGTCCGTCGATAAGCTGATCTCCGCGGTGCTCGACGCGAAGCTTACCAGTGGAAACGCTCAATTCGCCCAGATGCACGGCTATGCGGGTGTGAATGCGATGCGGGGCTTGTCCTGTAGAAACCTCATCGATGCCACGGGTGCAAAGTTCTCGCGTATCCGGCAGTGGGTAAGTGAGAAATTTCCCATGCGGTGGACCGAATCGAACGTAGTCGGACCCGACGGAACGGTACAGTATTTCGAAACCATGATCGTTGGAAATCTTCGCGATGACACGCTCCGTGAATACTGGGTCATGCACCAGGATATTACCGACCATAAGCGCGTTCAGGAAGAGCTCCTGGAGAAGATCCGAACTATCGATGAGTTGTACGAGCATGTGGTCCAATCGGGAAAAGCAAAGGCAATATCCGAGCACACTGCAACGGTCGCGCATGAGCTGAGGCAGCCGCTGGCTATCATTGGCGGCTTCGCGAGAAGAGTGGCCAAAGAATGCCTCAGTTGCGATCATATTGAGAAACAGCCACCGGAAAAGTGGTTCGGAGTAATCATCAGGGAAGTTCAACGCCTCGAGAAGATCCTTGAAGGTCTCATAGATTTTTCCCGCAGGGAAGACATCCATCTCGTGAGGCTCGATCCCAGTGAGCTTATAGCGGACGTTCTCACCATTTACGAGGAGCGCTTCAAAGAGAAAAACCTTCGGGTCGAATTCCGTCGTGGAAAAGAACCTGTTCAGATCCCGATCGATTCGGAACGATTCCAGAGGGTGGTAAGAAACCTCATCGCGAACGCGGTGGAGGCATCCCCGGCCAATGAGCGAATTCTCATCGAAACCGGCGTGGCCACCCCAAGTGAGAAGGCGGTGAAGACCGGGGGGCTCTCGTCCTCCACCTATTTCGAGATCAAGGTCCACAACCGCGGAAAACCTGTTCCCCCCCACTATCTGGAAAAGATCTTCAACCCCTTTTTCACCACAAAGACCTTCGGCACAGGCCTCGGCTTAACCCTGTCCAAGAAAATCGTGGAAGACCACAATGGGCTGATCTCTGTGAAATCAGACGACGACGGAACCCAGCTAACCGTGTGGCTTCCCATGTCGGATAGCACTCGGGAAGAATCTCGTCGCGTCCCCCCGCCCGTTGACAACCTTGACGCGGAGCAGTGATCGGAGCCGTTGGTCTTGCAGGTGGAATGGCCCGTCGTGCCTATCGCGCCGGCAGAATGGGCGTCTCGCCCGCTAATTTTTGCACCAGACTTTCCAAAGAGTTGATAAGCATCCCCCATGACATCCCGGGGGAGCTGGAATGCGTGACCCTTGGGAAAGGCTCCATGCACCCTCCGTTAACGGCTTACGGTTGGACACACGTAACACCATAGCTTTATGTGATCCATCGAAATAGCGCATCTTGCACCCCGAAGGGGTGGACCGTGAGTAGCCGTGGGTTTCAACCCACGGAATGAGAAAACAAAGAAGCGAGGACCCTGAAGGGGTCCACCAATTGGGCAAGGGACTGCTTGGGAGTGCTTATTGGTCGACCCCGTCAGGGTCGTTTCAGAAAATGGGCGACCACCCTTCCCATGGGTTGAAAACCCATGGCTACTGTTGGTGCGCCCCTCCGGGGCGAAACTGGTGAGGAAACTGCCTGCAGGCCGGTCTGTATGGCCACGGAGTCGCGTCTGGGTAATAGTCAGCCGTTAAGAGGGGGAGGCTGAGTGTGGCCTCTGCCGGAGGAGGATCAAACCCGTTTTTCCGGAAGGTTGATGGACATTCCCCAGAACTGATTGATTCCCTTCAGTCTCCAGCTCAAGCTTGTGTAACTTTAAGAGGCATCTCGAGAAATACGTGGCCAACCAACGGACGAGACGCGCGCCCTTCTGTGGTCGCTACCTGAAACAGCTAGCATTTCAAGATGATAGCAGCACTATCGCGAGACCGAGAGATCGGATTGACTATTTGTTCTAGTCACAGGAGATAACGCTCACTTTAGATCAGGGGCCTGCATGCCTCAATTGTCACGGGAGGATGACCCATTTTTATGAAAAAAGACTTGACAACCAAATCGTATCCTACTAGAAGATGCCCACCTGCATCAGTCCTACCACATATTCCTTCCTCTGACTCCCGCCCAAGCGTCCCACCCGATGCCCCGGAGGGGGTCCCGCCTTTTGTACTGACTTTTTTCATAAGTGATATCAATAAGAAAGAAGTCGTTCCTACAAAATTAAACACGCATCGCCGTAGCTGTAAAACCGATAGCGCTCAGCCACCGCTACTCGGTACGCGTTCAAGATCCTCTGCATGCCTCCAAACGCGCAAACCAGCATCAGGAGCGTAGATTCCGGCAAATGGAAGTTTGTGACCAAGCCCGTTACCACCTTAAAGTCGTATCCAGGAAAAATAAACAAATCGGTGGCCTGGGTGCCCTTCCGAAATCCCCCCTCAGGGAGCGCGGCGGATTCCACCGCGCGAACCGACGTGGTTCCCACCGCTATGATCCGACGCCCCTCCTCCAGCGCCCTCTCCAATTCGCCAGCCGCGTCCTCTGGTATCTCGTAGAGCTCCGTTTCCATGCGGTGCCGCCGAATATCGGGCTCCCGCACAGGAACGAAAGTCCCGGCCCCTACGTGCAGGACGATTCGAGTGGTCCGGATGCCTCGGCTTTCCAGCGCAGTCAGGAGGCTCTCCGTGAAATGGAGCCCTGCAGTCGGAGCCGCTACCGATCCGGGAACTCGTGCGAACACAGTCTGGTATCTGCTTCTCTCGGTTCGATCATCCCTCCCGTTCGATCTGACGTACGGCGGGAGTGGAGCTCGGCCGTGGATATCCAGGAAGCTCAGAAATTCATCTTCTCGCGCGGGAAAACCGATAACCGCGCGACCTGAAACAGGAACCGATTCCACGGTGAGCTCGGGCCCGCTGTCCAGCGTGAGCCGACCGCAGGGCTTGAGAGGCTTGCTGGACCGCACCATGCATGTCCGAAAGGTGCGATCGCCACCGTTGAGCGAGGCCCGCTCCGCTGGCTGGAGCACGAGGAGCTCCACCCGTCCCCCAGTGGACTTGGTGGCATAAAGAGCACAAGGAATCACGCGGGTCTCGTTGAGCACAAGGAGGTCGGATGGCATCAGCAGATCTGTCAGCTCGCTGAATCGGTGGTGAGACAAGGAGCCGGAGCGGCGATCGATCGCGAGCAACCGCGATTCATCTCGCACAGGACCGGGACTCTGCGCGATCAATTCTTGCGGCAGGTCATAGCGATAATTCGACAGAGCGTACGGAACCACCTAAAATCCCCTTCTGGCAAAAAAAATGATCGCCAGCCCAAGGATCACGAGCATGCCCCCCATTATGCGAAGAGTAGTGTCTTCCTGCTCCCCCATGAGGCGCATGAGCTTCTTCATCTTGTCCGGAAATGAAAAGTAGGGCAATCCTTCGACAACCATCACCATGCCTATTACGCACAGGAGGAATTCCATTCGGGTGACCTCGATTGTTCCAAGGAGAGGCTCTCACGACGGATGGATGCCCGGCCTCGACATTTCTCGCTCGCTCTTGACAAGATCCCAGACAGCGAGAATGAGCAATCCCACGAATACCGCCAGATAGACGACAAATGACCCTATAATGCCGAGGGAGTCCATGCCAATGGCGTATCCGAGCAATACCGGAGGAACCATCGCAAAAGCTGTGATTTTCAAAGCTTCTCCGTAAGATAGAGCAACAGAGTACGATCGGGCCCCGAAATAGGGAATCATTCCCAAGAGGAGAAGCTGGATCGGCTTGGAAAAACAGAAATAGCAGATGACTGCAACCCACATCCACCAGGTGAGACTCGGAAGGTACCGGTCGGCCATGGCCTGGATTTCAAGGGAGTTGAGCGTAACGTCGGGCATGTTCTTGAGGGGAATGATCCGAATCTGTTCTTGATTCTTCGTCACAAGGGAGTCTCGGGTAAGAACCGCTCCCGCCTCTGCCGGTTTCAGGTAATTCAGCGCCTGTTTCACCCCCTCTTCCCTCGTGTCAAGCACGATAACAATCTCTTTGGCGCCGAGATCCACAGAGTAGGGCGACTCTCCCTTGATGGAAGCCTTGCCGTTCTGAATCCTGATTTCCGGAAGATACGCGTCGTACCTCTCCGCTATCCCGCGGATGAAGCCCTCGGTGCTTGGCACGATCACACGGGTCACGGCCAGGGAGCTCACGGCAATACAGCCGGCCAGCACCAGAATGGCCACCACGGCATGCGTCTTCGCAATCGATCTCGTCACTCCCATACATCAGCTCCTGTTTCCCTAGTCCGTACGATTCCGGCACGGCTTCCCCACCCGGCTGGATCCCATTATCGGCTTGCCGAGCCTCAGGATTCCTTCCTCCTATGCGGCTGGGCTAGGGACCACCTCACCCGAGGTGACCCGTTCCACTTGCCCTCCGTCCTTTTCCAGCAACAAAGCTCCCTGCGCATCGATTCCGAGCCCGATCCCGACAGTCCCTTCATGATGAAGCCACATGTTTTTGTGGAGCCACCGGCGTTCCCAGGCAGCGGGAATGAAGCCACAGCCTTCGACCTTCGCCCGTTCATACAAGGAGCCAAAGCGCTGGACGACATCCCGGGCCACCTCCTCCACGTTCGATTCCACGGCGGTGCAAAGGTAGAGGGAGGTCGCTGGGGTCATCAGGTCTGAGGGAAAATCGGATTCGTTACTATTCACGTTCAGTCCTATTCCAAGTATGAGAAACTCCACGGATCTGTCTACTAGCGTTGCTTCAGACAGAATCCCCGCGATTTTCTTCCCGCCTACCAGCACATCATTGGGCCATCTCAAGCCGACCTGAGACACGCCCCTCTCCTCGAGAGCGTCAGCCACTGCCATAGAGGCCAAGAGCCCCATGAGCGTCGCTTCCTCCGGGGCCATGGGCGGCCGCAGAATAATCGACAGCGCCACATTCCTCCCGGGGGGAGATATCCACGTCCGTCCCAGCCGGCCCCTCCCACGGGTTTGGCGCAGTGCCATGACCGCTGTGCCATCAGGCTCGCCGGCCATTGCCATCTCTCTCGCCAGGTCCTGTGTGGATCCCACTTCCTCAACTACGATCAAGCGTCCGGCCATGCATTGCGACTCCGCGTTCTGGCGATTCCGCTGGACAGGAGGCTCACCGGAGGAATTGCCACGAAACGTCCCCGTGGCGCCCTGGACAAACCCTATCCCAGAATCCGCTGCTCCCGTTGCGTCATGCGCTCTTGAGGCTTCGCATCTTTGTCAATCCTTCTCCAAGCCCCGACAGTTTCGCAGCCAGCTCCGCCTCCCGGTCTCGTTGCTTTTGGACGGCTTCCGGTTTGGCCTTGCTCAGGAAGGCATCGTTGGCGAGCTTCCTCCGGACCGCGTCATACTCTTTCTCGATCTTGCTCAGCTCCTTCTCGAGGCGACTAATCTCGGCATCCGGATCCACCACCCCTTCCAGGGGCACGAACACCCTCATGTCTCCGACCACCGCGGTGGCTGCCATACGAGGAGGCTCCCGGTCGGTATCGTGAGGATGAACCGTCAGGTCTCCCACTTTTCCCAAAGACCGCACCATCAGGCAGCTCCCCAGCACAAGCTCGCCCTCCTCCGGCGATGACGGGAACACCACCACATCCAGCGGCTTGCCCGGAGCCAGGTTCATTTCAGCCCTGATGTTTCGAACCGAGCTGATCAGCCCCATGAGCACGTTCATCTCCCGTTCGGCTTCACTGTCCAGGAGGGACTCGTTTACAACAGGATAAGGCCCGCGAATGATCGTGTGGCCGTTCGAGGGTATTTTCGTCGCGATTTCTTCCGTGATGAAGGGTATGAACGGGTGCAACATGCGCATGAGGGAATCCAGCACGTGTCGTAGCACAGCCGCGGCCCTCGCAGCTTCAGGGGATCCTGAGGCGTTCAGGGGAATCTTGGCCTGTTCGATGTACCAGTCGCAGAATTCGTGCCAGGCGAAGTGGTACAGGGCTTGGGCCGCGTCGTTGAAACGATAGGATGTGATCGCGTCGTGGACTTCCCCGATGGTGCGATTGAGCCTGGAGAGGATCCACCGTTCCTCGAGAGAGAATGCGGTTTGTGAATCCAGAGATGTCTTCCCCTGGGAGTTCTCAAGATACGGAAGTGCAAACCGGGCCGCGTTCCACAGCTTGTTCATGAAATTGCGGTACCCCTCGATCCGCGATTCCGAAAGGCGAATGTCTCGTCCCTGCGCGGCCAGCGCTGCGAGCGTAAACCGGAAGGCATCGGTCCCGTACTTGTCCATCACCATGAGGGGGTCTATGACGTTGCCCAGGGACTTGCTCATCTTCTTGCCCTCCTCGTCCCTGACGAGCGCGTGGATGTACACCTCGCGAAACGGCACGTCGTCCCTGAATTTGAGGCCCATCATCATCATGCGAGCCACCCAGAAGAAGAGAATGTCAAACCCCGTGACGAGGCACGACGTCGGATAGAAGGTCTGCAGGAGCCTCGTGGAGTC
Source organism: Thermodesulfobacteriota bacterium (assembly GCA_040753915.1). Lineage (GTDB taxonomy): Bacteria > Desulfobacterota > Desulfomonilia > Desulfomonilales > Desulfomonilaceae > JBFMDN01. The sequence continues at coordinate 17,336 of JBFMDN010000024.1, read as the reverse complement.
GGGCCAGCCCATGGTGGAGAACGGCCACAGCGCAGATGAGAACCAGGTGTCCAGCACGTCGGTCTCCTGCACCAGCCGCGAGCCATTACAGGTCGTGCACTGGGATGGCGTTTCCCGTGCAACGATTACTTCGCCGCAGTCTTCACAGGTCCACGCGGGAATCCGGTGGCCCCACCAGATCTGGCGGGACACGCACCAGTCTCGAATGTTCCTCATCCACTCATAATAGGTCTTGGTCCACGATTCAGGGACGATCCGCGTCTTACCCGTTTCAACCGCCTCCAGAGCTTTTTTCGCAAGCGGCTCCACCTTGACGAACCACTGCTTTGAAATGAGCGGTTCCACCACGTCCTTGCAGCGGTAACAGCGTCCGAGCCCGACCTTGTACTTCTCGATGCCCGCGAGGAACCCCTTTTGATCGAGCTCTTCCACAATGGCCCTGCGGCATTCGTACCGATCCATTCCGCTGAAGTGTATTCCGTTGTCGTTGATCCTCCCTGACGTATCCATGATCGTGACTCGGTCGAGGTTATGCCTGCGCGACAGCTCGAAGTCCGTCATGTCGTGAGAAGGCGTGACCTTGAGCGCGCCGGTTCCGAAATCCATGGCCACGATGGGATCTCCGATAATGATGAGCTTGCGGCCAACCAGGGGGAGAATCGCATTTTTCCCTATAAGATGGCGGTACCGTTGATCTTCCGGATTTACGGCTACTGCCGTATCACCCAGCATGGTCTCCGGTCGAGTTGTGGCCACCACGAGTGATTCGCCAGAGTCTTCCACAGGGTATCGAATGTGCCACAGGAAGCCGTCGGAGTCTTCGTGCTCCACTTCGAGATCAGAAAGAGCGGTATGGCACCTCGGGCACCAGTTAACGATATAATCGCCCTTGTAGATGAGGCCTTCCTCGTACAGACGTACAAAGACTTCTCGAACTGCCCGGGAGAGGCCCTGATCCATCGTGAAACGCTCGCGATCCCAGTCGCACGAGCACCCCAGCCTCTTGAGCTGGTTAATGATGACCCCTCCGGAATGCTCCTTCCATTGCCAGACCCGCTCGATGAACTGCTCGCGGCCCAGGTCTTCCCGGGTCTTACCTTCGAGCGCAAGCTGCTTTTCCACCACGTTTTGGGTGGCTATGCCGGCATGGTCTGTACCAGGCATCCAGAGCGTGTTGTACCCGTTCATCCGGTGGTATCGTATCAGAATATCCTGGAGCGTGTTGTTGAGAGCATGCCCCATGTGCAGCGATCCGGTGACGTTCGGCGGCGGAATGACGATCGAGTATTCTTTCCCGGTCCGGTCTTCCTCGGCCCGAAACAGCTTTTGCGATTCCCAGAAGTTGTACCATTTCGCTTCGATTTCTGCGGGCTCATAAGCCTTGGGTAACTGATCTCCGCCCATTCACAGCTCCTCACCGTTGACGTTATCCACTTGAAGTCGTGTAATCGATTAAAATACCATTCATCACCCGTCAAGGCAACGCCCGCCTCGATCCTGAATTCCCCCCGGTGAGGACATGACCCTGCCGACGGAAGCCCCCTTGGAGGGCACCCGTGTAGTGCACGCATGTAGTGCGGGCATGTAGTGCGGGCTTTCCAGCCTGCATCTTAAGAAATGGCAGCCTGAAAGGCTACCCTACGTGAGCGGATTCGTCGCAGCCGCCTTGTAGCGCAGGCATGTAGTGCTGGCTTTCCAGCCTGCATCTTAAGAAATGGCAGCCTGAAAGGCTACCCTACGTGTGTGGATTCGTCGCGCCCCGCCTTGTAGTGCAGGCATGTAGTGCAGGCTTTCCAGCCTGCATCTTAAGAAATGGCAGCCTAAAAGGCTACCCTACGTGAACGGATTCGTCGCACCCCGCCTTGTAGTGCAGGCATGTAGTGCTGGCTTTCCAGCCTGCATCTTAAGAAATGGCAGCCTGAAAGGCTACCCTACGTGTGCGGATTCGTCGCACCCCGCCTTGTAGTGCTGGCATGTAGTGCTGGCTTTCCAGCCTGCATCTTAAGAAATGGCAGCCTAAAAGGCTACCCTACGTGTGCGGATTCGTCGCTATCCCGTTGTAAGCGCAGGCTTTCCAGCCTGCATCTTAAGAAATGGCAGCCTGAAAGGCTACCCTACGTGAACGGATTCGTCGCGATCCCGTTTGTAGTGCAGGCTTTCCAGCCTGCCAAGGGACGGCTTCACCGGAATCATCCGAATTCGAAAAAAAATCTTTTCGAATGACCTCATCTGTCACATGTCGGCGCGACGGTCAGGGGGACTGGTCCGTATGATGCCAAGGAACGCGGAGGCAGTAAGGCACAATGGCCTGTGATTCCAACACATTGTCGGCTTTCTTTGGGGGGGACGACCAAACACCGAAGGGCCCAGACCCCGCCCCCGATTTGCGGAGCTGGCCGCGCCGGGAAGGCGGCACAGGTGGTTGGATCAGCCACGGGAGGACAAGTGGGAGCGCGGTGCGTAATAAAAAGCTCCCAACATGCTGAAAACAGCTTGACATTTCATAGGAATTACGGATGAGTTATACCACTGGCTTGAGGGGCTCTCGATTCCCCCCATCCCCCGAAGCCGTGAAGAGATGTTGGCAGCCGAAAGGAACCGCGTCGTCGACAGTGTCTTGCCCTTGCGGCAATCCGATCGATCTCGAAAGCCTCCTCCACCGGACCACCGACAACCCGGAGCCGCCGTTAGTTGACAACATCAACGATGTGCTTGATTCGGCTCTCGTCGAAGCAGGAGGCACGGTATTCTTACTGGAGCCTTGTCCCGGCGATCGAACAAACACTCTCGCCGACAACCCCTTACGGCTTCGGTTGCGATCAGGAGGATTGCCGTGAGACTTCTGCCGAGGAAGGCCCGTCTAATCGGAAATTCAAGGTTTCATCCGTTTCAGGAAGAGACGGTGAAGCAAATTCTGGAAGGACGAAGATGGATTTTGACAGAGGCGCCTGTGGGGTCCGGAAAAAGTACGATAATCCGTGAAAGTCTTCTACAAGTGCAGAATCGTCCGATCATCTTGACCTACCCTACCCGAATATTGCTTCAAGCTCAGGTGGCAGCTTTGAGGCATGATATCGAGGGCCTTGCGATTTTGCCTTGGGACTCCCCCGGAAGGGGAACGCCGGTTCTCTTCGAGTACTCTGGCGCTACGCTGCTCAGAATGGCGAGGGAAGGACGTGAACTGGGCACCCGAAGTGAGCTGATGCACCAACTCTTTTCTCAGATGACGGACGCGGCGAAATATGTCAAGGCCGTGATGACTCCGGACGTTTTGCACCTGATTGTGACAAAAGAGTTCTATAGGGGAAGCCGCCATCTCGAAAGACATTTGAGAAAAGGTCTTTTCGTATTCGACGAGTTTCATTTGTATTTCGATCTCGGTCACTTTGCGTCGCTTGTTGAGAACATTGTAGAGCGGCTGGATGGGGCAGTGGTTTTGCTCTCTGCCACTCCGCTCTTGAGTAAGCGTCTTAAAGACTTTCTTAACCGGTATGACGGAATACAAATCGGTTTCGGTACGTCAATAGCCAAGGAGGGCGCGCTAGGCCGCGTGTTCAATCATCCTTTGGACCTTCGACTTTATGAGGGTTTTGACCTTTATGACCTGAACGAAGAACTGGCTTGCTTAGAGGCAATTCTTATCGCGTGTGAAAAGCCCGTTGCCGTAATAGTCGACTCACTGTTTCGCCTTCGTCACATCATGAACGCTATAGTGGAGAGATTAGGGAAGTCCAACCTCTCATTCCTTGAATGGTCCGGCGAGAGAAAGCAGGAAGCACGGCTGACTGAAAGGACCGCAGTTTTGGGGACGTCGGCAATAGAGGTGGGAGTGGACCTTGATTTCAGGACGCTGGTCATGGAAGCATCCACGTGGGCTTCGGCCGTACAAAGGCTGGGAAGGGTCGGCAGGCGTTCACGAGGAACAGTACATCTGATAACGCGAAAACGGTTCATGGGTCTGATTGATGGAGTAGAACAGTTGGATCGTACGGTTTTTGAACAAGAAGTCCTTTCCGAGGTATTCAGGTATTCCGACCCCGATGAGGAAAAGCTAGCAGCATCGTCAGCGGGCGAAATGTTCCGAGGCGACAGTTATCCATTTGCTTTGTACGACGTGGAGAGAAAAGAAACTTACTTTGGTGATGAGGCTCTCTTCTCACGGTATTGCATCGTCGACCCAGGGTGCGAGGAGTGGAGAGTGCTGACAAAGGATCAAAAGGCAAGAGAGCTTAGAGACCACCTGAGGCTACCGGTCTTTTGGGTTGAGGAGATTCTCTTGAGAGACCGCGTTTTCCCTTTGTGGGGCGTGGTGAAAGGACGTCTCAGGAATAAGTGGGAAAAGGTTTTTGTGCGAAGCCATGACCTAGAGCTGGAAATCAAGAGCGACGAAACCTACTACTACTACGGAAAGGAGACATGATGTCGACGGTCAATCTCGCGCCGCTTCTAGACGCGCAGGTGGGGTTCCTCGCTAAATCTGACGGCGAGCTGCTTTGGACCCATCATCTATTGGTTCGCTGGATAGCTCAGCGGATGGCTGCATATATTCCCAGCATTACAGCGGAAGAGACGCGCCTCCTAGACCTTGCGGCTCTCACTCACGATGTTGGTAAGGCCACGAGTGAAGTGCAGGCTTATTTGCGGGGATCCATACCCGGACCTGTTTCACACAAGGTGGGACGTGCGCAGTACCGCGATGCAGTCGAGGCGGCGGCCCTTCGTGCCGGATTTTCTCTCGAGGAAGTATGTCTAGCATGGGAAATTCTTGCTCCCCACCATTATGTTTCCAAACAGGATGTTGTAGAGACATCTTCCCCACGAATTGAGAAGCTCTCGCAAATTCTGATTGAGGCAGACCGTCTCGCGTCGATGCGACGACCGGATGTCACCACCATCAACGAAGTGCGATCAAAACATCAACACTCATTCGATCTAACATACTTTCAGGTCTCGCGATTTTCTTCACCGACCCTCGATCTCGTGCTTGCGACTGTAGCCAACCTGTATCGGGCCGCCGGCTGGGAGCCGCTCGCATATTTGCCCGAGACAGCGATCATGATTGGACGTCCAGGGCTCACTTTACCGTCGAAGGACTTGGCCATCAGTTCTGTTGCGAAGGAAATCATAGATAGCACATGGCGCCATCGCGGCCTCGAAATCAGGAGCTACACGGGGACTATACTGGGCGGCATTGCGGCAGAATTGCCACGAAGGTTCCTCGAAGCAAATCGCGGTACGCTCATGACGAATCTTGCAGATGGCACTCTAGCTCCAATGTATTTCTTCAAACTTGCATTTGAGATTCTGAACACCTGTGCTCTCCTCAATCAAATGAAGAAGAAATCGCTGCTACTGGATATCCTCGCCCTTGCCAACAGTACTACCTCGCACAAATTGGCCAAGAAACGTTACACAGACTCCCGTAATGCGCCCGCCCCCGACAGAATAGACAAAGAATTCTTTGCCCCCTTTTTCTCCAGTGAGACCATCGGTGCCTTTCTGCCGGATCGGAGAGAGATCGAGCGTTTCAAGACGGCTGTCCCGTCTAAGCTGCGACCCGATGAGCTCTTCGATATCCTGATGCAGCTAGCCAAACTGGCGGAGAGGGAGGAGGGACCCTTACGTCAAGGGATGAAAAGGGATCTCCAGGCTTGGATCGCTATGCAAGAAGAAACCGACTTCGTAGCTTACGCTAGAGAACAGCTCGATCGGTATAAGGCTTACAAGAAGGAATTCAAACAGTCCAAAGGATCCTGCGAGCGATGTGCCTGCACGACTACAGTTTCGATCACCAAGGCAGACCGGTTTTCTTCAGCAAGCCAATCATCGTCTCAGATCAAATCAGGGTACGGGAACGAGCGAGCTTTGTGTCCCTTCTGTGTGCACGACAACCTCGTCTCTGTCTCCCGGGGCGAGAGGGTCTTTCTCCACCTACACACGAGGATCCCTGGTCATACGCCTGCCTTTCCCGCTGTGGCGCGCTTTGTGCTGAAACTGGTTAGCGGTCTGAGGTTGCCGAGAAGGTTCAAGCGCGCCGCAGATATCGGTGAACTCTCGGGATTTGCCTTGCCGCCTCGCATGAGGTTTCCGTGGCCAGACGAAGACGATGAACAGTTTGATCGCATTACTCCGCTCCCCCGAGGCGATCGCGGAGTACTCATAGACCTTCAACAGTGGAGGAAAGATTCCGCTCTCGATCTGGCAGCCAAATACGAGCCCGTATACCACCTGCTGAAAATCATGGGGTTTGAGATCGCTGTAGGAAAGGAAGAACAGGAAGGACTTTTTGGGAAGCATCCGGAAACGAGTGCGCAGGCCTACTACAGTTCTTTGGCTGCCGTCCTCATGGCGGGATGCACGGGTAAGAAGTCGAACCGGTATCTTTTTGCACGGCAGCTCCTGGAAAGAGCTCCGGCGGTTGCCCTTGCTGCGGCATTTTCCGAAAGCGAGGGCAATCGTCCGCGCATGGCGCGTGATCTATTGCCCTTTTTCGTGGACTTCTTAAGAGATTCTGGGCTCGTAGTAGCCCGGCGGGAAGGAGGAAATATAACCATGGAGGGATTGCTCAGGGACGCAGCTTTCCTGGCCGATCGGGAGCGCGGGATGTTTCGGTACTGTGACAGACCGGCAGGTGGGAATTGGTGGGATTCCAAGCACGCAGCATCCAAACCGATTGCCCAGGCACTGAGACAGCTCCTGAACAGCCGTAGTCCGGACATTGCGAAGCAGACGTTCAGGAATCATCTTAGCGACAAAATCAAACGTGATGATCCTGACTTTGTCGCATTTGTTGAAGGCGTGGATCTGATCATCGAGAAGTACCATGACCTCAGAAATTCGGATATCACGCAGTTCCTTCGGGCAAAGAATGCCCTGATCTCGGCGGTATTCACTTTCACGCAATATCCTGCCCTAATGAAAATCGAGGAGGAAAAAGATGACTGAAATGTTGACTGACTTACAGATCTTACCGAGAGGTGTCTATTTGCAGCTTCTCGTAGAGATGAAGCTTCTCGACGACGCAATCATTCGCTCCAACGAGCCGGAAGAAGTGCTCACGCAGAAATACGAACAGCTAGGGGACCGTTTCATCATACCGTGGAGAAAAACCAAGGGAAGACTGCGGCGCCTCGTCATGGAAAAGCAGCGCTCATTGGCAATCAGCGTTAACTGCCATCTCAAAGATAACCTTTGTATGAAATGCCCTGCATGCCTCCTGTTCGGGGGGACAGGCGAAGTTTCGACTAACAAGGTCCCATACAACCTGCTTTCAAGGGTGATGGGGGACACCTTCATCTCAGTCAGAAAGGTTGAGGATATCAGTACTTGCACGGCAAACGCTATCGATGAGAAAACCCTGACCACCGGCCAGGCTCTCATGTCACTCGTGAAGGTGCCCGTGGAGACCGTGTTTAGAGGGGTAGTCACGCTTCGGGACCCCACCCTTCACCTAGCTCTCATTCTGATTGATGGCCTGGAACGTGTATCCCGCATCGGTGGTTCCACACGAGAATGGGGCCGCGTGAGAACAACGGTTGAAGGATACGTGCTGGTCGATCGAGAGATTTGGTCAAGCTATGAGTGCGCCAACCAGAAGCCGACTTCTAATCCCGTGAGTAGTCTAAACTTGAATGGCTCGCTGGAGGATGCCTACAAGAAGGTCTCGGAGGAGTTCACTGCACTTCTAGGCCGAGAAAACCTTGGTGAGCAAACGCAAGCCGGCCGTGGAAAAGCCAGTAAGACGAGCCGTAAGGCCGCGCCGTTACCGGATGCGACCGAAGCACAGAACTAGGAGCATTAGTCATCATGAGAATTCTGGCTGTAAGACTAATTTTTCTGGATGCTGTATATTACGCACGGGAGGGGTTGTCTGCCGCGGTTACGCCGACTGTGCTGCACGGAACAGCCCTGAACGGTGCCTTTTCGGCTGCCACAAACGAACTGGTTGCACGGCAATCTTTTCTCACGTTTGGTCAAGACGGTGGCGCCAACGTCCCCCATTATGTGGACAGCAGATTCTCCCCCAAGTTCTACGCTACACCAGCCCGATCCATCGGCAGCGTTAGATACCGCGCAGAAGTAGCCAAAGGAGACTCGGAAGGATTCGTCGAAATAAATCTGAGAGGCCCCACCCGAGAGCTGAAGCGGATCGACTCCCGTGTGCAGCCTCTCAAATACCGCAAACTCTACTTCCTTGCGCCTGAATGTGAATTCCTCGGTTTTCTAATCGTCGTGGACGAATCCTGGAGACCCCCTGAACTTATTCGGCTTGGCTCTTTTCGCTCTCCCGTTCGGGCTGAGTACGTTGAAGCCGTTGCATGGAAGCCCATTGCGACGCGAGCGATAGCGGATCATCCGGTCGACCCGCTTATCTCGGACGTGGCCAGGGGAGTTATAGTCAACATGCTACCGTACGGCGTTGTGGAGAATGCCGCTGCCACGCCGGCGGTGGAGATTAAATTCAGGAAACCTTGCAAAGGGCTGGGAAAGTCGACATGTATTCTAGCCTGGCCTACCGGGTACGCAATGCCCGGCGCGTTGGAGCGAATACGTGGACGAGATGCAACGGTGTTCATGTGATTGTGGAACTCCACGTTGATTATCTTACGTTTGTTATGAATGATCCGTTGCAACTGGGCGACGCGGTGAGGGCGCGCGGGTATTTTGGCAAACGGTTCTCGGATGATGTGCTTCTTCACCATCACTATGGGGCGGGATTTGTTTACAACTATCCCCGCGTTCAGTTTAAAGTCATCAACGGACATTTGATTGTAGTGGGAATCGAAGAAGGACAAGATGTGCTCGATCGGATGAAGTGCATAACTCTAGTCGACTTGCACAGAAAATCAGTTTCCGTTGCTGATGTTCACCTTGTTTCCCAGGTAGTGCAAGTCGGGCCTTCAGCAGAGCTCCTACCCTATCGATTCGTTACCCCGTGGCTTGGCCTTAACCAGAACAACGTAGCAAAATATCGCCGGGCTTGCTGGGAAGACAGGCGCCGCCTGCTCGAGAAGACGATTGTCGGAAACATCTTATCCATGTGCAAGGGACTGGGAATCGTTGTGGAACGACAGCTTGCCGTGAGCATTGGCTGGCTTCAGGAGCGTCAGGTGCTCCTGAAAGGCACTCTGATGACAGGATTCATCGGTTGTTTTTCCGCAAACTTCTTACTGCCTGCCCTGTTTGGGTTAGGAAAGGCTGTTTCTAGAGGTTGCGGAACGGTCGTTACAGACCCCAAGTCGGGGGCGCCATGGAGCTCGTTATAACAACCCCTGGCACCATGCTCAGGCAACGGGACGGCATCTTTCTCCTGACCGCAGGTGAGGTTCGGAAGGAGATCGCGCCGGGGAAGCTAAGCAGGATTGTCATTTCTCCGTCAACGGCTGTGACTGGTCAGGCGGTGATTCTGGCGCAGGAGCACAACATTGATCTGGTAATCCTCGACAAGTTCGGGGAGCCGGTGGGACGGTTCTGGCATTCGAGGCTCGGCAGGGTGGCCGTGGTCAGGCGGCGGCAATTGGAGGCCGCGGAGGAGCCGCTGGGACTTGGCATCGCGTCGGGGCTGGTGGCGACGAAGCTCACGAACCAAGCCAATTTTCTGAAGATTCTGTCCCAGAAGCGACCGGCACGCAAGACAGCAATGTGGGAGGGGGCCGAGCGGATCCTGGAGTTAAAACTCAAGATTGAGAAGATCGAGCCGGAATACACGGTGGAGGAAAAACGCAACTCCATCATGGGGCTTGAGGGTGCTGCCGGACGGATCTACTTCGAGAACTTGGCAGGGATCATGCCGAGCGCGTACAGGTTCGACGGACGGTCTCGAAGACCGGCCAAGGATCCGTTCAATGCCGCGCTCAACTATTGCTACGGTATCCTTTATTCTCGGGTGGAACAGGCATGCATACTCGCAGGGCTTGACCCCTTTGTGGGGTTCCTACACGCGGACAATTACGGTCAAACATCGCTCGTGTTCGACCTCATCGAGCCATTCCGGATCTACGCGGAGCGGACGTGCGTATCACTATTCACCGGCCGGCACGTCAAGGATGAGTTTTTTGACCGCTCAGAGCACGCGGTGAGCTTGAACGAAAAGGGAAAGCCTGTCGTGGTGAGCGCAGTCAACGAGCACCTCGAACAGAAAATCCGCTATCGGCGTAGGACCATCCGCCGGTTCAATGTGATCCGACAGGAAGCACACCGGATTGCGGCATTGCTCGCGACCGGCGATCACGATCCCGAGGTGGTTGCGGTGGAGGAATTCTAATGACGAGCACCCTTGTTTGGGTCATTTATGACATTTCCGATGACAAGCAACGAAACAGAGTGGCAAAGCTTTGCAAGGCAAAAGGGCTCCAAAGGGTGCAGAAAAGCGCGTTTCTCGGCAAGCTGCCGAGCAATCGGATCGACGAGCTGGCCCTCCAGTGCGGAGAAGTTATAGATGCCTCGACGGACAGTGTGTTTCTCTTTCCGCTTTGTGCCGACGATTTCCGGAGGGTGAAGACACTTGGACTCGCCTTTGACCCCCGCTATGTAAACGATGAGGTAATCAGTGCATTCTTCTGAGCAGCCCATAATTGAGTTAATGTGCACGGACGTTTTGGAGCACTGCTTTTGCCCGAGGTTTACCTACTTCGAGCACGTGTTGGCAGTCCCGGAGCACCAGGAGAAGCGCTTCAAGGTGATGAAAGGGCGAGAGATTCATAGCAAAGTGACTTCCGTCAATAGGGGGTATCTGAGAAAGAAGGTGGGATGCATAGCGCGCAGCTTCAACGTGCACCTGTCGACTCCGGACGGACTGATTGGAGTCCTAGACGAGGTCCTTACCCTTAATGACGGCACGATGGCTCCCTTGGATTACAAGTTTGCGGAGTGTCCCAGGCGCGTCCATGAGACTCACGTGGTTCAGGCGGCCTTTTATGGACGCCTTGTGGAGACGGCCTTTCGTGTCGAGGTGCCTCGCGCGTTTGTAGTGTACACAAGGTCCAAGAATAAGCTCGTTGAGATCCCTCTCGGTGTCGAACAGAAGGACAAGCTGGAGCGATCCATACGGGAAATCAGAGACACTCTCACCTCAGGCCGCATTCCTGAGCGAGGCGCGTCAAAATCCGCGTGCCGGGACTGCTGCTACAGAAATATCTGCGATCGCGGTCTTGAATGAGGAAATGGCAAACATCTCAAAGGGATGACCTTTGTGCCGTTCGGAGAAATCGGGCTGAAATGGAGATTTTTTTGGAGCGAGCGGGGCAAAATAGCTTCCGAAAAATTTGGACAACAGGGTATAATCAGGGGGAAAGTGGGCCGGGCGGACCCGGAACAGAGGTATCCAGAAAAACAAGGATTGAAACATGCCGGCTCCCATCCGGCTGAAGCTGCTCGTGATCCCGGAACAGAGGTATCCAGAAAAACAAGGATTGAAACGCCACGTGGAAGACCGGGGCGCAATCGTCGGCAATCCCGGAACAGAGGTATCCAGAAAAACAAGGATTGAAACACTTAAAGTATGCTGATTTACGGGGGGCTAGACTTCCCGGAACAGAGGTATCCAGAAAAACAAGGATTGAAACTGGACTTTCAGGACTGGCTCATGACGGCCCTCGATCCCGGAACAGAGGTATCCAGAAAAACAAGGATTGAAACATTTCCAGGAGGGAAGCAAATGAAGTGGGTTTCTGTCCCGGAACAGAGGTATCCAGAAAAACAAGGATTGAAACAAGAAGCTGTCCGGTTGTCAGCTTACTCTTGAGATTCCCGGAACAGAGGTATCCAGAAAAACAAGGATTGAAACACTGTAGAAGTGGTATCAGTCTTAACTCTCCAATAGACCCGGAACAGAGGTATCCAGAAAAACAAGGATTGAAACGCCCCGCCGGAACGGGAAAATCATTCCTGCCTCAAGCCCGGAACAGAGGTATCCAGAAAAACAAGGATTGAAACATTAGCCTCTCTGTGCAATGCGGTCAGCGGGTCCATCCCGGAACAGAGGTATCCAGAAAAACAAGGATTGAAACGATGACGACGAGACATCCAAAGGCTGGCCGGTAGTCCCGGAACAGAGGTATCCAGAAAAACAAGGATTGAAACTGGTCCATTTCTTGCTCTTGCCGACAAGCGCTGTGATGGCCCGGAACAGAGGTATCCAGAAAAACAAGGATTGAAACTCGCCATGAAGTCCGAGCTCGAAAAAGCTCTGGCTGCCCCGGAACAGAGGTATCCAGAAAAACAAGGATTGAAACAAGACAGTGCGACGAACGCAATCAGATTAAGAATCCCGGAACAGAGGTATCCAGAAAAACAAGGATTGAAACAGCTGGTTCTGGGGTAGTATACGTAGCCCAATGGACCCGGAACAGAGGTATCCAGAAAAACAAGGATTGAAACAGCTGGGGCAGGAAAATCTTGTGCCCTTGAAACGACCCGGAACAGAGGTATCCAGAAAAACAAGGATTGAAACTTCTTCATCTTTGGCGTGCTGTCGCAGCAGTTCGTCCCGGAACAGAGGTATCCAGAAAAACAAGGATTGAAACAACCGGACGAAAAGGGCAACCTAACGTTTTTTAAAGCCCCGGAACAGAGGTATCCAGAAAAACAAGGATTGAAACTATGTGGCTATGATGAGACGGGTTGATTGGCTATTCCCGGAACAGAGGTATCCAGAAAAACAAGGATTGAAACATGAGGAAAGTAAGCACGACGAGAATGTGGCGACAGCCCGGAACAGAGGTATCCAGAAAAACAAGGATTGAAACGCCCGGGCAGTGGCTGGGAGCTACTGGACGGGCGAACCCGGAACAGAGGTATCCAGAAAAACAAGGATTGAAACTTGGATGAAGCTCGCGGACCGGCCTAAGAGTCGATACCCGGAACAGAGGTATCCAGAAAAACAAGGATTGAAACCTCGCAGAGCGTGCTCGGTCCGACGTGAACCCCATCCCGGAACAGAGGTATCCAGAAAAACAAGGATTGAAACCTGAGATAGCGCTCTCGCATGACATTTGGGAGCGTGGCCCGGAACAGAGGTATCCAGAAAAACAAGGATTGAAACTGCCACAGGTTCAGGCCTTTGCGCTGGTCATCTCCGCCCGGAACAGAGGTATCCAGAAAAACAAGGATTGAAACATCAGGCCGTCGGCGCCGCCCGCGAAGGGGAAACAGCCCGGAACAGAGGTATCCAGAAAAACAAGGATTGAAACGCCACCGCAACAGAAGGAGAAAATGTCCAGGTCCTGCCCGGAACAGAGGTATCCAGAAAAACAAGGATTGAAACTACCAGGAGGAGTCGCGGGTGCTCGTGGTGCAGAAGGCCCGGAACAGAGGTATCCAGAAAAACAAGGATTGAAACCGATCCCGTACAAGCTCGCACAGAGCCGGGCTGCGCTCCCGGAACAGAGGTATCCAGAAAAACAAGGATTGAAACGTTGGGTAGTATACGCCTACCGTCCATCCGAGCAGGCCCGGAACAGAGGTATCCAGAAAAACAAGGATTGAAACAGCCGCTATTGAGCCGAGGCAAGAGGCACATAGTGTCCCGGAACAGAGGTATCCAGAAAAACAAGGATTGAAACCCACATCCCCCTGCGTTGCCGCCTTGCGTTCCATGAGCCCCGGAACAGAGGTATCCAGAAAAACAAGGATTGAAACGCGCTCAACGCTATTGGTGCCTCGCCGCGCTCCACCCCGGAACAGAGGTATCCAGAAAAACAAGGATTGAAACTGTTCCGCTGTTCTGGATTCCGAGACATGGGGAAACCCGGAACAGAGGTATCCAGAAAAACAAGGATTGAAACATCTTGAGCATTTGAGCGCCCAATAAGACAAATCCTTCCCGGAACAGAGGTATCCAGAAAAACAAGGATTGAAACGTATATGAGACAGAAAAGCGGCCCAAGTGGTGCGACCCCGGAACAGAGGTATCCAGAAAAACAAGGATTGAAACCGATTCGGCAGGATCAATCTCCCGCCTTCTACGAAACCCGGAACAGAGGTATCCAGAAAAACAAGGATTGAAACTGGGCACGACCGCTGCGGGCCGAATACACGATGCGCCCCGGAACAGAGGTATCCAGAAAAACAAGGATTGAAACGGCAGAGGAGCTGGACGCTGAGAACAATGCCTACCGGCCCGGAACAGAGGTATCCAGAAAAACAAGGATTGAAACTGATTATGAAAAAAACCTACATCGACATGGACGTCCCGGAACAGAGGTATCCAGAAAAACAAGGATTGAAACGAGAATGGCAGCCCATGTAGGGGGCGAGGAGAAGTCCCGGAACAGAGGTATCCAGAAAAACAAGGATTGAAACCAACGTGCCGGTCAAACTTTCCAATATGTCGGCAACCCCGGAACAGAGGTATCCAGAAAAACAAGGATTGAAACAATCGGTCTATATCCCTCAATGCCTCGCTCAGTCTGCCCGGAACAGAGGTATCCAGAAAAACAAGGATTGAAACCGACAGAATCGTTTGCGGGTCTCCAATGGCTTCAGTCCCGGAACAGAGGTATCCAGAAAAACAAGGATTGAAACTCCGTTCAGCCAAACGCTCCCAAAATCCCGGACTACCCGGAACAGAGGTATCCAGAAAAACAAGGATTGAAACTTCGTCATGATCTCAGGGCTACCATTACTAACTGGCCCGGAACAGAGGTATCCAGAAAAACAAGGATTGAAACAATTGCACGAAGCCACGGCCGGGACGTGCAAGAAACCCGGAACAGAGGTATCCAGAAAAACAAGGATTGAAACTCCGATATGTGGGCTTATTGTCCAAAGAGTAACAAACCCGGAACAGAGGTATCCAGAAAAACAAGGATTGAAACGTTCAAATACCTGTACCGAGATATTCACTCTTGATCCCGGAACAGAGGTATCCAGAAAAACAAGGATTGAAACGGGACTTATGGACCCATGCAGGGGAACATACGCACGCCCGGAACAGAGGTATCCAGAAAAACAAGGATTGAAACAATCGGTTGAGCGATTCATCGGCCCGGATGCCCACCCCGGAACAGAGGTATCCAGAAAAACAAGGATTGAAACTAGATGTGGAACGATTCGTCTCTGTGGTCGATCCACCCGGAACAGAGGTATCCAGAAAAACAAGGATTGAAACCGGCCCACGCCCACGAATCCCTCATTCCAGGCCAGCACCCGGAACAGAGGTATCCAGAAAAACAAGGATTGAAACTCACCATGCCATCTCATAGCTGTCGCCAGCGCCGAGCCCGGAACAGAGGTATCCAGAAAAACAAGGATTGAAACATTCATCCCCAGAAATGAGGCATTGAGGGGGGCATACCCGGAACAGAGGTATCCAGAAAAACAAGGATTGAAACTGGGCCTGGTGCTCTTCCCGCCGGCGCCGTGCCAGCCCGGAACAGAGGTATCCAGAAAAACAAGGATTGAAACATCAGGCCGTCGGCGCCGCCCGCGAAGGGGAAACAGCCCGGAACAGAGGTATCCAGAAAAACAAGGATTGAAACGCCACCGCAACAGAAGGAGAAAATGTCCAGGTCCTGCCCGGAACAGAGGTATCCAGAAAAACAAGGATTGAAACTACCAGGAGGAGTCGCGGGTGCTCGTGGTGCAGAAGGCCCGGAACAGAGGTATCCAGAAAAACAAGGATTGAAACCGATCCCGTACAAGCTCGCACAGAGCCGGGCTGCGCTCCCGGAACAGAGGTATCCAGAAAAACAAGGATTGAAACTCAGGCAGCCCCTGGAGCTTCTCATACAGGTCCACAACCCGGAACAGAGGTATCCAGAAAAACAAGGATTGAAACCGGGTCGGGCGCTCGTGATCGCCGAGCTGAACCGTCCCGGAACAGAGGTATCCAGAAAAACAAGGATTGAAACATGATTATCTGGAAACGGCCTGAAGTCCCACCATTCATCCCTGAAGAGAGGTGTAGGCTTTCAAATTGTACTGACAGAAATGGGTTGATTTTTTCACAATAGGTTGACTTGGGAGGGGATATTGTCGGAATGAGTGGACGGGGTAAAGTGGGCGGTAGTTTGTACCAGCTACCGCCCGAAGCATGTACGGGTTTTGAAGCCGTACCAAAGGATGTTCTGATGATATTCTCTGTTCTTGCTTCCATCAAGGAGATTGTGGCGAAGGGGCGGGATTTCAACCTTGGGTTCGGTGCGGCACAACCACCAACCGACCCTGAAAGGGTCGACCAAGATGTTTCTCCTCGCCTGGTATAGGCACCGATCATGAATGAGCCTTCGCTCTTGGTCATTTCAATGGTGGCCCCCTCCAGGGTCCTCGCTTGTATGTTTTCTCATTCCGTGGGTTGAAACCCACGGCTACTTATGGTATGCCCCTTCGGGGCATGAAGCTATCAATGATCACCATCATTCCTCTTCTTGATAACCCTGAGATAGGTAACCGTACTTATGAAATCGTGTACTAAGGAGATGAAGAAAAAGGACCGCCTCAAGAGAGACCTCAAACAGAGCCTGATAAACCAGGGGGTCCTCAATCACTGGTGGAATCTTGTCCAGGCAGTCGAGGCGATCAGGGCGGATGTCGGGAACAAGGTAGCCGTCTTTCGTCTGGGGACGGCGCTCCAGTCTCTCATCTGTATGAGCCTTGAATACGGGGACCGTAGAGTCCTCATGGCAGTACCCGAGGATCAAAGAGATTTGCTGGACACCATTCTCGTTGATGGACTGGAATTGGCCACGACTGCCTTAGCGGAAGGGACTCAACTTTTTGAAGGAATGCAATTTCCTTCGCCTGATGAGGTCTTTGGACTACTCTCTGGTCTTATGTTCCATCGGTGAAGAGGTGACAGCGATTGTAATCCGTCCAACTTTTTTCCCGGGCGTCCGACTCCGGTATCTGTGCCCCCTTGCCAGAGACATCTCCTTTCGCGAACTTGCATCCTTTCCGAGAGATGAAGGATAGTATCTGGATATCCTGAGAATCCCCGAGACCAACGAGGATGCCCTGAAGAGTGTTGATATGTGATGTAGGGGATCGTTCCGGCAGTCTCTCGAATCGTCTCTGGTTCGCTCTGTGTAAGTATCTGCAACATTATGGGAGTCAGGCTTAGTCCTTCTTGAAGCCTTGTTCGTCGTGCCACTGAGCCACCGCCAAGAATCCGGCTCCGTAGAATCTCTTGTTGGCTCGCCTCCACAATTCCAGACCTTCTTGAGGTCCGGTCTCGAAGCTCAATGCGTAGAGCAGGCCCCTGAAGTCCTCAAACTGACCTTCCGCACCATTTTTCTTGTGGTTGGGTGATTTTTTCGGGGATGGCCCCAAAAAAGACGCGACAAGCGAGAAGTTTTCCGGCAAATTAGGCGGCTCAGGGAGGTGGGCGATGAGCGTAA
>JBFMDN010000023.1:0-78713 GCA_040753915.1 Thermodesulfobacteriota bacterium | reverse complement strand
TTAGTGGTCGACGGCACAAATACGGTACTGTATCTGCACCGCGGGGTACGTGGTGAGCGCATCGTTGGCACTGTAGGGGCGGGCCTTGTGCCCGCCCTGGGCACCCACAAGGGGTGCCCCTACGTCGGGGCAGATTACGTGACCGTATTTAGGAAACGGACCACTAAGACACTGTGGTCAGCACAGAGAAGCTGTCACGGATACATTTCGATCGGGTGAGAGGTAATCCATATGGACATCACCCAAGTCTTGGAAGAAAAGAGAGAAGACATCCTCAAGATAGCCGCACGACACGGTGCGCGGAACATCCGTCTTTTTGGCTCAGTAGTTCGCGGAGAGGCTGATGAAGCAAGCGATATCGACTTGCTCGTCAGTTTCGGTCCTGAGGCCGGCTTACTCCAACATGCCGCATTGATTCGTGAGCTGCGGGAGTTTCTCGGCCTCCCCGTAGACGTTGTGGACGACGACGGTCTCAGGCCGCGGATGCGCGATCGTGTGTTGAGCGAGGCCATACCTTTATGAGGAGTCAGCGTGAGAGATTACTCGACATCCTGAGAGCTATAGAGGAAATCGAGGAATACTCCTGTCTTGGCCACGATGCCTACACTCAGAATAAGCTTATACAGGGATAGATGATACTCCAGCTCGAACGAGTCGGGGAGGCGGCCGCCCGTCTTTCTGAATCCGTCCGTAGGGAGTGTCCCCAAATACCGTGGCAAGACATTGTGGGTATGAGAAACCTGTTGATCCACGAGTACTTCGGAATATGTCCCACCCGCGTCTGGATAACCGTAGTGAATGATATACCAATTCTCAAGGAGTGCGTGAACCGGATACTCGCGACCATGAACGAACCGTAACAGGGGAATGCCTTGGGCTCGGCACCTATTGCGAAAGCTCTTTTCATTCGGCGGAATGTGTCCGTCAAGCAACGGATGATCCAACCCGGAGCTCCGTGACCCGTCGGCCCTTTGGCATCGCTATTGCACGATCTCCAGCAGTTGATCCAGGATTCGCGTTCATGCTCTTCTTCTTCAGACTCTAAAGATGCATAACAATGGTGGCAGCCGGACTCTCAAGATGGTGAAAAGGACCAGCTTCAGAACCGCTCATATCCAACGGAGCGTCAGGGTATTGTCCTCGTCCAAGTCCGCGCAAGTGCCAGATGCGGCCCCTGCCCTGTTTAATGTTGCAATCAACCACTGCGCATCGGCGCTTGATGCCCGGTTTACCTTGTAAAACAAAGGGGATCAGGATTGACATCTTTGCATTTGTGCCAGGTCTTCTCTTGTCCCCTCAAGATCTGCCGCCAGACGGGGGGCGTTTCCGCGCGTTTGCGCAATCGATTGCCCCCTTCTTCCAGCAGACCGTAGAAACGATGCCGGTGCGACTCGTCGAAGAAAATGTCCTGGCCACCGTTCCCGCGTTGCATGACACGATAAACGGCGGCGGTACAATGAATGCGTGCTCTCAGTGCCATTCTTAGCAGATTATTCCGTCAAATCTAAACGTGCCAAGCCTGACCCCGAAGCACACGGACTCCCCGTGGCGCACGGCTTGAGAATGTGGCATAATTACACAATGTATAGCGACAAGGAAGTTCCAGAGCCTGAAAAGGAAAGAAGGGAGGGCCTTCCCCTATGATTCGAGATGCTGATAGCTTTGAAGAGCAACCGCTATTTCCGGAGAACGGTCCTGTCAAGCCCCCCTCCGGGGCCGCAGTTCTTGAGGCTCTCGAAGAGCTCGGTATCGTCGGTATGTGGAAGGATCGAACGGATGTTCAAGACAGCGGCGAGTTCGCTCGCAACCTCCGCGAACGTTCCGAAGAGCGAACTGCGGAATAGTCTATGCTTGTCCTGGATACGGATGTAATGGTGGATATTCTTCGAGGCCACTCTGCCGCTATTGAGTGGCTCGGATCCGTTGCTGACGAGGTTCTGATCTTACCGGGACTTGTCCTGATGGAGCTGGTTAACGGATGTCGCAATGGGGACGAGGTCCAGCGACTGCTTTCGCTTACACGAGTGTTCCCCATCCGGTGGCCACGAGAGGCTGACTGTGAACGAGCCTTGCGCGACTTCGTGCGCGGGCGCATGAGCCATAATCTCGGCATCTTGGACGCCCTTATAGCAGAGTCTGCCGTAGGCTTGGGGGCTGCACTGTGCACGTTTAACGTCAAGCACTTCAATGCAATACCTCATCTCACTACGGTTCAGCCATATGAGAAGTAAGTAAAGGGTCACTCTTGACATCTTTGCATTTGTGCCAGGTCTTCTCTTTTCCTCTCAAGTTCTGCCGCCAGACGGGGGATCGTTTCCGCGCGTGTGCGCAATCGATTGCCCCCTTCTTCCAGCAGACCCTAGAAACGAAGCCGGTGCCACTCGTCAAAGAAAATGTCCTGGCCACCGTTCCCGCGTAGCATCACATGATAAACCGCCGCTGGACAATGAATGCGTGCTCTCAGTGCCATTCTTAGCAATGTATTTCGTCAAATCCAAACATGCCAAGCCTGACCCCGACTCGACTCACCGACGTGCCCGCCACCCGGAGGAGGTGTATTGCCCCTTTGGTACAGAGTATGATAACAATAAGAACTGGAGTCGTAAATGTGCTCCGCGCGAACAGGAGCGAAAAGACCAAGCATTTTGAGACTCTCTATCGAACGGAATGAGCCATGAACGATCAGCAGACAGAAGAGGGGCCGGTTCGGCTTAAAACACTACTCGTTGACGACGAAGAAGAATTCCTGAACACCATGGTCAAGAGGTTGCGCAAGCGCAACCTGGACGTGAATACAGCCAGAGAAGGGCATGAAGCCGTTAACATGGTGTCCCGTGAGTCCTTTGATGTGGTGGTTCTCGATATGGCCATGCCTGGAATGAACGGCATCGAAACTCTGAGAGAAATCAAACGGGTTAGCCCATCGACCGAGGTCATCATTCTCACCGGTCATGCGGAAGTCGAGGCTGCGGTACAGGGAATGGAGCTCGGTGCCTTCGACTATCTCTTGAAGCCTACAGACATAGATGAGCTCCTTTACAAGATTCAGGATGCCTTCATCAGAAAGCAGTGCAGGGAGGAATCTGAGGAGTGCCGAAGGCGTTTCACGATCCAGAGCTGAATCACCGTTTGGCAATCCCTGATCCGGTCTTTGCCAGCGAGTGTTAAGCAGGAGTGAAGTCGAAGCGCACTGGTGACGAGAAGTCGTTACAGAATCTCCCCCTGTGGCATGGTTTCGGGAGGCGGGCTCTGGAAAGCGCCCGATTGCAGCCATGCTGCGAGGGGCTAAGCTTCCCGTGGGAACGCAAGGAGCCGCAATGACCGAACAAGGCCTGGATGAGCGGGTAGAGCATTCTTTCGAGCGATAGGTACCACGGGAGCTCAGCCATGGGAAGCTAACGTATTGGGAATTCCTGGAAAGGATACTCGAGCAGGATACAGAACGGGGAAGCCATGCTCGCCACGAAGATCTTGCTGGTTGATGATGAAGAAGAATTCTTGTCCACCCTGGCCAAAAGGCTCACGGCCAGGAATTTCTCTGCAAGGAAGGCACTCAGTGGAGAGGAAGCTTTGCGAGAGCTCCGCGAGCTACCCGATACGGATGTCGTCCTCCTTGACGTAAAAATGCCTGGGATGGACGGCATTCAGACCCTGCGGGAGATTAAGGCGCGGCATCCTCTCACGGAAGTCATCATGCTGACCGGACACGCTACGATCGAGTCTGCCGTGGAAGGAATGAAACTTGGGGCTTTCGATTACCTGATGAAGCCGTGCGATATGGAGGAGCTCTCCTCCAAGGCCGCTGCCGCAGGAAAGAAACGTCGTGAGCATCTTGATAAAATCTTGGCCGCGGAGGGCAGGAGGCTGCAACGAAAACGGGGATTGTAAAAAGCCCGCCACGTAGGGCCGGCGGCAATATTCCTCAGGCGAACAAACGGTCGATCCCCGTATAAAGAATACCCGTATAAAGAATATTTATACTGTGTAAAACTTTCTGACACTTCTGCAGGGAAAAACTAATTTCCTCGAACGGAAGGCCAGCGCGCCGCGTAGGGTGCTACTTGCGGCGATACTCGTGACAGGCGAACGACAAACCAGGAGGAAAGGTTAGGCCTTGCCTCCTGGTGTCCTGTGAGGACGCCAACGGTCCTCTGACGATTACCAATGGCTGATCAAACCTCTTTTTTCACCTTCTTCTTCATCTCCAGACCGAATGCATCAAAGAGGAACATGATCGCGACGCCCCACCAGAGGGTGTACACGACGTAGAAGATGAGGGCAAAGGTTAGGACTCCGGCCTTGGAGGAAGCTGTCTGGGCTTCGATGCCGTAAAAATTGTACGCAACCTCTACCCCTCTCTTGATGACCGTGTCGACCGAGGCAGCGAAAGCGAACTGCTTCTGCCTCGTCAAGTCCTTGTGAATTTCCTTGAGGGACTTCCACCAGACCAATAGCGCTTGCTTTCCGGGTAACCCGTATCGTTGGAGGAGCGGCTGCTCGTTATTCTTGAACATGGCATCTGAATCGGTAAGAGCGGCCATCATGACCTGTTGCAGATTGCCGGTAACGGTGACCTTCGTATCTTCTGCCTTGGCCTGGGCTCCAGCCGTGCTCAGGATCTTTGCAGACTGCTCAGCGGTCTCCGCCTTGTCGAACTTTAGAGTAGCCGTAAATGGCTTTTCCTTCAGCTCTTGCGTCTTCTTGAGTAGGTCTCCGATAAAATAGGTCGATCCTTTGGCAATGGAATTGAACAACCTGTCAGCAGCCTCCAATGCGTTGTGACCGTTTATCAGCGGGAGGAACATGGCGACCAGAACCACGCCGAACGTGACCAGCAGCAACAATCCTTTGATCAAGGCCCCTTTATTCGGTATTAACATGTTTCAAACCTCCCCTCGCAGGTATCTGATGTTCCCGAAGAATTTTCCTACTACCCACGCGGCGAAGATGCCGATGACGACGAAGAAGATCCAGGTTCCTAGCTGAGTGAGCATGTGTCCCACCGCTGGAGACAGGTCTATGACTTCCAATTGGGCGAGCTTTTCCGGCAACGCGAAAAGCCTGTTCACAAAACCTGCCAAGATCGCTACGGCATAGAATCCCCGGATGTAGATGCCCTTCACCACGGTCGTCGTCAGCGCTCCCAACTGTATGCCAATGAGGGAGCCCAGCAACATGCCCATGGCCAGGGTGTAGAAGATGAACCCGTAGATTGCGTACTGGGCTATTGACGCGTATCCGGCGGTGAAAATGATCTGAAGAATGTCCGTTCCTACGGTGGTGAATGATGAGACACCGAGCACGTACACGAACATGGGGAACGTCAGAAAACCGCCGCCCACACCCATGATCGCTGCAGCAAACCCGACAATGGCCCCACATACTGCCACGAACAGGGCCGGGATCCTCTTTCCTCCAGGGACAAGGTCCTCATCAAAGACGAGAGTAGGCGGAATAGACGAAGCTTGCAGTCTGGCAGGCAGTCCAACTTTTCCGGAGGCCGCTTCTTCCCCTCTTGGGCTTTCGCCGCCATGGGCGCCCACGTCGGCCCCGTACTTCCTGAGCTTGAGGAAATCAAATAATGAGTAGAAGCCAAGAAACCCGAGTAACACTACGTACACGACGCTGATGAAAGTGTCGCTCAAGACCGGATTAGTCTCATACAGGGCACGGTTTATCTTTCCTCCGCCCGTAACACCGATTCCCGCCCCTACGAGGAACGCCACAGCGAGCCCGACTGAAACATTTCCCAGCTTCTTGTGGACCGCCGTACCCATGATGGCCTTGGCGAAAATATGGAAGAGGTCGGTCCCAACAGCGAGGATTCCCTTAACTCCTGCACTCATCAGGGCTGGAGTTATGATGAACCCACCCCCCGCTCCGATGCAACCGGTGATGAGACCAGCGCACAGGCCGATAACGATTGAAACCACGAAGATCGTGGTCGAGTAGTAGGCAGGCGTGTACGCTTTGTGACCTCCTAAGGCCTCCGAGTTTGCGGCAAAGGCCACTGACACGACAATGATCGGCAACAGCATGACCCCAAGAAGGTAGAGCCTTTTTCTGTCGCGCAAGATCGTCATGGATGTCTCGTAGTCCCACCTCGCGTGGGCCGTCGAAGCAGCCACGAACATCCTGTACAGCCGCGAGCCCCAATTCATAGTCTTACTCCTTTCGCCCTTTCAAGATAGAATCTTGATGTCTGAAATACGGGCAGAGCCACCCCCGACGGAATGCGCTCCAAAATCTGGGTCAACCGGACCTCAGCCCCGCAGTTGTTGAGCAAAACGCATGCCACTTGACAGTTGAGAATTGACAGCCGTTGGGGCTATAATGGTCCATCACGGCCCGTGCAGGGTCACGATCAAGATTAGCAGAATTCCAGCGGCAATACATCTTTTTGGCGCAGGATGAGTGGAAGGTTGTCGTGGAATTGGGTGGATAATGAACTCCTCATTTCATCATGACGACGGCTATTACAGGTATCTCACCAGGAACATGATCGTGAGCATTCTCCTGGTATCGGTGGCTCCCCTCATCGTTATCGCCGCAGCAATTCTGTACTATTTCGAAATCTCCTACCGGGAGATAGCTCTGGATCACCTGAAGTCTATGGTGAGAGAGCACGCGAGAACGGTCGACGCCTTCCTCGATGAACGAGTCGCCAACATACGGGTCTTGGCAGAGTCTCACTCGTTCGAGGAATTCTCCGACGAACAATTCCTCACCAACAAATTGACCAAGCTCAGGGACTCATACGTGAAATCATTCGTAGATCTGGGCGTCGTCAATGCAGCGGGAATTCAGGTGGCTTATGCGGGACCATTCAAGCTCAGAAGAGCCGATTACTCGGACGCCGAGTGGTTCAAGCAGGCTGTCGAAAGGCACTACTACATCAGCGATGTATTCCATGGTCTCAGGGGGCTTCCCCATTTCATCGTCGCTGTTCGCCAGGTGTCAAGCGACGGTGAAGTCTGGATTCTGAGGGCCACAGTGGACTTCGAAAGATTCAACTCGCTCGTTCAGGACATACGAATGGGCAAGACAGGGGTGGCCTTCATTCTTAACAAGAAAGGGGAATTCCAGACGACTCCTCGCCGGGCCGTGGTGTCCTCCACGCACGTGTATATGGATTTCCTTCGTTCAGAGTGGGTCGTGCCCGATAAGGTGACTGTAGTAGAGGAGCCTGACACGTCAGGAGACGTGTGCCTCCATGTCATGACGAGCCTCAAAGGAGGGGACTGGATCCTCGCGTTCCGACAGAACGCCAAAGACGCGTACGCCGTTATCCATAGCACACGGGCCCTTGCGGCGTTGATCTTCGTCTTCGGAGTAATGGGAATCGTTCTTATGGCAGTAGTACTGTCCCGAAAAATGGTGCGCCGAATCTCTGAGGCAGATCTTCAAAAAGAAATGATGAACGAGCAGGTAATCGAAGCAGGAAAACTAGCCTCTGTGGGAGAGCTTGCCGCAGGAATAGCTCACGAAATAAACAACCCCGTGGCCATCATGGTGGAAGAGGCCGGATGGATTGAAGACCTACTGGAAGACGAAGACCTGAAACAGTGCAAGAGCCTGGACGAATTCAAGCGCGCATTGACCCAGATCAATACTCAAGGCAAACGCTGTAAGCAGATTACGCAAAAGTTGCTCAGCTTTGCCAGGAAAACCGAGCCGGTAGCCCAGAACATCCAACTCAACGACCTGGTCGAAGAGGTGGTAGCGCTCTCTCAACAGAGGGCACGATATAGCAACGTCAAGCTGATCTCGAATCTCGCCCCCGACTTGCCCACCGCTGACGTGTCTCCGTCGGAGATTCAGCAGGTCATGCTCAATCTCATCAATAACAGCCTCGACGCCCTGGAGAACGGAGGCGGCAAAATTGAGGTGACGACGCGGCTTAAGGGTGACCGAGTGGTGATAGACGTGGAGGATGACGGTCCAGGAATCCCTAAAGCAAACCTTGCGAGAATATTCGATCCCTTTTTTACTACCAAGCCTGTGGGCAAGGGAACCGGTCTCGGGCTTTCAATCTGCTACGGGATCGTCAAGAAAATGGGAGGCGAGATCACCGTAAATAGCGCAGTCGGGGTAGGAACGGCGTTCCACGTGCATATTCCCATAAGCCCTCTCCACAAGGTGGAAAAGAAACCGGCTGCGGTAGTGCCCTCTGGCAAAATCGCAGAAGCATGACGGGGAAGATCATACACATGTCAGAGCAACCAGAGAAACGGGAGCCATTGCCGAAAGTCCTTCTCGTCGATGACGAAGTAGGGTATGCGACTATTCTCCGCAAGAGACTATCCAAGAGAAACTTCCAGGTAACTGCCACATTCTCAGGGTCGGAAGGAATTCAGGCCTTGAGAAAAGAAGATTTTGACGTAGCCGTTGTGGACCTGAAGATGGAAGATATGGATGGGATAGAGCTCCTCAAAATATTCAAGAAGATGGTTCCCTCCATGGCCGTTATTATGCTTACCGGACATGGCTCTGATCGTGCGGCAAAAGAAGGCATCGAGCTGGGAGCGTTCGACTACCTCAGCAAGCCGTGCGAGCTCGACGAGCTCGTCGCCAAGATCAAGCTCGCATGCGGCGAGGGCCGGAGGGACTGACCCTCGAACAAACCGCAATCCCACAACAGCAGGCTGAGGATACCAACCTTCGTGACAGCATCTGCTACGCGCTACTCTCCAATGATCTTAATCAGGACGCGTTTCCTGCGGCCACCGTCAAATTCCCCATAGAAGATTTGCTCCCACGGACCGAAATCAAGCGTGCCGTCAGTAATGGCAACTACCACCTCTCTCCCCATCACCTGGCGCTTGAGGTGGGCGTCACCGTTGTCCTCACCAGTCCGATTGTGGAGGTACTGCCCTACCGGCTCGTGAGGGGCCAACTGCTCCAGCCACCTCTCGTAATCCTGATGAAGACCCGCTTCATCGTCATTAATGAACACAGATGCGGTAATGTGCATCGCGTTGACCAGCACGAAGCCTTCCCGGACCCCGCTTTCCCGAACCGCTTCCTCCACTTCGCGTGTTATGTTGATGAATGCCCTTCTGGACGGCACCGAAAACCACAGCTCCTTACGATGACTCTTCATACTCTCTCCTCATAACTGCCTGCCACCGCTCCTCCGGAAAGGATCAAGAACGATAGATCTCTCTCTTGACCCAGGAGTTTCCCCCGTCCTCTGGCAGTGCACCATGATTCTCCATTCAGAGAACTCGGCTCTGGAAATCTTCCCCCAGATTGGATAAACTACCACTGTGTCACGATGTCATCAAGCGAAACACCTCGGGGTAGCGGGGAAAAGCGGTCATCCATCCTCACTCCCCCAACCTCCGGAGGAGCTATGCCAAAAGTGTCGGAAGTCATGACCCGGCAGGTAATCACCGTCAAACCCGAAACTACCCTGCGGGAGCTTGCACGGATTCTCGCCGAAAACCACATAAACGGAGCGCCGGTAGTGGACGACGCAGGACGTCTGCTCGGAGTGGTCTGCGAATCGGACCTCGTGAAGCAAAACCAGCCACTTCACATTCCTACCATATTCGTTCTCCTGGACGCGATGATTCCCTTGGATAATCCCTGGCGCCTGGAAAAGGAATTCAAGCGCATCACTGCCACCACCGTGGAAGACATCTATTCGCGACCAGCGGTAACCGTGGGGCCGGAGACGGACATTTCGGAGGTGGCACGGCTCATGTACGAGGAGAAGTATTACACGATCCCTGTGGTGGAGAAAGGGGAATTGATCGGGGTGGTTGGGAAGGCGGACGTGATTCGTGCTTCCATGTAGACAATCATTGATATCTCAAGCGGTTATTCCAAAAAGATGAGAATTGGTGATAAGTTTTTTCGCCAATTTTAATGTTTAACTTTAAAAAATCTTGACAAGCATTGAGAATCATGGTCTAAGGGTTGCCACACAGCGGGAGGCGTAGCCCGCTGCTCAACATACCTTATCCTCGTGCGGGAAGCCCCGGTTCTCATCCTCCTTTCCGGGGCTTTCGTTTTTCGAACATCATTCCCGGCGTCTGACAATCACGCGACGAGCGACTCCCTGCACTGATTGGCAAATGACTCTTTGTCAATGGCTTTCCAGTACGCGTCCTCCGGCGTTATTTTGCGTTGGTCGACCAATCTCTGGAGGGCTTGGTCCATGGTCTGCATCCCCTCTGCTGCTCCGGTGTATATGGCTGATGCGATCTGTGCGAGCTTTCCTTCCCGAATGAGATTGCTCACCCCGTGGTTTGTGATAAGAATTTCTACCGCTGCACATCTTCCTTTGCCGTCCGCGGTCTTTATAAGCTGTTGCGCCAGGACTCCCTTGAGCGATTCGCTCAACATGCTCCTTATTTGATTCTGTTGGGATGCGGGAAACGCGTTTATGACGCGGTCGATTGTCTTAACAGCGCTGTTTGTGTGGAGAGTGCCGAAGACGAGTATGCCCAGCTCTGCGCAGGTGAGAGCGAGCGCTATGGTCTCGAGGTCACGCATCTCCCCCACGAGAATAATATCCGGGTCTTCCCGGGAAGCGACCCGCAGGGCATCGGCGAAATCCCGGGCGTGAGATCCTATTTCCCGCTGCGTGATGAGGGACTTCTTGTTCTGGTGCACGAACTCAAGAGGATCCTCGATAGTGATTATGTGTGCTTCCCGGTTAGAATTGATGTGGTCAATGATCGCGGCGAGGGTCGTGGACTTGCCCGATCCTGTGGGGCCCGTTACGAGCACAAGACCCTTGCGGATTTTCAGGACGCTGTTCACCCCTGGAGGCATGCCAAGCTCGTCCAGGGTCTTGATCTGGGTCGGAATCTGGCGGAACACGGCCGAAACGCCTCGCATTTGGTAGAAAAAGTTGCACCTGAAACGAGCGAGGCCGGCCACCTCGTAGGCAATGTCCAGCTCCAGGGTCGTAGTGAGCCGTTTCTGTTGTTCGGGAGCCATCATCTCGAAAAACAGTTCCTGGTTGAACTTGTGGGACAATGGTTGGTGTTTTGTGGCAACCAGATCCCCTTTGAGCCTCAGCATCGGAGGAAGCCCTGGCACCATGTGCAGGTCGGATGCACCGGCTCTGATCATTTCGTGAAACAGTGCGTCAATCTTGGGCATGTGGCCACCTTGTTTCAGGCACGAAACGCCTTTTTGTTCTCTGCGAACTCCCGAGCGGTCTCGATCGTGATCTTCTTGGCGTTGAGCAACTGTCGGATGGAATCGTCCATGGACTGCATTCCCTGGGCTCGGCCGGTCTGCATCACCGACGGCAACTGGTATGTCTTTTCCGTCCGAATGAGATTCGCCAACGGAACAGTGCCTATCATAATCTCCGCTGCCAGTACCAGTCCAGTACCACTTGCATGGGGAAGGAGCCGTTGGGTTATGACGGCCCGAAGTCCCTCGGCCAGCATGGTGCGTATCTGGTTTTGTTCGTCCGACGGGAACGAGTCGATGAGCCTGTCGACGGTTTTGGGCCCGGACGAAGTGGAAAGTGTCCCCAGAACTAGGTGTCCCGTTTCTGCCGCGGTTACCGCCAGGCGGATGGACTCCAGATCCCGCAACTCGCCTACCATAATCACGTCCGGGTCTTCTCTCAGAGCCGCTCGAAGGGCATTGGAGAAGGACCTGGTATGCATCCCGAGCTGTCTTTGGTTGACTACCCCCACTTTCAAGGGGTGGACAAATTCTATGGGATCTTCGATACAGAGGATATGGACCGGTCTCGTCGAGTTGATCAGATCGATCATGGAAGCGAGAGTAGTGGATTTTCCTTGACCTGTAGCACCGGTCACGAGAATGAGCCCCTGGTGGAAGTCACAAAACTTCTGCACCACCGGCGGCAGGCCAAGTTCCTCGATGGTTGGGATTTTCAGAGGGATAACCCTGAAGGTTGCATCCAGACCTTTTCGCTGGAGAATGACGTTCCCCCTGAACCTGGCCAACCCTTTGATCTCGTAGCTGAAATCGATCTGGAGGTTTTGTTCCAGGACGGTGCGCTGATTGGGATTAAGAATCTCGTATATAAGTTTCTTGGCGACGTCGGGCTTCACTTCCGGGGATTTGATTCTCTTGAGCTTACCGAACTGTCGGAAGATGAAAGAGCTTCCTGTGGCAATATGCACATCTGAGGCTTGAGCTTTGACTGCGGATTTGAGCAGCGCGTCAATTTGAGCCATCGGCTAACCCCTCTGCCACGGTCTATTGAAGGCCCCGAACGCTGTGCAGAGGTACCCGCCAGGCAAGAGGGGACATCGTGATCGGCTCCACAGACCGCCTCTCCTATCCAAAGGGACGCGAGAAACCTGCACGCGCCCGCCCCTCCGCACTGAAGTGAAGGATGGGGGCATCTATTCCTCGGGCTCCCTGCGTGTCATATTTCCTGTCCGAAAACCCAATTACGTCACAGTCTCTCTGACGGGCTCACAGCACGTGTACTGCCACACATTGAATATGCGGGGCATTTATCGCAGTTGAAAGCCAATGAGCCATTGATCGACAGGCGCTCACCACAGGGTTGAGATTTCCCAACAGTCCCTGTGCAGCTCCTGGATTATGGCCGACACGATCGTGGAGCGCGCACAGTGCTTTCACGGGCTCGTCTATGACTTGGTTTACGAATCAGGTTCGGACCTGCTTTTAATGCGCTCCACTATAGCATTCTTCCAGCGCCATGCCGCTCCAGGTCTCCGTTGTCGCCGAGAATTCCCTTCTTGATCGGTCGCCCCGAGATCAAATTGTCCTGATCTACGAGAACGCAGCTTTTACCTTTGGCATTAATCCTTTGTCTCTCGCAGCACGCTTCGAGACCCAGTCCCGGATCTGCTGAAATTCTCTTTCTACATCCAGGAACGCCTCCACAAGCTCCGGGTCGAACTGCTTCCCCTTTTCCTTGACGATCACTTCTCGTGCTTCCTCATGGGTGTAAGCCCGCTTGTACCGTCGTTCAGTAGTGAGCGCGTCGTACACATCCGCGATGGCCACAATCCGGGCAGACAGGGGGATGTCCTCCCTCGTGAGCCCGAATGGATAACCGGACCCGTCCCAGCGCTCATGGTGGTAGTAGGCAACGTCCTTTCCCATTGAAAGAAAGTTCTGCCCCTCACCGACCTTTTCTGCTGCTTCGGCAAGGGCTCTGCCACCGTGGATTGTATGCTGTTTCATGACCTCGTATTCGTCCAGACCGAACTTGTCTCGATTGAACAGAATTGAATCGGGCACTCCTACTTTACCGATATCATGCAATACGGAGCACTGGACGAGGTCCTCTATGAATTGGTCGGTCATAATATCCCGATATCGCTCTCTTTGACGGAGGCGCCGGCAAAGCACGTGGCAGTATTGTTGGAGACACTCGAGGTGGCAGGCGATCTCTCCGTCTCTGGATTCGGCAAGCTTGGCAAGAGCAAATACGGATGCACCTTGAATCTTCTTGATCATCTTGTACGAATCGAGCAACTCTTCGTGCAAATGGACCTCTTTGGTCACATCCAGACCGAGTCCGAGGATGCCTCTGACATTCCCCGACGCGTCACGCATCGGTGACACTGCCATCGAAACAGTGAGCATCCTGCCATCTTTGGCCACTTGCTTCACGTTCTCCTGGACCGTGCCTGTTCTGTGACGCAGAAGCCCGGCCATTTTGTCCAGAGTGTCCAAGGTGGCGTCGTCCACTGGGAACAGGTCTAGAACCGAGCTCCCGATCATCTCTTCTCCCGAATAGCCGTAGATATGCTCAGCGCCGCTGTTCCAGAAGAGCACTTTGTTCTCGAAATCGGTCAACATGATGGCCACGCTTGTGGAGCTATCGAGTATGCCCTGCAGAAACTCGTTGGTTCTGGCCAGCTCTTTCGTGCGCTCCGCGAGCTCTCGCGTGCGCTCTTCCACCTGCTCCTCAAGGAGCTTGCGGTAATTCTTCTCAAATCGCCGGAGCCTACAATGTTCGAGGCCCTTGCGAACCGTGTTGAGGAGAATTTCCGGATTGATAGGCTTGAGCAAGAAGTCATACGCGCCACGGCGCAAAGCCCTGAGCGCGTTGTCCAAGTCTCCGTGACCAGTCACGAGAATCACAGGGACAGACTCATCCACGTCCCGCACTTGGCGAAGGAGCTCGAGTCCATCCATGTGCGGCATCTGGATATCGGTGATAACGAGATCGGGGTGTTGCTGGCAAAAAAGCTCTATTCCCTCTCGCCCTTCGCTTGCCGTGATTACGGAATAGCCGTTCAGGGAAAGAAGATCTGCTAGAAGTCCCCTGATAGTAGGATCGTCGTCTATAGCGAGGACAGGACCAGAGCTCATCATGAGTCGACGTAATTCACCGTTATCGCTCAACTTTTCTGGGGGATCTCCGTGCGTGACCACGAGAATGGCTCCCTTCCTTGCTTGCAGTGCACCGAATCCTGATCCGATCACAGTACGACATTTGATAGCGACAGCCCGGCAGCCTTCACAAACCAACCCGTTTTCACGCTCCCCCAATGCGGAAACGGATTCCGCTCGCAGTCTCCGCTCCGGAGCTCGAGGCCAGACAATCGACTCTTTTTTTTGATCTTACGCTTGCAGCCCCCATTCTGTCAACGAGAAGAACAATATGCTCTCAGGATTGCGGCCTCGGAGCGAAACTGAATGCCGGAACGGTTGACAGCTAGTTAACCATGATTTACCTGTTAGGTAAAGTAAGCCGCTTTCGGGAACGGATCTGCCCCCTTACACGTGAACAAACACGGTACGCCATGATCTCAGCCCGGCCAGTAACGACCCCGATTCGGAGTCTCTCGATGGGAGAGCAAAAGGGAAAGCGCGCTCGGCACAAGAAGTTTCCCGGAGCCGGCAGGAAATGTTGGAGAAAAAGGAGCCAACCATGCGCTTGGATAAATTCACGTTGAAGTCACAAGAAGCTCTGGAAACTGCCCAAGACGTTGCTGCAAAGCGAGGAAATCCTCAGGTGGACACGCAGCATCTGCTCCTGGCTCTCCTTTCGGATGAAGCGGGAATCTGTGTGGAGATTGTGAAAAAGCTGGGCGCCAATCCTGAAGGGCTCCGAAACGAAGTGCTCCAATCGGTCGAGCGTCTGCCCAAACAGAGCGGCGCTTCTGCGGATCGATACTTCTCCCAATCGCTCAGAACGGTTCTTGAGACCTCTTTTAAGGAGATGGAGGACCTTAAGGACGAATACGTTTCGGTAGAGCACCTCTTGATAGCGTTGTCGGAAGTCAAAGGCACTGAAGCAGCGCGTATACTGAATCGGCATGGAGCCACAAGAGAAAAGATTTACCTGATTCTCGCGGAAATCAGGGGGACCCAGCGAGTGACCGATCAGTCTCCAGAGGAGAAGTACCAAGCCCTGAAACGGTTTACAAGGGATCTGACAGAGCTTGCTCGCAAAGGTAAGCTCGATCCGGTTATCGGGCGTGACGACGAGATTCGGAGAATCATCCAGGTCCTGTCAAGAAGAACCAAGAACAACCCGGTTCTTATTGGAGATCCGGGAGTGGGGAAGACGGCTATCGTGGAGGGACTTGCCGGAAGGATTGTGTCGGGAGACATACCGGAGTCACTGAAGGGGAAGCGAGTCCTCGCCCTCGATGTGGGCCAGCTTGTGGCCGGCTCCAAGTACAGGGGGGAGTTCGAGGAGCGCCTCAAGGCTGTGCTCAAAGAGGTAACAACGGCCGCTGGTGAAATTATCTTGTTCATTGACGAGATGCACACTCTCGTGGGAGCAGGAGCCGCGGAAGGAGCAGTGGATGCATCGAACATGCTCAAACCCGCTCTCGCCCGAGGAGAATTGCGTGCTGTGGGTGCCACTACGGTCAACGAGTACCGCAAGTACATCGAGAAGGATGCTGCGCTGGAACGCAGGTTCCAGCCGATATACGTTGCCGAGCCCTCTGTAGAAGATTCCATAGCAATCTTGCGCGGGCTCAAGGAGCGCTACGAGGTGCATCACGGAGTTCGGATTCAGGATGCAGCGATAATCGCTGCTGTGACCCTTTCCGACCGGTATATCACAGACCGGTTTCTCCCGGACAAGGCTGTGGATCTGATTGATGAAGCGTCGTCGAAGCTTCGCATCGAGATAGACTCGATGCCCACGGAAATCGATGAAATCGAGCGGCGTATCATTCAGCTCCAGATCGAAGAACAGGCCTTGACCAAGGAATCTGATCCCGCGAGCAAGGAACGGCTGGAGAAGGTCCGCGAGGAAATTGCCCGCTTATCAGCAGAGTCTTCCGATCTCAAAAGAACATGGCAGCAAGAGAAGAAGGTCATCATGGAAATCCGTGAGCTCAAAGAGCGATACGAACGCGCAAAAAACGACGCTGCACGGGCTGAGCGAGAAGGAGATCTCAGCAGAGCTGCGGAGTTGAAATACGGAATGATGACCGCGCTCGAGAAGGACATCAACGAGCGGAACAGACAATTGCTTGAAATCCAGAAGGACGGAGGGCTGCTGAAGGAAGAAGTCGGTCCCGAGGATGTCGCGGAAGTAGTGGCCAAGTGGACGGGCATCCCGGTCTCAAAGATGCTCGAAGGAGAGGTGGAAAAGCTGATACGAATGGAAGAGCGTATCAGCAATCGCGTCGTGGGACAGAAGGAAGCTATAATTGCCGTGGCAAACGCGGTTCGCAGAGCGAGGTCCGGGCTCCAGGATCCGAATCGCCCGATCGGCTCGTTCATGTTCCTCGGCCCGACCGGCGTGGGAAAGACCGAGTTGGCGCGTGCTCTCGCGGAATTCCTCTTTGACGACGAGCAGGCCATGGTACGCATTGACATGTCCGAGTACATGGAGCGGCATTCGGTTGCTCGGCTCATTGGTGCTCCCCCCGGGTACGTGGGCTATGAGGAGGGGGGCTATCTCACTGAGGCAGTGCGTCGCCGGCCGTACTCGGTCGTGCTTTTCGACGAGGTGGAGAAAGCTCATCCAGAGGTTTTCAATGCCATGCTCCAGATCCTGGACGATGGCAGACTTACTGATGGCAAGGGCCGAACGGTCAATTTTCGCAACACCATCATTGTCATGACTTCCAATATCGGGTCCGCGGAGATCCGAGACCTTGCAGGCAGGGATGAAGAAGCCATGAAAGAGGAGGTGATGGAGGCGTTACGACGCTACTTCAGACCCGAGTTTCTCAACCGTCTGGATGACGTCATCATTTTCCACTCTCTCGACAGAGATCAGATCAAGAAGATCGTGGATCTCCAGATTGCTCGGTTGAACAAGCGACTGGCTCAGAGCAAGCTTGTTCTGGAACTGGATAGCAAGGCTCGGGATCTTCTTGCGGAAGAAGGATATGACCCATCATATGGGGCAAGGCCTCTCAAAAGGGCTATTCAGCGCCTTATCGAAAATCCGCTTGCCCTGGAGATTCTTTCCGGGAAGTTCCAGCCCGGTCAGAACATACGGGCTACCGTGGACGGAGATGGGCTGACCTTCGAGGCAGGAATCGCCCCGTAGGAGTAGCTGTGTTGGGGCGGGTCTGCAGAGACTGTCTCACAATCCGCTGCGGATGGGATCGGGTTTTAGGAGCGTTTCGAGAAGCGACCTGATTCTGGGTGGTTCTCGAACCGCCCCTCCAGCAACTCCCGTAGATCCTGGCCTGATGTCCGATTTCTTGACCGTTTCCCCCTTCCCTTACGGCTCCCTGAGAGCGAGATCGCCGGCGCGACGGGAAATTCGTGCCAAAAATCCGACAGTGGGGCGGGCTTGCAGACCACTCACTTGCCAACGATCCTGCTAGGGGCAGGCCCACTGCCTGTCCCAATTGAGAGTGGCTTTGAAGCATGCCCCCACCCCTCTAGTGCAGCGCATTGATCCTTGCGCAAAGGGTGCCGCAGCATCAACCGTAGCGGGTTTGCACCCCGCCTTTGGGCCACAAGATATCTCGTGATTGTCAGTCGTCGTGGTCACAGGTGCAGTTGCCGATCATCCAGCCATGGAGCGCTCCCACGCTGGGAAAATAGTGCGGGGTCCCGCCCTTGCACTTGCGCCTTGCCTCCTCTTCCGATCGCACGGAGAAATAATCCGAGCACCGGTAGCAGTTTTTCTCGACGTTATACCATTGACAGACGGTGAAGATGATTCGCGACGACGCCAAGTTCGGCATCCCAAGGAAAAGCACTATGGCTCCCGACACAAACAGCTTCTTCAACGTGCGCATCGTTCCCTCCCCATAAAAGCTTCCTTGTGCATTGAGCTTCGATCACTCTAATCATACACCAACCTCGCCCATTACAGTGCCAACAATCTTGCAATTGCCGAAAAATTGTATGGACTATAGTGGAGCGCATTAAGACCAGGTCGGAACCCGATTGGCAAACAGAGTCATTAACGACAGCTTGAAGGCAACGGCCGCGCTCGGTTATCGTGTTGGCCATAAGTCAGGACCTTCACGGGCGCTGATAGGAAGTCTCGACCTCTATTATGTCCCCATGTCGACCGAAGGCTCATTGGCTTTCCACTGCAATGAATGTTACGCATATTCAATGCGTTGCACTATAGCTCTCCGGGCTACCGGCTCCGTCAACGGAGTGAAACCGTGCCTTAGGAGAAAAAACTGCTGCCTTGGTCTTCACAGGTGACGCAGAGAAGGGTAACATGAATTAATTGCCGAACGTTCTGTCCGCTTCCCATGTCCCGTGGGCATGTATGAAAGGATCGCGGACCGGTGGGACGGGCGTCTGAAAGTGTCTCATAAGCCTGCAGTCCGTGATGATCGTGGCACACCACCTCACCCTCAGCCTTTCCCCCATCGCGGGAGAGAGGGTATCCCTACGGCTCCCCCTCCCTCTGGGAGAGGGTTGGGGTGAGGGTGCCTTTCCACGCATCGACGCTCAATCGTGCTACGTTTTTTGGTGTGTCCCGAGTTTTGAGACACGTTCGTCTCGCCCATCATTGTCGAATAGGCGAATCGGACATTTTGGGTGTCAACCGCTATAGGCACAGATAAACAGGCTCTTCGTCAAAGAAGGCATTCGATCATGGTGAAGATCAAAGCGAAGGACTTTGTGTCGGACATGCGAGACGGGTTGGACGATTCGGCCCTGATGAACAAGTACGGGCTCACTCCGGACGGACTCCAGAGCGTATTCGAGAAGCTCATCGAGGCCGATCTCATGACAGTACCGGAGCTCTACGAACGGGCCAGGCTGAGCGACTCTCAGGTGACCAGAGCATTTGTCGAAGCCCAAAAGGCCATCGACGAGCTCGCGTAATCCTTGTGCACGCACGGGGGTCAGGTCTTGTTTCTTGATGAATCTATGATCACGATGGCCTGTGAATAAGCTACTGGCCTGGTCTAGACAGAGCCGGCGAGTTTAAGATGTGAAAGGAAGATCAAGAAACAAGACTTGACCCCTTGTCGCAATCTTGAAGTCACCGGCATCCGGCGCGGGAGCCGAACGATCCCCACTCCGGTGCCGGTCGGCTTTTCCTCCAGTCTTGGCTCGACGACTGGCGTGGAAGGTACCTTTACTCGTTCTTCCAGACGGGCTTCCGCTTTTCCAGGAAAGCGATGATGCCCTCATTGGCGTCGTTGGTCTCCATGAGCTCTTTCAGGTACAAGGCTTCCATACGCGGCAAATCTTCCCGCAATGCCCGGAAGAATCCCATTCGAACTGCCTTGTTCGCTATCTTGAGACAGACGGCACTCTTGGGCAGGATATGCTGCTCGATCCATTGGACTGCCGCTTGCCACGCATCCTGCTCTGAATCCACGAGAAGCGACACGATGCCAGCTCGATGGGCTTCTTCCGCGTCAAGGGTTCTGCCGGTGAGCGCAATGTCGTCAGCGCAGGTTTGTCCCACCTTCCTGGGCAACATCACCGAAGCAGGTGGCGGAAGGACTCCTAGCACGATCTCCGGCTGGCCGAACTTCGCAGTCTTGTCCGCCACGAGGAAATTGCAGAACAACGCCAGCTCCATGCCGCCACCCAAGCATTGACCACGGACTATGGCCATGGTGGGGACAGCCAGATCAATGAGACGATAGAACATTGCATGGAAAGCCTTGAGCATCATCGCGGCGTTTTCCTTGGTGTGCTCCGGCACGCTTGCACCGAAAGAAAAGTGTTTTCCGGCTCCCTCGAACACGATGAGCTTGACGTCGGGCTGATTGGCCACTTCGTCAAGAGACTGTAAGATTTCTCGCAGCATTGCTGCTTCCAGGACATTGGCTTTCGGGGAATTGAGCACGATTCTCACGACAGCCCCGTCATACAGCTTTTCACAGGTAATCAACCGATATTCCATCTTGTCCTCCTTGGCACGAATCGGCCTTACGTTTCGGCAATGCCCAAAAACCAGCGACCCTCACCCCGGCTCGATCCCAATGGAAGGAGTGCAAGGTGAGGGTCCGGAATGAGGTCTGCCGAACTGTGCCAATCCGAGCTATGGATA
This sequence comes from Thermodesulfobacteriota bacterium, assembly GCA_040753915.1. Taxonomy (GTDB): domain Bacteria; phylum Desulfobacterota; class Desulfomonilia; order Desulfomonilales; family Desulfomonilaceae; genus JBFMDN01. The sequence continues at coordinate 58,315 of JBFMDN010000023.1, read as the reverse complement.
TTACGCGGCTCCCTCGGACTCGTTGAATGGGCTCCTCATCGCAGGCCGTGAGGAGCCCCCCTCATTGTCTTTTTATTCCTTTGGCTTACCCATGCATTCCGCAAAGGTTTCGGCTGTGGCTGGAGCACCCTTGGCCAAGAGCTGCCGCCACTTAATGAAATCAACCACATCCTGGCCCGTGATTTTCTTGGTGTTGAACGCGTTGAATCCGAGGAACGCCTCATATCCCATGTTAGCCATAAGCCAATGCCGGTTGGCGAGCTTCGTCTGATCCCAGAAGAACTTCTTCTTGGCCCTGATCCCGTCGATGGCCTTGATGAGGCACCCGGGGAACAGGTTTGCGAATGTCCAGATTATCCTGTTAACCTCTTTGTCCAAGAGCTCGAAATCCACGGGGAGCTCTTTCATCATCTCTTTAGCCTCTTTGGCCTCGCTGCCGGTCTTGAACTCACCGTACACAATCTCCCCGTCCTTTACGTACGAGTCGGTGATCACGAGCGGGTTGCGGACAAAGGTGTCACCTTTCTTCAGGACGGGCACTGCCTTGGAGATCAGATTTTTCGCCTTCATCTTGTACGCGGACCACATCTCGCAGCTCACGCAGTTCCACATCGCATCTTCCATGCTGAGGAACCAGGGCAGAAAATCTGTAGAGCCTCCGTCTGGGCTCGATCCATGCCGTGCGCCTGCCTGACCGAAAATGGCTAGGTCACTGGAAACGGCCAGATCGCAAGCCATTCCGATTTCCTGGCCGCCAGCCACCCTCATGCCGTTAACCCGGCAGATTACGGGCTTCTTGCAGTTCAGGATGGCGTCAACCATGCCATTGAACAGGTCCATGTACTCGCCGTACTCATGAGGCCTCTTGGAATAGTATTCTGCGTATTCCTTCGTATTGCCGCCGGTGCAGAATGCGCGGTCTCCCGTGCCTGTGAAAACGGCTGCGACAACGGTACGGTCCTGGCTCGCTGCGCTGAATCCCGCGATAACGCCCTTTACCATTTCGGTGGTGTAGGAGTTATACTGATTGGGGTTGTTCAGTCGGATCCAGGCCACATACAACCCTTCGATCTGGTTCCCATTTGGATCCGTTAAAGGCTTCTTTTCGTACACCGTGCATGGTGCTTCAGTTCCCCAATGCTCAGGACCAAAAAGAATATGATCCTTCAGTCTGTCGTCGCGAGGCAACCATTCAAGTGCCATATTCATCCTCCTGTGCAAATTCCATGGATTTGGACCCTCGGGTCGGCAGCGGCCCACCGAAGGTCAATAGCAGCGCGGCGCCATGGGGAGATCTACAGCAGCCCCAACGCCGGATAACCTGATATCATTTCACCGGTTCGAACGCGTAGAAGACCCGAGGCATCTCTACGACATCTTTCCCTACCTCTTGGGGAACCGGGTCTATATCGAACACCGACAATTTGACCTTGTCCCCCGGCTTGAGCTCACCTTCTTTGCAATTGACGATACGGACGAAAAGAGTACGCTTGCCCTGCAAGTCCACGAGGGCATGAATCAGGGGAGCCCGTCCGAAGCCCAAGGGGACCCCGACCACTTCCTCGGTAGACTCTATCACGGTCCCCTCGGTCGGCCAGTCCACCCATTCCATGTTGGTGCTGAAACAGTCAGGACAGAGCAACCGCGGGGGAAACGGCTCGGATCCGCAATCCTTGCACTTGGTCGTTGTGAAGCGGCCTTTTCTCAGATTCTCGTAGAAGAGGTACATCTGATTGAATTCTTTACTCTGCTGAGGATACAGGTCCATGGTGACCATGTATCGTCCTTCGAGTATGGGGATTCCCGGTGTGCTCATGATGCCTCCCTTCCGTAAATAAGAACCGTATGAGCCGCAATGAATCCGCTCAGATTGTGGGTGAGCCCCAGGGACGCTCCCTCAACCTGCTGGACAGCATCCCCTCGCAACTGACGCATGACCTCTATCCCCTGGCGTATGCCGGTCCCACCAAAAGGATGACCGCAGCCGAGGAGTCCACCATCCGTATTCGTGGGGATCTTGCCACCGATATCATTCTGTCCGTCCCCCACGAAGAAGCCGCCCTCTCCTTTCTTGCAGAACCCCAGGTCCTCCATCTCGATGATCTCGGAGATGGTGAAGCAGTCGTGGGTCATTGCAACATCGATGTCTTTCGGCTCGACTCTCGCTTTCCTGTACGCCTCTTGACCAGCTATCTTCAGAGCCTCCCACGTGGTCCAACTCGGCATGTTGGCTGACATGTTGTTCAGGGAGGCTTGTCCTGTGCCGCGTATGTACACGAGTGGCTTGTCCGTCACTTGCTTTGCCTTTTCCTCCGCGGCCAATATTATCGCGGCTGCCCCGTCCGTAATGGGGCAGCAATCAAACAAGGTCAAAGGCGCCACGATCATGCGGGCATTCATGACCTCGTCCATGCTGACTTCCTTTTGGAATTGTGCGCACGGATTCTTGGCTGAATTTCTTCTGTTCTTCACGGACACGGTCGCGAGATGCTCTTTTTTCGTTCCGTACTGCTTCATGTGCTGCTTTGCTACCATCGCGAAGACAGGGGGCGGCAAACCCAGACCTTGGCCTCCATCCCAGTCATGATCAACCGATGCCAGCTCGCTGTAAAAGACCTCCCATTTCTGGGGGGTATAGAGCTTCTCCCCTCCAGCCACCATCACCATGTCCGCTTGACCCGACTTAATGAGTCCGAACGCAAGAATAATGGCTGAACTTCCGCTCGCGCACAGCAATTCGACCCGGGCACAAATGCTCCTGGGCTTGATACCGACATACTCGGCCACCAAAGGAGCCAGATGCGTCTGATACGATGTGCGCTCCGTGTAGGCGGAAGCAACGAGCAAGCCGTCTATGTCCTTTGGATTAAGCCCCGGCGCATCGTCGTAGCAAGCCTTGGCTGCTTCTTGGTAGAAATCCCGTTGGCTGCCGTCTCTCACCCCCCATTTGGACATTCCACCGGCGATTACGCATACATTGCGGTCCATAAACAACCACCTCCGGGTTGAGATTCAATGGTAGAGCTGTTCTGCCGTCCCCGTCCCGTCCGATCCTCGGGCGTTGCACCCGCGCGGCGGTGGCTCGGGATTCCCATGGGGAACCCGAGCCATCCCGATCTTAGATGGTCACAACACGCCATGGATGAGTGTCCGACGGCATATGAGCGGTTTACTAAACCGTGCGTCCCTAAGACGATTCAGTCTTGCAGCGCCCAAGAGATCGCATCCACGCCCTCGCGTACTATATGGCTACGGCTAACCCTGCTCAGGACACTCGTCCCCTTCCTCACAGGATCTCGCGACACTTTTTCAATTTACAGTATTTCGCGTACCCAGCGCAACCCCTTTTTCACGATCAATTCTCATTCGTGCAAACGGGAAGGAGAAACAGAAAAACAGCACCTATAGCTAATTCTCAGAAGATCACCCACTTGTTGAGATACAATCATCCGTCCCGTCGGCCAACTTTGTCGCGTTCATATCAATGAATTTTCGTTCCTCAGCTTTTTCCCGCTCGCTCCCTCAACGCGTCTCCCCGTGTAAACCTCCGGGGAATCAAATCCCCCCATCTCATGGACACCCGTGAGCTAGCTGGCAAAAAATACTTTGAACGCTTTGTTGCACATCCATATGTCGTCTTTAGCGATGAGCTCCAGCGGGGAGTGCATTCCCAAGAGGGCCGGGCCGCAATCGAGGATCTCCAGGCCCGTGTTTGCCAGAAACTTGGAGACCGTGCCTCCTCCCCCTTCGTCGACTTTCCCCATGCCCCCCGCCTGCCACAGGACTCCCGCTTCGTTGAAGAGTCTCCTCACCCAGGCCGCATACTCGGCGTTGGCATCCGATGCCATGTACTTGCCGCCATGTCCGGTGTACTTCTTCAGGTTTATGCCCCATCCCACTTTCGGGGAGTTCCGCTTTTCGTACACGTCCGGGTACGTGGGATCATAGCCTACCGCCACGTCCGCAGAGAGCGCCTTGCCGTTCAGATACACCCGGTGCAAATTGATTGCTGACGGCGATGTCCCCGTCAAGCTCAGGAGCTCCATGAGGAAAAGATCGAGTAGGCGCGATTTCGCGCTCGTGTTCCCTTCCGATCCAATCTCCTCTTTGTCGTAGAACACCGCGATCGCGGTATGTTGCGGATCGGCCGTCTCCAACAAGGCCGTAAAACTTGCGAATGCGCACACGCGATCGTCTTGACCGTATCCTGCGACCAGACTCCTGTCCAAACCAGCGCTGCGCGCGGGCTCGGCAGGCACGACCTGGAGCTCTGCCGTCACGAAGTCCTCTTCCGTTATTCCGTACTTCGTGTTCAGGAGCTCAAGCACAGCCAGCTTTACTCGATCGTCCGAGTCCGTGTCTTGGTGAGGCAGATTTCCCGCGATTAAATTGAGGTTTTCTGCGGGCATAAATTCAGAGGCTTTCTTTTCCATCTGTTTGCGGGAGAGATGCGGCAGCAAGTCCGTGATGGTGAGAATGGGATCGGCTGCGTCGAAGCCCACGTCTACCTCCACCGACGATCCGTCGGAGCGGACGACTGTTCCGCACAGGGCAAGGCTCCGTGCCACCCAATGATATTTCTTTATGCCCCCGTAATAGTGGGTTTTGAGAAGAGCAAGGCCAGTATCTTCGTACAAGGGGTTGGGCTTGAGATCCAGCCGGGGAGCGTCCACATGAGAACAGATCAACCTGATGCCCTCGGTCATCGGCTGTTTCCCCGTCACTGCCAAGAAGAGCAGCTTGCCACGAGACGCAAAGAAGACACGGCCACGGCGCCTGCCCCGGGACCCGATATCTCGAAATCCTCGACTAGATGCAGATTCCACCAGGTACTGGACTGCCCTGCGCTCGGTACGAGCCCTATTCAGGAAGTCCAGGTAGCTCTCGGCGTACGCGAAAATCTCCTTACGCTCTTTGGGCGAAACCTTGTCCCAGACTCGCGCCGGCTCCTTCATCAACGCATCTTTCAACTTCCGGGTCTTGTCCCTTTCCTTCTTCGCTGGCATGGGTGCTCCTTCTTCCTCGCTCGTTGCTGTGCATTCTCCCCAATGTGCAGAGATGACTCCTCCTTATACCCCATCCGTGTACAATTCTGCAGGGCAATGTGGCGCGTCGGGAAGGGACTCACCGCGAAAGGATGAGGGGGCTGGGGGCCCCTCGGGTCACCTCGAGAATTTCCAGGGTGGATCGAGAGGATTGAAAGGCTCCTTGAGGAGCCGTGGAGCATTGGAAACCGGACCGATGGGCGCGAAGGAGGAAACGGACGCGGCTCTGCTCGGGCCGGGGACTTTGCCTTGGATAAAGCCCCTGGCCACATTGACCGGAGTTGCGAACCCTATGCCCTGGCTCTTCCACAACAAAATCGTTGTGATGCCGATTACTTCCCCGTCGAGGTTGAACAGCGGCCCTCCGGAGTTGCCCAGGTTCATGGCTGCGTCTATCTGTATCAGCGGCGGATAGCCGGATCCGGGGATGAGTCGGCGCTGCGCGCTCACTATCCCGATCATGATCGATTGTCCGATTCCGTAAGGATTGCCGATTCCAACCACCCACTCCCCAAGCTCGACACCATCTGAATCCCCCAATTTCACGGGCCGCAAATTGCCGGCATCGATCTTGAGGAGGGCAAGATCGTTTTTCTCGTCTTTGTGGACCACTTTGGCCATGTACTTCTTGCCGCCAAGCAGCTCCACCTCGATCTGGGTCCCGTTTCGCAGAACATGTTCGTTGGTCAGAATTAGCCCGTCGCTGGAGACGACAAATCCGGAACCGTACCCCATGGCCTTGAGCCCCGATTCCTTTGACCCGCTGAAGTTGCGCAATGGCCACGACGTGGTAGAATCGAGCATCCGTATCGCCACCACAGAAGGGTTCACTGTCTTGATGAGACCGCGAATGTCGGGAAAACCGATCGTTGGTGGACGCTGAGTAGGACCGTTTGGAGGCGGTGGGGTTTGGGGACCCTGGGGCGAGTACGGAAGAGGAGACAGGCCAAGGTGCGGTCTGGTCTGCTCTCCATTCTGACCCTGGAGGGACCGCTCATGCATCTGAAAAGTGCGGTTCGTCGAAGGCGTGGCAGCTCTGCGGACGACTGGTTCTTCGCCGGCAGCGGATGCAGGGCCAGTGGTCAACGAGCAGACGAGACATGCTATGATAGAGAGGATGCCGAAACGACTCAGCGTCATCCGGTGACTCCTTCGGGCACTTTGCCGGCACAAGCCGCGGAGCGAGCGCGGCTTGGCGCGGATACGAAGGATATAGCTCGCAGGTCGCGTGCGTGTCAATGACTTTTTGGATTTTCCTTGACACATTCGGCAGCTTTGGCGTAAATTTTAATGTTTTTTGTTAACTACCTCTCAGGAGAATCGTTTCATGTACGAAGTTGAAATAACCACCAGCTTCTCGGCAGCACACCGATTGCGCAATTATAATGGAAAGTGTGAGCGACTCCACGGACACAACTACAAGGTCTCTGTCTGCGCCAGATCTTCTGCTCCTGGGGAAGGAGGAATGGTCATTGATTTCGGCGTCTTGAAGGCGGCAGCCAACGCCGCGGTGGAACGGCTCGATCACAATTATCTCAACGAAATCGAGCCCTTCGATCGCGTGGAGCCCTCTGCAGAGAATATCGCCGCATACCTTTTCGAGGAGGTATCCAAGCAATTGAATGAGCAAGCCGACATGCTCTATAGTATATCCATATGGGAGTCGGACTCCTCGCGTGCCACGTTCATACGTGACGTGCCGTGAGTCGCACGTTCCGAAAAACTCCCCCAGCGTTTGTACGAAGGTTTCGAAATCATGATCAGGCGGAATAGAAACGTGGAGTACTCAGTGATTCCAGACGTACAGAGCCTGCCCGATGGGCGAAAGATTCCCATCGACAAGGTCGGAGTGAAAGGATTGCGATATCCCATTACGGTGAAGGACCGCCAGAAGAAGCGCCAACACACCGTGGGGCTCTTCGATCTGTTCGTCAATCTTCCCCACGATTTCAAGGGCACGCACATGAGTCGTTTCATCGAGGTCCTCAACGAGTTTCGCGGCGAGATCTCGATGGAAAAATTCGAGGATATTTGTCAGAAGATAAAATCCCGTCTCAACGCTGAAAGCGCCCACATGAACGTGGAGTTCCCGTACTTCATCGAGAAGCTCGCCCCCGTGAGCGGCACGCCGGGGCTCATGTCCTACACCTGTTTCATGCGCGGCTCGCTCTCTGATCGGTTCGACCTGATCGTGGGAGTGGAGGTGCCCGTGACCACCGTGTGTCCCTGCTCGAAGGAGATTTCGGAATACGGAGCTCACAACCAGCGAGGCATCGTCCGAGTCCAGCTCAGGTTCAAGAAATTTTTCTGGCTTGAAGATATCATCGAGATCGTAGAGTCTTCGGTCAGCTCCGAAATCTACTCCCTCCTCAAGAGGCCGGACGAAAAATTCGTGACTGAAAGGGCGTACGATAACCCCATGTTTGTGGAAGACGTCGTCCGCTCTGCGCTTTCGCGGCTGCGCGAGAAAGACAATTTTCCGTGGTATCGCATTGAGGCGGAGAATTTCGAGTCAATCCACAATCACAGCGCGTACGCGATGATAGAAAAAGATTTCTCACCGCGACCCGACTGCTTCCGAGGCTCGGCGCCGTTCCGGTTCAACGGAGGCCTGTGACTGCCGGCGAGCAAAGGGAGTGCGGACCATTTGTTCAAGGATCTCCTTCTCCGCTGATGGGTTCAGGTCCCTGAAGCGGTCCGCGTTGTGGATAATCATAGGATTGTCCTTTCTTCAGAAGGCGTCCGCCCATCCCGTTGATTCCGCCAGAAGCCGTTGCCCTCACTCTCTTGGCGAAGATTCGTCTTTGTTGCTTGCCTTCCTCCTTTCTTGCTCTTTGAGTTGGCTATGCTCGTAAACTCTTTGAGCAAAGTCCTGAAACAACGTTTCGCATGCTCTTATTTTTTCTGCTGCCACCCTGCGCAGGGGCGCCTCCACGATGTCCCGTTTCTCCACTTTTTTTTGCCAATTCTTGAGCTTATCTAGTTCCTCTTCGTTTTCCTCAACCTCAGCAAAAATAAAATTCTGCCGGTCGATTTCAAACTGAATCTCTTTGGCATAGTCTTCGCATTTACCTATAATCTCTCGATATTCTTCATCTCTGGAGGCTGCAAATGCACTCTTGACGCGCTCTTCCTGGTCTCTGTCCAAGAGTTTCCCTTCGATAAGAAGTGCCTCTCCTTTCCATCCCTCTATATCCTTGGCGAGCTTTTGAAGCTCTCTCAGCCGTTCGTTGGAATGCGGCAGCACCCACACGGACTGAGCGCTCACGGCTCCTAGCTTCTTCAGGTGCCGCCACGTGTGAACACGCTTGCGAGACGGTCGCGACGGCAACGTATATGAGAAAAACAACCACTTCATATAACCAATGTTACACGTCAGATCCGACGCGTCAACACTGTAATCCAGGAACGTCAGTCTCTCCACTTGGCCTTGCTTCGGGACCACACAATGACCGGCACCGCGGCCAGTTGAGCTGCCACAGAAAAGAACACGAGTGCGTTCACGGAAACATCGTACAAGATTCCCATGAATGCGCTGCCTATGAACCACGCTGCACCATAAACGGTATTGAACAGTCCAAACGCCAAGCCCAATCGATTCGTTGGCACGACTTCCGCAATGGCGGCCCGCATGATGGATTCCTGGGCCCCCATCCCGATTCCCCACAGAGCCATCCCAACCAGGCCAAGTTGAAAGCCGCCCATGAACACGAGAGGCGCAAAGAGCGATGACAACAGAACCGCAACGACCAGCACAGGAAACCCTATGCGATCGAACACACGGCCGAAAATGAGCGCAGCAATGGCGTCCACCCCCATGGCGACAGCGTAGAAGATTGGTATCCAGTGCTCGGGGACCGAAGCCATCTTCTTAAAGTGATATGCCACGAGGGGAAAATCTGCGTATCCTGCGGCAACGCATCCGATGGCTGCGATATACAGCCAAAACGACCGTGTGAACCCTTTGCTCGCCACCTTAATCGCCGCGGATTCCAGGTCACGAGGCCGCGGATACAGTCTGGATGCGGTATACAACACGCTCAACGCGATGAGCGCAGGGATGAGGAGCACCGCGAAACCGGCTTCGTAGGTTCCTTGTGAGTAGAAAACTGCAGCCACCACCAACGGACCGAGAATAGCGCCGATCTGGTCCAGGGCTTCATGCAAACCGAATCCCCACCCTCGCCCGATGCTGTCCGACGCACATGCCAACATCACATCGCGAGCGGGCGTCCGTATGGCCTTGCCCATGCGCTCAGCGACCATCAAGACGGCCGCGATTTCCCAATGGCCCGCCAGGGCAAGGAGTGGGACCGCCAGCAGATTTAACCCGTACCCGAGAAAGACGATGGCCCAGTACCTCTGGGTCTTATCAGCGAAATAGCCGGAGACCAGCCGCAGACCATAACCAACGAGCTCTCCCAGACCGGCAACAACTCCTACGACAGTTCCGCTCGCGCCAAGGGTGGCCAGGAATGGTCCCGTAACGCTTCGAGCACCTTCGTATGTAAGATCGGAGAATAGACTTACTACGCCGATCAAAATGACGAACGTGGTTGCTGTCGGAGCGGAAATGTCACACGATTCCCTTACGACTTGTAATTGATTTTTCATCAACACCTCTAATCTCCATCGCGGGAACGGCCACTGTGGGGAGACTCATAGAGTCAGAAATCCGCTCAGCAGCCTACCCGGCTTCCTTTTCGATGGCAAGGCGAACACGTGGGAGTGTCATGTCTTCTTCTCTGTTGATTCCGGTGCCCACGGATGCGACCCCGTTCCGGCTCTCGACTATGGCACCGAGAAAAGCCAAGAGCGCGATCGGAATAGTGGTGGATGTCGGACTCTTGATGATTCCCGAACCGTAGACCATTCCCATGGTGCTGCCCTTGTAGTGTGAGCCGATGGTCCAGCCGAGAAAGAGGCCGGAGATGACCATTGCTCGGGTCAGCATATCCATGACACTTCTCCTGCCCGCAGAGATCTATCATGTAATAAGAGTTACATACCTGATTGAGTTTGTCAAGCAAATAGTGTAACCTTCGTTACATACTCCCGCGGGGATCAATTAACACGAAAGCTGCGGCAATTCCGAACGGACCTTAGCCGGATCTCTCTGATCCCTTCACTGAAATCTCCTTGGGCGTCCAATTAGCAAATGAGCGCTAATCAGAGGATCTCACAAGTATGGTTGCGTATTTGGGAAACAGCTCTCTTTACAAGAAAAGCGGGTTCGGAGGCTGTTTTAATGGAGGGCAGGTTTGACACCCGCGCCCACTGCAGCGGGAGCGTTGATCGTTGCAGTAGAGCTACCGGAGCAGCAGATGCAAGGGCGGGTCGGAAAGCAGGCCCTACCCAAATACGAAACCACATTCATGAAACGGTGTACTTGGACGGTCTCGAGGCGCAGGACGTACCCCGCCGGCTCTCCCAACCCTGCCGCCCCCCCACTCTGGTCCCACTGGCGCCGAGACCGCCAATAACGACCCCTGCAATGCTCCGGGCGCCTTCATGTGTGAAATCGCAAGAAAGCTCACCAGGCCCAACACCACAATGAATCTCAGGGCAGGCATCCTTGATCCTTGAAGAATCTTTCCGCACGATGTCACCCTCTCACTCCGAATATCTGATCGTACAGATCTCGCCCATAACTGGTCTGTAATGGCTCTCCCTCAACCAATCTGTAGGTCCGTCCACCGTCCGCTTGCCGTTCAGCCAGTAAGAAAATGGTGCTGTCCGAACTCTGTTCATAAAAGCTATGGGCAAATTCGTATAAATGCGTTACGAAGAAGACTTTGATGCCCTTTTCCACCAACGCTTTAATGATCTGCCTTGCAATCTCCGAGCCCTCTCTGTCATTCGTGGCGGCAAACGATTCATTGAAGAGCACTAGTGATTTCGACGTCATCATTTCCACGATCTCGCTCATTCTGCCCAGTTCTTCATCGAGTTTGCCGCTCTTCATGGTAACGTCTTCTTGCCTTTTGTAATGCGTGAAGACGCCGTCACAGATATTGGCGCTGAACGCCTCAGCCGGCACGAACATGCCAGATTCCATCATTAATTGGGCCAATCCCACGCTTCTCAGAAAGGTCGATTTGCCTCCCTGGTTCGCCCCTGTGATGATAACCAGCACCTTGTTATCGGCGTTAACATCGTTGCCCACAATCTTTCCCTTATTGTTCAAAGCCAGACACACATCGTACAATCCTTGGCATGAATATCTCCGTTGGCTAGAATCAACCGGAACTGGAAAACTTATAGGCATCCCAAGTTGAGCGAGTCGTTCAGATAGGTTCAAGCAGCCGATGTAGAAAGCCAATTCGGTCCTCAACATATTGAAGAAGGAGTCTATATGATCTGCAGCCTGCGCCACAGCATCAGCAACCAGAGCGATCCCCCTGTCCCTCAATTCTTCCAGGGCCATGGCTCCGGCCTCATCACGCTCAGCAATATGGAAGACGTAGCCTCTCTGGTTTCTTGCAAAGATTCGTGCAAGCCAGTTCGTTCCTTTGTCCTGCGGCTTACGGAGTACATAATTGGTACCTTCATTACCCCTTCCCAATTCTGCGCTTATCAAAACTCCGTTGCCAAACTTTAGTTCTTTTAGATGAGCTTGGATACTGCAGAAGTAATCATCATCAAGCTCTTTCTCGATCATTGCGAAAAAAGTCCGAAACCCATCCGACTCGAATTTACCGGAATGTTTCCGCGCGACATCTCTCAATTTTCCAAGCAGCCCCACAAACATTTGCATCATTACTCTGGCCTCATACAGGATACCGGCAGGGCGTTTGGTAAAGATGCCCATCCAATGCTTTCTCTTATTCTCACGCGCTTGGATTGTAATCCCGTAGATCTCTCTCGCCACGGCCGGGTTTTTCAGGCAGTCCCTGAGGACACCCTGCCTGTACAAAATCGTGTCAATATCCTCCGAACCGGACAGGACGGCGACCTTTGCCACGTCAAAGATAAAGTCATCATCGCCTGCCATAGCGCTGAATAGAGTGTTCAGAGCCAGGTCTTGGACCAGAGCCTGCGCGTCGCCCGGTAAATCACACTGTAAGTCAAAATCGTGGTCGCGATACGTAAGAAAAGCCTTCATGACTTGATCCGCTCCCTTAGACGGTCGTACGTAAGGTAATATTTTTCCGCTATGGAAATGGCGTACGACAGGCCGTCGGCAGGCCTTCTCACAATCTTGAATGTTCTCATCATAGGGTTTTCAGGAACAACGGTGCTGACCATGCTCACGGTTTGGTCACCCAAGGAAGCCAATTCATCGATGAACGTCACGCAAATACCGAGCGAATCCAGTTGAATTATTCGCCTCAGAATTTCCGTACCCAGAAATACGGCGTCTCTGAAAGTCGTAGAGGAGAAAATTTCATTTATTATGATGATGCTACGCGCAGTGGCCTCCTTCAGAATCTCGTAGATCCTGACAAGGTCATCTTGAAGTTTGCCTCGCTGGTTCTTTATATCTTCTTCTCTTTCAAAGTGCGTAAAGATTTGGTCGAAGAGAAAGAGTCGTGCCTTCCTGCCGGGAACCGGGCAACCCAAGCTGGCCAAATAATGCAATTGACCAAAAGTGCGGGCGAACGTCGTTTTTCCGCCTTGATTGGGGCCAGATACTACAATGATTCGCTCCTTGTCCTTCAGCTCAAAATCATTGCTGACAACAGGCAACTTTTCGCGCACGAGCCTATGGGCAAGGGCTAAATCGAACCCTTCATAATCGTAGACTTCCTTGTCTGTGGGCGAAACCTCTGGGTAACAGAATCTCAAGCCAACTTGTTTTAGTTTTGCAGCATACTCGAGATAAGCTACATAGAATTGTATCTGCCGGTCAAAAACTGCTATCGTTTCGTCAACATACCCCTGGTATTTTGCACAGTAATCATCGAGAGCACGAAATATATCGGGGAATAATTTGGCTACCAATTCCAGCACTTGGGCCTCAACATGGTTCATGCCTGCCCTGATGGGGTGTCGTGCAGGAGACTCTTTCTTGCCTTGTCCAAATTTTGCGAACGTTTTCTCCACATCCAAACTGTAATCGATTTCAGACTCATATCGACGGACTCTTACTGCGTTATCTTTTATGTGTACGCAATACCTGATGGTTGCTAGATCGTCCTTGAGCTTCTTGGTGTCTGCCAGTAGCGCCGCAAAGCCCTGGGAATTCTTATAGCTCCTGATGTATTCGCGGAAGCTCAGGAATCCTCGCGATCTCAGGTGCGCAAGGTCCAGATCCCTAGCCAGGCCGGTAACGGCGCGGCAGTATATCTCTACGGCCTCAACGAACCATCCTTGTTTATGGTACCTATAGTAGAGGTTGTCTATTAGCGCGAGATATCGGCGCATTGTACTCATCTTTGTCGAAAAAGATGTTACGCCGTCCCACAAATCGTCGTTTTCAAGGTCCTGAGCTATTTCCTGCCGATAATTGATCTCGTCGGCATCATTCAGAGGAAGGTAATAATATGGTTTGAGATTATATTCCTGCCGGGGAGCCGTGATGGCATCTATGATTTGATCCAGATTTAGGTCGACAAAGAAGGGAGGGGCTACAATGGGCTGCTCCCTTGTGCCGTCTTCGGCCCTCTCAAACAGTATGCTACGAAAACTCATGGCAATACCGCTAATCCTTTCCTCATGCCCCAAACGGCATTCCTGTTTCCCGGCCTCACTTGACATATTGCCCCTGACGGGTGGCGATTGTCGACGAGACCGCGCCCCGCTGCCCACGCAAGGCCACGAGACGCGGCACGTACGACAGCTCAATGCCGGGCCCGATACCAGGGGGGCATGGGCATGATCTATGCTCGGACTTCTCGTTTGACACCATCGTTGCTCTCAACTTTCGAGGCATAGTGGCATTTCGTGGGTTTGCCAAGACGCTGCCCCACGCTGGGGCCGCCGCAAGGGTCTGCGGGTCCTTGCTTTCAATTGCGGCTTCCGAAACTCTCTGCTTTTGTTTATCGTGCCACTGTCCGCGTACGGTCTCTTTCATGGCACCGTTACGTCTTTCTACCGGAGATACGGAGATCATGGTCGACGTTGAAAGGTCCACGTCAAAAGCATTAGTCGCTGAAGACGATCGCCGAATGCCCACTGCGTTCCAAGATATCTCCACGTTGCTATTCAGGCTCCAGGGATAGGCGCCGTTCGGATTGGAGTACTGTCTTGGAAATGGCGCGGAGATCATCATCCAATACCGTTAATACTGGATCAAGGTATTGGGCGAGCGTAGGGGGCACCTCTCCATATCTCCGGAGACGGTTGCTCTCGAGCTCCACGAGGGACGACCACTGGATAGCACATGACGCAACGATCATACGGTCAACTGAACGAACCGTTCCCTCAAGACTCAATGCGTCTCGTACCTCTCTCAGCAACCTCTGCATCTTGGCCACACGCTTCGCTATCTCTTGCCGCTGAACACCCGACAGAGTGTTTCGTACTTCGTAAAGCACCGATCTGACCTCATGGCCGTTCGCCCATTGTTCAAACTCGCAGAGGTTCTCATCAAGAAGCGACAGGGTCGCCGAAATCCCTCGAATATGGTTTCCACTCATTGGTGCAAGCTCCTTTATGCCGCGGCACTCCTTGGCCCAAGTCTTCCAGGGTACCATTGGCCGTGTTGCATGGGGGTGTAACACAAGCAGTTAATACGCAATTGAAACAATGCTCGGTCAGCCCCCCTTGAATTTTCCCCACAGACTCTCCTTAGCCGCTTGTGGCGACACCAAGTCTGCCACACGGTGCGCAGCATTCTCTTCACTGTTGTGGCTCAAAGAGTACCTTGCCCGAATCGTACCCCACCGGGCAGCAATGCCACGAACGTAGCATGGATCAGTTCCCCAACCGTACCGCTGAAAAATGCGTCTGACATTTTCATTCAGGGCTAGACCGGAGCCATAAAAGTTTCGACACCTTAAGGCTTCAACTGCAGCGGGTAGTACCACCTGTCCAGGCAGGGCATCAATCAGGGTGCTTATGCCACTTCTCGAGGCGTCTACCACGGCAAGCTGCAGTCTTTTTTTCCCTAAGGGTTCTTGAAGAGCCGGCGTTTTCTTGTATTCTTTGGATAGGTTACTGGCAAAAGCTCCGGCGTCTGGCATGCCGATGCGAAGTAGCAGGCCGAATTCTGGCGATCCCACACACGGTTTTTCCTTAAGGAATTGCTTCCATGGAGGTGTCCCTGAAGTCTCCACGACAGATCCCCTGCTCTTCTCCGCCCTGTGTGGTCAGGATCCCATAGCGATCTGCCTATTCGACGGGCAAGGCGGCTCCCCTGAAACCAACAAACCCACCTTGCGGTGGGTCATAAACCAACGATGCTCCCACCGCAGCTTCTTTACGGCAGGAGTCATCAGCCTCTCAGGCGTTCCAGGGGGACTCCATCCCCTTCTATTTATACTATTATAGCTGCTGTTATAAGAAGTCAAGCGCGGCGTGGATCAGTGTGAACCCGAGATTCCAGAGAAGATCGCACGAGTAATCCGGCGATTGCGTATCTAATCTCCATCCTTCGGACTCACCTGAAGTTATCTATGGCGGGATCTGCCGAGAATAGGCTTGATGTCCCCTCAGTCCGCAAGATCTGAGCTCCAGAATCCCCCAATGCACTCGGGATAGGCAAAAGACGGGAAAGTCTCAAGGCAGCCCCCAGCACCAGTTTTCGATGCGGACTGCTGCGAGAGCGATCTCCGCAAGGACCAGCACAAACGAGTGCTTCGAAGGTTCGTGTTTCACGGCCAAGTGTCTACAAGTCTTTGACCTATATTGCGAAACTGACCGGATGCTCTCCCAGCCGCGCACCGGCAATATGCGTCGGCCTGACCGCCGACAGCTTCATCCGTTTTCGCGTATTGACGCTCCGGTTGGCAACATTCGTAATGGCTGAGCCAGACCTTCTCCAAGGCCTCCGTTCGTCCGCTCGGCCTTGCCATCAAGGCAGACTTGCTGTTCCGAGTGAGCTCAGAGGTCTCCAACGCCTTGAGACGATTTCCGGTCGCACTTCGCACGGTCCCCACCTTTTGACCGTCACTTCCAGTACCGTACTCCACCTGCCAAGCTCTGATCAGACTTTCTTGGGATTATGAACGCAGCTCTGCGAAGTTCCCCTTGATCTCTACTCCGAGGAGGAATAGAATTAGAATCGGACGTCAGGTTCAGAATGCAGTGTCCAAAGGAGAAGCGAATGGGTCCTTTAGGGTTCGGCGAGGGCAACATGAAACTGGAAGGTCTTCCTCGTCGAGAGCGAACAAGTTTGCTGCAGCGCAAAGAGATACTTGATGCAGCGCTGGACCTTTTTGCTGAAAAAGGATATCACAACGTCTCGATGCACGAGATCGCGAAAAGAGCTGAGTTCGGGATCGGAACGCTTTACAAATTCTTTGCTAACAAGGAGGAATTGTACAAAGCTCTCAACCTGGAGACCGCTGAGAAGTGGCACCACGCGCTTCTGCAGACCCTTGACGAGGAAGGCAATCCTCTTCGGGCCATCGAGAAATACATCCTTCTCCGTCAGAAGCTGTTTTGGGACAATCTGCCGCTTATGCGCCTGTTTTTCGCCGAGACGAGAGGGGCGAGCTTCAATACAAAAGCAGGCTTGGACAAAGACCTCCTTAAGCTGTACGATGAGCACATGGAAAGACTGGCGTCTGTCTTTGAGCAGGGCATTGAAAAGAATGTTTTCCGGGCCCTCGATCCGTTTCAGATGGCCCTCGCTCTCGATGGAGCGATAAATACCTTCCTTTTTCAGTTGCTCTCTGATTCCAGCCGCTCTTACGATGCAATTGAAGCTTCGACCGCTACGGACATCTTTTTCCACGGAGCGCTGAGCCGACGCCAGAAGGAATGCGAGTCGGGACGGCAACACCCGACGCCAAGACAGAGCCGACAATGGAAAAGCGCACAGGATGCGAGAAGAAGAAGGCGGCGATCAGGGTGGAAGCCCCCACACTGAAACGGCTGAGCGCAAGTTGCGTAGTGAATACTTCGGCGAGTCCGGGGTGGAGAATCCGAGTCAGACAAACCAACCCGGGATCGCCCGACGTTATCTCGTGCGAATCTTTAGTATTTTTTGGCAGACTGGTTTTGTACTGCCCTGCATTGAATATGCATGGCAGTCATAACACGTGAGTGCCAGTGAGTCTTTGATGAACACTTCGCGAAAACATGGATCGAGGTTTCCGAACAGCGCTTCTGGATCTCCTGAGTTATGGCCAGCGAGGTAGTGGAGAGCGGACGGTGGTTTCCCAGGGTCGTCGACGGAGCGATTCTGGAACTAGGCGCGGACCTATTTTTCAATACGCTCCACTCTGTTCCGGAGCGTCCTGGAATCGGCAGAGGACCAGGCGAATGCAAGAAGATCGTGGAGCGTGGGCAGAGGACGCATATGACCTGAATCCAGGCAGTCAAGGCTCGATGTTTCTCGTTGCCATCCTTGATCGGATGGCAACGGACCTTTGGAGGGGAATGCGGCTTGCGAGTGCAACTTCTTCACCATCGAATTTTTGCGAGGTCTCTGATGCAACTCAATAAAGACATTTTTGAGCCACTTAAATGGAGTATTGTTTTTATAACTCTGCTAAGCGGGCTGTTGGTGGTGGGCTGTGACAAGAGCCAACAGTCCTCACAGCCGCCCCCTGTCCCCGAGGTGGCTACAGTGACGATTCAGCCGGAACGGCTCCTTCTGACGACCGAATTGCCAGGCCGCACTACTTCGTACTTGGTTGCGGAGATACGACCCCAGGTCAACGGCATCATACAGAAGCGACTCTTTGAGGAAGGTTCCGATGTGAAGGCCGGGCAGGTTCTGTATCAGATCGATGCGGCTCCGTTTCAGGCAGCACTTGATAGCGCGAGAGCCGCTCTTGCCAAATCGGAGGCTAATCTGCCTGCGATCCGGGCAAAGGCCGAGCGATACAGGGCATTGCTCGCAGAAAAAGCGGTCAGCCAGCAAGACTTCGATGACAGGGAAGCCGCTCTGAAACAGGCCGAAGCCGATATCGAGTATTGGCGAGCAGCCGTTGAGACTGCGCGCATTAATCTGGGATATACCCGTGTCACGGCACCCATCTCCGGTCGCATCGGCAAATCCAACGTTACCGATGGCGCTCTGGTGACAGCATATCAATCGCTTGCATTAGCGACGATTCAACAACTCGACCCCATTTACGCAGATGTGCCTCAGTCCACCGTGGAGCTACTGCGATTACGGCGTCGCCTTGACGACATCCGTCTTAATCAAAACGGTAAGAACCAGAATAGGGTCAAGATTCTCTTGGAAGACGGCACCGAGTATCCATTGGAAGGGACGCTTCAATTTCGAGACGTCACAGTTGATCCGACGACCGGTTCCGTCGTTCTTCGGGTTGTCGTTCCAAATCCGGATGGATTGCTCTTACCCGGCATGTTCGTCAGGGCGATCGTGAAGGAAGGCATCAACGAGCAGGCCATCCTTGTACCCCAGCAGGCTGTGTCGCGCGATCCCAAAGGAAATCCTATCGCGTTTATCGTAGACGATGAGGGGAAGATCCAGCAGCGGAGGCTAACCCTCGATCGTGCTATTGGCGACAAGTGGCTTGTCGCGTCAGGTCTTGCAACCGGCGATCGTGTGGTCGTCAAGGGACTCCAAAAAGTCAGGCCTGGCGTCACCGTCAAAATTGGTCCCCCTGAGCACACGGACAGGGCGGAAGCTGGCAAAGAAGTCGGGTCGACCAGAAAACCCAATTGACGGAGGCGCATCATGTTGTCGAGATTTTTTCTGGATCGTCCGGTCTTTGCCTGGGTTATTGCCATCATCATGATGGTGGCCGGCGGCTTGGCGATTTATAATCTTCCTGTATCCCAATATCCCCCCATCGCTCCCCCGTCTATCGCAATCGATTCCTATTATCCGGGAGCATCTGCTGAGACAGTTGAAAACAGCGTCACGCAGATCATCGAGCAGAAGATGACCGGTTTTGACAAGATGCTCTATATGTCCTCGACCAGTGATTCAGCCGGGGCCTCTCGCATACAATTGACTTTCGCGCCAGGAACCGATCCGGATCTCGCCTGGGCCCAGGTGCAGAACAAGCTCCAGCTTGCCATGGCAAGCCTGCCCGACGTAGTTCAACGCCAAGGGGTGAAGGTCAGCAAGTCCACGCGAAACTGGTTGATTATTGTAGGCCTGATCTCGGAAGACGGGAGCATGGATGGGAATGACCTGAGAGACTATGCCCAGTCGAACCTCGAAAAGGTACTGGCTCGCGTGCCGGGAGTGGGGGAGGTTGAAGTCTTCGGCTCCCAGTATGCAATGCGAGTCTGGCTCAATCCTGTCAAGCTAACCGATTACCACCTCACGATCGAGGATGTGATCACTGCACTGAAAGCTTACAATGTGGAGGTCTCAGCAGGTCAGTTTGGCGGAGCGCCTGCTGTCGAGGGTCAGCGTTTGAATGCCTCAATTGTAGTTCAGAACCTGCTGAAGACGCCCGAGGAGTTTGGTGCGATCCCCATCCGGATGAACCCCGACGGTTCAATTGTACGAATCAAGGACGTGGGACGCACCGAATTGGGCACTGAGGTCTATGATATTGAGGCACATTACAACGGGAAACCCGGAGCGGCTCTGGCAATCCGGCAGGCTGCGGGAGCCAATGCACTCGAGACGGCCGAGGCAGTCAAGAAAAAAATGGCGGAAATGAGCCGGTATTTCCCGCCTGGAATGAAGGTCGTTTACCCCTATGACACGACCCCCTTCATTGAAGTGGCCATCGAGGAGGTGGTCAAAACACTCTTCGAGGCAATCCTGCTAGTCTTTCTGGTCATGTATCTCTTCTTGGGAAACATCCGGGCCACTCTGATTCCGACCATCGCTGTTCCGGTGGTGATTCTGGGGACCTTTGCGGTTCTGGGGCTGTTCGGATTCTCCATCAACATGCTTACGATGTTTGCAATGGTGCTAGCCATCGGCCTCCTGGTGGACGACGCCATTGTAGTGGTGGAGAACGTGGAAAGGATTATGCACGACGAAGGTCTCTCTCCCCGAGAAGCTACCGCCAAGTCCATGGATGAAATCACCAGCGCTTTGATCGGAATAGGGTTGGTGCTTTCCGCGGTATTCGGCCCCATGGCGTTTTTCGGCGGCTCGACCGGGGTCATTTACCGCCAGTTTTCCGTAACCATCATTGCGTCCATGCTCCTTTCAGTAGTTGTGGCCTTGATCCTCACCCCGGTTCTGTGTGCATCTCTTCTCAAGCCGGTGGCAGCGGGGCATGAACCGTCCGAGAATGCAATTTTCTTCCTGCGCCCATTCTTCAGATGGTTTAACCACGTCTTTTTCGGCCTGAGAAGCATATACTTGGGATTAGTTCGCTATACCGTTTCGAGGAAAATCCGATTCTTGATTGTCTTCGTTGTGATTGTTGTTGCTCTGGGATTTCTTTTCATGCGCATGCCAACCGCATATCTTCCCGACGAAGACCAAGGGGTCTTGATGGTGCAGACAATGCTTCCGGCCAACTCGGCTTTGGAGCAAACGCTGAGCGTCCAGGAACGAGTCAGGGATTATTTCTTGATAGACGAAAAGGACGCGGTGGAAAGCGTGTTCACGGTCTCGGGCACAAGCTTTTCCGGGCGGGGACAGAATGTTGGTCTAGCATTCGTCAAGCTCAAGGATTGGCACCTTCGCAACGGGGCTCATTTGAAGGCTGATGCGGTGGCCGGAAGAGCGATGCAGGCCTTTTCGAAAATCCGTAGAGCCATGGTGTTTGCCTTTCCACCGCCGGCTGTCATCGAGCTTGGTCAAGCCAAGGGTTTTGACTTTCAGCTACAGGATCGGGGCGGCACCAGTCATGCGGAGCTGATGGAGGCACGAAACCAGCTCTTGGGCATGGCTATGCAGGATTCCCGATTGACCAGAGTTCGTCCCAACGGTCTGGAAGATGTGCCGGAATACCGAGTTGACGTGGACTGGCAGAAGGCCGGTGTTCTGGGAATCCCTATTACTGCGATTCATAGTACCATATCAGCGGCCTTCGGCAGTTCTTATGTCAATGACTTCATTCACAGCGGGCGAGTGAAGCGGGTATACGTGCAGGCAGATGCGCCGTACCGCATGCTGCCCAACGATTTGGAGAAACTCTACGTCAGGAATAATGCGGGCAAAATGGCCCCGTTCTCTTCTTTTGCGTCCGGTCATTGGACTGCGGGCTCTCCCAAGCTGGAGCGGTACAATGCGTTTCCGTCCATAAACATCTGGGGCGAGCCGGCCCCGGGAAGGAGCTCTGGTGAGGCAATGGCCGCCATGGAAGAGATGGCCTCGAAATTGTCTCGGAGCTTCGGGTTTGACTGGACCGGAATCTCTTACCAAGAGCGGATGGCCGGTTCTCAGGCACCTGCTTTGTACGCATTTTCCATGCTCGTGATCTTCCTCGTTCTCGCAGCTCTTTACGAGAGCTGGACATTGCCCGTTTCCATCATGCTGGTGTTGCCGCTAGGGGTGATCGGAAGCGTGCTTGCCTCGTCATTCAGGGGGCTTCCCAATGATGTGTATTTCCAGATCGGACTTCTCACTACATTGGGGTTGAGCACCAAGAATGCCATCTTGATCGTCCAATTCGCCAAGGAGAAGCTCGAACAAGGTATGGGGTTGATGGAGGCCACGTTGGAAGGCGCCCGATTGCGGTTCCGCCCCATTGTTATGACATCCCTAGCCTTCGGATTCGGCGTCTTGCCTCTCGCCCTTGCCACCGGCGCCGGTGCGGGGGCACAGAACGCCATAGGCACTAGCGTCTTGGGCGGGATGTTTACCGCGACATCTCTGGCTATCTCTTTTGTGCCGCTCTTCTACGTGCTGATTTGCCAAGTATTTGGAAGAAGAGAGCTTCGAAAAACGAAGGGGCAGGCATGAGTTGTCAGAAGGAGCGCTGACGTGAATCGAAGACCATGGTGAGGAGAATCAGACTCTCAGCCCAGTTCCTGTGGCTCGCTGCGTGTAGGGGGCGCTTCGAGAGGAGCCCACATTTCGAGCAATTCCCGAACCGCCCTTACCGCTACCACCAGAATGCCCCTCCGTTGGGATCCGAGCCCCTCGAAGAAGTCGAGGGACTCCAACGGGAATCGACACCGACTGAGCCTGTTCCTGTGGCTCCGGCGTCTCGCTGGTTTCTTCCCGAAGCTTATGGCGGCTGGCAATTATCATGACCGTTTCCCCTGTTCAACAGTGACGGGCGGGATACCAGGCCTACCGGTGTGCAATCATTTCACAAAGGCCCCCGCTCCATCGGAAGCGGACAGGATCCTTGCCAATGGACATGAGACCGGTCGGATTGCAGAAACGGGGATTCGGTTGTATGGTTGCGTAGGGGGGCTTCTCCTCCCTTGTAGCTTGGGAGCCCTGCACAGTGCCTTGACTGTTGGAGACGGTCCGGATGACGCCTCTAGATTTTGTTCGGATCTCGTTCAGACAGGTCCTCAGACAAAGGGCGAGATATTGGGGCGTGATTCTCGTTATCAGCTTGGGAACGGCGTGCCTCGTAGCAGTCACCACCTTGGGCGAGGCGGTGGAGCTCGCCATTGGTCGAAACCTTGAGATCCTGGGAAGAGCCAGCCTGATAGAAGTTGGCTGGCGGCCGGAAAGCGTTGGCGATGGCCATCGTCGGGAGTTTTCCGACCGTGATGTGGAAGCCTTGCGGCGCCTACCCCTCGCTCTTCACGTTGCTCCCTTTGTCCGCGAGCCCAATCGACTGTTCACGGACGGACGGAAGACTGCAAAGGGCCGCCTCGTGGGGGTGGAGCCAACGTGTTTCGCGTTGTTGGACCTGCGTATTGCCCAGGGCACCGGCTTATCTCAGGATGACGTGGCAAGACGCAGACCAGTTTGTGTCATAGGCTCCACCATTCGAGAAGAGCTTTCTTTTGATGACGGAAACATCCTGGAGAAGACGATACGAGCGGAAGGGCTGGTCTTGAAGATTGTCGGCGTCATAGGCGGAATTGAGGATGAGACGCTCGCCAGCTCGGTCTTCGTTCCGATTACCGTCGCGAAAACCCAGTTTGCCTCAGCCGGACAAAGTAATGGAATCTATGTCCGAGCCCGACATTGGGATGATGTGAGCCAGCTTGAGCATGAAGTGGCCACGGTCTTGCAGCGAACCCAGCCAGCGTACGCGGAAGACATGCAGGTACAGCATTTTCCTGACAAAATCAGGACAATCAAGACGTCGGTCTTGCTCGTGAAGAGTCTCTTGTTCACCGGCATCGCAACGACGCTCATCCTCGGGGGCCTCGGTATAGCAGGCTCTATGCTCGCCGCGGTCCAGGAGAGCACAAGGGACATTGGTCTCAAAAAGGCGGTCGGCGCGACCGAGATCGAAATACGGAGACAGTACCTCGCTGAAGCAATTTCGGTCAGCTTAATTGGATCCTTTATCGGAGCAGTTTCCGGAACCGTGGCTGTGGTAGTCGCATCCGGCCTGCTCGAGATGGTTCCCCACTATGACTTGTTGCTCCTCAGCATTGTCGGCTCACTGTGCTTCGGCACGGTGCTGGGAGCATTGGCCGGATTCATACCTGCCAGGAAGGCGAGCAGGCTCGATGCCTCGGAAGCAATGCGGTTCGAGTAGGCTTCCGGTATCTCCCGCAGTGCGATCAGTAATCAGTCCAAACGCATCGAAACGACGGGATCCAATTCAATTGCAATCTTTGCGGGATAGAGGCCGGCCAGAATCCCCAGGACAATAGTCCCGAGGAGTCCCGCAGCGACGCTCAACGCAAAGACCGTCGGAGCCACCTGCAGGTCGAGGCTGACCACGAGTATGAGAGAGGTTACGCAACCTAAGAGCATTCCAATTATTCCTGCCCTCGCACACACCACCACCGCTTCCATGAGAAATTGCAGCATTATGTGCTCGTCGGCTGCACCAAGCGCCCTCTTCAGCCCTATTTCCCGTTTCCGGTCCATAATAGCTGTCAGCATAAGCGTCGCAGTCCCCACTCCTCCGACAATTACCGTCACGGTAAGCGCCAAGACGGCCAGAATCTTCACTACTGAGACCGTGTTTTCTACCTTCTTGATTCGCTCTGGATAGTAATAGACCCTTACGGACTGCACGATTTCCGCGTGAACGTGTTCTTTAAAATGCTCTTTGACTGCATCCACTACCGATTTCACGCGTCCCCAGTGGTCTACCCTGAGGCGAACGCTCTTGATCTCGCGCATGCCCTCGAAGCGGTTTTGCGCTGTGGCCAGGGGGCAAAAGACCGTCCGTCGAGTTGAGAGGCTCTGAATACCGCCTAGGGCACCTATGACCCGGCAATTGACGCTGCCCACTTGGAGCGTCTTCCCGACAGGACTCGTCGCGCCGAAGAGATGTGTGGCAACGTCTCTGCCGAGGACGCAGACCGAGTCACGCGACTTCTCGTGGCTTATGTCCGTAAGATCACCGTCGTCCAGCCGCGCCATGATCGTGTTCCAGAAAGAGGGATGAACACCGGCAACTCTCACAAGCATTGTCTCTCCGTAAGCGTTAGCCTCAATGTCGTCAATAGACACGTGGGGAGCCACTTCCATGACGTGGGGGAGCTTCCTGAGCTTGTCCGCGTGCTCGGCGGAAAAGTGACCCGGGTGTTGGCTGTTTGCTTCCACCATTTCCACATCTATAATCGTGGACCTTCCGAGAATGCTGAGGTGCTCGCCCATCTTGTTCTCGACGGAGTCACCCAAATTGATGACAACGACCAGTCCTGCTGCGCCGGCACTGATAGCTGCCATGACCCCCTTGTAGCGGCGTCTATTTCTGAAAACGAGGCGGAGGCTCATAGCAAACAAGTCACTGAGCAGCGACAGGGAGTATCGTCTGAACATGAGCTATTCCTCGCTGCAGGCCATCCGCCCCACAATGGTGGACCATTCTCGGTTAGCACGATTTGCGCGGACCAGCTACCGCCGGCCTTTCATCGATTCGAGCCCGAGCCCGTTCGCACTATGCGCTCGGTGACTGGGCTCTGGAGATGAGACATTGTTCCGCAGAACTCTGTCAAGAAAGCCTACAAGACGGTGAAAACTTGAGATCAGGGCAGGATTCCTCGCTTCCGGCGGCTGGTTAAGCTCATAATAGATAGTAAACATATGCCGCTGATGGGGATAAACATGGCACTCGTAATCTTTTCCGGCGGCCTTTAACTCATCGGCAAGGTTATGAGCGTATTTGACATTATAGACTCCATCATCCTCGCCATGAAATATTAACACGGGAGGAAGTCGCTTCGGCTCGTACGGCATGATCCAGGGCCAGCCACCGTTGTTCCAAACCACGCACCGGACCCGTGAATCTTCGCTCGCTTCGGCAAGCACAGCATTCGCTGACTGGGAAAAACCCGAAAGCCCAATCTTGGAACGGATTATCTTCGGATTAGCGTACAGGTAATCAACGGCCTCCCGGATATTTCGGATGTACCACCTGTGGTCAAATGCGAGTGCAATGGCGACGGTAAAATGGTTCACCCAGGACCAGATGTGGTAGGGCATCCGACGCCACGTGTCAGGCCCCGGTGTCAGGTACTCGGGGTAGTTCGAGCCGTCAACGAGCAGAGCGGCAAATCCCTGTTTTGAAAGATTTCGACAATACTCTCTGTATTGAATCAGCTTGGTACCGCCTGCACCTGTTGCAACAATTACTGCCGGTAACCGCCCAGAGCCCGATGCGTCAGGAAAAAAGATGCATCCGTGCAGGTCGTGTCCATGTTCGAGTGAAACCGAAACGAGGCGTTCTTCAGCGGTAGCGCCGCAAACTCCCACCCCAAGGGTCAGCATCAAGACAATCGGCATTGAAATCCGACGTAGCACCGTTCGTTTCCCTGACCGAAATAGTCCATGTGTAGCCTTGCCGCCAACTCAACGGCATTCCACCCCGCGGATGGGAGGCCCCGATCATACGTACCGATGAGCACAAGCATACAGCACAGGCTGCTAGAGTGTCAATCCAGACCGAGGGGGGGCGGAGGGGACTGTACTGCCGCTCGTTGAACATGCAGGGCATTTGTCCCAGTTGAAAGCTCCGCACAGTGTTTTCACTCGGTCGCTTGCGGCTCCGCTTATGAATTGTCGCCAGACCTATTTCCAATGGGCTCCACTATGGCCCGTGCCGATCCCCCGGGGCCTGCCCCGGATGCAGATCCTGAGATCGCCGGGGGGAGGCCGAGGCTTGATAAGATCATCGGGTAGCGATACAGGGAATTTGGTTACTGGCACGGAGCGACGGCTTTCCAGCCAGCATTAGAGTCTCAATTCCCGATCACTCCAAGCCTACGCATGTCGCTAATTTCCGCGGGGCCGTAGCCAATCTCCATGAGGATTTCTTCCGTGTGCTCGCCAAGCTCGGGGGCCGGCCGTCGACAGGTGGCCGGTGTCTCGCTGAAATCCCAGGGAAAACCAACCATTTTTGTCTTGCCGTGCCTTGGGTGGTCCAGGTGTACGAAGTAGTTGTTCGCCAATGCTTGAAGGTCGTTCGTGACTTCCATAGGGGTCTGTACCGGTGTACAAATGCACCCCGCCCGGTTTAGTACCTCCAGCCACTCATGCCTCGGCCTGGTTGCGAACCTTTCATCGAACCTGGCCACCAACTCGCTCGCATTCTTGCTCCGTGCCTCTACGGTATTGAATCTTGGGTCATCGATCAGTTCTTCCAGGTCCAGAGCCTGGCATACTCTGGGCCAGTAGCGGTCCGGCTGCAGGTGAGCGATGGCAATCCACAGTCCGTCTTTGCAGCGATAGTGGTTGTAAATGGCGTTCCCTGCGCATTTTCTGACTTCTCTCGGGAACTCCTGCCCCGTGATGGCCGGCGCCGCCACCACGAGCCCTAGCATGGCAATGATGCTTCCCATGAGAGAAGTGTCCACAACCTGCCCCTTGCCTGTCTTCTCCCGGGCATAGAGGGCTGCAGTGACCGCCCACGCACAGGTCAAAGATGCTACTTCGTCCCCGATTCCGGGAAGGATTTGGGCGGGCGAAGCGCCGTTCTCTCCGCAGGACATCATCATCCCACATCGGGCAATCCCAGTGTAATCAAAGGAGTAATTTTTCGCCTCTTCTCCCTTCCGCCCCCAGCCGGACGCGTGGGCATAGATCAGTCGGGGGTTCCTCGCCAAGAGGGCTTCCGGCCCCAAGCCCATTCTCTCCGGGGCTTCTATGCTCATGTTGTTCAGGAAAACGTCAGCAGTATCGATCAGCCTGAGCATCGCGTCCATGCCCTCAGGTTTCTTCAGGTCGAGAACGACGCTCCTCTTGTTACGATTGCAGTGCTCGAAATAATAATTCCGGCCCTCCAGGCCTACCATCGCGCCGATGATCCTCATAAATTCTCTGCCAGGGTCGCCGGTTTGAGGTTCAATCTTTATCACATCGGCGCCCAGGTCACCGAGACGCATGCCTGCTGCTGGGCCTTGCTGAAACATTGAGATTTCAACTACGCGTACACCATCGAGAGGTCCTTTCACGTCTTTCTCCTTTCGTACTAATCGATCGAGTACCGGCTGCTTGGTGGAGCAGGGACAAGCCGGCCGCAGGCAAAAAAAAAGCAGAGTGTGAACTCTGCTTCTTTCATGCCTTGTTGTGAGAGGGTCACACTCAGGTCACGCACGTACTCCTTCTAAAGCTAAAAAAGAAAAAGAATGTGTCACGCGTGCAGACCATGATTATCCTCTCAAAATCTTGTGTACAAAGGTCCGACGAATCTGTCAAGTTTTTTTGGCGGGCATAGGCATGTGTTCGGTTCCGGCCCGGGAAAGCCGCATCGTCTCCTGCCCGATTGCCTTGCCAGGTAGACAAAGCCACGGCGGATGCAAGGTTCGCTTCACGCGTGACCGAATCGGTGCGGAGAGCCTCGGAAAATACTTGACCCGCGCTCTGCGCGTGGTATATGACGAGGCACTTTTCCGGGGACGGGATACAAACGTGACACGAGACCAAGTTGTTGATAAGGTTCGGAAGTTGTTTGAGCTCGCCAAGTCTTCAAATGAGAACGAGGCCGCTCTGGCAGCGGTCAAGGCCAGGGAGCTCCTTTCCAAGTACAACCTCGCTATGGCCGACCTTCCGGTGGAGGAGATCAATTCCAGCATCGAAGTGTCAGAGGCATTTGTCGACCCCGGCCGTGTGGTGCGAAATTGGGTCAGAGGCCTCATCGTTCACGTGTCGCGAGGGTTTGAGTGCGAGCATATCCTTCGCCGCAGACCTGGCTCCAAGCCCCTGCTGAGCTTTATCGGTACGAGGGCGGATTCCGAGGTGGCAGCCCACACCTTCCGGTTTCTCATGCGGGAACTGAAGCTGCTCTCGGACTGGGCCTTGCCCGAGCTCAAAAGGACACATCGGGGATGGAACGGACAGTCCCTCAAGAATGCGTACCTCAATGGCGCGGTGGTACGCATCGGTGAGCGATTCGAGGAGAGAGCCAGAACGGTCAGGGTGGAGGAGCTGAGGTGCTGCAAGGATCTTGTCATTGCCAAACAACAAATGATTGGTCGATACATGGAGCGCACGTTCGGCCGTGTCCGAAGGGAATACGGCAAACCCACCCCCATGAGCGCTCAGGCCTTTCGCAAAGGATATTCGGATGCAGGTTGCATCGATCTGGATCAGCACGACCAGCCCAAGCGTGCAGCTACGCTACCCAGGTGACTTCGCTCCCCGAAGAACCCTTCTGAAGAGGCAAGCCTCGGTTGCTACCGGGCAATTTCAGGTGAGCCCACAGTTTGCGATCCAAGCGGCCGAAGAGACGCGAGATCTTTGATGTCCCCTTCAGCACCTCCGGCGATGTCGGCTCGTCACCTTGGAATGCCGCAATCAAGACATTAGCGTCAACGTACGTCTTTTTCATCGATGTCCAACTCTCCGCGGCGTCGTTTCACTTCTTCCAATACCTCATTTTCCGTCAGGAATTTCATTCCGGAAGCTATGGCACGATTTCTCAAAGACGCAAGCTTCTGGCCCAAAGCTGTCCGAGGTATGAATGCCCCCGATCCGCTACACAGCATGATCTCCAATTTGAATTGCATGATTGTTGCCTTCCCAACAGATTTTGGGCACAAAGAGGCGAAAAAAACGTCTCGCACAGGCCTAGCTCATCATCACGCCTTCTTGTACCGAGTAGCAAATTCTTGCCTGCCGGTCCAGAAAATACACGTATTCCTGCTACGAGGCCGAGGTTCCAAGGCCTGCACACGGACGCCTTGGCCCAATGCGCGCTGCTTGACTCAAGAGGTGCTGCGAGTATCATGCGGGAATATTCCAGAACTTTCGTGCGTCCCTCCGCAGGGAGTTGAGACCTTTGTCCAGGATAGAGCCCGTGTCGGATTCGAATCTCACCCCCATGATGCGCCAATATCAGGCTCACAAGAACCGTCATCCGGATGCTATCCTCCTCTTCCGCATGGGAGACTTTTACGAGATGTTCTTCGAGGATGCTCGAAAAGCCTCCCAGATCCTCGATATCGCGCTGACGACCCGTGACAAGAACAAAGAGGAAGCCGTTCCCATGTGCGGCTTCCCTCACCACGCAGCCTCTTCCTATATATCCAGGCTCCTCATGGCCGGCGAGAGAGTGGCGGTCTGCGATCAAGTGGAGGATCCTCGGACCGCAAAGGGCATCGTCCGTCGGGACGTCACGCGGGTACTGACTCCAGGCCTTACGGACGATCCCGGAACGCTCAAGGCAGACGAAAATCATTTTGTGGTGGCGCTCGCTACAAAGAACGAGCAGATAGGTCTTGCCGCTTTGGACCTCTCCACAGGAGACCTGCTCGTGACCGGGACCGATGACCTGTCTCTCGCGGCTCAGGAGCTGAGACGCCTTGAACCCAAGGAAGTACTCGTTTCCGAGCGTCTACCCGATGACCACCCCGCGTTCGCAGTAGTGGACGGCTCCCTGTACGTGCACAGGGTAGAAGAATGGCTGTGCGAGCCTCATGGATGTTGCGAAGCTCTCAGGGAGCTGTACGGTGTCCAAAACCTGGAAGGGTTTGGACTGTCCGATGAGTCGGCTCTGACTGTGGCCGCCGGCACCGTAGTAGGGTACGTGAAACAGACAAGGTTCGACGTTCCTGTCCACATCAAGCCCCTCCGGGTATATCACCTGGGAAGCTACATGGTGCTGGATCAGTCTACGCTCAGAAACCTGGAGATATTCAAGAGCTTGAAGGACGGCACCTCTGACGGGACCCTCATCCGCCTTCTGGACAAGACCTGCACCTCTATGGGGGGACGACTCCTGAGGCAGTGGGTCTCCTACCCCCTCATGGATGTGCGGGAAATTCTGCGACGCAGTGAGACTGTGGAAAGCCTCGTCGAGCGCACCGTGGAACGTGGTGAGATCCGGACCTTGCTCAGAGAGATCGGAGACCTGGAACGAATCGCAGGCAAAATATCGTTAAAGAGTGCCACCCCCCGCGATCTCGTGCAACTTCGATTCTCCGCTGAGAAAATCCCTGCCCTCATCAACCTCATAGGACAGATTGACACCCCGCTCGCCGCGGAGCTGAGTAGGATGGATGATCTGGCCTACGTGGCTCATGCCATCGCTGCTCTGATCGTGGATTCTCCCCCCCCTTCCTTGCGGGAAGGAGGGGTGGTTCGAGACGGATACGACAAGGAGCTCGACGAGCTTCGCTCGATCAAGGTGAGCGGCAAAGAGTGGATAGCGGGTATCGAGGCAAGAGAGAGGCAGGCTACGGGCATTCCCAATCTCAAGGTCGGGTACAATCGAGTTTTCGGGTATTACATCGAGGTGACCAACACCCACAGGGACAAGGTTCCCGCGTCCTATTCCCGGAAGCAGACCCTTGTGAACGCTGAGCGCTATATAACGGAAGAGCTCAAAGAATACGAGCTCAAGGTGCTCAACGCGCAGGAAATGATAGTCGAGCTGGAAGAAAAGATTTTCGAGCTGCTACGAACCAGGCTCCTGGAGATCATACCCAGAATACAGCAGACAGCGGCTTCCGTCGCCACGATTGACGTTCTCCAATCCTTTGCCGAAATTGCGACTGCTGCGGGATACGTTCGCCCTCAGGTCCACGACGGAGAGCAGATTCGCATCATTGAAGGACGGCATCCGGTCGTGGAGCAGTTCGATCACAGGGAGCCGTACGTGCCCAACGACGTCACTTTGGATCGGTCCGAGAATCAGATCTTGATCATTACCGGACCAAATATGGCAGGCAAGTCCACGTACATGCGGCAAACGGCCCTGATCGTTCTCATGGGCCAGATCGGCTCATTAGTTCCCGCGAAGGAGGCGTCCATCGGTATCGTGGACCGCATCTTTACGCGTATCGGAGCCGCAGACTATCTAGCGTTCG
The DNA here is from genome assembly GCA_040753915.1 of Thermodesulfobacteriota bacterium. Lineage (GTDB taxonomy): Bacteria > Desulfobacterota > Desulfomonilia > Desulfomonilales > Desulfomonilaceae > JBFMDN01. Next base: position 26,918 of record JBFMDN010000023.1, on the reverse strand, counting down.
GACAGTCTACCTTCATGGTGGAGATGAACGAGACGGCTGAGATACTCCACAACGCGACCGAGCGATCGCTCGTGCTGCTTGACGAGATTGGACGAGGAACCAGCACTTTTGACGGCCTCTCCATCGCGTGGGCGGTGACCGAATACCTCCATGACAAAGCCAAAGCCGGTCCTCGAACGCTCTTCGCGACGCACTATCATGAGCTGGTTGACATAGCCCGCGAACGAGACCGGGTACGTAACTTCAGCATCGCTGTTCGAGAATCAAAAGATCGAATCGTCTTCTTGCGCAAGATAGTCCCGGGCGGCTCGAACCGCTCCTACGGGATTCAGGTGGCTCGGCTGGCTGGAATACCAGATTCAGTCATAGCGCGCGCGAAGGAAATCCTCTCCAATCTTGAAAAGAAAGAAATCGATCCCTGGGGCAGGCCAACAATCGCGCAGGGCAAACGAGCGAAGAGCCTTTCGAAAGGTGGGCCGGTCCAGGCCGAGTTGTTCGGGTACATGGCAGACGACCTGGCAAGAGAGCTGGAAAGTCTGGACCCCGAGTCCCTTACCCCACTTGAGGCTCTCACCGTGCTTTTCGAATGGAAGCGCAAGTATGGCGGTCGCCTCTCTTAAGGCAATCTATCATCTATTCTGACTAGTATCTTGAAATGAGGATTGATTTTAGTTTCGCACTGTGGTATCCTCACCCGTGTGGGATAGAGTCTCCCGCGAACACTCCTTTCTCAAGGAGGCCTCTCGATGGTCAGAGCGCTCAAGAACCTGTTGCCGGCATTCCTTCTCTCAATTCTCCTTACCGTTCCGGCTCACGCATACGTCCCCTATGACAGCCACGTGGAGTTCCTCAGGAGCGTCACCAAGGATGTCCTCAGGCTGATACCGCGGTCCATGGGCCAGTACATTTACCAGAACCGCTACGATTTTCTCAGAGGAATGACCTTTGTGGATCGGGACGTGATGTCAAATCCGGGCAAGATCATCGATCTGGAAGAAATACGGTCTCGGTCATACGCGCGTTTGATGCGGGACATACCGTACTGCGTGGCAGCATTCAAAGGCGGCGCTATCAAGTTGGACACGTCTCAGACAAACCTTGCCGGACGGCTTGGGATGATCGGCAAGTCCATCGTGCTCACCAAGATGCCTGAATTTCCGGATCTGAAGTACCTCGACAGATTCTCCCGCGCACTCGACGCCCTTGTCGCCGAGAGCGTTATCGACATCTGGGTTTTCTACGACGGGTATGGAGACTACAACTCTCTCGGGGAGCTCATGGAGTCGTTGCGCTCGGATACGACCCCCACGCTCAAACACGTGCGGAACCCCCATTTCAACGCCCAGACGCGAGAAGACATGTATTCGATCTTTCGCGCTCCCGACAAGTTCAACAGGCAGATTGTCCTGACCAACCGCGACGTTAACAACATCTACAGCGACATGATCAACAGTATAGCTGACGCGTACACGTATATCTGGAAGCATTCGGGGATGGATCTCGCTCATCCGTCCTACGCTGCGCCACCGGGAACCATAATCGATAAGCCGAGCAGGCGCCGGCTCTTGTCCGGTGGCACGGTCCAGAAGCCTGTCAAGCCGGTAGAGGTCTCAGAGGCGGAACCCACGGAGGTTGAAGCAGAGGGATTGACCGTAGCCGAAGAGGGCGCAGCGGCTCAGACCACGGAATGACATTCATATAGTAGCGGTTGCCAAAGATAATGTCCGTTTCGCCTGTTCAAAAATGACCGGGGAGAGAGACCCGCTCCCCCGGTCTGGGATCCTCGCGAAAACGCTCTCGACACACGCGAAGGGAACAGAATTCTTGGCAATCACTGTAACGGTTGTGACTGTAAGAAGCTTCTGGATTTCTTATGGACGAATGGACGGAGGGCTCCTCGGAGAAGAATAGCCCTCCGAGCCTTTTGGCAAGACGACCGTCAAGAAAAAGCTATTCTCAGCAGAACTGTTATGGCCAGTGCGAGGAGACAGGCCACTAGGGCATGCGGTAGCACTCCCAGCGGGACCGCGAAGACCCTCGCGTTCCGTGACCAGCGCCCGAGACGGCACATGGTGATCAGGCTCCAGCCAAGCCCAGTAACAATGAGGAGGTGTTGTACAAGCAGAGAGCCGGCTGTGGGCATGACAGGGTTTGATCCTTCCAGGGAGGCGATCCCAAAGTACTGCCCGATGAGACCGGGAGCTTTGGCGCCAACTGTGAAGAAATAGTGCAGGTGGAACGCCAGAAGACCCATTGCGGCAAGAGGGAGGAGGGACAAAGCGAATCGTGAATAATTCTCAAGAAATCGCTCCCTGAAGGTGCGACGCGACAGAGCGGTTGCCCCAAGGGAGAGCAGATTTACTCCGAGAATAACCCCAAGGTAGGAAAACGTGAACGTGGCTACTTGGGGCCAGGCCAACCAACTGACCAGATGCTCATAGTGCGGTGTCCTGAGAAAGAGGTCTGTAATCAGTGCGCCGCAGAGACCCAACACGAGAAATCCCGTCCCGGTTCGCACATGACGCACTTCTCCCAGTTCGTCCCCTGGAATTCTCACATTGAGCATGATTGCGTCGAGCTTACAGTTTTTGACGCAGCTAGCGCAAATCTTGCAGAAGTGATTGCTGTGCAACGTGGCCACAACTTGTCCGAACGAACATCCCTCGGCCTTGGAAGTCCCGAAATAACACGTGGGTGAATTGCACCGGGAAAGACAAATTTCGCGCTGGGCCCTCAACTCCACGAGTGATGTTCGAGCCAGAAGTCCTGTCATTCCCCCCAACGGACAGAGGTAGCGGCACCATGACTGCCTCGCGTAGAGCGTGTTCATGACGAACGCGAGGACAAACATGACGAGTAACAGCAGTCCGAGGTAGAAGGGATGATTCCGCATATCCGTCGCGGATTCCATCCAGATGAGGAAGAGAATGCCTCCTGCTATAAGAAAGTCGCTCCGCTTCTTGAGTATTTCGGGAAACGGGATTTCCAGCGACACAATTCGTTTTGCCAGGGTGCTCAGGGCTCCGATCGCGCATATACTGCAAGAAATACGTGCGCCGAAGAATGCCGCCACGATGAGCCCGGGCCACGCCAGCGCCCACATCACTACCGACGCCAAGTTTTTTGATGGATCCGCGGGGCCGAGAAATAGAAGAAGGACTGTGGCCACAAACAAGGGTACAAATGCACTTTGAAGAATCGCGGGAAAGAGCGGGCTCAGCAGAGCCTGCCGAATGGGCTTAATCCTGAGAAGATTGTAGCGGGCCCGACCTTCAGGACGCCGGCTGTCGAACATGAGGTCTTGCCGTCGGATCAGGTCGTCGGGACATACCATGACCGCCCGCCTCATGGTATTGGCCAATTCAAGGTCATTCCCCGGCCATGAATAATCCGTCATTGCCTTCACGGTGAGCTCGGAGAGTGTGGGGACCTTCTTGTTCATCTCTCTGGCGTAATGGGCCAGGTAACGTCTAGCCAATGGCAGCAACTGATCTTGTCGATCCCGCAGAGGTGGCACAAACAGCGAGCTGTCTTTGAGCTCGTACATTAAGGGGTGCCTGTACAGGGTAAATTGATCAGGAATGATCTCTGTCGTGCAGATGAGACGGAAATCTGCCTTCATGACCTGGCTGCTACCCACCGGACAGTAAACCCCGGTTTTCAGTGCGTCCACCAGTTTCTGCTGAGTCACTGCCTTGAGATGCTCCGCCCCTCGAATGAAAAGAGTTCCATTATTGGCCAGGTCCAGATATCCGGGAAGCGTCTTGATTGCTCCGTTCTCTCCTCGCGTCTCCCGTCCGAAAAAGAACTGCATCTCTTCCGTGGCCTCATGCCAAGTGTCGTTCCCCGAGTGCGACCGAGTCCGTAGGAAACCTATCTCTCTCCGCATTCGACGCACATCCACGGGCACCAGCACCTCATTGTGGGTAATGGCGGCTCCGAAGATGGCGTATGCCAGCACGTCCTTTCCAACCCCGTTTTCCCCTACGATCAGGACAGACTCTCCTGCGAGCGCCAGGGCTTGAAATCGGGACTGCACCTCATCAGGGAGACCGGGATGAGAGGGATAGGCGCAGACAGCGGCAGCGTCCGTCCCTTCCACGTGGACCAGCGCGGCAAATTCATTGCGATCCCCCTGGACGACCTTCTTGCCCAGGGATTTGAGGAGAGAAACCGTGAATTCCGGATTTTCCCGAAGAATCACCTGGAAACGGTCCAGTGATATCTCCAGGACGGTCGAAGGCTCAGTGGCCACGAGCTCAGCGTCCTTGGGCCATGCTCTCCCTGTGAGAAAGGCCAAATTACCGAAGACATCCCCCGGATCCAGGCCTTCAACAATCACTTCGCCGGAAGCTCGGTATCCCACAACCACCTCTGCCCGACCCGAGATGAGACAGATAATGCGATCGCGACCTTCACCAGGTCCTGTGATCTTCTCTCCCGCGGCAAATTCCTTTACCGTGGCCTTCTGCCCACTCAGATAGTGAGCCAGATCCGGAATCCGTTCCGTATCCTGCTGAGCGATCATTTCTCGTGTCTGGGACATGCCTTCTTCTCTGTGGTGAAAGAAGCTATTCAGTTCGAAAGCTGCGACCGTCGCCACGAAGACCTGGGCCGGAGAGATTCGCTGCCTATGTTTCCGCCTCCCTGGTGCGAACCCACGAGTCCTAGGGCTAGTCGAAGACCTTCAGGTCCTTAGTCGTCGTCTTTGGGATGCTTGCGAAACTCGCTTCGTATGATGGCCATGACCTCTCGGTCGGTGAACGCTTCTTGTGTTGAGTCAAAGCAATAGCGCAATTCCTCTTGCGTAATATTCTTCGGGTCGCGCAGCTCCTCAACGGGACACAAGTACTCGTTCCCTGCTTTGTCATTCACTCTAATAAGAACTCTGGGCCCGTCGGTACGTTTTGACATGATATTCTCCTCGGCCTTGAGCGCGTCCTTTCTTCGGAGGAGCCTTAATCTCGCTGGCATTCAACGCTCATTTCCTCGGTGCGACTAACGAGACACGAGGGTAATATTAGCAAAGGCCGTTTTCAGGAACAACAGGGAGTTCTACCGCGCGTAGCATTCACGTGCGCGCAAAGGCTTCGCAGCAAAGCGGCCTGCATCGGGGGCTCTCTAAATTACTGTCCCGCAACGACAGGTTCGTCGGCTTGCACGAGGTCATCGAGGTTGTAGTTCTCCTTGAAAAAGCAGCGGGCGAAAGTCTCTACGCTCTGCTCAGAGTTCATCAGCATATCCATTTGCCGGGTGAACTGAAGCAATCTGCCGATCATCTCGAGCTTCTGCCGTGTCAAATGCTCCTCGTACTTGTAGTACCGGGCATCCACTCTGTCCTCCCGCAGTTCCACTGCAAAATCTAGGGCCTGAAAGATTGAAGCTATACAGCGTGCACGGCGGCTCCGCCGCACATCGTCAGCCGCCCCCCCCTTGAAGGAGAAGGTAATGTAATTTTTGTTGACGCTTTGGCCGCAGTACGAATCCAACGCGCTGTAATGATACCCGATTCTGGAGCTAAAGTTGAGATATGTATCTGAAATTATGGCGTAGCTTCGATCCCCAAACCTCTCGTTCATGTTACCGGCGGAGAGCATCTGCTCTCTCATCACTGCAAGGAAACCGCCCAGATCTACGGGCCTTGGCCCGTTCATCCGAATGCCTACGTAAATCATCCCATCGAGGACTGCCTTAAACGGTATTGATACGACCTGATCCGGCGTCACCCTGCGGGAGAATTCGGACAGATGTGCCAGCCCTCCTCCCAGATCGATCACATGAAGGTCCAAAGGAACGGGAGCGACGAGCTTGCGCGCTCCCCCTTCCCGCACGTCGGACAAGATATCGCTGAGCTGGAACATCTCCTTATACGAGTACTCGTGACAGAATCGCATGACATCGTGCAAGGTCTTGCAGTTCTCCGGTCTGAATTCGGGAGATCTCGGATCAATCAGATTCAAGGGCACAATCCAATCCGCGACGCGGCGTAGGGTGTCGTACACGGGCGTATCCTTCATGGCTGATTCTCGTCTCTTCTCAAGGGCGATGAGCTCCGGAACTCTTCCCCTGTAGATTCTTCCGGAGTACGCGTCCACGGTGATCTCCAAATTCGGGGCAATGACGGTTCCCGCGTCTTTCAGGCTCAGGAGGGTGGGCACGCCGAATTCCCGTGCCAGGGAGGCCATGTGACCGGTGACGCTCCCTGCCTCGGTCACGATTGCCTGAGCCTTTTTCATGACCACCACGAACTGCGGGGTCGAGTGTTTGGCTATGAGAACGGCACCATCCGGGAAATCCAGGAGGTCATCGTCGGACCGCACATGAAACGCCGGACCGGCTCCCACACCTGGATACGCCACTGAACCACCTTCCAGCAAGAGGTCATATCCCTCGATGCTCGGATAGGTTGCTGCTCTATCTTCCCCATATTTTTCCAGGTGGAGAGGACGAGCCTGGAGCATAAGCAGATGCCCCTCAGGATCGAGAGCCCATTCGATATCCTGGGGATACTTGTAATGTTTCTCGAGGATCACTGCCCAGCGGGCCAGAGTCTTGATCTGCTCCTCCGTCAAACAGGGCCGCGTCCGTTTTTCAGGATCCACAGGAAACTCTGAGAGTCCTCCAGCCGGATTTGCGACGAGCTGAACCGGTTTGTCGGCAACAGTCATATTTTCGACGGTCAGGTCGGAGTCCTTTGCGACAAGATAGGAATCAGGTGTGATGACCCCGTCGACAGCGTACGGCCCGAGCCCCCAGACGGCATTGATCAGGACTCGATCCCGCATCAGATCGAGCGGATGACGCGAATACATGACCCCGCTGGCAACAGACGGCACCATCTCGATACAGGCAACACTCATGGCCGTGTCCTCGTCTCTCATTCCCCTGTTCAGCCGGTACGAGATGGCCCGGGGCGTGTAAAGACTGGCCACCACGAGCTTGTAGGTATCTACGATTCTCTCCGGCGGCACATTCAACACGGAGAGATACTGACCTGCGAAAGAGAGCTCACTGTCCTCGCCTATGGCGCTACTTCGCAAGGCCACCGGCACCACCGTATCTTGCTGCAGCCCTCGCCGCCGCCTGATATCTGAGACCATCTCTTCGTATCCGCGACGGATTGCACTATCAAGATCTTCGGGTATCGGAGCGGAAATAATGAGCCTCTGAATCTGTTCGCTCACTTCGACGATAGCGTTGGGATCGCTTGGATCTAGGTCCATTCTGCGTCTGTTGATTTCATCTATCAGATCGTTTCGCTGGAGGAAGAATTCATACGCGTTGGTGGTTATGGCGAATCCCTCCGGTATCGGGACTCCGACTCTATTGCGAAGCTCTCCGAGGTTCGCGCTTTTTCCGCCTACCCAATCGACCATGTCCTTGGTGATCACGGAATAGGGAATGACGAACTCGGCAACAGGAACCTCTTTTTTCTTGCCCAGCTCATCCTTTATCAGCAGGTCTATGATGTCCACAACTTTGAAGAGCGACCCGTACTTGTGTCCTGAGAGGTCATCCAGACTCTTTACCATCCGGAGCGTGTGAAATACAGCCCGTGCAGCTTGTGATCTGACGTAGGTCATGCCAAAGACCTGGCGTCCCCGGAGCTTCTCTTCAAAATCGGTCAGGATGTTGAGGAGCTCCGTGTTTGATGCCAGAAGATCCTTGAAACACGTGTACTTGAATTTGAAAAGCCGCGAAACCCTGTCACCGCCGGAAGCCGTTCGGGTTGTCTTCCATTTGGTTATTCGATTCGCCAGTCTTTGCAGGAAGCTCGCCATGGCTTGTTTCACTCGGGGGTGGGTTTTCGGGCTTTCCGTCTTGGTTCTGACAACAGAGGAAGTCGCTACAAGACCTCAATCACACGTGCAACGGCCGCCGGAATTGGTACCGGTTCGGGAACCGCCCGAAATCTGATCTCTTCTTGAATCACCCGTCCCGCGACTGTGCCCCACGGTGAGGTTCTCCAACGACCTCTCGTACTATTTGACACACACCTGCGAGCACGGTGCAATAACTGTACCTCCATCAAACATTGGGAGCGTCTCACGTGTCAAGATCGTTCGCGATACGTAAGTTTACAGGCTGTAAAGAAAACCGACATGGCTCGGGTGCAAAAAAGTGTCGAATCGATGGGAACCTATTCGGTTCATTACCGCCAGGACATGATTTGGACTGCCTGTCTTCGATGTTGGCATCGTGATTGCTAGGACAGGACAAAGCTGATTCAGCATATCTCAAGACCCACCGGAGAAAGGAGGTCTTCAGGAATGAAACGACTCTGGCTCAAACTCGCATCGCTCTTCGGGGCCGTCTCTGTCCTTTTCCCGGGTTTGGTGCACGCGGCAGGCGGAAAGGCAGAAATGCTGGTCGTAGTGGCAGACAAGAGGATGGTATCTTCCCCGGTCACCGTGTACTTCCTGGATCTGTATAATACGGACCCCTTCATGTTCGGTTTAGTGTGCACAATCATTACCGCATTCCTTGGGTGTGGGCTCGGCCTGCTGACTGACTTCATCATGAAGCGGACCGGAATCGACCTGACGTCACGCAAGATCGTGGAACATTGATTTAAGGACCCAAGAAGGAGGTCTACACAATGGACTGGTTGTACATGTACATGCCGATTGCCGGCATAAATATACTATGGCCAGGTCTCCTCCTCATAGGCTTCTCCGTAGGAGTTATCGGAGGCTTCTTCGGAATGGGAGGAGCGTGGATGGTCACGCCTGGCTTGAACATTCTGGGATTCCCTATGGCATACGCCATCGGCACTGACATAGCCCATATAGCCGGTAAATCCATGATCTCGACCTTCAGGCACTCGAAGTTCGGTAATGTGGATTATAAGCTCGGCATTATCATGGTGGTTGGCACGGTGATCGGTATCGAGTGCGGGGCTCAGGTCGTCATGTGGCTCGAGCGAATCGGGAAGGTTGGCCCTGTGGTGCGCTGGGTGTACGTAGGCGTCCTCTTGCTCATTGCATTAATGGTCTTTGCCGACTACCGAAAAGCGATCAAGAAGAAAAAAGCGGGTATCGTTGGAGAGCATGGCGCCGAAGGCTTCACGTGGTACAAGACGTTGCAGAAGATCCGAATACCCCCGATGATGCACTTTAAGACCGCCGGAATCACATGCTCCATGTGGCTCCCCATCATCGTGAGCTTTCTTACAGGCGTTCTCGCCGGCTTCCTCGGCATTGGCGGCGGCTTGCTGCGCATGCCTGCACTCGTGTACTTCATTGGTTGTCCCACACACATCGCGGTTGGAACCGACCTGTTTGAGGTTATGATCTCCGGTCTGTATGGCACGTTTACCTATGGAGTCAAAGGCCGAATCGAGATCTGGGCGGTGTTCGTGATGCTTTGCGGAGCCGCTATCGGCGCTCAGATCGGGACAGTCGCGACCAAATACGCAAAAGGCTACGGCATCCGGATTGCCTTCGGACTGGCCGTTGTCGCGTGTATGATATCCATCATCTTGAAGCAATTCAAGTACGAAGCCCCAGCCACAGTTCTCATCCTGGGTGCTGTGGGGCTGATCTGCCTCTACATCATGGGTATCATGTTTAAGGGAGCAGCACAGGAGCTGAGGGAGAAGAGACTCCAAGAGGACAAGGCCGCAGTACAAGCGTAGAGGCCTATCAATTCCGGAGGAAAATCGATGAAAAGAAATGTCATCCTTATAATAGCTCCACTTGTGCTCCTGCTCGCTTTCGCTCTTCCTGCTACCGCGGCCGACGTTGCGCAAGGGAAGTGCCTATCGTACGACCAGAACGCAAAGACCATAGTTATAGAAGTGTACGACACGAGCAAGAGCAAAGAGCACCCGTACGGAAAATCAACAGGGAAGCAACTGACGTTCAATGTAGCGAATGCGTTGATCGGAATCACCCCTCAACCCGGTGACATTCTCCGGGTGGCGTACACGGACGGCGAGAAAGGAAAATCAGCAATCAGAGTCATGAATGTTAGCAAACAGGATATCATGAAGAAATAAACCCTTCAGTCGGCCTCAGCCCCGGTCGACTGAGATGCCGGGGAGCTCCATGTCGCTCGTACCATGGCTCCTCGGCTTATCTTTTTTCCAGAAGGGGCCGTTCGGATTGCGAACTACCCGAGCCGCACCACAGGTTGAAACCCCGCGTCCAGCGCCCACTTCACACACAAAGCCAAGCTTACTTACGGAATGGCTTATCTATAGCGGTTGCCAATAGTAATTTCCTTTTCTCCTCCTCAACACTGACGGGCGAGACGCCCGTCCCACCGGTCTGCAAACCTCCCACAAATGTTCTCGGCATATGGAAGCGGAAGAAACTTCTGGCGTCGGGTATATGAGGAATGTTGTTGCAATAGATTGGCCCCAAGATAGCTCCCGGGCATATCGGGGAACAGCGTCGAAAAGAAGCGAATCTCTGGCCTTTAGCGAAATTTGTCTTCGGTCTCTTCCGCACCCTAATCCACAGCCTGCTCTTTGAGTCGGGTCCGAGTTTGGCGGCGTTCATTTGCTGCCTCGATCTTTTCCACGAGCTCGTCGATCGAGTACGGTTTGAGCATGTAGTCGTACGCCCCCCGTGTGAGGATCTCCTTTGCCGTGTCCACTGAGGCGTAGCCAGTCATTATTATGACTTCTATGTCTGCATCCACTTTCTTGATCTCTGCGAGCACGTCCACACCACTCATTTCCGGCATTCTCACATCCAGAATCACCACATCACACGGTTGCTCCTTCGCGTGCTCGATGGCCTTGGGCCCACCCTCTACGGCAACTGCGTCAAACCCACGTATGGTGAGGAGCTTACACATGGTCGTCCTGAATCTCTCTTCGTCGTCAACTATCAAGATTTTGGGAGAAGACTTCATGTCACCTACTCCTTGCAGGGCCTTCAACCGGGAGCCTCACCGTGAACGTGGTACATTTGCCGACCTCGCTTCCCACGGTGAGCTGTCCGCCAAGCCTCTCCACGATACCGCGGCATATGGCCAATCCCAGTCCCGTACCTGTTCCGTGGGGCTTGGTGGAGTAGAATGGAGTGAAGATTTTGGACATATTTTCCTGAGGAATTCCGCAACCATCATCAGTTATGGCTATTTCCACCCATTCGCCTGCTGGCGCGGTGCTTATCGCTACGGTCCCCTTTTTCTCAATGGCTTGAATGGCGTTATTGATCAGGTTAAGAATTACCTGCCTGACGAGAGGAGGATCGGTGTGTACGAGTGGTAATTCCCTCCTAAGACTCCTCACGATCTTAACGTCCTTGTCCACCAGATTCTGCCTTTCCGCAAGGTTGGCCATTTCCACTACGATCGTGTTGATGTCTGTACGCTGAATGATGGGATCGCTCTGCCTTGCTAGGCTCAAGAGCTTGTTCACGATTTCTTTGCATCGATCCACCTGGCGGACAATCTCCCTGACAGACTCGAGGCATCCTGCTGAGGCCTCGATCGACGCGAAGGGCTCTTGCTCCAAGAGGTACTTCAACAATTGAGCCTCTTGACCAATTATCCCCAGTGGATTGTTGATCTCATGGGCTATGCCGGCCGAAAGAGCATTGACAGGCGACCAGATGTCAGTCCGAGAGATCGAAGATTGCGGCCCCCCACAACGCGGGACATCTTCCGACTTCTCCGATTCGACATCTGCTATCAGCGCCATGGACGCAAGAACAAGAGGGCACGACACCCCCAGGACGATGGAACACCGCACGCCTATGTCGAGCGCGCAGAGCACGGCGGTCAAACCTGGTTGTGCATCAAGGACGAACATATTGATCCACCGTTTCAGAGATTCAATTAACTGTGCAGAGGGCCCACAGATTAGAGCTCCGGGGCGTCATGAACCAGGCGATGCTGCCTTCGTTCTTCTTCGATAACCTTTCTCTCGTACGCCTGGACGATTTGCTCGAGCAACTCAGGAAAAGGTACTGGCTTCATCACGTAATTGTATGCTCCCAACTGAAGGCCCTGAATTCCTGATTCTACCGACCCGTGGCCGGTAAGAATGATAACCTCCAGAGAGGGATCCCTCTTCTTCATTTCCCTGAGAGTCTCAATGCCATCCATGCCCGGCATCCTGACGTCCAAGACGCAGACGTCAAACTCCTTGTGTCGCAACAACTCGAGGGCAGCGTGGCCCCTGTTCACCCCCTCGGCTTCAAGGCCTTTGCTCTTAAGCCTCTTGACCATGGTCTCCACAAAATCGTCCTCGTCGTCTACTATCAGCACTCTGAATTTCTCCATGACGCCGTCTCCTCGCCCGAGTTGGCTGATCGCCCATTCACGTCCCTGTGCCACTCATTTCACCGGTAAACGTATCGTGAAGGTAGCCCCGTGTTTTCCATCGCTCTCGACCGAAATCTTCCCTCCCAACTTTTCGATGATGCTGTAGCTGATGGAGAGGCCAAGCCCCGTACCTCCGTTGGCCGGCTTCGTACTGAAGAAGGGATCGAAAACCTTGCTCAACATGTCCTTGGGAATACCCGGGCCGTTATCGGTGAATTCTATGATCACTTCTCCCGGGATACCAGAATTATAGGAAGTCTTAACCCGGATCATACCCCCTCGGCCGACCGCGTCAAGGCCATTGTCGATTATGTTGAGGAATACTTGCTGCAACTGTGCTCTATCAGTTGTAATATGAGGAACTTTCTCCGCGTATTGGGTTTCTATGTGAATCTCTCTGAACCGCGCTTCATTTTCGAGGAAGGTTATGGTCTCGTCTATGAGGGAGTGAACATCCACCTCCTCCAGGGCAGGTTCCATCCTTCTGCCGAACCGTAACATCCGATGGGTTATGGATCGACACCGCTCCAGGTTCCGCTCGATCTTTTTCAAACAATTTGTGAGCTCCTCATAGTTCGCGCTTTCTCGGAACTCCTCCTCAGCCAGGAGATCTTTCATCCATCCAGCCTGATCGCCAATGATCTGGAGCGGGTTGTTTATCTCATGGGCTACGCCGGCGGCCATTTTGCCGAGAGCGGCCATTTTTGCCGCCTGCATCATGGCATGGTCCGCTACCCCCTTCTCGTGCTCCATACGAATAAGCTCGTTCGTCATTGACCGGGTCGTAAACAACGTCCCCACAACGACCAACAAAATACCAAGCCCTCCGATCACCCCTTCCAGGTAAGAGGCTTCAAAGAGGGGCGCCATCTTTTCACTCAGGTCCTCCCGAATCACCATGACCCACCGAGGGTTTGCGAGAGCTGACGCGGCAAAGAGGTACGACTCGCCTTCAAACTTCACCTTTTCCACAATAGTCCCGGCAGTGGAGGAGAAATCGGGAGCCCGAGGCTTGCTCAGTAACTCCCCCGAGAAACGTGGACTGGTCTGAAGCTCATTACGATAGTTTACGAGAAACGCATCGCCTTTCCTCCCCAGTTGCCCGGTGCGTACAATCTTGTCTATGATGTCCGAGTTGACTGTAGCTCGGAGTATCCAGGTTCTGTTTCCTTCAATCCGTCTGACAGCAATGATGAAATGCGGGACTTTGCGGAATCCCGAGAAGACATCGCTGATAAATAGGCCGGAAGACATTACCGCCGAGAACCATGGCTCGTGCACGTAATTGACATGTTTCAGTTTTTCATAGAACGGCCCCACGTAGGCCACATGATTGCCGTCAGCATCTATCAGTCCCAAGTCAGTGTACGATTTGGAGCGGGATTGCATGGATTCAAACAATTGGTTGAGAAACTCTTCGTCGCTTAAGGTCTTGTACGAGTGATTCATGACGAGAACGGTCAATTGAGCGACTCGCTCCTCGAAGAAGAGCTCTAGGGCGCTAACCCGATTCTGGGCACGATTGCGGATGGATTCCAACACCATGCCCTCGTACGCGGAACTGAATTGGTAATAGAAGGTCGCTCCGAGCACGAACAGAGGAATAAGGGAGAAAGACAGGGTCAACACGATCATCTTGCAACGTAACTTCCGGTGATACACTGACATCGCATCGTCTCCTGTCCGATTCCTCGAGCTGTGGTCCACGCGTGGCAGAGGTATGTCTTTCAAGGAGCGTGCCACGCGTGTCAACCGGCGTGAGGTCATTGTACACCCAAGATTGGCTGGGAGCTAACAGGTTCCGCGCTCCGGGCAGGCAAGAATGGAGGGCCTGCGGGGCTATGGTCACTTCGTCGTTCGGCATGGGAGATCCACCTCTTATGGAATGTGTCAGCAATCTTTACACAATGTAAAACCGCGCAGATTGGCGTGCTTCTGCGAAAACGCGCCTGGGCCCGGAGCTCGTACCCGATTGCTGGAGCAGGTAACATCGCCAAAGAGATGCGCCTCGGCTGTTGCTGGAAGAATGCGTTGGGTCGTTGGCACAGAAAGTGCACCCTTCTCCTGCGCGGCCCGATAAGAGGTGCGTACTCGCATAGTGGACAAGGCCTTGCGACAAACCCCAATGATTGGAATCTCATGGTGCCGGTCACTGATGGAGAGGGCAACACTTCTGATCGAACCGCCACATTCCAAGCATTGAGCAGGCACTGTCCGGCAGGGCAGTGGTGTGCAAGCCCTGACGGACCCAAGGCCATTCCCCTGTGATAGACACGACAGACGTGTGGAGGAGAGCAACATGATCAAGCCCGGGGAAAAGAATACGGAAGACGAGACCTTGCAAAGAACCTTGGAGAACCCTGCGGAGCAGCTCGAACAAGAGTCAGAAGAAGAGATAGTGACCTTCCTCGACCGGCTTATCGCTTTCCTTCTGCTGGTAGGTCCCTGGTCCTATTTGACAGTCCTACTCCAGGAGCTCCTCCAGGAGCACGTTCCCGTCAAGGTTGTCAACATGGTGGTGCTCGCCGGGTTAATTTTCTTCCTCGTAGCGGTGGGATGGCTCTCAAGACGCGTGCTCCGGTTCCGGATGGCGCGCAGGGAGCAGCGCCTGGAAGCGGAGGGCAGCTTGACGAGAAAGAGCTAGCCCAACGTCCGTGTGAGAGGTTGGAACACAATTTCGAAATTACGGCCTCGTATTCGCGGCAATGTGGTTGGTCCGATTGCGGTGGTACGTGTCGAGAACGGCGGTCAGAGCGACCATCTTCGATCACAGACAGGTCTGAGACACGAATACCGGCCAGACGAAAGTGTCTCAAAAGCCGGCAGTCCGTGATAATCGTGGCACACCCCCTCACCTTGACCCTCTCCCCCGAAGAATGGGAGAGGGGATTCTTCTGGCTCCCTCGCCCACTGGGAGAGGGTTGGGGTGAGGGTGCCTTTCCACGCATCGAGGCCCAATCGTGCTACGATGTTTGGTGTGTCCCGAGTTTTGGGACAGTTTCAGACGCCAGCCCTACCTGTCTGCGATGCTTCCATAAACGCGGTCGACACGTGGGATAGGGACAGAGCCCTTGGCAAGTGATACGGCCATTCATTATCACGCTTCATTCATATGGCTTTGCAGGATAGACTAATTCTCTGGCATTCTCGGTTTCAATGGGTACACTACATACGACGGATATGCTCACCTCACTGTTCTCCAGAGGAACCCCATGGGATTGGTGAACCGATTCAGAGAACTTTTTTCCAGTCGGAAGAACAAAGGAGTCCTTTCTCGGAGCCCGGAAGAGATTAGAGCGGACTTCACAAACCGATACCACAACTTCAAGCTGCTCATTACCGCAAACAACAAGGCCCACGAGCTCAGGACGGAATTGGAGAAGGCGCTGACAGGATCTCAGCCGTTCGATATGTCCTTTGTCCGTTCGCGCTGCACAGCTCTATCCGTCAATGTATTCAGGATCATAAAGCATCTTGATGAGCTCGCCGGTGGAAAATACTCGGAGCTGTATTCTCGCTTCAAGGAAATTCAGGAACGGATCAACGAATCGCTGGCACTTGGCCAGGCCAAGCACGATGGTCCACTGGTGGTGTCACTGGCCCACGTGTCCACGAGCATGGTAGACCAGGTCGGTTCAAAAATGGCCAATGTGGCGGACATGCACAACAATCTGGCCATTCCCGTGCCGAGCGGCTTCGTGGTCACCGCGGCGGGGTATCGTGCGTTCTTCGAATACAACAGTCTTGCTCCAGAGATAGCGCGACGAATTCAAGCCACTGACATCGAAAAACCGGAGGATCTGTTCAGGCTTAGCTCGGATCTTCAACAGTTGATCATCAATTCGCCTGTCCCGTCCGAGTTGAGAGAAGAGATCCAGAAGGCCTACAGGCAGGTCGAGGAGGCAGCAGGACCTGGCGTCAAGGTCTCCGTCCGAAGCAGCGCCCTAGGAGAAGATGCTGAAGGTCGTTCCTTTGCCGGCCAGTTTCGCTCAATATTGAATTTGAGCGAAGAGAGTATCATTGACGGATACAAAGAGGTGGTAGCCAGCAAGTATGGGCTTCCTGCAATAACGTATCGCTTGAATACCGGAATTCCTGATGAGGACGTGTTGGTCTGTGTAGGGTGCATGGCCATGGTCGACGCCATGAGCGGTGGAGTCATGTATTCGAGCAACCCGCTCAATATCAGAGATCGCTCTGTAGTGATCAACTCCGTTTGGGGCTTACCCAAGGCCGTGGTAGACGGAACCGTGGATCCTGATGTGATTGTGGTGTCAAAGGAAGAGCCTCGAAAAATCCTGGCGAAGCACATCAAGCAGAAAGATCGCGAGTTCGTCTGCGATCCCGAAGAAGGAGTTTGTCGGCTGAATATGACCGGTCAGCGCGCTTTTTCTCAGTCCATCAGTGACGAGAAATGCATCGAGCTGGCATCGTTGGCAGCTCGCCTCGAGGAATACTACGGCTCACCCCAGGACATTGAATGGGCCGTAACGTCCGATGACGAGATCTTCATACTCCAGTGCCGCCCCCTGTTAGTTTCTGAAACGGCCATAGATGGTCCTCCTGTCCCGTTTGAGAGTCCTCCAGCGCAAGTCCTGGCCCAGGGCGGCGTGACGGCTTCCAATGGGGTAGCTTGCGGTCCGGTGTATGTGGTACGGAATGATGCGGACAAACTAAGATTCCCGGAAGGGGCTGTGCTGGTGACCTCTCAAGCCCTTCCTTCGTGGGCTCCTATTCTCGGCAGAGCTTCTGCCGTCGTTACCGAGGTGGGGGGTATAGCAGGGCACCTGGCTAACGTAGCCAGGGAATTCGGGATTCCCGCCCTGTTCGGCGTGACCGATGCCACACGGATTCTTCCCCAGGGCGAGGAAGTAACTGTGGATGCGGACGGACGAGGAGTTTATCAGGGTCGAGTTGAATCGCTGTTGGCCAGCCGTCCCACGAAGAAGAACCTCATGCAGGGAAGCCCCGTGTACGAGGTGCTGAGCAAGGCATGTCGTCACATCGTGCCCCTGAATTTGCTGGACCCCGATGCACCCGAATTTCAGCCCAAGAAATGTGAAACGTTTCACGATATCACCCGATTCGCGCACGAGAAGGCGGTTGCCGAGATGTTTAGCTTCGGGAGAGAGGACCACTTCTCCGAGCACGCGAGCAAACAGCTTTGGCACAACGCTGCCATGCAGTGGTGGATCATCAATCTGGAGGACGGATTCAACAAACCCGTTCCGGGAAAGTTCGTGAAGCTGGAAGACATTGTCTCGATTCCCATGCTTGCACTCTGGGACGGGATGGTTGCCGTACCCTGGCAAGGGCCTCCTCCGGTTGACGCGAGAGGATTTATGTCCGTGCTGATTCAGGCCACTGCAAACCCGGCGCTGGACCCGGCCATAGGCTCACCCTACTTCAACCGGAACTACTTCATGATCTCCAAGAATTTCTGCAGCCTGACCTCAAGGTTCGGATTCCATTTCTCGACCGTGGAGGCCCTTGTAGGCGAGCGCACGCTCGAAAACTATGTGAGCTTTGCCTTCAAGGGAGGAGCCGCGGATCAGGTTCGCAAAGCGAGACGAGTCAAGTTCATAGCCTACTTTCTTGAGGAGGCGGGCTTCCGAGTAGAAGTAACCGACGACAACCTGTTCGCTCGCATAGAAGGCCGGAGTCAGGAGTACATGGAGGAACGACTGAGAATCCTCGGATACCTGATCATGCACACCAGGCAATTGGACATGGTCATGTCCAACGAAGCGGAAGTCCGTCGCTACCGCGCCAAGTTTGTGGCGGACATTCGGAGCCTCCTGGGAATCGCGATTTCTCTCGATCCGGCCGCGGGATAGAAGATTTGCCTCGATAGGCCGTTGATATCCCGGCATTTTCCTGGAAAGACCGCTCTCACTTCACCTTGACACCAGCACTGCCCTTGCGATACCGTCAGGAAGAAATCATCGACAAGGCACAGCGTATAGCGTTTCGTGCCTCGGATTTCTTATGTTTGGAAGCATCGTGTCTGGTATCACTGAATCCCGTCTGTCGGGGCAAGGAAGGTCCGAAGCCCATGTTGTCGCCATTTCATTCCATTTATTCTCACGGTTTCATCCGAGCCACTGTGGCTGTTCCCTCGGTCCGGGTCGCGGATCCGGTTTTCAACACGGAGCGAACCCTCGGTTTGGCCCGCCGAGCGTCCGAAGTCGGCGCTGCAATCGTGCTCTTTCCCGAGCTTGGCATTTCGGCTTATTCAAACCAGGATCTCTTCCACCAGGATGCTTTGCTCGATGCCTCAGCAGAGGCATTGGAACATCTGATCGCTGAGACCCGCGAGCTGTCACCGGTCGTCCTCGTCGGTGCGCCCTTACGGTTCGAAGGGAAGCTGTTCAATTGCGCTGTGGTGATCTATCGGGGAAACGTCCTTGGGATAGTCCCCAAAACTTACATCCCCAACTACCGGGAATTCTACGAGAAACGCCAATTCGCATCGGCAATGCACGCAGTGAGCCGGAACGTGAGATTCTTCGGCAAGACGGTTCCATTCGGGAACGATCTGATTTTCGAGTCTGTCAACGTTCCTGGCTTCTCGTTGTTTGTAGAGATCTGCGAAGACATCTGGTCTCCTACACCACCGAGCACGTATGGGGCTTTGGCTGGGGCGACCGTGATAGCCAATCTCTCCGCGAGCAACATTACCGTGGGAAAGACCGAGTACCGTAGACTGATCTGTGCTGCCCAATCGGCCAAGTGCATCTCCGCATACTTGTATTCCGCTGCCGGTCCCGGAGAATCTACCACGGACCTGGCCTGGGACGGATACGCGGTCATCTACGAGAACAACGAGTTGCTGGCCGAGTCAGAGCGCTTCGCCAGCGAAGAACAGCTTATTGAGGCGGACATCGATCTCGATCGCCTGCTGCAAGACCGGATGCGTATGACCAGTTTTAACGACGCTGTGTGCCACCATCGCAAAGCGCTGACCGAGATACGGAAAATCCCCTTTGAATTTGTCTGTCCCCCTGGGGAGATCCCCCTGAAACGGAATGTACCGCGTTTCCCGTACGTCCCGGCAGATCCCGACGTGCTCGACGAGCGCTGTTTCGAGGTGTACAACATTCAGGTTCACGGCCTCATGAAACGAATAGGCGCGATTGGGAGCAAGAAGGTGGTGATCGGGATATCGGGAGGTCTCGACTCTACACAGGCCTTGATCGTTGCAGCGCGGACCATGGATCGGCTTGACTTGCCCCGTACCAATATCCTTGCGTACACCATGCCGGGCTTCGCCACGAGCTCGGTGACAAAACGAAATGCGCACAGGCTGATGGAAGCTTTGAAGGTTTCCGGGGCTGAGATCGATATACGGCCGTCCTGCATGCAGATGTTTCGTGACATCGGCCATCCCTTTGCAGAAGGGAAGCCTGTCTATGACGTCACTTTCGAAAACGTCCAGGCAGGGGCGCGAACCTCGCATCTCTTCCGGTTGGCGAATTTCCACAAGGGCATTGTCTTGGGGACGGGCGATCTCAGCGAGATCGCTCTCGGATGGTCCACGTACGGTGTGGGCGATCACATGTCCCATTACAACGTCAATGCCTCGGTGCCCAAGACCCTGATCCAACACGTAATCCGGTGGATCGTCAGAACCGGCCAATTTGATCCTGACACGAGCGAGGTCCTGCAATCCATCCTCGATACGGAGATATCTCCGGAGCTCATCCCCCCCAAGGATGGCAACGATGAAGGGCCGGCCCAGAGCACGGAATCCATCATCGGTCCGTACGAGCTCCAGGATTTCAACCTCTACTACGTTTCCAGGTTCGGGTTCAGGCCCAGCAAGGTTGCATTTCTCGGGTATCATGCCTGGGGTGACAAGAGCTGCGGTACCTGGCCGAAGTACTTCCCCGACGAGAAGTGTCATGAATACGATCTGCCAACCATCAAGAAGTGGCTGGAAATCTTCCTGTGTCGCTTCTTCCGGCTGAGTCAGTTCAAGCGGTCCGCTCTTCCCAACGGCCCGAAAGTCGGATCAGGCGGCTCGCTCTCTCCTCGAGGGGATTGGCGCGCGCCCAGCGACTCCGATGCGACGGTGTGGCTCGAAGAATTGCTCAGGAACGTCCCGGATTGAATCGGCCGGATTTGAAAGCCACGTTCCACGAATTTCCCGGGCACCATTGAAAAAAAGCGGATCAATCTAGGAGTTGTGGTGTATAAGAAGTACAGAGGGTAGGACGACATGTCCAATGCCAGGTCAACGGAGTGAAGGTGGAAGGCGAGCAATGAAGCTGCCACGGATACGGCACAGGATCTCAATGGCCGGCTTAATAGCGGTACTCGCCATAACAATGGCAGGGGGTGGTTTCTGCGCTTGCGTGACACATCACCCGGACCTCGCGATCGAGGGAATCTGTTGTCGCACCGGTGTCCACGGGCCGTGTGACTGTGAAGAAGAGGAAGCCTCGCGCTGCACATGTCCGTGCACCATTAGTAGTCCTGCTGTGCCGACCTCTGCGGGAGACATCGTGTCTCTCCAAACGCGAACCGCGTCCCAGGCTTGCTTGTCACCCGGGGACGTAACCGTTGTCACGCTGCAGCGCACTATATCGAACGTTCCTCCATCCGTGAATCTCCCCGCCTCCCCGGAGAAGCTCCGGTCAGTCATCATCCTCATTTAGAAATACGCCGAACATCACTACTGTTCCCATGGTGGACCTCCAAGTCTTGAGAAACAAGACGGGGTGAGGTGCCTCTTGCGGTCCGCTTTGCGCAGGCGACTCATCAGCGGACAGGGCCATGGGCTACGGCCCCCCCCCCCCCCCGCAGACACAAAAGCCTGGTCCACCACAAACCGGAACCTCATCTCAGATAAGGAGTTGCAGAAATGAGAAAAATGGCACTAATATTGGCTCTGCTTTTCCTCGCAGCCCCAATTTCGGATGTCTCGGCGCGAAATTACTTTGGCGGGGTAGAGCGAACAGTAGCCAAGAAGAAACTTATGAAGTGGGAAAAACAACAAGAAGAATTCTGGAAGAAATTTGACGCCGACATGGCCAGGATCGACAAGGATCTTGCTGGTCCTGTAAAGATGAATCGGGAACCCAAATGACGTCGCTGGTCGCGGTGACCATCACCTCTCCCTGGGCTTGCCAGCCGAGGGAGGGGTTATCCTATAACGGTCTGACCTGGAGAGATGTGAGTCCTCGGCCACAGACGGCACCTTCACCCTCTCTGCGCAGCATAGTCCATCAGAGATTTTCTCTGAATCCGCTCGATTTGAGCGATTCCCTTTTGGGCCAGGCGTACTAGAGCGTTCAACCTGGCAAGCGAGAACGGCTTGGACTCAGCGGTGGCCTGGACTTCCACGATGCGGCCGCTTCCGGTCATGACCACATTCATGTCAACCTCCGCCGCGGAGTCTTCCTCGTAATCCAGGTCAAGAAGCATCTGTCCGTTGACCATTCCGACACTGACAGCGGCCACGGAATCCTGGAGGGGGTTTCGGCCGATCAGGCCGTCCCTTACCAGGGTTTCAAGGGCGCAATGCAAAGCGAGCCACCCAGCACATATGGAGGCCACTCTCGTCCCGCCATCGGCCTGGATCACATCACAGTCCACCGTGATCGTTCTTTCCCCGATGCCCGAGAGATCCGTCACGCTCCTCAGGGACCGTCCTATGAGCCTTTGAATCTCCATCGTCCGCCCCCCGACGCGACCGCGTTCTCTGATACTTCGCGTATGGGTGGACCGGGGAAGCATCGCATACTCGGCAGTGACCCATCCTCTGCCCGAATTCCGCAAGAATTGAGGAACCTTCTCTTCGACGCTCGCCGCGGCGAGTATTCTCGTCCTCCCTGCCTCTATCAGAGCTGAACCTTCCGCGTGATCCAGGACCCCGCAGGTGACGCTCAAGGGCCGGAGCTCGTCAAAGGCGCGACTTTCACTTCGGGTGACGTTGGTCATGGCATTCTCGAGTCGAGTTCATTTCGCCATACTACCCCGCAAGAACGGGCTGTCAACCCAATTCGAGGATTGCCCCTTTCCGGTCGTATACGCAGGGATATTGGCTTTTGAACCGGACTTACCTGAATCGATACAGACACCTGACTTAGAGTTCGGAGGGCATGGCTTTAAGGTAATCGAGGAACACTTTGATTTTTATTGACAAATGTAATTTGCTATACTACAAGATGCACCGGAGAAAACCCTTGAGCCGGGAGTGACCCTGTCCTGTGGAAGCCATAAGCAAGCTCGTAAACAACCATGTGGAAGCACCGACCCTCTCTCCGATCGGCGAAGTGGGCCGGCCGGGATCGCTGTTGTTCGAAGGTGCCCAGGCCTACGAAAGCCTGTTTTCAGGCCCTATCGTCAGAAGATCTCCCGCCCAAATCAGACGCGCAGGATTGTTGGATCGCTTTCTCTTCCGATCGTCTCTCCGCAAGATAGAGTCCGATGTTGCCCGACGATTTGACATATCCGTGGTATTGTATCCCATGGGAATGGATCTTGCCGCGTGGGGACTCGTGCTCGATCGAGTCGGCCGAGTGTTTGAGATTTTCCCAAGGCCTGACGGGCTGGTAGAGCTCATGTACCAGGGGGGTTGCTGCAGAACAAAAAGGGAATGGAAGATGCTCGTGGGCACGAGACGTCCTGACGACGAACAGCAGATCCGTTTGTTCTATAATACGGCTCGCCGCGTGGCAGACGATCGCATTGCTGTGGCCGGAACCGTCGGGTTCGGTCTCTGGGACGCCCTATGGATGAGCTTCGATTTCGAGCCTGCGTGTCGCATACTTGAAGGCCATGTCGACTTCGCAAAATCCGTCATCAGATACTGGGCCGACTTTCATCTTGGGGCTGCAAAGGCTATGCTGGACGCGGGCGTGAAGATCATATCTTTTCGCGAGCATCCCGACGGGTTTCCCGCGGGCGCGGAGATAGTTCCCTTTCTCGATTCCTTTCTGGGAGAACACCTGAGAGACATCGCAGGGCTCGTCCATTCCAGAGGCGGTTACTTTCTGCTTGATTGTGATGCTGACGATCTGCTCCATACTGAGCAACCCCTTGAGTGGGGATTCGACGGAATCGGGCCTCTGATGTTTCGGGACCAGGACGACTTGCAGGCAGCCACGGCAAGTTTGGATGAGGACCTTGTCCTCGTGGCAGCGCTCCTGCCCCGAGACCGCGCTGAGCGTCCCAAGATCCAGACCGGCAGGAGAGGAAAGGTCATACTGGCACCGGTTCCCAAATACGGTTTCGAGGCTTATTCGGATAATCCGGCAGACCGCGCCGCCTTGTCTCCTCTGCTTGGTACAGGAACATGAAATATATTGAAGCGTACAACTTGATCGACCTCTTCATTTTGGGAACACTGACGGTAACCCTTGTGCTCGGATTGTGGAAAGGATTTATCCGGTCCTTGACAGCAGTAGCCGGTCTCGTAGTGGGATTTGGGGCAGCCGTCAAGTATCATGCAGCGGTGGCTCCCTATCTTGCTCAAATATCCTCTCTGGATCCGAACATTTCCAAGATACTCTCGATGATAATCGTCTTCATCGCAGTGCAGGTGGTTTTTGTGTTGATACGGAGGATCCTGGCGAAGCTCATAGACGTGACACGATTGAGCTGGCTCGACCGGGTTCTCGGTGGTGCCGTTGGCTTGGCTGCCGGTTTCCTCATGGTTGCCGCTACGGTTCAGGCGCTCCTCGCGGTTTTGCCCGAATGGCCGGTTGTGAGCTCCTCCAAGCTTGTTCCGCCCGTGCACTCTTTGACCGGAAAGGCCATGGCCTATGCTCCTCAACAAGTCAGGGATTACGCGCAAACGCTGGTCGAAAAGTGGAAGAATGTGCAGGAGCCTCCCTCATCCAACAAGCAAGCAGGTCGAAACACGCCCCAACAGAAAGGGCCGACTGCTATCCCGGGACCGGGCAGATAGGTAAGCTCTGCTGTTCCGGTTCCAGGAGGATCCCATGACGCGACGCCTCGGTACATTGACACTCATCCTGGCAGTGGCACTTACTGCTGGGTGCGCATACTTTCAAAAAAAGGATGAACCTCCTCCTCTGCCTCCCATTGAAGAGCCGAAACCTCCGCTGAAGATGAAGGGCGAGTACTTCACTGCTTTCCCCTGGGATGAGCTGGCCAAGCCACAGAAAACAGGAAGTGACCCTGACACATGGACGTACACCCTCAAAGAGGGAGACACCCTGGAAAGCGTTGCGGAAAAACAGATGGGCGACCCCACTATGGCCGACCGGCTGGCCTCATTCAACGAATTGCCCGCCCCTGGCAGCGTTGTTCCTGGCGACAAGGTAGTCGTTCCGTATCCCATTATTGGGGTTTCCAGCAAGATCATGATCAAACACAAGGGCGAGAAAGAGTTCGGCGCTCCCCAGCCTTTCGGAGTCGAATTTCAGAAAGGGGACGAATATAAGCTGAGGTTCGAGGCCAACGTCAACGGCTATTTGTACGTCTTCCGCAAAGGACTCAAGGAAGTGAGCTTCCTCTTCCCCGCGCGCGCAAAGGCTCCTGCCACGCAGAGGAGGGGCCGCCGCCCTGAGCCTCAACCTGTCATGCGCGATAGCGGGAAGGTCAGAAAACACGAACCGGTGGAGATCCCATTGGGTCCGAAGGGGTTCCAGTACGATCCCAAGAAGGCTGGAGAAATGCTCTACGTCTTCTTGTCACTGAGAGAGATTCCCAGCCTGGAAGAGCTCAAAGAGAAGAAGACTGTCCGCGCAGAAGATCTTGAAGACGTCATGCGGCGGGTCAAAGAGGGAGAAATATATCAGGAGCGCCCCTATCACCTGTTGAGAATAGCGGATCCATCGGAAGTCCTTGGCTTCACCCTCAACATCGATGGGTAGTAAAAGGTTGACAACGTGCCGGCAGGGCTCCTATAATAAGCATTCTACGGGGCTGTAGCTCAGCTGGGAGAGCGCTTGAATGGCATTCAAGAGGTCAGGGGTTCGATCCCCCTCAGCTCCACCACGGATCCATCAGTAATACCGCCGACTTGAGCCGATGGCTCACCGGCGGTTTTTCTTTATCCGACAAGAACCTGGATACATCGGGCCTTCCGACAGATTGATCACTGAAGACCACTGGGCTCTGAACAGGTTCTTGCCTCTCTCGGGTTCGCCCGATCAACAAACGGCTTGCAGAAAAAGTGGTTGAAAAGACCAAGACCAAGCAGTAAAATCGTAGTAAATTCAGAATCGGGGTAAAATTTCCTCATGGAACGAAATGCTGCCGAAATACTGAAGAAGGCTCTGGAGCTTCCACCGGAAGCCCGAGCTGCAATAGCCGGATCGCTGCTCGACAGCCTTGACCAGACGGTAGATGAGCAAGCAGAGTTGATGTGGGAGAAGGAAATCCTTCTGCGACTCAAGGAGATTGACGGGGGCGAGGTCGAATTGGTGTCGTGGGCAGAGGCCCGTCGCCGAATCAGCGAAGAATGACCCTGGATCGATCGGTTCAACTCCATCCAGCAGCAGTAACAGAATCCAGAGCGATAGTGCAGTGGTACCGGGAGCGAAATGCTTCTGCTGCGGGCGTGTTTCTTACCGAAATCGATCGCGCGATCGAGAAAATCGCTGAGGCACCCGAGGCCTGGCCTCCCTATATTGGGGGTACACGACGTTTCGTCCTCCGGCACTTCCCTTTCAGTGTTGTCTATCGTGAAGTGCGGGCAAGTATCGAAGTCATTGCTATAGCGCACGCCCGGAGAAAACCTGGGTATTGGAAGGACCGTATCGCAGTCTTGTAGCGGGGCGGCCGGTTCGATCCCCCTCAGCTCCACCACCAATCGATCAGCAATACCGCCGGCGGTTTTCTGTTTTCCAAGACCACCATTGCGTCAGATTTGTGTCTTTCGTCCCGTGTGGAATTCGGGGGACATGGAATTCGGGGCACACAATACCGTTTTTCACACGGGGCGCTTTCGGGGCCTCCCAGGTCGTCCCTTGCTCAGGTCGCGGCCGGTCAGTCTCTCAACGGTTTTTGCAGAGGCTCCTCCGCCCGCGGGGCGCCCCGTGCGCTTTGCCCGTCGAAGCCTCTTCATAGGACCGCCTCCCGCTGACTGCAAGAATCCCTCCCAGTCAGTGACCAGTCCCAGGAACTTTCGATCGGTCACAAGGAGATCATATTCGGCAAGCCCCACAGGGAATCGGGCACTCGACCGGGCATACTCCCATGCACCCGAGATACTGACCGCGATCCCCCTCTGAAGGGAAGACGTCCATCGAGCGAACAACACGCTAAGTGACATGATGCGGATAACCCGGCACCACGATACGCGACAGACGAGCCATGGAGCCGTGTCGCGACACAGCGGTCGGCCTGTCACTAAAATCGGTATCGTGTCCACGGAATTCCGGAATTCCCCGGAATTCACCCAGGGCTCAGGTGCGCTCCATTGAACAAGATAGCTCAGGGGGAAAAGCGAGAACCCCATCGAACAAAACCTGACCGCACTCATCGTGCTGCTCCGTCTCATCGATGGGAGCGACAATCGGGAGCATCAAACCCCTAGATCGCGGGTCAAAAAAAGTGAAAAACCTCGTTGTTCTTGAGAGATCAAGAAGATAGAATGCTTTTGTCAAAACGATTCTATCACCAACGAGGTGACGTGATTATGACACAAGGGCTCCTTC
>JBFMDN010000022.1:0-80869 GCA_040753915.1 Thermodesulfobacteriota bacterium | reverse complement strand
CGTGGTGGACAATAAAATCTCCCTTCAAGTCGCCCCCCGTGCGGGGGCGTGGATTGAAACTGTGTGAACCAATGCGCCACAATCAGCGCAGACTGGTCGCCCCCCGTGCGGGGGCGTGGATTGAAACTTCATGCGGGCGCGAATTATCTTCATGCACTCCGGTCGCCCCCCGTGCGGGGGCGTGGATTGAAACATAAATTCGATATGATGCCCAGACGGACGGAAACGTCGCCCCCCGTGCGGGGGCGTGGATTGAAACAGGAGAATGGGTATATGAGGTAATATCGCCATGTCGCCCCCCGTGCGGGGGCGTGGATTGAAACCGATACCTGGTTGTCCATTCTCTCGAAGAAGCGAGTCGCCCCCCGTGCGGGGGCGTGGATTGAAACCGATACCTGGTTGTCCATTCTCTCGAAGAAGCGAGTCGCCCCCCGTGCGGGGGCGTGGATTGAAACAGCAAGAATTTCATATTTTCGATTCGTTCTGTAGTCGCCCCCCGTGCGGGGGCGTGGATTGAAACTTTATGTTCGCAATGATAGCGAAATTCTCAGGTGGTCGCCCCCCGTGCGGGGGCGTGGATTGAAACTCCTTCTGTGGATGCAATAACAGTGGACTTCCCGTCGCCCCCCGTGCGGGGGCGTGGATTGAAACGTCCGAATCATCCGAATCATCCGAATCATCAGGCGTCGCCCCCCGTGCGGGGGCGTGGATTGAAACAGCAGGTACAGCCCTGTTATTGCCATTAATCCCCGGTCGCCCCCCGTGCGGGGGCGTGGATTGAAACAGCAAGCTTCTGACATTGTGGAACAGAATCACGGGTCGCCCCCCGTGCGGGGGCGTGGATTGAAACGAGGGACATTCCACCGCCGCCAGACCCTCCCGCAGAGTCGCCCCCCGTGCGGGGGCGTGGATTGAAACTCGGCAGACGCTTCAATACCCTGCCCGAAGGGATGTCGCCCCCCGTGCGGGGGCGTGGATTGAAACATTACAATTTTTAAAGATTCAGTGCATCAAGCACGGTCGCCCCCCGTGCGGGGGCGTGGATTGAAACAAGGAGAAAAAGACGTTGCAATCAGCGAGCCTAGGTCGCCCCCCGTGCGGGGGCGTGGATTGAAACATCAGGCACGTACGTATCACCTACTTTAGTGTAGTCGCCCCCCGTGCGGGGGCGTGGATTGAAACTATTATTGCTCCTGCTCTGTGCAGAAGCACTCCATGTCGCCCCCCGTGCGGGGGCGTGGATTGAAACTGGATGCCCTTCACAAACAAACGGGGCTTTTGTGGTCGCCCCCCGTGCGGGGGCGTGGATTGAAACGCAGGTACAGCCCTGTTATTGCCATTAATCCCCGGTCGCCCCCCGTGCGGGGGCGTGGATTGAAACAGACTGAATCCCACGCTCAAAATCCTTGAAGAGCGTCGCCCCCCGTGCGGGGGCGTGGATTGAAACGACGATTTGCTTACAAGAATTGATAAGCTGAAGCCGTCGCCCCCCGTGCGGGGGCGTGGATTGAAACTTCATTACTTGCCCCGATAGCGCTACGCATACAGGTCGCCCCCCGTGCGGGGGCGTGGATTGAAACCCAAATCCCAATATGCAAATGGCACTTGCTCTCCTGTCGCCCCCCGTGCGGGGGCGTGGATTGAAACTTTGGGCTCTCTTTACTCGATAAGGATTAGCCTCGTCGCCCCCCGTGCGGGGGCGTGGATTGAAACAAATACCCGATTGGCCCAATTGCTCCTGTGCTATTGTCGCCCCCCGTGCGGGGGCGTGGATTGAAACTTTGGCCGCCCCGCGAGGAATGACTGAATAGGTTGTCGCCCCCCGTGCGGGGGCGTGGATTGAAACTAAATGCCGGTGTTACGATAGCTACTCGTTCTGGTCGCCCCCCGTGCGGGGGCGTGGATTGAAACTGCACTACTTCGATATATGCCTCCTCGCGGGTGAGTCGCCCCCCGTGCGGGGGCGTGGATTGAAACTTCTTCCTTTTTATTTCAGCACTTACTGCATCTAGTCGCCCCCCGTGCGGGGGCGTGGATTGAAACTTACACACAAGGCTTTCCTCCTGCTGTAGCCTTCGTCGCCCCCCGTGCGGGGGCGTGGATTGAAACTTCCCTGGTACCGGGGAAGCATTGAAAAAATACAGTCGCCCCCCGTGCGGGGGCGTGGATTGAAACATCAGCTAGCCTGGCTGTATCCTCAATATGCTCCAGTCGCCCCCCGTGCGGGGGCGTGGATTGAAACGGTACATAGAAAAATCCTGTTCACCATCAACGCCAGTCGCCCCCCGTGCGGGGGCGTGGATTGAAACATCCACTCAAGGCAAATATGTGCAAGGATACTAGTCGCCCCCCGTGCGGGGGCGTGGATTGAAACATCGCTCTCCCACACTTCAACTTCTAGTAGGCGCGTCGCCCCCCGTGCGGGGGCGTGGATTGAAACTCGGCAGACGCTTCAATACCCTGCCCGAAGGGATGTCGCCCCCCGTGCGGGGGCGTGGATTGAAACACTGCTCCGATGTAAACCGGCATCGCTACTTCGTCGCCCCCCGTGCGGGGGCGTGGATTGAAACAGCCTTAATTATCTCCACAGGCCTACCAATTCCTGTCGCCCCCCGTGCGGGGGCGTGGATTGAAACAGCAGGTACAGCCCTGTTATTGCCATTAATCCCGTCGCCCCCCGTGCGGGGGCGTGGATTGAAACGAGATCCTATGCGAACAGAGATTGCAAAAGCTAGTCGCCCCCCGTGCGGGGGCGTGGATTGAAACTTTTTGCTCTGCTGCCAGGCATCGCTCGCCATTGGTCGCCCCCCGTGCGGGGGCGTGGATTGAAACCGTGATAGATCCGGAAAAATTGTAACTGCTTACTAGTCGCCCCCCGTGCGGGGGCGTGGATTGAAACCCTCATCAAAAATGATCATTCCCCACTGCCTTGTCGCCCCCCGTGCGGGGGCGTGGATTGAAACTTTTTCTGAATGGGGTATATTATACAGCACCTAGCGTCGCCCCCCGTGCGGGGGCGTGGATTGAAACAGTCGCGTAACGCAAACAAACGCCACGGTATATCGGGTCGCCCCCCGTGCGGGGGCGTGGATTGAAACAAGGAGCTAGAAAGCTCTTGGGATGAGATTGAAGTCGCCCCCCGTGCGGGGGCGTGGATTGAAACAATTTCACCTTATTGAATTTGAATGTTCGATTTGGTCGCCCCCCGTGCGGGGGCGTGGATTGAAACACCTATCTGCTTGTTCGCCTCTCCATGTTCCGCAAGTCGCCCCCCGTGCGGGGGCGTGGATTGAAACGCCTTCCAGTAATTGTTTCTACCCGATTTGCCGGTCGCCCCCCGTGCGGGGGCGTGGATTGAAACTGCCCTCCCATAAGAGGGTTTCCGGCATCATCAGGTCGCCCCCCGTGCGGGGGCGTGGATTGAAACTACGATCAGACTTGTGCGGAAGCACAGGCCTGGGTCGCCCCCCGTGCGGGGGCGTGGATTGAAACTTATTCTTAGCCTGTGCTTCTTTATTTTGAAATTGTCGCCCCCCGTGCGGGGGCGTGGATTGAAACAAGGAGAAAAAGACGTTGCAATCAGCGAGCCTAGGTCGCCCCCCGTGCGGGGGCGTGGATTGAAACACGGCTGAGCCTGGAGCTGACCCAGGGCATCTCCCGTCGCCCCCCGTGCGGGGGCGTGGATTGAAACCCCTTTTTTCATGCCCTGATAACGAAGGGGTTGCGGTCGCCCCCCGTGCGGGGGCGTGGATTGAAACTCTGCCTGCGGGTCCCACGATACAGCGCTTCGCCCGTCGCCCCCCGTGCGGGGGCGTGGATTGAAACTTTTTCCAGACTCGTAAAGTGAAAGGGCTATTCTGTCGCCCCCCGTGCGGGGGCGTGGATTGAAACTCTTGAAATCTTCGCTTCGCGCTATTTAACGCAGTCGCCCCCCGTGCGGGGGCGTGGATTGAAACTAAGAGGCGTTAGTGCAGTTAAAAGAGTGCCTGGTCGCCCCCCGTGCGGGGGCGTGGATTGAAACTCTGCCTGCGGGTCCCACGATACAGCGCTTCGCCCGGTCGCCCCCCGTGCGGGGGCGTGGATTGAAACCTTGGATCGTAGTGAAGCATCCCGCCAAGCCTGAGTCGCCCCCCGTGCGGGGGCGTGGATTGAAACACTGAATTTATGGCTTGGTAGATCGATTGCAGGAGTCGCCCCCCGTGCGGGGGCGTGGATTGAAACAGCAAAATCAACAGAATACCTAGAAACCTGTATAGAGTCGCCCCCCGTGCGGGGGCGTGGATTGAAACACTGAATTTATGGCTTGGTAGATCGATTGCAGGAGTCGCCCCCCGTGCGGGGGCGTGGATTGAAACTCTTTCTTTTGGTTCTCTCAGTGAGTCCGCAATGTCGCCCCCCGTGCGGGGGCGTGGATTGAAACTCAAGCTGGAATGGCTATAGTTTTTGGGGATAATCGTCGCCCCCCGTGCGGGGGCGTGGATTGAAACGCTAAAGCTATTCCAGGCTCACCTGTGTATGGCTGTCGCCCCCCGTGCGGGGGCGTGGATTGAAACTCTTGATATTATACTCACTGATGGGTAGGTATCATGTCGCCCCCCGTGCGGGGGCGTGGATTGAAACGGAAATAACGTTACAGCGCTCGGGGGATCGCCCCGTCGCCCCCCGTGCGGGGGCGTGGATTGAAACAAGGCGTACACGGAATCGAACATCACCAACCCATGTCGCCCCCCGTGCGGGGGCGTGGATTGAAACATGCCGAATGGGATATGAAGTTCGAGATTCTCCAAGTCGCCCCCCGTGCGGGGGCGTGGATTGAAACTCCCCAGAGGGCAACGTGTACGGCCACGAACGGTGCGGTCGCCCCCCGTGCGGGGGCGTGGATTGAAACAAGGCGTACACGGAATCGAACATCACCAACCCATTGTCGCCCCCCGTGCGGGGGCGTGGATTGAAACTCCGAGGCGGTGGACGAAATGTTGGCTGGCACCTGGTCGCCCCCCGTGCGGGGGCGTGGATTGAAACTGCATCATGCTCAAGTATGCAAACATATGAAGACGTCGCCCCCCGTGCGGGGGCGTGGATTGAAACGTGTGCCCTTAATCGGGATCGTACTCATGAATGGTCGCCCCCCGTGCGGGGGCGTGGATTGAAACGGTTAAAGTATTGGGAGAATTTCCTTCGATTGCTAGTCGCCCCCCGTGCGGGGGCGTGGATTGAAACCCCGGGAAGAATCAGCATCGAGGACCGATTACCATGTCGCCCCCCGTGCGGGGGCGTGGATTGAAACCTTGAAGAAGCTCGGGTAGAGGATCGAAGAAAGAGTCGCCCCCCGTGCGGGGGCGTGGATTGAAACGAGGGAGACTATGTGGCTGGCGACAGTTACGTGAAGTCGCCCCCCGTGCGGGGGCGTGGATTGAAACTTCTTGAGTCGTTTCTAAAAAGCTTCAAAAACATGTCGCCCCCCGTGCGGGGGCGTGGATTGAAACTCAAGTTCCATACCGTACCACGGGCCCACTTCCCGTCGCCCCCCGTGCGGGGGCGTGGATTGAAACTCGGCAATCGAGCAGAGCATTCGATGCTCCGAGGAGTCGCCCCCCGTGCGGGGGCGTGGATTGAAACTGCGGCTTGATTACGAGTATTATCTTGGGCGAAAGGTCGCCCCCCGTGCGGGGGCGTGGATTGAAACTGGTGGGTATCTCTCCAGAAACTGGCCAGGGAACAAGTCGCCCCCCGTGCGGGGGCGTGGATTGAAACTCCGTTGTACCTTCGCCATTCAGCAATGTTCCGCGGTCGCCCCCCGTGCGGGGGCGTGGATTGAAACACCGATGGTAAGCGCTGTCGCGCCCTTCAAGAAAGTCGCCCCCCGTGCGGGGGCGTGGATTGAAACATTCGTTTTTTCCTTTCTGTACTTTTTTATTTTATGTCGCCCCCCGTGCGGGGGCGTGGATTGAAACTCCTTATAGTCGCTCCACAGGCCATTAATTTTCCAGTCGCCCCCCGTGCGGGGGCGTGGATTGAAACAACGCCCCCAAACTCTCATGCAGGCGTGAACTCGTTCCCCTCGCACACGTCGAACGGTGGCTGAACGGTCCGTATATTCACGCGCCGTCCGTCGTTCAGTTCACGAGGTGGACCAGCCTGTTCTCAATGTGCCCCCCTATAATCGCGACCACACTTTGTCGGAGCCTTTTCAAGCCTCAATGTCTTTACTCCCATTCCGAGTAAGCGCGTGTCATTGCTCAGCCCCAGTGAGGATGGAGACGCGGGATCGGATATGCGGAAAAGGATTTCCAAGGGATTACGCTGGTCCGCCACTGTCTCATCTATCCGTACCTCGCGATCAACTTCTGGCTCGCCGTGAAGGAAGATCCACTTACCGATAGCGGTGCCGTTGGCTAAGATATCCACTGTGATTTCCGAGCGGGCTTCTGTTAAGAAGGCCACGGTTGTTGCGCTCAAAATAAGGTCAGCGCCTATCGGATGCTGGAGAGGAAACTCCAGGCAGGCCTGCTTGCCGACGGTCCAGGTACCCCAGATTTCGCCACTACCCCAGCCCCCTGCTTGCAAGATGCCACAAATGAGGTTACTGCGTGTGCTGAAATTAAGTGTGAGGGGTAGGGGGAGGTAAGATCCAACCACTAAGAATGCAGTTCGGTTGTGGTAGTCGCGAGTGTAACCGTCCGGTAGTGGTAGGGGGTGAACAGCGCCTGCACGGAGGGGTGCATCTGGGGCTTTCATAGAAATGATAACAAAGCCATCCTCTCCGCCTCTTTTGGCGTAGAGAGGCCCTGTCATGAAGGTCCACTGGGAAGCTACGGAAAAAGGCGTTTGATGCTTTGCAAGCTGCAGGACAATGCCTGCCGCTAACTGCCATGAAGGGTGATCCCAATTGACCACAGGCTTCTTGATCCCAGCGTCCCGAAGGCTGTCCATCAAAAGCGCAACGGCCCTTCTCACTTGGACATTCCCGCCACATTCAACAGACGTGCAGCGATCTTTCCATATTGGACTCAGATGGGAGTATGTTTCAGCGGCAGAATAGACGGCCAACACTGCACAGGCCGTTCCTACCCAGCATTTAGCGGGTAGAATCCTTGCTATGATTGCGGACAAAGGGATGGCATACAGTATAACCCCGATAGACGACATCCAGTTAACGAGAAACGGATGTATTGGACCCCGGATTCTCGATATCGACCAAATAGCTGTTGCAAACACAAGGAGAGCCACAAATGAAATGGCAGTCTCATAGCCTCGCCTGCTGCAGAATGCAGCATATAAGCCGTGGACCAATACGCACATTATTTGAGTGCCAGCAATTATTGGAGCAATCGTTTCAAAATCGTGGAAACGAGGCCCGCGATTCAGTCGCATCCATGCGACCTCCTCAGATATTGTCTCCATTGCTGCCCCGAATGAATGTTTCTCATCCGTGCATGAGAAAAAGGCTGCAAGCTTCGCGAAATTGCCAACTTCTCCGCTCGCTTGCTCGAGAAGTGGCATGATCCAGCACGTCGCAGTCACCACGGCCACAAGCAATGACCACTGAGCTATGCTCTTTTTGGTAAACAGACCACCTTGATAGCAGCGGTTATGGACGATTGCATATGCTATCCCGCCTACCAAGGCTGCAAGCGTGCAGGGCAGGGTTCCCACGTGTGTTTGGACGATGAAACTCCCCAGTAACACTACAGTCAGGACAGCCCAGAGGGCGCCGCACCAAATCAACGGGGACAATACCAAGATAACGAGGAATGGTATAGCAAGCACGTGCGGATTCCAGTAAGAAGAGAGGTGAATACAGCGAAAATACAACCCGGACACAAGGAGAATGGAGATCGCCAGTGGCACAGAGTATTGCTTGACTCGAGCAAGGGTAACCCAGATTAGAAATATTACCAACCCCAGGTGAAGGACAGCAGTCCCCAGGGCTAATGAGGAACCGTTGTTACCAAACCAACAATAGAACGGCACAAGAGCGTAGAAGAACAGCGGCCCAGGGTGATTCCAGCCGAAACGCGAATATGGGCCCAACATTTCCCTGCAATTCATTGCATTGATGGTCTTCAGCTCGAGGAGAGCCCGATCTGCGGTTGGCCACACGACAGGTCTGCACCTACTGGTGTCCCACTGGGATAATACTTCGCCGATCAACGGAGTAATGGTCCAAAATATCAGAATCCCCATTGCCAAGACGTACGGCACCGTAGGCCTCGTTAGCCGCAGAGTATCCCCTCTTGTCTGCGCTCCCCAAAGCAAGGCTGTTCCCCCCCTCTGTGGCTATAGCGGAGCGCATTTAGAGCAGGTCTAAACCCAATTGGTGAGTTGGACCGTGCACGACCGTGTGAAACCACGGTCAGCGCTCCGCTATCCACTTGGCGAAAACTCACCCCGGTCGCCGATCGGAAGCCTCCACCTCTGTCATCAAGACGTGTCAATCCAAGGCTCGCCGGCTTTCAACTGTGATGAATACCACGCACGTTCAATGCGTGGCAGTAGGGCTCGCGTCAGGCCGAAGATGACTCCTATTGCGTGACATCGGGAGCGTCACCGTGACACTCATCACAGACCGTTGCGCTCATGTTTCCCCCCAAAGGAAAAATCTGTTCTACGATTGCTCAGAGACTGCTGTGTCGTCCCGACAGTACTTTCAGTATGCTGGTCTCCCAGTTTCGGGTTAGTGTCAAGCCCCCCGGAGGCCCCTCGCGAAGGGGCATCGTGTCATGCACTGCCTGAGATGTGCTGATGCAAGGCGGGAAAGGATGAGTGCCACGATATCGAAGAACCCGAGAACCGTCAAGAAAAAACCGCACCAGAAGGCTTGGCAGAGCCTCGCCGGGATCGGGAATGCGGCGAAATGCAAGACAAATTCGGGGTGAAACAACCCCGCTCGTTGTTGACACACGGGCTTACCCGTCAATGGCGTCGCCGCATGGCTCGTCTCCCTCGCACAGTGGCGTGGCTGGAGACTGCATGGTGTGTCGACGTCGACCGGATCCTGTTCCCCTGCCGGACCACGGACTACTACACCTTTACAGCTACGCCTGGCGCCCCCATGATTGAGTAATGGCCGCTTTGACGTGTTGCTTGCCGTTTCCAGGTGTTGACCCTTCTTTCCTTCCATGCCAGGATAAGGCACTTACCGGTCCAAAGCGAAAGGTCAACGGCACGCGGTGCGGGATATTGGCTACGGCCTTCCTGTGGACGGAGAAAATCTGCTGGAAGTGGGTGCCTGAGGTGAAGCATGCACGTGAACTTTTTTGAGCTCTCGACCATGGGGCCTGAAGAGAAAAGTCGATTATTTCGCAGGAACGGGGTGGATCTGGATCGTCTCGTGGAACAGGTGCGGCCTCTGGTAGCAGATGTGCGTGACAGAGGCGATGACGCTGTCCGCGAGCTTGCACTGCGATTTGATGGTGCCGATATGGACCCATCGGCGTTCCGCGTTCCCGTTGCAGAGATGGACAGTGCTGTGGAAGGTCTCGCGCCTGAGCTCCGCGATGCCATGGAGGTTTCGATCCGCAACATTCGAGCCTTCCACGAGTGTCAGGTCGAACCCGCGACCTGGGAAATGGAGATCTCCCCTGGGATCGTCGCAGGAGAAAGAACCATTCCTCTGGAGTCCGTTGCACTGTACGTTCCGCGGGGAAAAGGATCCTTCCCGTCCATGATGATGATGGCAGGGGTTCCGGCAAAGGTTGCAGGGGTAGGGCGCATCGTGACGATTACGCCGCCGGATAGGGCAGGGAAGGCGGACCCCGCGACCGTGGCAGCGGCGCGATTGATCGGGCTGGATGAAGTATATGCGGTGGGCGGTGTTCAAGCGATCGCTGCCGTGGCGTACGGAACTCGGACCCTGCCAAAGGTGGACAAGATCGTTGGACCTGGCTCGGGTTACGTTCTGGCAGCGAAACAGATTCTTTCCACAGTTGTGGATACCGGTTTGCCGGCCGGGCCCAGTGAAGCTCTTGTTCTTGCGGACCGATCCATCGACGTGGAAACTGCCGTGATAGACCTGCTCATAGAAGCGGAACACGGCCCTGATTCTGCTGCGTACCTGGTAACTGCCGATCCTACAGTGGCTCGAGAAGCGTGTCGGCTCATCCCCATCCTAGTTGCCCAACTTCCAGAAGAGCGGCGATCATTCTGTGAGGCTGTCTTCAGTGCCAATGGAGGAGTGGTGCTTGCACAAGACATGGAGGAGGCGATAGGGTTCATCAACGCCTTTGCACCAGAGCACTTGCAGGTGCTCACAGAAGACCCTTCCGCCATCCTTGATCGGATAGCGTTTGCCGGGGAAGTTCTCCTCGGCCCGTACACTCCCGGCACTCTGGCTAATTATTCAATAGGTCCCAATGCCATCTTGCCCACGTCAGGGTTCGCTCGGACCGCTTCCGCTCTGTCGGTGCGAGACTTTGTGCGGAAAATGTCGTTCTCTCGAGTGACCAAAGAAGGCTTCGAATACCTGGCACCAAAAACAGTGGTCCTCGCACAATACGAGGGATTTGCTGCTCACGCCCGGGCGCTCACTCACAGGCTCGACGTAAGGGATTCGGGAGAATTGAGGGCATTCCAGGAGTAGGACATGGGTGACTTCACACACTTCGATGAAAAGGGTCAGGCGGTCATGGTGGACGTGGGCGAGAAGGCTGTCACGGCACGGGAGGCCGTCGCACGGGGAGAGGTACAAATGAAGCCCGAAACTCTGGACCTTATCCTCGGAGGCAGGGCAAAGAAAGGCGATGTCCTCGGTGTGGCACGGCTCGCGGGCATCATGGGCGCAAAGAAGACGCCGGACCTCATTCCCCTGGCACATCCACTTCCTCTGTCTTCTGTTGCCATAGAATTCTTTGCGGATAGAGAGCGCTCGGTCGTGGAAATAGAAGCTCGAGTCAAGGTGACTGCTCGGACAGGAGTTGAAATGGAAGCTCTGACCGCGGTGGCATGCGCAGGGCTCGCCATCTACGACATGTGCAAGGCAGTAGACCGTGGGATGGTGATCGCGAACGTCCGACTCATGGAGAAGAGCGGTGGAAGATCGGGCCACTATACGAGAGAATAGGTGAGGAAGCATCCTGCCTCTTGACAGCCGGTAGCTCCTCTGCTAGGAGTCTCCCCGGAATGCCCAAGAGTTACTTGTACTTGGGTGATGACCCCGTAGCGGGTATGGAGACGACGATTCCGCTACCGATTGCAAGCTCCCGGAATCCAATTCTTTGGGCGCCGGGGTCCCGGACCGGACCGATGAGGCAAGAGAATGGACCCGACGGAAGCAAAGATTCCAATAAGAGCCCGGGAGCTCATATGGTACATCAGGTCCGGCATGGCCGACTCCGAGCTCATGGAAAAATACGGGTTGACGGCCAAGAGACTCAAGAAAGTATATCAGAAGCTCATCGAGGAAAAACTGATCGATCATGATGAGCTCTATGAGAGGTCGCCGCTGTTCCGCAAGCTGGTCGATGAGTTTCAGGCACGACGGTCGCCCCGGGTCGAGCTCAACGTTCCCCTGTGGATTTTTGACGTGGTCTCTTCAGCACGGGGTATCGTGAGAGACATATCGGAATCAGGATTGAGAATAGCGGGACTTCAAACCGCTGTGGGAGATGAGCGCTCCCTGCAGCTTTCCGTGGACATGTTTTTCGGCCTCGACCCTTTCGTCTTTTCAGCCACGTGCGTGTGGGGTGAGACGAAGGGAAAGAACCTGCTATACTACGTTGCCGGATATAAGATGACAAATATCTCGGAGACGGGAAAGCAAACCTTGAGAAGGTTGATCAGCCTGTTGCTGCTCAGCAAGTCCGGAGAATGGACGACGCTCAAGTAGGCGGCAAAGAGGCAGTCTCTTCGCGTCTTGGCCAGCCCTGTTACTGGAAGGTGACAGTAATGACTTGAAGAAGATCTTGGAGGTCGTTGGTCTCGGCACTGTCCACGCCTACGATCTCGAAACCTGCCCGCATCAGCCTCTTCGGAGTTAACTTGCTTGCCCACCTGCATTCTGCTCTTACTGCAAACGGCTTGATGTCGGTGAAGTCGTCAGGGACCAGCATCAGAGTCTTCTCCTGGCCGACCGTAGTCTCTACACCGAGCGTGCCGATCCCTTTCTCGGACAGATCGAGCACCTTGCCCCTGTTGACCGGGTTTTGCTCCTCGTAAACTTCGACGACGAGTATGGGGTAGCATCTGGGCCATTGCCTATTCTTTTCCAGTGTTACCGTGTCGTCAAAGTCCTTGTGGGGGCATAAGAGCTCATCCCAGCTCACAATACCCGCTCGAACCAGCTTCCAGAAGGCGCTCTGAAGACCTCGGGGGGATAAAGAATACTTTTTCATGAGGTCCGTTTCAGTCGCTCCCGATCTAATGTCAGCCACGAGCTGGCGCACATTGATCTTTTGGCTCCCCCCCGCATTCTGCCTGTCAGGGAAAAAGGCAATATTGGCCTCCATCATGTCGACAAGGAGTCTTCCAAGAGCTTCTGGTGTCAAGTTGTACTTTTCCATCAACCCACGGTTCGTTATCCCGGCCCTGATTTCACGAAGCAGATCCTTGGCACTGATTTGTCGTATGAATCCCAGCTTTGCCAGCTTGCCCATCAGGTTGTTCAATTCTCCAACCGAGAACCCGTACTTCGCCCTCAGCCCGGTGTCTGTCATGCCCGCGCGAATGTCCTGCAAAAGTTTCTTCACGTCGACTGCTTGCTTTCCCACAATTTCACCCCGTAGCTATCCCGACAACCGGAGCACTCTTTGTCCTTCATAGTGGCAAATCCGGTTCGCCTGATGTCACCGAGAGGGAGTTGGCGCCGTGAATAAGAGCAGGGGTCAATCTCCCGGAGTAAAGGATCTTGTTTCAGGTAAATGCGGCCAAATCTTGGCTTGAAAGCAAGGTTAATCGCATACGTACCTGACATCGCTATATTAACTTATAATTAACTCTGTGGCAAGAAAAACCTCGTGGCCGAAGGTTGTGTCCGTCCATGTTCTCAGAGTCGACAAGATCTTGCCCACGCGGTAACTGACCATTGACAAGACCGCACGGAGTTTAGAGAATTTGTTGAGTAGAGAGGGGCTCGCTCAGGATTTGTGCCCTGTAAGCAGGCAATACGAAGGTCAGGGCTGAGCGAGGCCTTCGCGCCGAAAAGTTCCGAGATTCTGTGTGGCTCGACAATGCACGCGTATGGCGAAGAGAGGATACCCGAGGAATGACGCACCCCACTTCCTCCGCGGAGAAGACAGATTACCGGAAGCGATTCGAAGATATCTTCCGACTGGCAAAAAAACTGACTTCCTCTGTAGACATCGGTGACGTGCTGGAGATTATTCGTGACGAGGCAAGAGCGAGCATGCCCAAATTGCAGGAGGCCTGTCTGCTGGTCATTGATGCAGAGGCTCAGGACTATACTCGACCTCTCCACTGCGCAATGGAACGGCAGCGGATCAACTGTCAGCTTTGCAAGAGGGGTAGGTCCACCGTTGCAGAAGCATTGAACAAAGGCTCCACTGCACTGTGCTTTCTTCCGGGTCCGCTCGTGGCGAAGCCCTGGACGGAAGAGGAAGTGCCGGAAGGCTGTTGCGAGATTGTGGTCCCCATCTATAGCGATGGGAAGCCCCTGGCGGTCCTGGATGCCATCGCGAGGCCTGGCGCTTCCTTGGACAAACAAGATCTCGTGACTTTGACGGACCTTGCGGATCTTGCCAGCAATGTCATTAGGAATGCCCGGGGCCATTGGAAGATGGCGCGGGATAAGCTTACCGTAGATCGGATCTTGCATCACCTCCGCCCCTTTGTGCCGGCCACGGTACAGAGAATCGTAGAGAAAAATCCGGATGCGCCCAGTCTGGATAAGAAAGACACCGAGGTTTCGGTTCTATTCCTCGACGTGGCCGGTTATACACATATCAGCCAAACCCACACGAGGGAAAAGGTCAATTTCATTATCGAGAAGTACTTTTCCGCTTTTCTGGATATCATCCATTCCCACGGAGGGGATATAAACGAAACAGCGGGCGATGGTCTCATGGTCATATTTCAGGGCCCTGGAAGAGACACCGCACGCAACGCAGTTCGAGCGGCCCTCGAAATTCGGAAAAGAAGCCTGGAGATCAATGAAGAGCTGCGCAACAGGTTCGTGCCGGTTCAAATTAATATGGGCATAAATTCGGGGATTGCAGCGGTAGGAATGAGTCAGTTCAAAGGCAGTACCGGAACGCGAATGACCTTCACGGCAACCGGTCCGGTGACCAACCTGGCGGCCAGGATCGCATCAGCGGCCAAACAGGGAGATGTCTTGATCGGATCCGACACGGCGTCACTCCTGGGCGGCATGTTCCAGCTCTACGACCGCGGGCTCATGAGGTTTAAGAATGTGAGCGAGCCGCAGCACGTGTTCAGCCTCGTTCGCGACAGCGAGGAGGTTGTTCCTATCAACCGATCCGAACGGGTGGACAACTCGGGTCACCGTCCGTGAAAAGCACCTCTCAATGTCTGACACCAAGACAACGAGGGTCTTTTCCCCAACCGGACAAGGACGGACGCGCAATGAAATCGGAATCAAGAGACGATCGAGGGCTCCAAGTGGAGCAATTTCGTAAGGTCTGCCGGGAAAACGGGATCAAAGTAACGCCCCAACGATTGGAAGTGTTTCTCGAAATTCTCGGTGCGACGGATCATCCATCCGCAGAAGAGGTTTTCAGGAGAGTAAGGCGAAAGCTGCCCATGATTTCCCTCGACACCGTGTATCGCACGCTCACGACTTTCGACGAGCTGGGTCTTATAGCCACGTTGCGGTCCCTGGAGGACAGGTCCAGATTCGATCCGAATACCCGTGAGCATCACCACGTGGTCTGCACTGGATGCAAAAGGGTTATGGACATATTCTGGCCGGAGATTGATGCGTTGAGCATGCCCCCTCAAGTAGAGGACTGGGGTAAAGTGGAAACAAAGCACGTTCTGTTGAGGGGTACCTGCTCGACGTGCCTTTTGAAGATCGAAAGTGAGGCTGACTGAGGAAAGCCAGCCGTGGGGGCCTGTCCGGTATCCTTGATCTCCCAACATCGGACTGGCATGCGACCCACAAGGCACGGACATTATCGCTTGGACCGTTCGTCGTAATCGATTAAAGTATCTCGAAGCCGGCGCACAGCGTTGGTGGTCGGAAAGAGGCAACGGTGGAATGAAACGGAGAAGGTGGGCCCTTACGGCAGGACCCGGGAGAAAATCCCTCGAGATGCGGGGTCACGCCACAATCTCTCAGGCGAGCCGTTATGAGCGTAGAGAAGATTGAAAATGTCTTACTCGGCCGGACTTCCCTGATTTACTTGATTTCGGAAGAAGAAGAGCGCGTCGAGCGACTAAT
The DNA here is from genome assembly GCA_040753915.1 of Thermodesulfobacteriota bacterium. Lineage (GTDB taxonomy): Bacteria > Desulfobacterota > Desulfomonilia > Desulfomonilales > Desulfomonilaceae > JBFMDN01. The sequence continues at coordinate 65,514 of JBFMDN010000022.1, read as the reverse complement.
CGAAGCCGCGATCAATAAGGTGTGGTCCAACCCCGTCAGAACCTACTCCTGGTCCTGCGTGGAGGGGCTTTGCTCCAAAGACGGGGTGATCGACGCCTCGTGCGATCCCGTTGCGGGGCTGGAAGGCTTTCTCTCCGTCAAAGAACAGGCCGTCCTTATATTCAAAGACATTCATCTGCTGCTGAACGGCAATCCGCGACTGATTAGGCAACTCAAGGAGTGCGCCCGAGTCTTGGGACCCACAACCAACAAAGTCTTCTTCCTGGCTCCGGTACGAGCATTGCCCGAAGAGCTTATTCCCCTGTTCAAGGTGGACGAGATACCTTTGCCCGGATACCAGGAGCTGGTAGCCATTCTGGAACGAGCAATAGAAGAACAAGAGGCCGCGGCGTCGCTGAAAGAGTCTTTAAGCGCTGACCTACGAAACAAGATGGTTCGTGCCGCTCAGGGGTTTACGGCGACCGAGGCGGCAAACGCGTTCCATATCGCTTTGCGAGGCGCTCGAGCTATCACGGGCAAGACGGTGGACCAGGTGCTGGAGGAGAAGCAAACTCTCGTGCAGCAAAGCGGAGTAATAGAGTTTGTTAGCCGCAAAGCCGGCTCCTGGGAAATCGGGGGTCTCCTTAATTTGAAAAAATGGCTGAATGAAAGAGGGCAGGCCTTCTCCCCTCAGGCTGCCCGCAAGGGTCTGACCCCTCGTGGGATACTGGTCATGGGCGTGAGCGGTTGCGGGAAGAGCTTGTGTATCAAGGCTATAGCCAACTACTGGAAGCTGCCTCTCCTGAGACTGGATATGGGAAGAGTGTACGACGGCCTTGCAGGCCCTCCAGAGGAGGCCATGCGCAAGGCCATCAAGACTGCGGAAGCCGTGGCTCCATGCGTGCTGTGGATCGATGAGATTGAGGCGGGCATCGCCAACCAGAAGCAGAAAGCAGGAGGAGGACCGGAAGCGAGGGTTCTCGCTCTGTTTCTCACGTGGCTCCAGGAGAAGACGGCTCCGGTCTTTGTCGGCGCCACTGCTAATGAAGTGGAGGTGCTTCCGCCGGAGATCCTCAGAAAAGGAAGATTTGACGAGTTATTCTTCATGGGGTTGCCTCTGAGGGACGAGCGGAAGCAAATCCTGACTATTCATATGCGGAAGAGAGGAGTGGACCCTGCGCGTTTCGACATGGACTATCTGGCGGAATCCACAGATGGGCTCAATGGAGCGGAGATCGAGCAAGGGGTCATATCGGCCATATTCGAGGCAGCTTCCGCCAAACAAGAGCTTTCAGAGCACGTGCTGGCCAATGCATTGCGGAACATCGTTCCTTTGTCTCGTACGATGCGTGAGCGAATCCAGAAGATCGAAGCCTGGGCACGGGACCGTGCGATGAAGGCTTCCTTGCAGACGCTGTGAATCTCTTGTGGGACCTTTGAGAACACATTGAGCGGCGTAGTGATGTGCTTTGCCAAAATCGGCTCCCCGTGGCTCTGGAAGCGATCCGCTGCTGCCATTGGACAAATCGGCCCTTCAGGGTAGACCGGAGAACGCATTCCCAAGAAATGCGCAACATGGTATGTACTCCATTCAAGGACCCAGTGACGGGATTTGGGTATAGCGTAGCTGAACACGAATGGAGGCACGCATGGAACTGCACGTTATCGACAGCAACAGGGAGTTTTCTCACATAGCACTGTCCGGAAAGCTGGACGTGGAGGGGGCGGATCAAATTGAGACGCAATTTCAGAGTCTCACGTCGGAAGCAGGCCGCTCCGCCATCGTGGACCTGGAACAAGTGACATACCTCGCTTCGCTGGGAATCCGCCTGCTTTTTGCCACTGCCAAGGCTCTGGCTGCGGAGGGAAAGAAAATGATTGTCGTAAACCCCAAGCCAATGGTGGAGGAAACCCTCCTGACCTCGGGAACGGTCAATTTTATTCCCATAGCTCGGGGCTTCGAGGAAGCTGTCACCCTGTTGAGAAGCTAATTCCGCCAGCGCTATTGTTGGCGAGCGACGTGCCTCGTGTCAGAGGTCGTTTGAACGCTGTGACTTCCTCGCACATTGTGCGGAACGCGGGCAAGCCGATGCCCGAGCATACGTGCGGTCAACCGGAGCACGACGAGGTGACGGACTATCTATTACTGCGCACGGTCAATTCCCGGGAAGGGCTGATCAACCTGATGAGTGAGGCTGAGGCCTTCTTTCACGAGCGAGGGCTCGATGAGAGGACCATTTATATCTCCAATCTGGTCCTGGAAGAAGTTCTGACGAACGTGATCAAGTATGCTTATGATGACGAGGGCTCTCATGAAATCAGCGTCGAGCTGACTCTAGACCCGCGACATGTCCAGATCGTTTTTGAGGATGACGGTCGCGAGTTTGATCCACTCTCCGTGCCCACTCCTGCCCTCAACGGACCGATCACGGATTGCGAGCCCGGGGGCCTAGGAATTCATTTGGTGCGTAAATTGAGCTCATCCATGGACTACTCGCGGACTGGCGGGGTCAACCGACTAACCATACGACTCGCTCGCAAGTGAACACTCCATGGAAGGGGGCTATGCTCCCACGAAGTCAAATGCGTGGCCTTCATCCGCCCTGAGCAAGTGGTACGACGGGTATTCGCACATGTTTATTGACAGTCACAGTCACATTTTCACAGACCGGATCGTCAAGAACGTCCGGAGTCGACCGGACATGGTATATGCATTGAAGCTCAACACAGAAGATGCATGGGAGAGATTGAGTCCGATAGCCCTCCAGGAGTCCGCCGAATCCAACGGTGTAGACCTGTGTGTGCTCCTGCCAACCGCCTCCCCGGACAGGGTGCGAGCTGAAAACGACCGATTTATCGGGTGGACCCGCGATCTGACGCGGATACGGACTCTTGGTACGCTGCATCCTGCTATGGAGGGCCTGCGGGACGAGATATCGCGCATCTATGACTTGGGAATAAATGGGTTCAAATTATCCAGTTTTTCTCAACGTTTCGATCTCTTATCCCCCGAAGGGGAATCCATGCTCGCTGCCGTGGAAGACCTGGGCAGTTGCCTCGACGCACGGCCGATAGTCGTGTTCGACACGTTCATGGCCGCGGATGTGTATTTTGGGGCGGCAAGGGAGCACATTACGACTCCAGCCAAATTGACCGAGATCACACGACGGCATCCGGGGATCAACGTAGTCTGTGCTCATATGGGAGGCTTGCTGGGCGACTTTGACGAAGTGCGCCGAGATCTCGTTCCTGCTGAAAATCTCTATCTCGACACGTCTAACGCCACGCATACGTTCACGGAGGATCAACTAGTCGTGCTCTTTCGCGTGCACGGCGCATCTCACATACTTTTCGGCACAGATTGGCCGTGGTTCCTCCATGGTGCTGAAAAGGAGAAGGTTCTTTCGCTCCTCTCCAAGGCTGGTTTCAATGGGCAAGAACAAGCCGCTGTCCTGGGAGAAAATGCGGCGAGGCTTCTAGGACTCTGTGATACCGGGCATGTTCAGGAGAGGAAAATGAGCTGTGTGGCTCGTTAGGATTCGATAACGCAGTCCTCTGCGGACAGGAGGTATCTGATGAAGATTGTAGGTGTAATGGGAAGTCCCCGCTCTGAAAGCAACAGCACAAGTCTCGCTCGTGTTGTGTTGAATAAGGCGAGAGAGCTCGGAGCAAATACAGAGGAATTCTCACTCAACAAGCTCAAGTTCCGGGGATGTCAAGCGTGTGAAACGTGCAAAACGAAGCTGGACCACTGTGTGCTAGAGGACGACCTCACCCCCGTCCTCCAAGCAGTCAAAGAAGGCGATGCGGTCGTGCTGGCAACCCCCAACTATTTCGGTGAAGTCTCAGGTCAGTTCAAGCTTTTCTTTGACCGCACCTACTCCTACTTGAACCCTGATTTCACTAGCCGACTCCAGCCCGGCAAGAAGTCGGTGTTCATCATGGCACAGGGGCAGTCCAACCTGGCCCTGTACGCCGATGTGTTCCCCCGATATGAGATGTGGCTGAAATACTACGGGTTCGCTACCAATCATCTCTTGCGAATGAACGGACCGAGAGAAGCAAACTCCGTGTCTCAGAGGCTCGATCTGGTCACCGAGGCCGAGGAAATCGCGAAGAAGCTCGTTTCGTAGAAGGTTGGGCAGAGTAGTCGGAAGCTCAGGCGTTCCGGCTACTCGCTGCCACCCAGTATGATCCGTCTGTCGCTCAACTCGGGCAATGGTCACGAAAGGCAAGAAAGCGGTTCTCTGCCAAGCTGAATAGTCGCAGCAGACCGTTATTCCCTTACGGAACAGCGAAGCCGGGGCAGCGACTGCCCGGTGCGTCAAGGGAGGGGACCGTCTCGCTGGACTGTATCCGGGGCAATTACCGCGCGCATGCCTTTTCCCTTTTACGCTCTGCCAGACGGTATTCGCGACGAATCTCTGCTTCGCATTGCCGTCTCTTTTCATCCTCGGTCTCAGTAATCAGGGGCGGCACCTCCGTGGGTTTCCCGCTCGCATCCAGGGCGACGAATGTGAGATAGGCAGACGCTGTATGCCTCACCTGACCCGTGCGAAGGTTTTCCGCCTCCACGCGGACTCCTACCTCCAGTGATGTCTTACCCACATAGTTCACGCTTGCCTTTAGTATCAGCAAATCACCTATGAAAACAGGACTATGAAAATCGAGTCGGTCAATCGATGCGGTGACGCAATTGGTGCGTGAGTGCCGGATCGCCGCAGCCCCGGCCGCGGTATCCACGTATTTCATGATCACCCCGCCGTGGACGTTTCCGTACGGATTGGCATCCTCAGGATTCATGGTGACAGCCATGTCCGTAACGCTCTCGCTCACTCTCCGTCCCTCCATGCCCCCTCCATTCTCTGCTCTTGCTATGCAATCGACATCCGGGAGGGTCTCGCCCTCCTGCGCTATTATGGGGCTTCGTGAGTGCAGATGCAATCTCCGGCCGCTGAAGCGTAAACGTCCGGGACGGATCTGTGCCGAAAAGGGCAGCCGCGGCTCAGAGTTCTCTTGCCGCAGCTTTGCTCCTGGGAGAGCCGATTCACTGGAACCATGCCGTCAGCGGATTACTGATTGTCGCAGGGATTGTGATAGCGACGCGGGAGAACTCTTCCGGCTACAGACGCAGGGCTACCAGCCTACGCTGAGAGTAAGTTTCCTTTTTATAGAAAAAGGAACGCTCTCCGGAAACTCTTTTCCAGTAAGTCCCCCACAGTGATCACGTGCCATCCTGGAAAGCGAGCTCACTGCAATTGGTGCGGCCGCCCTCGGCCCCTTCCTTCATCTGCGATATCTTGCGGTACAAAGTGCTCAAGCTGATTCCGAGGAAATGCGCGGCCCTACGCTTACCCTCGGTGGTTTCGCCGAAGGTTTCCAATGCGAGGCGAATCTGCTCGTGCTCGATTTGTGCCAAAGGGGCCACAAGGGGTAGTCGTCTCCGCTGAGAGGGTGTTGCAGAAGCTGCGGGTCGTATCGCGGGAGGGAGGTCTTCTATAGCGACTTTTCGGCCGCGCACCAAGTTCATGGCGTATTCAACCGTATTCCGCAATTCTCGGACGTTTCCCGGCCACGAGTATGTCATGAGGTAATCGAGCGTTTCCGGGGAGAAGCCCCGGAAGTCGGAGTGCCGAAACTGGAACCTGAGCTCTCCGATGAAGTGCTCGATCAACAGGGGAATGTCTTCCAAGCGATCCCTCAAGGGAGGAACAGTGAGGGGGATGACTGCAAGACGGTAATACAGGTCCTTGAGAAAACGATTTTCTGCTACAGCCTGCCCCAGGTCCAGGTTCGTTGCCGCTAGCGTTCGCACGTCAACCCTCTCTCCTCGGTCAACTCCGAGTGATCTAATTTCGCCCCCTTCAAGGATTCTGAGTATCTTTGCCTGGTTATCAAGTGACAGACGACCTATCTCGTCGAGGAAGATAGTCCCCCCGTTGGCTAGCTGAAACAATCCGGGTTTGCCTTTCTTGCTGGCGCCGGTGAAGGCTCCGGGTGCATAACCAAAAAGCTCGCTTTCGAAGAGCGGGTCGGGAATCGCCGCGCAGTTGACCGTTTCAAACGGCCTTGCACAACGCTGGCTCGCCTGATGGATCAACTGCGCCACCACTTCCTTTCCAACACCCGTTTCCCCAAGAATGAGGACAGTGGAATCGCCCTCAGCCACGTATGAAATGTGTTCGCGCAGGCGAATCATCGCTTCTGAGGTTCCCACCATGCTCGTGCTCCGAGATGCCGTCATGGGACATCCCTTCCACGCGCGATGCCTCTTGTCTTTGTCGCTGACGATGACCAGGCGTCCAACAACGTCTTGCCCGTCAGAAATGGGATAGTTCCCGATATCCAGCTTGTGCCGGCTTGAATGCCTGTGGCGGGAGGTGCTCGTTGCCGGCTTCTGATTTTCCTCCAGCAAATCCCCCAGCGTGTACTTTTCGGTGTACCTCCGAAAAAGACTCTCAACCCCCAGGACAAGCTGGGCGCTGCGGTCTATATTGAGTATGTCGTACTCCGGTGAAGTCAAGATAAGGCCTTCGTCCACTGCATCGATAAAGGCTCTGGTCTGGGGATGCTTCAGAAATTGGTCCACGTCCAACTCCTCGGCCTGCCATAAGTAGTCAAGTTTTTTCGGCAATTCAGCGAGGAGTGACGAACGCCGAATAATTGCCTCCCTCTGGTCCTGGGAAAACCCCAGGAACCCCATCAGTCCTTTGATCTCGCCTGCTCTGACAACGGGGATGCATATCACCATGGAATAAGGGCAGAGGCGTCGGTATTCGCACTGGTAACATTGTCTTGTATACCTGGGTTCGGTAACGACTTGCCCCTCTCCCTTGTGGATGGTCACGTCGACGTACGAATCGACAGGGCGCTTGGTGCCGATATTTGAGCGATAGGGACCCGTGCCGGCGAGGGCGATCATGCGGTCATTGACAAAGAAGACGTCCACACCGAGAGAGAACTTGATCACTTCTGAGAGAACCTGGAGGATGCGACGATGCTGGTCGAGGCTTTTCATGGGCTCGATCCCTGGAAGGAGACGGACACAGCAACACCAGGATACCACGGAGGCGAGAGGGATGTCAAAATGAGAAAAATTCGCATTTTGCTGCTCAAAATTCGTAATTGGGGAAATCTTGTTCCACATCCTCCAGGCTCTTCTCCGCTTTCATTGCCAGGGCTGTCGCTATCTGTCCGAGTTTGTTCACTAACACCCAGGACGCTCCGACCGAGAATCCCTCGGCCACGATGGTACATTCCTTGCTCCAACTGACGAAGGCCGGGTCCGCTTCATTCCGGCAATCCCTCGATGGATACTGAAAAGCTCACCATGGGGCTCACCATAGAGGGAGTACTGTGTGGACGGGCGTGAAAGCGTTGAGAGCGGACACGGAGCGCTTAGTCATACCGTTGCTGCGGAACCGGCCAACGAGCGCTCCGCACCTATTGAGCTTCCGACCGGATTGGGGAACCGTGGGGCTACGTGCGGGCCGTGAGCGCCCGCGACGGGGGAGCCTCATGCGACACATGGGGAAACCGAATACGAGGAGGGTATCGGCATGGTCCACGAAGAGTACTACAAGCTCTTGGCGCCCGAGTTCAAGTACACTCGGGCGTTTTGCACTGAGGACGAAATCAGGATGGCGGACACGATCCGAAATTTCGTCAACAAAGAGATTATGCCCCGGCGGCACGATCTCGAAGGGGGCTGGCATCGTGATGAGAAGCTTGCGATCGAGACTCAGCACGATCTTTACAGCAGGCTCGTGGACTTGGGTTTGACCAAGTCCAACCTGCCGACCGAATACGGCGGACTCGGCCTCAGTCCCGTTGTCAGGCAAATGATAAACGAAGAATTGGCTCGCGGAGACATCGGGCTTGCAACCATGGTGGGAAAGATTCACTGGATAGTGTCCTTCATGCTCGCTGCCAAGAGGGACGACCTTCTCAAGGAGCTCGCTCCTCGAATCGTCGGAGACGAGTCTTGGACTGCGTGTGTAGCCATCACAGAGCCTGCGGGAGGAGCCAATCTCGAAGACCCTGGGCAGCAATTCCGGACCGTGCGCACCATAGCCAGAGAAGATGGCGGAGACTACGTCATTAAAGGCCACAAGATATGGCCGGGTCCGGCGGGATCTCTCGAACGCTTTCAAAGCGATAAGCTCAAGGGGCACCTGGGATACTGGACCGTCTGTACCACCGACCCCGCAAAAGGAGCGGAGGGCATTGCCCTCATCCACATTCCGCCAGATGCCAAAGGCATGAGCTTCTCCAAGCCGTATGAGAAAATGGGATTCTGCTGGAGCGACGAAAACGTGGACATTTATTTTGACGACGTGAGGGTACCGAAGAGGTACAGAATCGACACCGAGCCGGGGCAGGGCGCAACCATTGTAAAAGGCTACGTAATCGGACTCGGACGATTGGCTGGCGCGGCGAGATTGACCGGTCTCTCTCAAGCGGTGCTCGAGATCGTTCTGAATGCGACAAAACATCGCGAAATCGTGGGACTCCCTCAGCGTGAGCGCTCCTTGTTCGCCACATACCTCGGAGAAATGCTCCGCTACATCGAGCTCTCCCGCCAGTACTACTTGTCCGTTACGTGGCAGGTCACGAACCCTTCCATCTACGGCGCTCACTGGTGTCCTGAAATGATAGCGAAGTATTCTGCCGCTCGCTCCTTTGCTGCGGATTGCGCTAAGTTCGTCTGCAACACGGGCATGGAGATGATGGGCTCGTATGGATATGCATATGAGTTCAACGTTGAAAAATACATGCGTGACTACAAGATCGTGCAGATGTGGTTAGGTGGAGCGCAGCGGGATCGTCTGGACATTGCTCAAGGGCTGTACGGCCCATTTACGTGGGGCGGCTATCAAGAGTGGGAAAAAAAGCAGAAGCTGAGCTCATGAGGTGATCCACTCAAACACAAGGAGATCTGTTGATGTGGGAACAGGTGAAGGATCTTATGGTTGGCGCATGTGACCTCCATCTCCATTCAGGTCCGGACGTGCCGCCAAGGCAGCAGAGTATTCTCGAGATAGCCCGGGATGCCGCACAGGTCGGGATGAGGGCATTGGCAATAAAGGACCATAACACTTCGACTGGGGACAGGGCAACGTTGGTCCAGTCCGTGATAGGCCAGGATGTGTTGATCCTCGGTTCGATAGTTCTGAACTATGCGGTTGGGGGCTTTAATCCGGAAGCGGTGGAAAAGGCTCTCGATTTGGGCGCCCGTATTGTCTTCATGCCGAGCATGGATGCAGCTCTTACTATTGAGAGGGTGCGTGTCACAGGAAACACGCCCTGGCTCATGCCGTTTGTTAAGCGCACGGACCCGCGGGAAGGGCTCACTGTGCTCAACGAATGGCCGAACGGCGATCGGGTGTTGCCGCAGGTCCAGGAGATTCTGAGGATTATAGCCGCTCGGGACGCGGTCCTCGACACCTGTCACCTTTCCGCGCACGAGTGCCGGCATCTGATCGACGCCGCGAAAGAGGCAGGTGTAAAGCGCATCATCGTCACTCATCCAAACTGCAGCGTGAACCCGATGAGCATAGATGAACAGAGGGATTTTGCTGCGAGAGGCGCGTACCTGAGTTATGCCTTTCTCCCGTGCATGCCGCTTTTCGACAGGCAGCATCCCGCAGAAATAGCGAAGATGATGAATTCCGTCGGGTTCGAGCATTGCCTCCTCTTTTCCGACTTCGGCCAAATAGTCAATCCCCCGTCTGTAGAGGGATACCAGATGTTTCTTGCGAATCTTCTGGCTGTGGGAGTCCCTGCACAGGAGATCAAGAAGATGGCGTCCGAGAACCCTGCTCGCCTGCTGGGGCTTGAGTAAGTAGGGGACGGCTTTTGCCGCGATTGAGGGTCGCTCAGCGTCTGGTTGGATCAGTTGGGCTATCCGACTCTGCAACATGAACGAGCAACACACAACGGAGGGACAAAGATGAAGCTAAGATTGTTGGACTACGGTGCACTAACTGCCGACGTGGGGTGGGTCATTGAAGCGGGAGGAGTTTCGACTCACAGCGACCCGTCTCCCCTTACCCAGCGGAGGGATTACCAGATGCTTGGAGCCCTTATTGAGCATCCCAAGCATGGAGTCATCATCTATGAAGCTGGTCCAGCGCCGAACTGGGAGGATCTCTGGCCGCAGCCGGTGAAAGAAGTGTTCGGAATCACCAGGTATGCTGAAGAAAATCGCCTGGACAATCTCTTGAAGAAGGCAGGATATGAGCTGAAGGACGTCGGTGCCATCATCATCGGCCACATGCATCTCGACCATGCCGGGGGGCTCGAATTCTTCCGTGGTCTCGATGTCCCCGTGTATGCCCATGAAGAGGAAATCAAGTATAGCTTCTATGCTGTAGCCACAAAGCAGGACTTCGGCGCCTATCTCCCCCACTACATCGACAGTGCATTCAACTGGAAGCCGGTCTATGGGGACGAAGTCGAGCTTTTCGAGGGGATCACCGTGTATCTCACGCCCGGTCACACGCCTGGACTGATGGCCCTCAAAGTTGATCTTGGAAGCGAGTCCTATCTCTTCACCTCGGACACCATGTTTTTCAAGGAGAATTATTACGACGAGCGGCCACCCGGCTGGCTCATTCGGGACATGGGCGACTGGTGGAGAAGCCTGGCCAAGCTCAAGACCATCGCAGTGCGACACAACTGCAACGTTATCCTCGGCCATGATGGTGACGTATTCCGGGAGCACGCAAAAAGAGGCGTCATAGGAGGCTGAGAGAACGGCGCCCTTCTCTGCAATGGCGGTAATCCTAACTCTTGGGACCACCCCTATCTTTCTGTCGGGCAAACAGGGCCTCCAGCGCTTCCATATGCTCGGGGCTGTGGTGGCATAGAGCCTGGAAAGAACAGGAGAGCTCAAGTGTTTCTTCCAGGCTCCTCCCCTGAGACAGGTAAAAGAGACGTTTCGCCAGGCGCAGAATGCGCGCCGGATGTTGGGCAATCTCGTACGCAACTTCCATTGCCCTTTCCATCAATCTGTCCGGAGGCGTTACCTCGCTTACCAGCCCAATGCGTAGAGCCTCGGCAGAGTCAATCACTCGACAGGTAAACGCAAGTTCCAATGCTTTCGAGAACCCCACGACCCTGGGGAGCAAGAATGCTCCCCCGTCTCCCGGGATCAATCCTACCGACACAAACGTCTCGCCAAAACGAGCTTTCTCGCTGGCAATGCGGATGTCACACATGCAGGTCAGGTCGCATCCGGCCCCCACAGCGGGGCCGTTTACCGCGGCAATGGTCGGCACGTCGAGCCTTTGAAAGGCAAGAGTGACTCGCTGAATTCCCTTTCGGTAGTTCTGACGGACGTCGTTGGGATCACCCGAGAACATTCCCTCCTTCTTGTACATATCCTTCACATTACCGCCGGCGGAGAAAGAAGAGCCCGCGCCGGTAACGACGAGGACACTCACCGAATCGGAATCTTGGACCCGCTGGCACACATCGACTATTTCGTCGATCATCTCCTGGTGGGTGAAGGCATTCCGAATGTCGGGCCTGTTGAGTGTGAGGATCCCAACAGATTCGTTCGTCTCAAAAATGATCTCTTGATATTCCATCGTCCTGCGCTTTCATTCGTCTGGTTTTTCCCCAGTGGCCTTCGACCATGGGGAAGTCTCGAGATGTTCCTGTCCACGGGTGCTGAAAAAAGCTTGACACGCTTTCGAATGGCCTCTATAGTTAGAACCATCTAGCAGAGTTAGACGCGTCTATCAATCCTCTTTCCATGAGAGGTGCTCCATGAAATCTCCCACAGCTCTCAACTCCGTTCAAGAAGAATATCTCGCAGCCGCATTGCTGCTCCAAAAGCATGGGAACCACGTCTCCATAGCTACTCTTGCGGGTCATCTGCAGACGCACATTGCCTTCGCACAGGCTACGGTTGAGGGTTTAGTAAAGGTCGGACTCCTGGAGCTGTCGTCACGCAACGGGATTCGCCTCACTCTTGAAGGGGGAAATCGGGCGAACGACATTGAGCGCCGCCGCGGCGCAGTCGCACGAATTCTATCGAGCTCCCTCCATTTGGACCCTTTAACTGCTCAGCAGGCTGCTCGCAGCTTGAGGCCTGCCCTGTCGCGCTTGGACGTGAACCGGATCATGGCTTTTCGGCACTGGCATCGCCAGGGTGCTTCGACGCCGGAAACAAGGGGCGCTATAGTGGAGCGCAGTACGAACCGGTCTGAATTCAATTCGCAAACTGGGTCATAGACGAGCACGTGAAAGCACCTACTGCGCTCCACTGTCGTGGTGGCCATAAGTCAGGAGCTGCGCATGCGCTGTTCGTAAATCTGGAGATCTTTCCCGATCACATGTCGATCGCAGCGTCATTGACATTCAACTGCCATGACTGACAGGGGTATTCGATGCGTGGCAGTGTAGATCCGCGGCCGCTCCGTCATATCCCCGGTTTCTCTGTGGGAGACCTTTCCGAACCTGTGGACCACCCTAACGAAAGAGAACGTCATGTGGGAAATATCCGTTGTCATTGGAGTGTCTTTGTTCATGCTGCTATTTGTCCTGAGGACTCGCTCCGGCAAGGACGCGGGAGATCATGAAGAACAATGTCAGAGCGGCAGAGCGTGCTCTGCCCGGAACGACATGTGCTGTCGACGCGGATTGTTGCCGTCGAGTGGGTCTCATGAGCCTCCGACCGATTCTGCCGCGCATGGTCTGCCCTTACCCGTCCCGGGCGCTAAACCGAAAGACTGCCTTTCCCCAGGCGAGGTCTCGGCCCGTTCCCTCGTCAGTGTGGAACCGGGGAGAAAAGGCAGAGTGCTGGCGCTTACGGGAGGGCGCGAATTCCAGGCTAAGCTCGTCAGCATGGGATTCAACGTGGGGAGTGAGGTGACAGTCTTGAAGACTGGCGTGGGCGGGAGCGGTCTTCTTGTTGCAGCAGGCGACACGCGGCTGGCCATCGGGAACGGGATAGCGGAACGGATTGTTGTGGCAGTGGAACCGAGTGACGGACCGGCTTGTTGACGCCATTGCAGTGAGGCCGTCATGTTCGAAAAAGCTTCTCCTCGCCACGGGAGCAATTCCCCGATCTTGACTTGTTGCGGACTGAGGTATGGGCACCAGCAGCGGCAAAGATCCTTCGATAAGCGAATGCAGACGTGCCGGGCCAGTTTCACTTGTCCTTACGTGATCTTCTGACCCTTTTGCCGCGCGGGGGTCAGTCCTTGGAGGCACCATTGAATTTCAGAGCCATGCGGTTGCCAGAATTTCTGACCGGTTCGATCCGCCGAGCATGGAGCTGCCGAATGAAGCCGCCACAACCCATAGTGCCGGACGAGCAAGCACAGGGCCATGAAGCAGACGGATGGAGCCCCCGCCAACGACGTGATATATACGATAAGAGATCTGTGCATCGCCACTCGCAATGCTGAATCCTATGGTTGCACACACGGACCAGCAGGAGGAGGACTGTCTGTCACGGTCGCCAACAAAAAGAGGTCGGAGACAAATCATGAGCAGAGACGAAGTGCTCACCCTATTGCGCCGATTCAAACGAGACTATGCCAAGCGATACGGCATTCTTGAAATAGGCCTGTTCGGCTCACTGGCCCGAAATGAGCCAAGGGATGACAGCGATGTCGATATTTGCATCAAAACCGAAACGCCCAACCCGTTCGTCCTCGTGCACATCAAGGAATCTCTGGAAGAGCTGCTGCACAGACGTGTGGACATCGTGCGCGTCCGTGAGAAGATGAACCCTTTCCTGAAGGAGCGAATTGAGAAAGAGGCGCATTATGTTTGACCACAATCTTGTGCTCTCTATCGTGACACAAGTCGACGGCGCACTTCAGAAAATTGCCGATCGCGCGGCACGGTTCAAAAGCGCTGACGAATTCACCGCCTCATCTTCCGGCATGGAAGCCCTCGACAGCATTTGCATGCTGTTCATGGCTGTCGGCGAGGCTTTGAAGCATATCGACAAGATCACCGAAGGTCGGCTTTTTGCGAGATGTCCCGAGGTCGACTGGAAAGGGGCCATGGGCTTCAGAGACGTCATCGCCCACCACTATTTTGATATTGACGCGGAGCAAGTCTTCTGGATCTGTGCCCATGAACTGAAGCCACTATTGGCTGCCATTCGGAAGATAAGAGATGAGCTTCAATAATGGCCTAGAGCGCGGGTCAAAAAAAGAACCTCGTTGTTCTCGAGAGATCAAGAAGATAGGATGCTTTTGTGACAACGTTCTGTCACCAACGAGTTGACGCGATTATGGCACAAGGGCTCCGTCCTTTAAATTCTGACCGAGGTTTCTCATGACAATGAAGCAACATCGTTTCCCCTACTTTTCCCCAGCGAGAAAGCTCGCCGGCTCGGTCATTGAGGATCCCTGAGCGGAGCTTTTGGCGTCGAGCACGTCACACAGGCACGGGGGGCAATGAGCAGACGCGGGCAACTCCTTGTTCATTCGTTCTCTCATTTCGAGAAACACATTCACATGAGTTAGGAACACATTCACCAGATGAGGATCGAATTGCTTCGCGCTCTCCTCCCTGATGATCTTGCACGTCCGTTCCACGGTGAGCGCACGGCGGTAGGGCCGGTTGGACGTCATCGCGTCAAATGCATCAATCAGAGCCACAATTCTCCCGGCCAAGGGGATCTCTGTGCGGGCCAGACCTGAAGGATAGCCGTTTCCGTCCCATCGTTCATGGTGGGTCAGAGCGATGGTGCGAGCAAGTCGGAAAACGGTGGCTGCCGACCCGTCGAGAATCTTCGCCCCGATGAGGGTGTGGCGCTTCATGATGTCGACCTCCACCTGAGTTAATGGGCCTCGCTTCAACAGAATTCCGTCCGGAATCCCGATCTTTCCGAGATCGTGCGTGGGAGCAGCGTGAAACATGTTGCTCGTGAATTGCTCGCCCAGCCCTAACTTCTCGGCAAGGAGAGCGCTCAGCGCGCCCGTGCGAACCATGTGGGCACCCGTTTCGTCATCCTTACACTCGGCTGCTAATGCCAGCCTCCGTAGCGTTTCGAGGTCGCCGCGGTAGGGACGGTTCTTGAGTGCGCGGAGTCTCCGACAAATCTCCACTCCCTCCAGTTTCGGCATTTCCCAGTCAAGCAGCGCAACGCGAGGCGGATCCTCTTGCACGAGGAGCTCCCAGGCTTGGCTTCCGTCTTCGCATCCCACTACCTCATGTCCCCATTTCTTGAGGCTTGCTTCCACCAATAGCCTGAAGAAACGATTGTCTTCAGCTACCAGAACTCTCATTGCCACGTATCCTCACTTTCTCAGATGCCACTGCTGCGAGAACCCGGTTCAGCTCCTTCTCAACCACCTGAAAGCCTGTTTCCGTCCGGTCTAGATCCAGAGCGATGGCAATCTGCTCAAGCTCGTGAAGCGCTTTGAAGGCAGATTGAGCCCCCAGCCCACCGACCATTCCTTTGAGCGAGTGAGCTGTTGACCTGATCCCCTCGAAGTTCTTGGATCCCACAGCATCCCGAAGATCTGTCAGGAGCTGGGGAGCTTCTTCAAGAAAGATATCGAGCATTTCATTACCTTTTGCATGAGCCTGGGCGGCAAGGCTGTGCACGGAGCTGCACACGCAGTCGGTGAGGCTGAGGCTCTGAAAGCAAAGCTCGAGCTTCCCTGCCTCTATCTTGGAGAAGTCCAGAATATCGTTGATGATTGCCAGCAGAGAATGCCCGGAGATTTCAATGGCCTGGATGTACTCCCGTTGAACTGGCGTCAGCTCGGTGTTTTGGGCAAGCTCTGCCATTCCGATGATGGCGTTCATTGGCGTTCGGATTTCATGGCTCATGTTTGCGAGAAATCTGCTCTTGCTCAGGTCTGCTTGCTCGGCTTGTCGCTTTGCCTCTACCAGTTCGGTCACATCGATGAGATTGAGGATGACTCCTCGGTACCGATCGCCATCGAAGATATGTCGGGCACGAACAGAGAGATGCAGTTGATTGAGCTCATGGGTCAAGTCTGCTGGATCTCTTCTGTTCGAGAGACGATATTCACTCACAAGGTCTTGAATTGCCGACCGGAGATCCTCCTGGGGAAGGCAATCTCCCAGTCGTCTGCCGATAACGTCATGTCGCTCCAGACCTGCCCACCGAGTGAACCAACTGTTCACCTCTGTCACCACATCATCAGGACCGGCGAATACAACGCCTTCTTCCATTCCCTCAATGAGAGAACGGAGCTTTCTCGCCTCCGCCGAAGCACGCTCGTGAGCCTCCTTCAATTGGATTTCCGCTCGCTTCCTCTCGGTATTATCCTCCAACAACCCCTGGACTCCGGTAATTCGCTCGCCAGTTGTCCGGAAAGGAGCCAGAAAAAGCCGAAAGTGAATGACCGTCCCGGTAGCGGGTGAGTACTGCAACTCAGAGATCGTGTTCCGGCCCTCCTGAATACAGCTCTGAATCTTCTCTAGCGCCTTGCCTTCCCCAAAAAATCCCAAATCACAGGAGCTTACCTGTCGGCAAGAGTCTGTTCCTGTCCAGGAAAGCATGCGCTGTAGAGCGGGATTCATTTCTCGAATTATTCCCTGTTCGTCAGACAAAAAGATTCCGAGCGGCGCGTTTTCCACGAGAGTGCGATAGCCCTCGGCGCTCACCAGAATTGACCCACCTCGTGTTCACAAGATTGACCCTCCGTTTTGACCGCTCACGGAATTGACCCATCTTCCGGTGGATAGAGAAAGGGGCATCCTGTGGACCAGCCTTGGTCTGGGGGTGTGCCTTGGAAGAACGTCATTGCCTGGCCTGTGGGAAACTGTTCAAGCCGTATCGGCATGTGAAGCGCCAGTCGTACTGCTCCAGGCTCCAGTGTCAGAGGGAGCGAAAACGTCGGTGGCACAAGCAAAAGATGCTCGAAGATCCCGAATACGTGGAGGATCGACGAGTAGCACGCAGGAAATGGCGGGACAATAACCCGGATTACTGCCGACGGTATCGGGAGTCTCACTCCGATTACGTCAAGAAGAACAGGTAACGTCAGCGGGAACGCAACGCCCTGCGGCGGAAAAAATCAGGGCCGATTGCAAAGACAGACGCGTCAAGGGGAGGAATTCCTCTGGTAGCGGGGACTTACGATCTGGTCGTCTCCGGTGGGGACCTGATTGCAAAGATGGACGTGATAGGAAGAGAAATACGTATCATTCAGCGGTGTTGAGCGCCAGAGGGGAATCAGTCCTCTGATTGCAAAGATCGACTTTCTGGTGTCCAAAATAGATTTCGTGCTAATCCGGGGGCATGGAACAGAATCAACCCCATGGGATCGAGATAGAGATTGCCGGCCTGGTGCCGCGATACGCACATACTCGTATCGTCAGGCCAAAGGCGCTTGCCATGATGGCAGGCTCTCTGGAAAGGTTCGGGCAGATCAATCCGGTCCTGGTGGTCGTTGAAGAGCCGCTGTTTGTCCTCATAGACGGATATCTGAGAGTCCTGTCCCTCAAGAGGCTGGGAAGAGATACCGTGATGGCCGACGTGTGTGAGCAGGGGGAACTCAAGGCCTATTCCAGCTTCTGGCGAAGGCCGGCGAACGTCAATGGGAAGCCATCGAGCAGGCCTGGATCATGCAGGACATCAAGGATCGTTTCGGATGCTCGGCAAGTGAAATGGCACGGAGTATGGGTCGTGACGTGAGCTGGGTTTCCAGACGATTGGCTCTTCTGGAAGCCTTAAGCGACGATGTTCTGGCCGCGGTCTGTCAAGGGCATGTCTCCACATGGGCTGCCACCCGTGTTCTGGTACCTTTGGCACGTGCCAAACCCTCCCACGCGGAGAAACTGACCCAATACCTTTCCCACTCTCATCTGCCTGCACGAGATCTCGCTGCCTTCCTCAAGCATTACGAAAGCTCGAATCGACAGACTCGGGAGCGGATGGTTGGGGATCCGTCCCTGTTC
Organism: Thermodesulfobacteriota bacterium; assembly: GCA_040753915.1. GTDB lineage: Bacteria > Desulfobacterota > Desulfomonilia > Desulfomonilales > Desulfomonilaceae > JBFMDN01. Next base: position 47,625 of record JBFMDN010000022.1, on the reverse strand, counting down.
TTCAAGGCCCACAAATCCACGGATGAAAACAGGCTGGCCAGGGCATTGGACCAGGGACCCGAGGGCGAATGGATCAAGGACTGCTCCATCGTCACCGGGGTGCTCAGACGTTTACTCAAAAGGGTGGATACGGTGATGTATCCCGGCCAGGACGAGCTCGATCGCACGAGGCTCTTGCGGGTGTTTCGGGATGCGCAGTCTATCATGGCAAGGATTGACGAGAAGATTGGCGAAGCATGCGGACAATGATTCCCGAGGAGATCCGTAAGACTATTGTGGCATTACACGCAAAGGGCACAGCCTTGCGGGTAATCAGTCGTATGTTTGGGATTTCTCGCAACACGGTACGTGACGTGGTCAAGAGGGGGCATGAAGAGCAACCCGATCAATCCGGCTCTTGTGAAGAACACCAGCCACTGATAGCCGACGAGTATCGGCGCTGTGAAGGAAACGTGGTGAGAGTGCAGGAGGAACTCAAGGATCGAGGCATAGAGATAGCATACAGCACGCTGACCCGCATCGTGCGCGAGATGGGGCTGAGAGAACCGCGAAAAAAGAGGGCTGGCGCGTATACCTTTGCTCCTGGAGAGGAGATGCAGCACGACACGTCTCCTCATAAGGTGATTGTTGGAGGAAAACCGTTGACCGTCCAGTGCGCCTCTGGACAGATCAGAAGATTAGGCTCCTCCGACGTACGCACTTGTCGGATGAGCCATTGTTGACAGAGTAACCGTACAAACACCTGATTCTTAGTGGGGCTTCTCGCACCTACCCTCTGCGCCAGGTACTACTAGTCTGCTTGGCCTCTGCTGCCGTCCGGCAAAACAATTCACGAAACCAAGTATGGCCGGCATCGCCGTCGTATTTGCGATTCCAGACCACGGAAATCTCGAAAGCGCTTGTCTCAAACGGCGGTGGAACAGCTTTGAGATCGAACGCGTCGCTACACAAGAGGGCAATCCGTTTCGGCAGTGTGGCCATGAGAGACGTTTCCTTCAGAGCGAATGACGCTGCCATATACCTTGGGGTGGCAATCACGACTCGGCGCTTGAGGCCTCGTTCAGCTAGAATCTGGTCAACAGGCCCCACATCGCCCTCCTGCGGTGACACTGTGATGTGGCCTAAGGCAAGGTAAGTCTCTAATGTGAGCGGCAAATCGAATTTGAGATGATCAGGGTTAAACAAGCATACATAATTGTCGTCAAAGAGTGGCTTAGCCCGGTGGCGGGATGAAACCTCTGGGAAGACGCCCGCGCCTAGGTCAATGTAGTCCTGATCCAGCATCTCCAAACCTCGGCGCCTGTCTATCGATCGCACGACCACCGACATTCCCGGTCCCTCACGTTGAAGCGTGTGCACCAGCCGGGGCAGGAGTGTGGTCTCCAAATAGTCGGTCAGCCCTACAGTGAAAGTGCGACGACCAGTTTTTGGATCGAAGGAGGGCTTTTCAAAGATGGCGGAACGAATCTGGTCGAGTGCGGAGGCTATGGGTTCAGCCAATTCCAGAGCCCGTGACGTAGGCTGCATTCCAGATGGCGTGCGGATGAACAATTCATCTTTGAATACATCTCGCAGTCTCGACAATGCGTGGCTCATCGCTGGCTGACCAATGCCGATCCGCTCGGCAGCTCGACTGACACTGCACTCTTTGATCAAAGCCTCAAAGGCCACAAGTAGGTTCATGTCGAAGGCGTACAGATTGATGGGGTTGATATGCTTCATGACATCTATCGATTGGACTAATGTCTGGCCGTACCGTATCTGTAGTACAGGGCTCGAGTGCAAGACTGGTTTCTTGCCTGCCAGAGAGTCTAGCACATATGACTAGTGCTGCAAAGGCTGAGTGAGAGAGGAGAATCCAATGAAAATAGCGGTCTTAGGTTACGGAAACGTCGCTCGGAGTCTGGGTATCGGCTGGGCCAAGAAAGGACACTCCGTCTTGTTTGGGGTACGTGAACCGGAGAAACAATCGGTAAAGGCTTTCCTCAGTGCAAATCCGGGGGCTCGGGCAAGACCCATTTCTGAGGCTATTGATGAGTCAGAACTGATAACCCTGGCTATCCCGTATGAGGCGGCCAAGGCTACCGTAGAGTCTGCCGGAGACTTGGGCGGCAAGATTGTACTCGATTGCACCAACCCGATTGGCCCTGGTTTGAAACTAGAGGTGGGGCACACCATTTCAGGAGCAGAGGAGATTGCACGTAGGGCGGTTGGAGGACTCGTGGTCAAGTCTTTCAACACCACGGGGTGGGAGAATCTTGAGGACTCTTCGTACCCGGGTTACGGAGGCCACCGCCCTGTCATGTATGTTTGCGGCGATCATGACGAGGCTAATAGGACGGTGTGTGCGCTCGCCGAAGATCTGGGGTTCGAGTCATGCAATTGGGGCCCGCTTGAGGGGGCCCGGTACCTCGAGCCCATGGCCATGTTGTGGATTATTCCGGTGCGCTCCAAGGGGCATGGTCAAGATTTCGCCTTCGGACTTTTCAAGAGAGAGCGGGAAGCACGCCCTGCGAAGGTGACAGGAGATGACCTGAAGGCCTTCTATAATGCGTTCTCCGGCAGCGATTTCGACTTCATGGAGAGAATGCTGCATCCTCACTGTGTGTTGGGGTTTCCCGGCAGCAGTTTCGGAGGCAAAACGGTAGGTCGCAAGGCTATCATGAATCTGTTCAAAGGCATACAACAGATTATGGATGGGACTCTTCGATTTGAAGTAGACTGGGCCGAGGTAGTTGGCGATAGAGGTGTTGTACAGTTCTATACGTTTGGAATCCCTCCGCAAGGTGGGCGTTATCAGAATCGTGGTGCTGCCATCTACCGTTTCAGTGACGGTATGATTATTGATTTTCAGGACTATCTCGACACGGAGATCATACAAGCATTCTGGCCAAACGGCCAGCCGTCTGAACCACCCGACAACATCGAGAAATTGCTTTCAAAAGCTGAACGTTTGCTCTGATAAAGATGGCGGTCGAAGATGCAGTTCTCGATTTGGCGGAGAGTTGCGCTGCTGGCTTGCCTAGGAGCCTATCGCCAAACGGTACAGGTTTGGGCGGTTTCGAGTGAGTTTATGGTTCATTTTTCCATCAGCCTTATCTTCCAGAGGCGCGACTTGGGGAAAGTACAGCAGAAGAGAGACTTGTTCTTGGCAAGGACCAACATTTTTGACTCATCTTCGACACCAAAAAATGTAAAGTCCTATTGAATCAGCTACCTACAGGCGCGCGAAAAGAGGTTGGCACTACAGTAGGCTCATCTGAACGGGCTCGGTGGATGGAGGGTCCACCGGCACGGGACCCAGAAGCGTTACCGTCTCGGGTGGGCGCACCCCTGCCGCCTGGAAGGCTTGGTAGCTTGTCCCCACCATTGACGTGCGAAGTCGGTACCGCATGCCCTCGAGTTCCACGATCACGCTGTGGACTTGTCTCAGGTCCCGCATGAGATCCGGCCAAGAGATCTCCACCTTCCTCTCGTCCAGACGACGTTGGAGACCCACTTCCAGCCGCAAGGCCAAGAAGCTTGCTGCGATGTGGCCGATTGAGTTGTAAGGGCATCGATGGTAGATCGGCCGCACTTCCAGCGTGGACTTCTGCTCCCGGAACGTGCGCTCCACTCTCCAAAGGCTCTTGTAGGTGAGAGCAACCTCGGCTGGGGGAAGAGAGGTGTTGGTGGTAAGCACGAACTTGCCGTCAAGCCTCGCATCCGCTTCCACTGCATCGCGGTTGATGGACACGCTCTTCTTGTCTATCTTGACGAACCTCGCGTAGCCACGGTTACCCACCAAGGACTTGGCTCCGTCCTTGGCGATGATGCCTTTCAGCTTCTCGATGATCGCTTCCCGGGCGGCCTTATCCTTCTTGGCTTCGATGAGGTTACGGCACACAACGTAGCGCCGTTCTCCCACCAGGACTTCCTTCACGTCAAGGTTGTCCGCAACGGGATGGTACCGCCCCGCTCTAGAGAGCACTTCATCGTTAACCTCCTTCTGACGCCGCATCCGACATCCAAGGATGTAGTCGAAGGGAGCCTCGGCGTCTTCAGCGAGGAGCTTGATGCTGTCCTTGGAGATCATGCCACGATCCGCAACTACCACAACGTTACGGATGGACAGGCGCTTGCGCAGCCGCTTCACCATCTTCTCCATGGCACGTAGATCAGCGGTGTTACCTGGGAACACCTCCCATGCCACGGGCCACCCAGTGGCGTTGACCACGACGCAGAGGACCAACTGAGGAAGATCCGGTCTGTGATCTCGGGAGTGTCCCCGGCGGAAGAGCTCGTTCTCCTCGTCTCGGTACCCGTACACACTTGTGGTGTCGATGAACATCAGGTCGAAGTCTTGAGTGAACAGGTTCCGGTCCTGCAAGGACAACTCGGTCTCGATCTCTCCACGGACCTCGGCGAGGAACGTTGCGGTGCGGTAGAAGTGCTGCAGCGAAAGCTCGCCGAACCCCGGCGCTTCCACCGTTGTTACCCATTGGGAGCCCCCGAGATCGGAGCCCGGCTCGCAGAGCCGCTGTAAGGCCATGGCGAAGCTCACCCGCTCCACGTCAAGCCCGAACTTGCGGTCAGAAGAGAGCTTACGGATGATCTCGGGAAGACCTTGGTTCTCCCACAAGCGACGGAAGACCAGTGCTGGCCCCCACTGACGGGAACTCTGAGCTTCGAGGTCCGGCGCTCGGCTTGCTTCGACAACGCGAAGAGTTTGGCTGAACTTGGCCAGACTTCGCATGAGACCGTCGATCTCTCCGGTGGCTAAGAGCTTGTCGGCGCGGCCCAGGGTTGCGATCACTTCCTGACGGACCTTCTGGCCTTTGTTGAGCGACAATTACATTTGAGGGGGGACGACAATTAGACTTGTGCATGCAACGGGGGGAGTTGTCTGATAAGGATGCCCGTCATTTTGGATGAGGAGGGGCATTACTTGGGGACAACGGATGCTCAAGTGAGGAAACTGATGAAGGAGTATGGGAAGACAGGCAAGAAAGGAAAGTCGGCTCTTCGAGCGGGTATGAGCCGGAATACCGGGTCAAAATACCTGAAGCTGGGGAAGCTGCCGTCGGAGTTGAAGGAACCTCGGACATGGCGCACGCGGCCGGATCCGTTCGAGGAGGACTGGCCGGAGATCGCCGAGCGTCTGCGAGATGCTCCGGAGTTGGAAGGCAAGGCGCTCTTTGAGGATCTGCTGGACCGGTATCCGGATCGGTATGATCCGGGGCAGGTCAGGACGTTTCAGCGGCGATTGAAGCAGTGGCGAGCCACAGAGGGGCCTGACCGTGCGGTCTTTTTTCCTCAGGAGCATCGTCCGGGGGAGGCGATGCAGACGGACTTCACCTGGGGGAGCAAGCTGCGGGTGACCATAGGGGGAGAGGCATTTCCGCACATGTTGTGCCATGTGGTGCTGCCGTATTCCAACTGGGAATGGGTCACCATTTGCCGGTCAGAATCGTTGGCAGCGCTCAAGGGGGATGTTCAGGCTGCGTTGTTTCGACTGGGGCGTGTTCCCCGGTATCACCAGACGGACAATTCCACGGCTGCTACGCATAATCTCACCGAACGCATGCGTGCGTTCAACGAGGAGTATGTCCGTTTCATCCAAGAGCTTGGCATGGAGCCCCGAACCATAACGCCCGGGGCAAAGGAGCAGAACGGGGACGTGGAAGCGCTCAACGGAGCTCTGAAGCGGAGGCTCAAGCAGCACCTTCTCCTAAGAGGTTCGAGCGATTTCGAGAGTGTCCAGGAATATGAACAATGGTTGGCGGAGGCCTTGGATAAGGCCAATCGCGTGAGAACCAAGCGGCTGCAGCACGAGATGGAGGCGATGAATCCCCTACGGGTGGACCGACTTCCCGAATTCACCGAAACGCAGGTGCGGGTGAGTTCCCACAGCACCATCTCGGTTAAGAACAACATCTATTCGGTTCCGTCTCGGCTCATCGGCGAGATGGTAAAGGTCAGAATCTATGACGACAGACTGGAGGTATTCTACGGGAGCACGCTTCAGTTGAGCGTGGGGCGGCTTCTGGGCAGAGGGGGTCACCGGATCAACTACCGGCATATCATCTGGTCCTTGGTACGCAAACCAGGGGCCTTCAGACTCTTCAAATATCGGGAGGACCTGTTTCCCTCGCTGATTTTTCGCAAGGCGTACGACGCCTTGTGCGGAGTACACGATGAACGCAAGGCAGCTCTTGGGTATCTGCGTATCCTCCACTTGGCCGCATCCACCATGGAGACTGAGGTGGAAGCAGCGCTGCAGTTGGTGATGGAAGACGGCTCGCCCGTGACCATGGAGAACGTGAAGAACCTGATGGATGCCGGCAGGGAACCGGCTCCTCCTCAAATGGAGGCCTTCGAGGTAGACCTATCAGGCTACGATGCACTACTGGCCACAGACCGGGAGGTGGCATTATGAGCCAAGCGGGCCTTGCGTTGCTGCTGCGTGCCGTGAAGCTGCTGTCGTTTGCCCTCCATTACGAGGAGGCGGCAGAGATTGCCAGGCGAGAGGGGTGGGATTTCTCACGATACTTGGGCCACCTGGTGGAGCTGGAGATCGAGGAGCGGAGGGTGCGTAAGGTAGAGCGCGTGCTCAAGGCCTCTCACCTTCCGGCAGCGAAGACGTTGAGCACCGTGGATACGGCAAGGCTGTCCGAGAGGGTCAGGCAACAATTGCCCGTACTGGTTCAAGGACATTTTCTGAAGCGGGCCGAGAATGTCCTCGCCTTCGGACTGCCGGGACGGGGCAAGACCCATCTCATCTGTGCCATCGGTCAGGAGCTTATCCACCGAGGGCACTCGGTACTCTTCACCCCTGCCTACAGTCTGGTGCAGGGGCTGCTCGTGGCCAAGAGAGCTCTTGCCCTGGAACGGGAAATGCGCCGCCTGGATCGATTCGAGGCGGTCATCATCGACGACATCGGTTACGTGCAGCAACAGCCCGAAGAGATGGAGGTGCTCTTCACGTTCCTTGCCGAGCGATACGAGCGCAGGAGTGTGCTTATCACCTCCAACCGCGTCTTCTCCCAGTGGGACAAGATCTTCAAGGATCCCCTGACCACCGCTGCCGCCATCGACCGGCTGGTACACCACTGTACCATCCTCGAGCTCACCGGACCGAGCTATCGGGCCGACCATGCAGGGCTATGTCATTGTAGGCGATAACCCGCGGTATTTGCATCATTGTGCGCTTTTTTCTGGACATCCCAGCCGAAATTGTCTAGAAGGGGGGCATGGATCATTCATCACCTGGAGAACCGAGAGCACAGCGAGAGATGGTCAGGTGCGTGGAGGTCCGTTTGGTGACCTCTTCGGAACGGTCTGTTTGGAACAGCCTCATGAAGCGGCACCACTATCTCGGCTTCCATTCCCTCATCGGACAGTCCCTGCGGTACGTTGCCGTTTACCGGGACCGTTGGCTCGCACTGTTGGGATGGGGCGCCGCGGCGCTCAAATGTGGAGCACGAGACCAATGGATCGGGTGGACTGAGGCACTGAAGCTCCAGCGCCTTCCTCTGGTGGCAAACAATTGCCGCTTCCTTATTTTGCCCGACGTCAATGTTCCCAATCTTGCCTCCCGAGTGCTTGCCCTCAACCTGAAACGCTTGTCTGATGACTGGCAGGCCGCTCACGGCCATCCCATCTACCTCGTAGAAACTTTTGTCGATCCCCGATTCTATCGGGGGACCTGCTACAAAGCCGCAGGGTGGCTCTTTCTCGGAAACACCCGTGGATTTGCCAATCACCACGGAACCTACACCCATCACGGATGCATCAAATCAGTTTTTGTCCGTCACCTTCGACCAGATGCAACCCAAAAGCTGGCCGACCCTTATGTCCAGATGGAGCTCAAACCAACGGTCACATCCATGAAACTCCCGTACAGCCATGCCGACTTGCTGCATAAGGCCCTGCTCGCGATCCCCGACTGTCGCATGCCTCGGGGAATTCGCCACAACAAGCTCGCCATCTTGTCTATTGCCATCTGTGCCACACTGTGTGGCGCCACCAGCTTCGACGCCATGGCGCAGTGGGGTCAGGCATGTTCCCAAAAGATGCGTAAGCGCCTCAGATGCCGAAAAAATCCCAAAACCGGACTCTATGATGCGCCAAGTGAGCCGGCAATCCGCCGTTTCATCCAGGCCGTCGATGCGAATGCGGTAGACCGTGCTGTCTCGGATTGGGTCCAGTCCACGGTGCAACGAGGGTTGGTTGCGTCAGTGGATGGAAAAACCCTCAAGGGTGCTCGCAGTGCCAACGGTCAGGTGAAGCTTCTTTCGGCATTTTCCCCCGCTCAAGGTGCCGTCCTGGCCCAGCAACAGATCCCATCCACTACCAATGAAATCCCGGTGATCAGGGAGCTGTTGGACCCTGTGCCGCTCGAAGGCACCGTAGTCACCGCAGACGCCATGCACACACAAAGAGCAACTGCCGACTACGTGGTAGAAGAGAAGAAGGCCGACTACGTCTTCACAGTCAAAGATAACCAGCCTTCTGTGCTGGAAGCCATCGCAGACCTTAACCTGGTCGCTTTTCCCCCCTCAGCACCAAACCATCGATAAGGGTCACGGACGGCTCGAGGTCAGAAGCATCTGGACCAGCCAAGAAATCAACGACTATGTCGACTTCCCCCACGTCGGACAAGTCTTTTGTGTCCGCCGCGAAGTGACCCACCTGAAAAAGAACAAAGAACCCTGTGAAATAGCCTATGGAATCACCAGCCTGACACCAGACCAGGCATCACCCGAGCGTGTCCTTGCACTCAACCGCACACATTGGGCGATTGAAAACGGACTTCATTGGATACGAGATGAGACCTTTCGCGAAGATCGCTCACAGATAAGGACGGGAACTGCTCCACGTGTCATGGCCACCTTGAGAAATCTCGCCATCACCATACTGCGCAGATGCGGCGCCACCAATATCGCAAAGACACTCCGATGGCTCTCTTTCAAGACCCATCTTGCCCTCAAGCTGATCGGTCTGTAACACACAACCCTCCTCACCCCTCCAGCGGGAATCCAGAATCCCGCTACCACGCCATACCCACGTCCTGACTCCCCGCAAGAACCTGTGCAAAGACACAATATCACTATCCGGCCCCCCCAACCGTCAGCGTTCCCCCACCAGTTCCCCCCACAGCCGTGATACTCTCTCTCAATCACGCCGCGCAAGCGAAAAGACTTTGACGGAACCGTGGCCGACCATGCGCTCATCCAGACCCACAAGGAAAACATCAAGGAGGACAACTGACCAGGCAGAACAAGCCCCGGCTTCCTCCAGGACGCCGGATAGCAACCATCAACCATGCACAAAAATAATTGTCGCCGATGCACAAAAGTAGTTGACATCGGGCACACTACGCTTCTTTCGTATAAACATGAGAGCATGATCGTCCCATCCTGCCTATAGATCAAGCGGAATTTCCAAGAGCCAATCACTTTTTCGGCACTACATTTTGGAGTCGAGCCGGAAACGCTACTTAATAATGTCAATAAGTTAGAAGGGTGCTAAAAAATGGGGCACCATGATCTCAGCTACTTACAACTGTACCAAAAGTGAGCACTGTCGAAGATGAGTCTTAAAGCCGAGGATGCTCGGGTGTCGGGAGAACAGAGAAATCAAGAAACACGACTTGACCCCCAACGGCTATTCACCGTAATTCCGGATCAGTAGGGAACCGATGATAAAGAAGATAATCGCATACAGAACAAGAACCGCCAGCGATATCAAGCCATACAAATCAAGGGAATTCTCACGAATTAGAACGTTGGCGTGTGTCAATGGGAAGATCCAGACCACTGCTTGAAGCGGTTGCGGTATCCGATCCACTGGAAAGAAAGTCCCGCTGAAAAACGCCATTGGCAGAATGAAGAAGTTGTTATAAGTGGCCGTATCTTCGTGCGACTTTGTAATCATGCCAGTGATCACCCCAAGACTGGAGAAGAGGAAACAATTGAGCAGAAGAGTCGGCACGAACAGCGGTGTGATCGATAAATTGCGAGTCGTAACAAGCCCGACGATCAAGATGAGGCCCGAGGCGAACAGTCCCTTCACCATTCCGGCCAGCACTTCTCCAATCATGATGGCCGAAGGCGGGATGGGTGCTTGGATGAAAACCTGAAAGTTCTTGAAGTACAGTCGGTTAAGGTTGAGGGCGTTGGCCACCCATGTGTAAGAGTTCATCATTGAAGTCAACGCAACGAGCCCAGGAATCAAGTAGCTCAGATAGTCTGTGCCCTTAATCTGCACCATCCGGCCTAGGCCCAGACCGAAGGTAAGAAGATAAATAATCGGTATAAGCATAGCGGAAAAGAGATAGCTGATCCTCAGGAGTTGTCTCTTGAACAGGAGCATCTCGCGAAGAAAAATAGGATACCATGCGCCCCTGATCATTCGATACGCTCCCCGGTCAATTTGACGAATACGTCCTCGAGATTCGACCGCCGTATCCTGACCTCGCAGTCCGTACAGAGCACCATATTGGTGGCCTCCTCACGATCCTTGCACATCTGTTGTACGAGCTTGCCGTCATCATTTACGAACTCGACGATATACTCCCCCAGGGTCGCCTTCAGGTTATCTGGGGTGTCAAGCGCTATGAGTGCGCCTTTGTTGAGAATGCCAACGTGATCGCAGAGCGCTTCGGCTTCTTCAATGTAGTGCGTGGTGATCACAACAGTCCGGCCGTCAATGCGAGTCTTGCGTATGATGTCCCACAACTGACGTCTGATCTGGGGATCCAGGCCGATAGACGGCTCGTCGAGGAACAGTACCGACGGCTCGGTCAGAAGGGCCCTCGCAATGAGAAGGCGTCGTTGCATGCCGCCCGAGAATCGCATGAGCAGTTCATCCCGCCGGGCCCAAAGATCGACGAGATTAAGGCACCAGTGGATCTTTGCCTCACGGTCGGGCACTTCATACAGCATGCTGTAGATCAGGAGGTTTTCGTATGCGGTGAGCTCCCGGTCGAGGTTATTCTCTTGCGGCATGACCCCCATCAGCCGTTTGACAGAGACGGGTTCCTTTACGACATCATGCCCGGCTATGACGGCTCTTCCCCCATCGGGTTTCGAAAGGGTCGTCAGTATCTTTATTGTGGTTGTCTTGCCGGCGCCATTGGGTCCGAGAAGGCCGAACACGCTTCCCCGTTCCACTCTGAAAGAGAGGTTGTCGAGCGCCTTTATGGAGCCATACTGTTTGGTCAATCCCATGACTTCTATCATGATATGCAGCCCCCGGGACTGGTGACCTTCCCGAATCATTCGTCAGGCAAGCTCATCAATGCTCTAACCATATAATTTAATGACGAAGGAGTGATTTGCCAGAAAGAACCACAAAAGTGACCGTTCACCGCGATCTCCCCGGTTCGGGTTGATTCAGGTGTGCGGGAGTTTTGCCAGTCCTTTCTGGTCGACCGATTTCGCGCACGCTCGCCACGATGTCACGTCCCGCACGATGTCTGGCGATGTCGACTTGCATGGGGCAAGTACCCATGATCACCCTTTTGCTGCAACCTTCGGACTCAGCAAGGGCCACCGGCCGGATCAAAAGCAGTTTCATCATTTCCTGTTGGGCTCAGACACCGGTATTCCTATTCATTCCAGATGTCAGCCGGGCATCGTGCCGGTCACTTTTCCAAGGCAATGACTCTGACCTTCCTGATGCGATTGCCGTCCATTTCGGTAACTTCAAAACGCCAGCCCTCGTAATCTACAGAATCGCCGGGGGTGGGAATTCGTCCCAAACTTTGCATCAGGAACCCTGCCAGGGTCGAATAATCCGTTGAGGGGGGCAAGCAAATCGACACTGATTCCCGCAGCTCGTGAAGGCTGATCGTGCCCTCTACCACAGGTTCCGGTTCCCTGCCGGTGGATGGGGCAATCGGAAGCGTACGACGGGACACGTCACTGACTATTTCCCCCACAAATTCCTCCAAAATGTCCTCGATTGTTATGAGACCGTCGATGATGCCGTACTCGTCAACCACCACGGATATCTGGGTATGATTCCGTTGCATGGTTGCCAAGAGGCGATCCAAGGTCAGCCCGGGAGAGCTGAATGTCACCGGCCTTATGAGCATCTTGGAGGGACGGTCTTCCAATAGTAAATCCTTCACATTGATTACTCCAAGTACATTCTCTCCTTGCATGTCAGTAACAGGGAAATTTGTGAACGGGTGCTTCCTGTACATGGCCAAGGTTTTGCTCCGAATTTCAGGGTCGTCTTCGGACTCAACTTTCACGCTTAGTATCTTCGGCCGCGGAACCATAACGTCTTGTACGCGGGTCTGTGCCAGCCTGCTGGCCCGGACTAGTATGTCATGGACTTGTTGGGATATCTGGCGATTGTCTACAAGCTCCGACGCCATGATCCTGAATTCTTCGGCTGTGACGTTCGCTGCTTCTTTGGTCTCGGGAATCATCAGGATTTTCAATATCAAAGAGGTTGACCCGGAGAGGATTTTAATTACGGGAGCCATCAGCATTGAGAACGATTTGAAGAAACCAGCAAGAAATGTGCTGATTCTACCAGGGTATCTACGGGCCAGTGACTTCGGAACCAGCTCGCCTATGACAAGGCTCACATACGATATGCAGATCGTCACTCCCATAAGAGCCACGACGCGGCCGACGGACGAAGAAGGGTCTATTCCGAGGGCTTCCAAGAGGGGGGTAAACAGCTCCACGGATGAATCCCCTCCGATAGCCGCTGAGAGCGTAGCGACGAACGTGATCCCGATCTGGACTGTGGCAAAGAAGTTGTCCATATTGTTGTGCAGGAACAAAGCCGCTTTGGCACCAGGGTGGTTCTCTTGTTCCAAGCGTCGGAGACGAGCCTTCGAAACAGATACTAAAGCGATCTCCATGCAAGCGAACACTCCGTTCAGGAGAATCAAGAAGATTATACCAAGCAGTATCAGAGCCAATATCGACATATATTACCTCCGGAATCGGTCTCCATAGTTCGGGTGAGCCAAGGGAAGTTCAGTGCAGACAGAGCCTTCCGCAGTATTTGCCGCTCACCCATCGGTTTCAGAGATCTGCAGGGACCTGACTGCTTCTTCCTGTTTCCTCTTGCATGGGGGGGCTTCCACGTACGGGCCCGGCCTCTCCCAGATGGGATCGTCATACCGGTCGTGGCAGGGCAGGCATCGAGCTATGCCAAGGATTTTGTCCAACTCTTTCTTGTTGAATCCCCGGGAAAGGGCATGGGAGGTCCCTTGGAGGATTCGGCCGTTCACATCTATAACCGCATCGATTGAGAAGGGTATTTTCAGGCCGGAGGCCGCAGAATCGTACAGAGAACTCACTTCCAGAGTTGTTCCATCGGGTCCAGACGACAGTTCCCCATCTCCGAGCCCGAGCGCCTTGGGGTCCAGGTGGCAGTCCACGCAGCGGGGCACTTCGAGCCGAGACGTGTGCGGATGAATCGGTCCCATCGCTATCGAGTTGAGGCCGTTCTTGAGCCTCATGATCGCGGAGTCGTACGGTTGAATCACCCGGCCTGTTGAATCTCTGACCGTGTTCCACACCTGGCAGCCGGGGACCAGGATCCCCACGTTGCCCCGCGAATTGATGCCGAAAATGTTGCGCTCGAACCTGAAGTAGGTCCTTCCCTCAGCCCAGCGACCAGGAGTGTCGTTTCCGCTGAGATGATCTCTGCCCATATGTCCGAAATCGAGCACCTGGTGGCATCCATAGCATTGGGGGCTCCACGCGCTGTGGCAGGAATCGCACTCCATCCGTTCATGGCCCTTGATGGTGTGGCCGTTCCGTTTGCCCGTGATAACTCTCACGGGATGTTCCTTGCCGGTGAGCTTGCTCGTGAGGACGAATGACTCACCCTTAAGCCTCACATGGGGAAGCGGGCGTCCCTTTGATGTCTCGAGGATAGTTTCACCGTCCAGGGGTTTGACGAATTTGGAGGATCGGATGAGTGCTTGTGCCAACGGATCGTTCTTGTCGACTTTTCTCGTTCTCGGCGGCTCTCGATAGCCGCCATGACAGTCCTCGCACCGAATCTCTATCTGGTCCTTCATCTCCCCGTGGACTATGCCATCCCCCATGGTGTCCTGACCCGTGTGGCAGTCAATACACCCCATACCCTTTTCCCGATGAATGTCAGGCGCGACGTGCAGAACGAACCTACCGTCGCTCAACGTTTGTTCGTTCGGCCCACCTCGGACAAAGGGGGTACCGTATTGGGCGCTTTCCATTTCGCCGTGATAGTTGAGGCCGATGCGCGCACTTCGGTTGTGGCAGGCTCTGCATCGATTGTCGGGGATGAGATTGGTAATGGTATGAGTGGCCGGATGGCCGGTCTCGCTACGGTTGATGGTAGGATCTCCGCCTATGTATCTGCCGCCCTCTTCGTACGGGGCGTGGCATGCGGGGCATCCCTCGAGTCGCCCCATGGTCTCCCTGAGCCGTGGAGTCCAGAGGTGGCAGGCGGCGCAGAATTTGCGAAAATGGCTGTTAGCCAGATTGACAGTATCCGGGTGAGGGCGCTCGGGAGGGATCTCCTCCAGGGTTGTTTTCCCGTCCGTGACAGGCCTTATGCCGTATCGAGCTTCGGGAAGATCGTCGAGACCCCATTGGAACCTCAGTATGCCGATGATCCCCGCGTTGGTGGCCATGATGGAACGAGGCACGGTGTCCACGCGATTGAGCAACGGATGCTCCCGGTTCCCGTGGCATGTTCCCCCTCCTGGTTGGGTGCTGCCGCAGCTCAGACATGCCAGGTCCAATCTGGCGGGATTGCGGCCTCCTCTCATCCCGAGATGAGCGCCCTTCACCGTAAGGTCCGCTCCATTGCCCCCGTGGCACACCACGCAACCGAACACGGAATTCGGGTGCGACGCGGAAAGGTCCTCGATTCCGTAATGACAGGTTATACATCGGTCCGGTTGGGAGTCTTTCTGCCCGAACGGCTTGATCTCGATGATCTGCGGTTTTCTGTTGCGCAATGATTGCAGCTCGGAAAGGATCACGCTGCGTCGATCCTGGGAGGCGGCTGACGAGAGCTCGGCCTCGAGGCGCTCGATGGCCAGGGCAATCCCCCTCTCCTGGTACGTTTTCCACTGGGGATTCCTGTGCCGGTACTCCACGTACGCAAGGGAGAAAAGCAGCCCCCCCAGTCCCAGCAAGATTCCCACGACACGCATCCACTTCCAACCGTTCATGTCAGGTATCCCGCGACCGTCAGGATTAGCGCGGCGACCACAACCCCGAAGAAGAGAGCCCAGCGGGTCTTGGCCCCTCCCGGCGAGAAGGGGATGAACGCCACGATACAAAAGGCTATGAGAGGGACGACGATGCCTGCTACAAGTGGAGATAAGTAGCGCAGCACCAACTGGATGCCCACGAAGATCCACGGTGCTTTCACGTGTTCCGCCGGTATCCCGTCCGGGTCCGCAGGCCGTTCGAGTGGTGCGTCCATGAGCACACCGAGCAAACAAACCGCTGCCAGGGAGATTACGAGCGCGATGCCCTCTTTGCGCACCAGATAAGGAACGGTCTTGATTCTGCCTCGTCCGGGCCCTGGCGATGGTGGGGTGGGATCTTTCAACGGATAAGACTCAATCTTTTACGATCCGAAATCCCACGGTCCGGAAATACCCCATGGGATAGGCTTTGTGAACGTTCGTGATTCGCTTGCTCGACTCAGGAGCAGCCCAGGAGCCTCCCCTCATTACCTTTTCCTTGCCCAGAGGGGGCCCCATGGGGTTGTCCGTGGGGCTCTTCGCATAATAGTCCTCTTCGTACCAGTCAGAGCACCATTCCCAGACGTTCCCTATCATCCCGGTGATTCCCTGTGCACCGGGGATCGCTATGGCTACGGGGAGACGGTCCTCCCGAGAGAGCGCAGTGAGGAAATCCCCCGGCACGTCCGCGGTAGATAACCTGGCTGCCTTCTCCCACTCTGCCGATGAGGGGAGTCTTCCGCCAGCCCATTGAGCGTAATCTGCGGCCCCGTACCATGAAACACAGACCACCGGCTTGTCGTCCTCACCGCGCTTGGGTTGAAAATACTTGCCGTTCTTCTCGATGGGGCAAAACGGATTGTCCAGCTTGACGCGGGGGAGCCCATCGCGGGATTTATCGCCGCGAGCGTTGAGAAAGTCGCAATATTCTTTGACCGTGACTTCATGCTTGGAAATATAGAATGATTTTAAGATGACCGTGTGCTGAGGGCGCTCGTCGGGTCTTCCTTCGGGCGCGGCGCTACCCATTTCAAACGGGCCTGCAGGGATGCGCACCATACCTGCGTACGGGCCACTTCCGCCCATCAGTTCGCTGTCCCCGTTCGAGGGCCGAGACGGTTTGTCGTGGGGCTCCCCTGGCACTGGAGGCAAGGGGAGTCCCAGCCCGCCAGGGCAGGCCGGCAGGAGAGGGCAATCCAGCGGTATCTCTTGATTCCCGGCTCTGGGTCGTGCCTCGGCACAGGCCCCGCCCGTGCACGCAACCCATCCCATCAATACCGGGAGGGTAACGAAAAGGAATGCAAGATTCACGATATAAGAACTGAACCCCGTCCGTTCACTCATCCACAATCATCCGGCCGAGGAGCTTCGAGCTCCTCAGGGGCATGCTGTCACGACTGCTTCGGGAAACAGTCCTTTTCTCCTGCGAGAAAAGCGGATTCCCCGGATGCGTTGACAAAAAGCGTCTCTATCATGGAATGACTTTTGTTCACGGTCAAGAGTCAGCGCAGTAGGGACACCGGAATGACGATGCGGGCTTACCACTTCCGCAATGCAGTTGATCTCGATACAGGCGGAGATCACTTGGTCGGTGATTCACACTTCCAGTCGATGACGTACCGGGTGCAGATCGGAAACGGGGCAACAGGTGCGGCGCAAACGCGTGCAGGAGGCACTACCACATTCGGAAGACAGGCGGGAGCAATAGGAGCCGCACAGAGCCGCGCAGGGACAGCAAGCTTGCACGGCCCGGGGATAGGTGCCACTGGCCCAGCGCACAGCCTCTCCGGGACGGCCAAGGGTTGACACAGAGGTAGAGGCGCGACCGGTAGCCTGCAAGGAGGGCCTGGAGCCACAACCAATCCGCATTCCGGCACCATGGGCCCGCCCGACCATCCCATGCCTACCGTGGTCAAGCCCAGTGCGATCACTACAACAATGATTATTATTCGGGACCGCATCATCTCGTATCTGCTCGCGGAATTCCTTGCCGCGTGCGAGGGGGATTTAGGCCCAACAATAGCTGAACTTCGGGCATTTGTCCACTTCAATTGGCAACGGCCTTGAAATACGCTCCTGCTGAGAGCAGTTCGTACGGCCCCGCTTGTGCCCCTCAACTCACAGTTTGATTGTGGTTGCCAATGGCACACGCGGTTCCAGGCCTGCACACGAGGCCGGATCCAACGTAAAGGACATCATGAGTTGACTGAACTTGTATGGTTGTGTGATCGATGTCGAACTTGTCCTTCAAGACTTGGTTGAGGCTCCCCACAATCTCATCCGCGTTTCGCCCGGACTCTCCCATCACCACGTGGGCAGACAGCGCTGCCCGGTCACTCCCTATGGTCCAAACATGGAGATCGTGAATGCAGCAGACCCCTTCCTGCTCGAGCATGGTGCTTTCCACGGCACTTATGTCGATTCCGGGTGGAACCCCTTCCATGAGAATGTGCACTGCTTCTCGGATAATGCCCCACGAGGAATAGAGGATGAGAAGACCTATGAAGACGCTTACGATAGGATCCGCCACGTAGTAACCTGTAAACATGATGATCAGCGCTGCCGACACAGCCCCGACGGAGCCGAGCGCGTCCGATATCACGTGAACAAATACCCCTCGAACATTTAGGCTCCTCTCTCGCTCGCGAAAGAGCAGCCCTGCAAGCACGAGATTGACCAGGAGCCCGATGCCCGCGACTGCAAGCATGCCCTTCCCGACGACCGGATTGGGATTGAACATCCTGTGAGCCGCCTCGTAGAATATGACCCCCACAATTGCCCACAAAGCCAAGCCATTCCAAAGCGCAGCAAGGATCTCCGTACGCTTGAAGCCGAAGGTATGTCGATCCGTCGGCGCCCTTCTTCCGATAATTATCGCGGCATAGGCCAGACCCTGTGCCATCACGTCCGAAAACATGTGGCCGGCATCGGCGAGAAGCGCCAGCGAGTTGAACAGGAGACCACCCACGATCTCCACCACCATGTAACTGACCGTTATGAACAGGACCACGCCAAGGCGTGTACTGCCGTGCGCGTGTGCGTGTCCGTGCCCGTGACAATGATCGTGATCGTGCGCGTGATTGTGTGCCATGAGATCATCCTTGAGAATCGTCCCGTTCTGCTTGGGACTCGTGCCTCTATCTGTACCATAGTTACTTCATCCGCGATGCGAAGCAAAGGAGAAATCTCCCGCGGTGTGAAGGAAGCATGTTCCGAGCGCTGCATTCCCCATTGATGACGGTCGCGGGCAGAGATGCCCTCTTATTGAAGGCACGAGCGTTTCACGTGAGCACGGCTATCGGCCTTGTTGGACTGCCTGCTCGCTCCAGACGCAGCTCAGCGGTTGACTGGACCGGTGACCCTTGATAGAGTCGGCCGTGTTCCAATTTACTCGGAGAGTCTCGGGCAGTTGTGGACTCATTAACGCTCGTTGGTACGGCAGTAGCCCTCGGAATGGATGCCTTCGCGGTTGGCGCCGCTGTGGCCGCGGGACTCGGTGTAATTACGTTTCGGCACACTTTCAGACTCACGTGGCACTTCGGGTTGTTTCAATGGATGATGACCGTAATCGGATGGTACGGCGGGGAAGGGATATCCCGATTCATGTCGGGCCTCAACCACTGGATTGCCTTTGGTCTTCTCGTTGCTCTCGGTGCCAAGATGCTGTACGAATCCCGCCACCCGGAGGAGCGGGCTGAAGGGTTCGATCCGACGAGGGGGTGGAGCCTGGTGGGACTCTCCGTAGCAACAAGCATTGATGCCCTGGCGGTTGGCGTCACCTTCAGCTTAGTGGGAATGTCAGTGTGGATGCCGGCCTTGGTGATAGGGATCGCCGCGTTGCTCATGACGTTTGTGGGGATGAGGCTCGGCAGGACTGCCGGTGCTCATCTGGGGGGATGGGCCGAGCGCATCGGGGGAGGGGTGCTCATCGTGATTGGAGTTCGAATCCTGGTGGATCATTTGAGCCAGTAAGAATTGTGATGCACCTGATTTCTTTGGCCGGGAATGGAGGTGCTGAAGTTCTGACAGTCTTTTCTCGAGCCGGAACCTGGCCTTGGGGTACGATGAAGAAAATAGGGTCGGGGATTCCGAACCGCCCCCCCCCTCTGATCCCCTCGTTAACGGGGGGAAGGACGAAACTGTCTCAAAACCCCGAAAGATGCCAACATCGTGGCACGTTGCATTCCTGAGCGTATGATTCTCATTCTGAGGCAACACGATGTCGGTATGTTGCGCTGGCTCATTTCTTGCTTACGTGGTACTTGCTCAGGGTATTGAGACACTTTCGGACTCCCTCCCCGTTAACGGGGAGGGTTGGGGTGGGGTCTCCTGATTCGGTACCGAACTTACGAAAGGGAATACCCAGTCCCTGAGAAATGGGACCTGATCGGACCAAACCCGCGTAAGAGCCTATTGGGCTGTAGCCGCGAACGCCTTTCTCGCTTGAAAAGGAGACAATGTATGCCTCTATTCCTGCTGCTGTGGGTTGCGATCCTGTGCGGCACCATCGGTGTCGGCCTGTGTCCGGGGATCTCTAAGGCGCAAGAGTCTCGTGAGAAGCCCTTCATCCTGTGCTCCACCACCCAGATCGCGGATTTCACCCGACAGGTTGTGGGAGACCGGTGTACGGTGAGATCCGTGCTCGCTGCGGGAGCCGATCCCCATACGTACATGCCGACTCCGCAAGATGCTCGCCTGGCGCTGAAGGCTGATCTGTGCATAGAGAACGGGCTGCACCTCGAGGGCAAGAACTGGATGGCAACGCTGGCAAAGGACGCCGGGAAGCCAATCATTACGGCAACCGCTGGAATCCGTCCCATAGAGTTGGATGTCGGAGGGGAGAAGGTGAGCGATCCCCATGCGTGGTTCTCTCCGAAAAACGCAGCCATTTACGTGAACAACATCCTGGCCGGCGTCTCTGGACTCGATTCGGAGGGGAAGGGGCAGTTCGTCGCAAGGGCCGCCCTGTACTTGCAGCAACTGAGAGTGCTCGATGTGTGGATTCGAGAGCAATTCAATTCCATTCCACCAGATCGACGCATCCTCGTGACCAGCCACGATGCGTTTAACTATTTTGCCGCGGAATTCGGATTCAAGAACGTAGCGCCGGTAGGGTGGTCCACAGGAAGCGAGTTGGGCGCTGGAATGACGCCGGAACGATTCAAGCTGGTGGTGGAATCGATAAAGGCAGCGGGAGTCCGGGCCGTGTTCGTCGAGACGAGCGTGAACCCCAAGCTCGTGAGAGAAGTAGCACGGGCTGCGGGAGTGAGGGTAGGCGGTGAGCTGTACTCCGATTCCATGGGGCCTCCCGGCTCGGCAGGAGAGACGTACATAGGCATGATGCGGGAAAATACCATAACGATTGCTGAAGCCCTGAAGTAGGAGACCCGTCATGAGACCTCTCGCGGCTGTGGCTATCTGGGTAGTGCTGATCGGCGGTCTCGCGTTTTACACGTACGTGAGAGAAGAACCAGCGCCGGCCATTTCTGATGAGGTCGAGGAGGTAAGAGGGCAGTTCTCCCTCCGTGTCACAGCGACTTTCGTCCAGGAGCCGGATCCTTTCGCTCTCAGGGTAGACGACCGGCAGCCTCCTTCGCTTCTCGTACGAATAAACGGCAGAGAAGTCGTGCGGCGGACGGAGACCATAGCTGCCGGGGCTCCGATCGTGGTGGAGCAGGTGAAGGGGTTTGTAGAGGGGGGAAACGAATTCTACCTCGAGTCCAATCCTCCCCTGGCCTTGGCAGGCCTGCCCCAAGCAGTTCGTGTGGAGGTTTTTCAAAATAGGCAGCTCATACTGGAACGATGTATCTGGGCAGAGCCTGGCTGGAAGGTCGCGGCTACCTTCGGCATCCGTATCGCTCCATCCCGAGAACTGGAGAAGCACAGGCATGGATAGACCTACTTCCCGTATTCCCGCAATCGAAGTCAGGAACCTGACGGTGAGCTTCGGCCCCAAGCCTGCGTTGCTGGACGTTTCGGTCAGCATCGACGAGGGACTGCTTGTGGGTATCATCGGTCCGAACGGAGCGGGGAAGTCGACGCTGGTCAAGGCCATCCTGGGCTTCGTAAAACCCGATTTTGGTCAAGTTCTCATCCAGGGGAATTCGTTCGAGCATGCGCGAGGCAAAGTGGCATACGTTCCGCAGCGCGGCGCAGTGGATTGGGATTATCCCATAACAGTCGAGCAAGTGGCTCTTATGGGACGGTACGGTCACGTGCCGTGGTGGAAAGACCTAGGATCCGAAGACAGACAGCGCGTGCACGAAGCTCTGGAGATGGTACGAATGGCCGATTTCCGCCACCGGCAGATCGGCCAACTTTCCGGCGGGCAGCAGCAGCGAGTCTTCATGGCCCGGGCTCTTGCGCAAGGCGGAGACATCCTCCTGCTGGACGAGCCGTTCGCGGGGGTGGATGCGGCCACGGAAAGAGCGATACTCGATGTCCTCGACCGTGCGAAGAAATCCGGACGCACACTCGTCGTAGTGCACCACGACCTGGCCACTGCCTCCGAGTATTTCGATCGACTCATCCTGATCAAGCAGCGTCTCTACGCCTATGGCGAGCCCGAGCGGGTGCTCGATCCGGAGCTCCTCTCGGAGGTGTACGAAGGAAAGCTCCGAGCCTTCGGCGGGCTACGGGGAAGGGGAGATGGGCAATGATCGAAACCATGATCCATGCCTTTGTCGGGCCTCTGACGGAAACGTTTTTTCAGAAGGCTCTCATAGGAGGGGGAATTGCCGCAGTGGTGTGCGGGGTAGTCGGTTGCCTGGTGATCCTCCGGGGCATGGCTTTTCTGGGGGATGCGCTCTCCCATGCCATGATCGCAGGGGTTGCCGGTGGCTACCTGTTCATGAAGCTCGTGTTCACCGTGGAGGCGCATGCCCCATCGATGCTGGTGGGCTCTCTTCTGGCTGCAATCATTACTGTCTCCTCCATCAGTTTTGTGTCCAGGGTGTCGCGGATCAAAGACGACACCGCGATCGGGATCATGTACACGGGCGTATTCGCCGCGGGCGTTGTCCTGGTCTCAGTCTTTCGCAATTACATCCATATCGATCTTGTTCATTTCATTATGGGAGACGTGCTCGGAGTTGCGGATGCCGATCTCTGGGTAGCCGCTTTGGCCGCGGCAGCGGTGCTCTCCGTCATTGTGCTCTTTTTTCGATACTTCCAACTGACGAGCTTTGATCCGATCATGGCAGCATCCATTGGAATGCCGGTGGTTCTTATAGATTATGCGTTAACCACGTGCGTGTCCCTTGTTGTTGTCAGCGCAGTGAGCATGGTTGGAGTCATTCTTGTGGTAGGGCTCCTCATCACCCCTGCTGCAACCGCATATCTGCTGTGCGACCGGCTCGACCGGATGATGTTCCTCTCCGCCCTGTTTGGGGTGACAAGCGTGATCGGCGGCCTGTATCTGTGCATATGGCTCGACTCCTCGGGTGGGGGGGCGATCATGCTCTTCTGCACCTTTCAGTTCATTGTGGTCCTATTCGTGGCACCAAGGTACGGGCTTCTCGCGAATTGGATGCGCCGAAGGAGAATGGTTCCTCAGCAGCTCGTAGAAGATGTTCTCACCTGCGTGTTGAGAGCCGGGCCCCGCGGGATGTCGCGCTCCTCCATCGCTCTCCACGTGAATGCATCCTCCGAGCGTCTGGCCAAAGCCCTGAGATCCATGACGAGGGAGGGACTTCTGGAACAGACAGACGGGGATTTCGTTCTCACGCAACAGGGGCGTCAGGAGGCCAATCGCGTGTTGCGGGCCCATCGACTCTGGGAGACGTACTTGCGACAAGTGGGGCTGGCCGTGACAGAAGTCCACAGGAAGGCCCACGAGCTCGAGCATGTTCACGACAAGGAGTCCGTAGCCTACCTGGACGACATCCTTGGACATCCTGTACGTGATCCGCACGGAACTGAAATCCCGCGCGATCAAAATTCTTGCATTCCGGGTAATGTGTGCTCGATCTCGCTGTTAGGTGAGGGCACTTCCGCTACCATCGAATTCCTGCGATCGCCTGCCCGGGAAATCGGGCTGGAAACCGGGGATGTCATACGCGTTGGAAGCAGGGAGGAAGTGGACGGGGCTTGGCAACTTCATCTGCCGGACGGTCGGCGGATCAGGCTCGATCACGAACAGGCGGACGCGATCGACGCACGCATCGTCACGGTGCCGGAAAATGTGTGACCCTGCGGGTTCCCCAAAGGGCCATCAGACCAGGCGAAACAGTATTTTGCCGGCCAATCCGTGAAAGGAGTCACCACAGGCTTGCGCTGCCTGAGTGGGAGGGATTTTCTTGACTTTTAAGCCGAACAAATCCACATTAGATTCGCACCCCCGAGATCCACAAGGACAATCAGGTCATGCAAGATTCGATTGCAGCATGAAAGAGAGGCGGCGGTGATACTCGACTACCAGAACAATACCTATACGACCGTGGAGCCACTGGACCAGGGCCTCTGGCGCATTTTTCTGAGAAACGAGGACAACCTCTTCTGTGTGGAGATTGCACTCGATGTAAAGGCTCCTGCTCTCGACATTCGGCATGCCTCACTGACCGTGAAACGAGACGACTTGGGCCTCGTGCCGGACCTGTCTTCTGCCTCGGAAAAGATGGTGGGAGTTCGAGTGGGGCCCGGTATGACCAAGATCGTGCGCGGGCTAGTCGGCGGGCCGGAAGGCTCGGACAGGGTGGCAGAACTGGTGCTGGATGCAATGGAGATGCTCATTAACGCCATCACTGTGCCGGAATTGAGGAAGGCAACGGATCTTGCGGGAGTGCAGGTCGAATTGCCGACGGAAGGTCCCAAGATTCGCCTGAACCATACGGTCATTAATGAAGAAATGGCCCTGAAGATGGCCGAGAACCCGCGGTTGAAAGACAGTTGCGCCGCGTTTCGAGACCTCTAAGAGGGAAGGCCTCCGTTTGATACCTTGAGACCTCTTCCCTTGCTTCCGCTGCCACAAGGAGGATGCATGCTTCAGTATTCTCGTGTCAAATCAGTGGGAGTCCAAAGACAGGGACAGGATCGCCGCGTCGCAAGCGGGGTGCTCGAAGACGAGCTCTATGCCATGCAGTGCGAGATCGCCGTTGACTGGCCCACATTGACTATCGAATCCGTACAGGCGAGGATGAAGCGGTTCACCACTCAGCGGTGTCCACGAGCGGAACAAGTTTTCGAGCGAGCCGAGGGCTGGAAGATCGATGGCGAGCTCGACGGCAGAATCAAGAAGGAACTGGGCCGATACGGATGCCGTCATATGGCTTCCCTCATGATTGATTGCTGCCGAACCATTGTCCGGGCGGAGCTGGCTCGGGAGATGCGTTCAGCGCGGGAAGCGGATCCTGGGCTTGATACCAAATCATTCTTGGAGAGCTTCTTTGAGCGCTATCCGGGTCTCCGGAGCTACCTTCTCCTTCAGTGAGCTATGGCAAATGGCCACCATGTATCTTGATCTTCACTTACACACCACTGCGTATTCCCCCTGCAGCACCATGTCCCCAGACGAGCTGATGGTTTCCGCAAAGCAAGCGGGTCTGGATGGCGTCTGCATCACCGAGCACAACGAGATCTGGAGTCGTGAGGAAGCACGAGAGCTGAGCAACAGACATGGGCTTGCTGTGTTTCGAGGCATTGAAGTCACCACTACCGGCGGAGACATTCTCGTCTACGGGCTGGACGAGGCTCCGCAGGGGCTGATTTCTCCTGTCGAGCTCAAGAAAATAGTGGATCGAGCAGGAGCACTAGCAATAGCAGCTCATCCGTTCAGAGGTTTTCTCGTCTTCGGATTCGGAGCGTTGGAGCTCGATGTAGAAAGCGCAATGGACAATCCCACATTCGGACAGGTTCATGGTCTGGAGGTATGCAACGGGCTGGTCACTGACGACGAGAACCGGTTTGCTCACCAGGTTGCCGAAGCTATGGGCCTTATCGAGATCGGAGGAAGTGACGCCCACCGCACGGTAGGGGTCGGGACATGTGTCACTGCGTTTAACTACCGAATTGAGGATGACAAAGCCTTGGTCCAGGCAATTCTGAACGGCGACTTCAGGCTGGAAAAACGGAAGTAATTCCGTCTTCACTTTTCACAGGAGCGGCACCGAGCACGGGGAGTACAGAGGGCTCGCTGGCGAGAATGGCACCAGGTCGGGATCGCGTTGGGGTGCCGCGCGCTGGGTGGGGGGCACCAGTTTGAGGGGCGGGTTTCAGACGGACCTTTGCCTTCGCACCGTCCGCTGGCTGAGGACTCGCAACGCGGGCCACCATGGTAAACAATTCCCACAGGATACGTTCAGCACACATGGAGGTTCACGGATGGATATCCAGGAAATGAGATGGTCGGAATGGACAAGGAAAATGGAGCATTTCCTTCGTCTGAAGACCTTTCCGGTCGGCTTGAAGATGTTGGAGGATCCCGAGGAGCTCTCTGAAAACAAGTGGTTGAGACGACCACCTGAAAAGCTTTCCCTCTGTCAATTGATCACTATAGTTCGAACATTCGACTGGACCGTAGGAGGAACCGCGGAGGATCTCGTGACCCCGGGATGCGCAAGTGTTCTTGGTCTGTCGGAGCTCCCCGAATTCATAACCAGCGGCTCGATGCGCAATATTGTGTGGCTGGAACACAGAGAGGATGCAGCGAGGTGTGAAGCAATCATCCAGCGGATCCCGTACGGCACGTATAAGGCGTTTATGCTAGCGCCAACGGCATACGACCCCTTCATCCCAGACCTAGTGCTCATCTACGGGAACCCCGCCCAAATGTCCCTCATGGTTAACGCGATTCAATATGATCGGTTTGAACGGCTCGTGTTCTACTCTGTTGGAGAAACCTCGTGCTCGGACGTGATCGGACGGTGCTTTGTGGATCAAGTTCCGGCCCTTTCCATCCCGTGTTACGGAGAGCGCCGATTCGGCCACGCTGCAGATGATGAGCTCGCCATTGGCCTGCCTGCCAAGGAATGCCCGCGCATCCTCAGGAATATTGAAACTCTCTACAAGAAAGGTATCCGTTACCCCATCTCCCAGTTCGGAGCCCAGGTCAGCCCCTACAGTGCCCTGGCCGCGGTGTACGGTTCTCAGGTGACAGCCAAGGAATAGAAGGAATCGGTGAAAAGCGTGTGAAAAGGCTGCGGGGCAGGGGTCCTTTGCGGGCAAGGAGGATGTCGCGCGGTCTGCAATGTTCGATGCGCAGGTGGGGAGTCAGTTCCTCCCTGGGAATACTTGTCCACTTGCTGGAAAGTCCGGCCAGTCTCCTGTTCGAGGGAGGCTGCACGCACTCTCCCCCCGTTAACGGGGGGATAAAGGGGGGCTCTCACGGACAGGCACCAACGTGCTCTTCCTCACGCATATCGGGCCGAAGACAAGGCCCGCGGGTTCGGCTGTTATGAGCAGGCATCGCTGCATTACCTTGACTCGCGTTTCGCGCCGCCTTTGGAGAATTTGGGATACCTTAAGGAATCTAACCGCAGCGGCTTCCCAGTAGGGCTGAACGCACGCCGGAAAGTCTCGGTCGTTCGGAGTGCAGATGAAGAAGCCCCACCCCAGCCCTCCCCGTTAACGGGGAGGGGGGCATCGAGCCTTTCCCAAGAGGCAGGCATTCCAGCCCCTTAGGCCGGAGCTGCCCAAAACAAGGAGTAAGATTGTCGTGAGGGTGGTTGATACCAAGAAGTCTTCCGGCTATGAGCTCACACCCTAACCTCACAATCACTTTCCGCTTCAGGAGTGGCCTTGGCTCGGGGGAGAGCGGCACAAGCGTGAAGCCACCAATCAAAATCCATTCTCCTCGGCAAGTACTCTTTTCGGATGCCTGTCAGGGACACGCAGCTTCCAGCTAAAGACTTCAGGGACTCAATCTCTTACAGTGAATATCAATCCACTTTTTGGAAAGTCCGGTTAGTTTCCGCCTCGAGGGAGGCTACACGCACCCTCCCCCCGTTAACGGGGGGATAAAGGGGGGCTCTCACGGACAGGCACCACCGTGCTCTCTCCCACTCATATGGGGCAGAAGACAAGGCCTGCTAGTCCTTGTCTTTCAGGTTCAGGATCTTTTTCACAAGGTCCTTTTCGTGATCGAACTTCACCACCCGCTGAAGCATGATTTTCTGGGCCATGACCGGTCCGGCTCCGTGCCAGGTTCCCACCCCGTGCAGACCTGCGGTCCAGTGCTGCAGCAGCTTGTGCACTTTCAGAATGTTCTCTGTGGGCTCATCCGATCCAAAGCTGAAGAATTCCTCTACATAGGCGCCGGTTTCAGGGGTTTTCAGCTCCTTGAGCGACGGCATGGTTACAATGAGTCCGCCTCCGATATCTCCCGCCAAGGCCATAGTCCTCCAGAAGGCGTTGCAGATGTTGAGTTTGGACACATTTCCCATTACCTCGTCGGGGAGAAACACTCCCGAGCCTCTCGGCTCCTCTGTGCCCATTCGCGCGGCTGCCAGTCCGCAAGCTCTCCCCGTCTCTCGCAGTACAACCATCTCGCAGATCTGCTCGTTGATGTGGGAGACCCTTTCGAGACCTTTGTACTCCTGGATGAGCTTGCAGGCTCCGATGATCTGATTCATGAAGCCCACTTTGCAGGTTCCACCACATGTCATTCTGTGGGTCTTGGCAAACCTGGCCACAAACGTGGCCGAAAATTCCGATTCCCCGCAATGGAAGACCCTTTCCCAGGGCACGAAAACATTGTCGAAAACCACCATGGAGGTCTCCCGCTGGCCGAATCGGGGATTTCCCAGCTCGAAGATGTCCTCAGTCTGCTCTCGCTCAGCAGAATAGGGAGAATACTGGCAGATGTACGTAATCCCCTGCGAGTCGGCAGGAACAGCGAACGCCAAGGCATAGTCCGCTTCGTCCGCAGTATGGGCTGACTGAGGAAGCACAACCAGCTCGTGGCTGGCGAAGGCCCCGCTAATGTTGATTTTTGCTCCGCGAACCACTATCCCATCCTTGTTTTTGTCAACGAGTTTCAGGGATAAGTACGGATCGGGCCAGTCCAATGCCCGTTTCTGCCTGTTGCCGCGCGGCTCGGTGAGCGCACCCGCTACGGAAAGATCTCTGCGCTGGACCATCTTGAGATATTCCAGGAATCGGGGATGATAGTCGGTTCCCAGTTTTCGGTCCATTTCCCAGGTCGTCGCGGCCAATGAGTGAAATGCGTCGTAGCCTACGCACCTGTATATGCAGGTTCCGAGCCTCTCCGCCGTGAAGGTTCCCGCCAGGGCCTTTGCCTCCAGGTCTTCCGTGCTTTGGCTCACATGGGTGTAACGGTTTACCACCTCGCCGATGAGGGGAGAATAACAGCTCATGATGTCCCGAGACTCCGGATCCAGAGCCCACTCGTAACTTGCCTTGTTCGATTCGACCACGGTCCTTGTGTTCGGATTGTCCAGTACGCTCTCTATCCGTTTGCCGTTCATAAATATGCGGGGCTTCATCTGCCTGAGGCTTTCTTCGTAAGCCTCTGGGGTCATCAGGGCCATGATTCGTCTCCTCCCTTTGAATTTAGAGCGCCGATCGCCTTTTCACGCTTCCCCTTCATGATTTGCCGTGTCAATCGGATTCAGGACTATCTTGAATGCTCTTGAGCATACTATCACAGAGATGCAGAATGATCATCGTTTGTGTCGGACTTGAGCGCTAGAACGAGGCCGTGCACCTGAGATGCCCCGGACCTTTTCAGCACGCCTGCAGCCTCTGTGAGGGTGGCTCCTGACGTGGAAACGTCATCGAGGAGGAGCACACGCTTCCCCTTGATCCGCTGGGGGTCCGCCACATGCATGGATCCTCGAAGATTATTCTTTCTCTGAGCTCGGGTCAGTCCCACCTGTGGAGCCGTGTCCTTGATTTTTCTTAACACGGTTCGGTCAAGAGGGATGTTTGTTTCTGCGGCCAGCTTCTCCCCGAGGAGAAGCACATGGTTAAAGCCACGGGAAATCAGTCGCTTCTCATGCATCGGAACCGCCAGGATCACGTCGAACCGGGCATCCAGGAAGTGTCTCTCATAGGTTTGCAGGAGGAGATAGCCGAGAGGGCGGCGCAAATGGAGCGCACCATAGAACTTGAACGCAATGATCGCTTTCCTCAGGCTGCCGTTATAGTGGGCACCATATCTGGCGCTTTCGAAGGGTGGCTTAGACGAGAGACAGGAACCGCACACGCGGGCTGGCGAGTGGTGCAGACCAGGCGCAAACTTTCCGCATTGACTGCAGAACGGTTCGCCTATCCAGTTGATGGACTCGAGGCAATCTCCGCAAATGAGGGTCTGAGGATCCGAGCCCCTTGTACCGCAGAAGCTGCAGATTGGTGGAAACAGGCCGGCCACGGCAGCTCGAGAAAAGAGCGAAATTACGCTGGTGAGCACGCGAAGATCCTCCGTCTTATTTCGGGGGAGCAAGGAGACTACACGGGAAAGTCTCAGCATTGGAGATAGGGATTGTCTCCGGCCACAACATTCGCCAATCTATCAATATTGATCAATTTGATGCAAAGAAGTCAACGGAATTTGTAATCAGAGGAATTCACGAGAGCGCCGGAATACTTGCACAACCTGATTTCACGTTACGAGGCAAGCCATGCGGGATCCGCGAGCCGACCAAACACCGTGGAGCGAAACGGTACTGTGTTATTATGCTGCTTGCGGCGACGCTCTCGGTAGGTTCACGACACTGCGGCCGAAAATGCTCTCTCCAGCGGGCTCGCCTGTTTGACAGGAGGTGAGTTCATGACCCTAATCACACTTACCACGGATTTCGGGACGCGAGACGGATACGTGGCCCAGATGAAAGGGGTCATCCTTGGAATAAATCCGAACGCTATGCTGGTTGACGTGACTCACGATATCGACCCCTTTTCGATTTTGGAGGCGGCGCTGGTTCTAAAGGGCGTGTCGCGATACTACAAACCAGGAGTGATCCATGTTGCTGTGGTGGATCCGGGAGTGGGAAGCTCCAGGAGAGGAATAGTGGCCGCTGCTGACGGGAGGTTCTACGTGGGGCCGGACAATGGGATTTTTTCATTGGTCCTCGGTGCTGCCCAGTCGAAGGATGTCCGCGAAATTCGTAATCCTCTCTTGGTCCTCGATGAGCCCCATCCGACCTTTCACGGCAGAGACGTGTTCGCGCCTGTGGCAGCCCATTTGTCTCTGGGAGCAAGATTTGACAGTATTGGGCCGTTGGTGCGGGATCCCATCGGCTTTTCCATAGCAGCCCCCGAGCTTCATGAGACGCGGGTGCAGGGGCAAGTCATACATATCGATCGATTTGGGAACCTCACCACCAACATTGAAGAGGCGCTGCTTTCCCATCCGGTCTTGAGCGTCAGGTTAGGAAGTGTAGAGATCAGCGGATTGAGCCGATTTTACGGCGAGGCTCCGCCTGGTCAGCCGCTCGCGCTCGTCAATAGCTTCGGTTACCTGGAAATAGCTATCAACGGAGGAAACGCTGCCCGGGAGCTGGGGGTGGCTCGGGGTGAGAGAGTGCTCCTGGTGTTTCGCAGAGGAACATAAGGGCGTCCGTAGTCTCGTCTCTCCCATGCTGGGAGAATGCAACATTTTCGCAGCCGGCTTAGCGATGCGTGGTCAGTATCCGGACTCGGAATTACCGGGAGACTTTTGCTCGCGCGGCGAGACACAGACTTCGCGGACCCCCTGCCGGTTGGCACAAGACTTCATAAA
Source organism: Thermodesulfobacteriota bacterium (assembly GCA_040753915.1). GTDB lineage: Bacteria > Desulfobacterota > Desulfomonilia > Desulfomonilales > Desulfomonilaceae > JBFMDN01. The sequence goes on along the minus strand of JBFMDN010000022.1, from coordinate 16,744 downwards.
TACAGTTACGTATTTGGGAAATGGCTCCCTCTTGGGAAGTGGAGGTTCAGAGTCTATCTTAATACAGGGCAGGTTTGAAGAAAATGTCTCAAAAGCCGGCAGTCCGTGATAATCGTGGCACACCCCCTCACCCTGACCCTCTCCCCCGAAGCGGGGGAGAGAGGATTATTCCGGCTCCCTCTCCCTCTGGGAGAGGGTTGGGGTGAGGGTGCCTTTCCACGCATCGACGCTCAATCGTGCTACGATTTTTGGTGTGTCCCGAGTTTTGAGACACTTTCTGAAACCTGCCCCCCCAATTGTGGGGTGGAGCGTTGATCTTTGCGGTAGAAGAACCGTGGCAGTGGAGGTAGGGGCGGGTTTCAAACCCGCCCGCGCCCGAATAGGGCCCTCGCCGCCATTCTCAACGCGCTGCACCGCAATCGGATCAGCCACGTTGCCTTGAATAACGTCATAAATGTTTGTGAAATCGTCTACTCAGAAACCGTACACGCCACTCATTCCTACTGCAAGTACGTACGAAGTGTATGACCCGCTGGCAGAGCCAGAGTCATCCAACAATTGCGTTGCGACACCCCCCGCGACGTTGTCGAGACGATATCCTTCACGACCCGTACCCCGGACCTGCAGCCAGCTTCCTTTGAGCCAGAGCGTCCATCGGAAATTGGTACTCACTTGCACGTCAGAGTCGAAACTCCCTTCAATCCAAAGGCCGGAGCGCTTAAATGTGTAGTCCGCTTCCTCGAAAGCCACGTTAGTCGGTAAATTGACGAAACGGTAACGCAACGGAATCTTGGCGTCGGCAAAGACCACAGGGCTGAATCGAAGCAATCCCCGGTAGTACTGACCGACGGTTCGAATGCCTACGTATGGCAGCCAAGTCTTCGTCAGGAAATCACCGGCATACTGATCGTTGTATATGGCCTGAAAGGCCTGAATGATCCCGGTCGGATCCACGGGGTCGGCTAACCCGACCGATAAGTGTTCCAGTCTGAGTCCGCCCACGACTGCAAGAGCCGCATTTAGATCGATTCCTCCTCCTCCATCTAGTGCCCACCATTCCAGCCGTGATCCTCTCCACTCTACAGGATGGGTGCCATACCAGAATGGGTCCGAAGCAGTCAGAATCCGAACGTTCTTAGGAGCGTTCGCTTCAGCGCTCAAAAAGGCCGAGTATCGGTCCCTGCGCGCTTCCACCTGAGCTGCCCCTATCCACACGCCGCCGTCCTGCAATTTGAAGTCCAGCTCGCTCTGTGTGGCCAATTCCTCTCCAAACGAACCGCTGAATGGCACAGGGATGTTGAGATTCAGGGCGAGGTGTTGATAACCTACCCTGACTGAGGGTAACACCTGGACACCGCCAAGGCCGAACGAGCCACATCCTTCTGAATAGGGAATTCCCTGGCCGGTCGCTAGTCCCGGAAGACACACGACCACTGCAAGGACGGCTATAGCGAACCGGAATCTGTCCATACCACACCTTCCCCCAATACGTAATGGGCCGAAGCTCGAAAGTCCATCGGAGCCGCACACCCAAAACAATGTGAAATCGAAACGATAAGTTTGTTTGTAAGCTCATATTCGGCAGTTGTCAAGGGAATCTTCAGTCGACGTGCGGAAAAGCTATGGGTTGAACCCGCTGAAGCTCGCAGGACGACCGCAGCGGTTGCTCATGGTTGGAGGGGCTGGAGCCGTTGCTGGGACAGGCTGTGGTTCGGCAATTGGAGCCGTACCGGGCAAACTCATTGGGAGGAGCTCTTTTTTCTTGCCAAGAGAACAAATGTTCCCTATACTGTTTATATGAGCATCACAGAACGACGAAAACAAATCCTCGAGTGGGTCGCCGGTTCTCAGGCAAGGAACGGATTCCCTCCCGCTGTCCGCGAAATCGGGAAGGCCCTGGGGCTCGCTTCTCCGGGAAGCTTGCACAAGCATCTCCAGGCCCTGGAGAAAGAAGGCTATCTGGAGAGGAGTCCGGGAAAGAAGCGCACGTGGAACCTCACTGCTAAAGGCTGGAACATGATCGGCAGACCTGTGTCCCCTTCTATCCCTCTCCTGGGACAGATTGCCGCGGGCACTCCCATCCTGGCCGAGCAGAACAGGGAAGAAGAGCTTCCCATTGATCCTGCGCTGTTTGGAGCCGGTGAGGTTTTTGCCCTCCGCGTCAGAGGAGACTCCATGGTAGATGCACATATCCAGGATGGAGACCTGGCGATCATTCGGCCCCAGGAGGAAGCACAGGACGGACAGATTGTCGCGGTGCAGGTGGAGGATCTGGAGCCTGAAGCAACCCTCAAGGTGCTGCGCAGACGCAACGGAGCCATTGAGCTTCATCCTGCGAACTCCCAATACAAGCCTCTGATCTTCAGGGGGGCACAGAGATCGAGGGTGAGAATATTGGGAAGACTGGTGGGGGTGATACGCCCAAAAGCATAAAAATCTCCCGTGAAGTACTATCTTGTTTTCACACAGGGAACGCTCTCCCGGCTTGTCTCTGTTGCACGGGGGGATGTCGCCTGTTCCGGGTATTCGTGTGATGAAACTGGAGTCGGATTGTACGCGAGCGCATATCGTGAGAGACCGGACATGGATAGATTCGTACATCTCGAGGTTCAAAGCGCCTTTTCTTTCCTTTGGGGAACATTCACTCCCGAGGATCTGGTGCAAGAGGTCGCTGCGCTCGGCCAAAGAGCCGTAGCCCTCACGGATGAAGGCCTGTACGGAGCAGTCCGGTTTTATCAAGCGGCACGCAGGGTGGGAATCCAGTCGATCATCGGTGCGAGAGTGATGCTCTGGGACGGTTCCCCCGTGACCCTGCTCGCGACGAATTTTGAAGCGTATGAAAATCTTTGCCGCCTGGTATCTCAATCGTACGAAGGCGGGACCTCTCCGCAGAATTTCATTACCAAGCAGGATTTGAGCCGCTGGTCCGAAGGGCTGATCTGTCTGGCAGGGGGAAGGGGATCTCGCGCTCGCGCTTCCCTGAAGAAAGGGAGGATGGAGGCTGCTCGTTTCAGTCTTCTGGAGATCCGAAACGTCTTCTCAGATCCGCGGAGACTCTTTGTGGTTCTTCAAAACCACGGCACGGAAGACCCGGACAGGGCGGGATCGGCACAAGATGTCATGCGCCGTACCGCGGAGGTGGCCTCGGATCTCGGTCTGCCTGTGGTAGCTACCAATGCAGTGGCGTTTCTCAAACCCGATGATTACGTCGTTCACAGGACTCTCACCGGCATCCAACAGCACCACCATCACCGCGTGGTGGAGCCTTTGCCCAATGATCGTTTTTACCTGGCTTCGGGTGAAGAAATGGAGCAGAGAGTTCCTTATCGGCAAGCCATTGAGAACACAAGATATATCGCTGACCTTTGCCGTGAATTCTCCTTGCCCGTGGGAGAGCTTCATCCACCCTCCTTCTTGGGGGCTGAGGACGCATCCAGGAAGGTGGCCGTCCTCTGCCTGAAAGAGCTGATCAAACGGTCGCATCCATCGGTTGCTGTGCCCCTCGAATACCTCAGGCAGCTCGACCGGGAGCTGACGATCATAAGAGAATTGAAACTGGCTGATTTTTTCCTCCTCGTCAAAGAAGTGGTGGACTTTGCTCGAAAAGAGGGAATTCGTCATAGCGTGCGAGGGTCCGCCGCGGGGAGTCTCGTCGTGTATCTGCTCCTGGGAGGGGTGGATCCCCTGGAGCATAACCTTCTTTTCGAGCGCTTCATCAATGAGGGCAGGGGAGATATGCCCGATGTGGATATTGACTTTGATTCGGACCGCAGGGATGAGGTCATTCACCATACCATGGGTCTTTTCCCCCGCCAGACGGCCATGGTGTGTACCATTCACACGTTCAAGGTGCGCAGCGCCGTCCGCTTGGCAGCTCGGGCTCTCGGATACCCCCTTGCCGAGATCGACCGGCTCGCTTCTTGTCTACCCTGGTCCCTTCGAGGCCGTGACCTACGGGAATCCCTGGAGCATCTTCCTGAGTTGAAGGATTCTCCCCTTCACCGTGAGCCCAGGCTCGTCCAGGTAGCTGCACGTTTAACCGGCCTTCCTTTTCAGAGCTCCGTTCACCTAGGTGGGGTGATCGTGGCCCCCGGCGACATAAAGGCTTGGACCCCGGTCTGCTCATCGCCCAAGGGATTCCCTGTAGGGCACCTGGATAAGGACGACGTGGACGTCCTGGGATTGTTGAAGCTGGATCTTCTTGGGCTCCGGATGCACACGGCGATTCAGAAGGCGGTAAAGCTATTGGCGCGGAAAGGTATTCACCTGGATCTTGACCGGATGCCTCTTACGGACCGGAAGACCTATGCGTTGCTCCGTAGCACCGAGAGCGTGGGAGTATTTCAGCTCGAATCCCCTGGCCAACGCAATCTCCTGGGGCACCTTCAGCCTGTGCGCTTCAGCGATTTGATCTCCGAAATTTCCCTCTTCAGGCCTGGCCCTGTTGAAGGGAACATGGTGGAAGTATTCCTGCGGAGGCGCCATGGTGAAGAGCCGGTGCGCGTTCTCCATGAGGACCTTGCCCCCATCCTGGAAGAGACATACGGGGTGATCCTTTTCCAGGAGCAAGTCCTCCGTATCGTCCATACCTTTGCCGGTCTTTCCTATGCTGATGCGGACGCTTTTCGGAGAGCCATGACCAAGGACCGTAAATCGAGAAAAATGGCTCTGTTGAAGCAGCAGTTCCTGGAGGGGGCGCTTGCAAAGGGGCATAGCCGGACCCTTGCCGAAAAAGTATTTCAACAGGCTGCAACCCTTGCTTCCTACGGCTTTTGTAAAGCTCATGCTGCCTCGTTCGCTCATATTACCTATCAGAGCGCCTACCTGAAGGCCCACCATCCCCAGGCGTTCTACCTGGGACTGCTCAATGCCGGCCATGTGGGGTCATATCCGCCATCGGTGATTCTCAACGAAGCGAGAAGACGGGGAATCCCCGTGTATCCTCCCCACGTCAACGCCAGTGGGATAGAATACGAGCCTGACGGAGCAGGCATTCGTGTGCCGCTGTGGGTGGTAAACGGCGTGGGACCGGCAATGGCCCGAAGAATTATTGCGGAGAGGGACAAGAGAGGACCGTTTCGGAGCTTGGAAGATCTCCTCGTCAGAATCTCCATTCCAGGACGGATTGTGAGGCTTTTCTCTTTGGCCGGCGCATTGGAAGGGCTCGAGGAGCGTGAGTGGAGGTTGGTCCAGGAGGTGGCCAATGCGTGATCCTTCAACTCCACCCACCTCGGACGATCTCATCCGGACAGCTTCCAGGGAAGCCTCATCCATGAGTGTTTTCTGCAGGGATCATCCGCTGGCGGGACTCAGATACTGGCTGGCAGCCCATGGTGTCGTCACTGCGCGAGATTTACGGCGCATTCCCTCAGGAAGTAGAGTCGTGGTAACGGGCATCCTCGTGATCATGCACACTCCACCGACTAAATCCGGAAAGCGGGTGATGTTCATTACCATGGAAGACGAAACCGGTTTGCTCGACGTTGTGGTCTTCCCTAAGGCGCAAACCCACTTCGCCCGACACATTCTGACCAGCGAGGTACTCACCGTCGAAGGGAGGCTTCAGCGACAGGGTCAGAACGGCCTCTCCATATCAATCGTGATGGAAAGGCTTATTCTCTCTCTCACCGGCTCCTTGGCGAAGCTCCTGACGCGCAGTCATGCCTCGAACGAAAAGCAACACGGCAAGCAATCATCGGCTCAGCCGTGACGTGTGCGTCCTGAAATTCCATGTAGCGCAGCACGTAGTGCAGGCTTTTAGCCTGCATCTGAAGACTTGGCAGTCTACGAGGCTACCCGACGTGTTCGGAAATGGCAGGCAGGTGTTGCAGCATGTAGTGCAGGCTTTTAGCCTGCATCTGAAGACTTGGCAGTCTACGAGGCTACTCTACGTGTTCGGAAATGGCAGGCAGGTGTTGCAGCATGTAGTGCAGGCTTTTAGCCTGCACCTGAAGATTTAGCAGGCCAAGAGGCTACCCTACCACATATATGCAAGTGGCGCCCTTGCCGGTTCGACACCCTGCCCAAAACATACCCCCATGACGCCTCAGTTTTCTTGTGCCTGACGCGAGTTTTCGCGCATCTCCTTGTATAATTTTCAGAGACCGTGGAGCTCTCCATAGGGAGGTCAATCTACAAACATGAAGATTCGCACGATTCTCATCTGTGTCTGCGTAGTTGTGGCAGCTACCCTGGGCGGGCTGTACCTAGAGAAGGACATCGCAAAGGGCAAAGCCCGTAAAGAAGCCCCCCAAGCACAGGTCACCAGGCGAGATCTCGTTGCTTTCGTTCAGGCAACGGGGATTGTCAAGCCGATGATTGGAGCAGACGTAAAAGTCGGTGCGCGCACCCCGGGAAAAGTAGTCGAGCTCCCCATAGACGTCGGTGACTTTGTGGAAAAAGGGCAAATCATCGCAAAGCTGGAACAAGATGACCTGAGTGCCCGAGTGAAGCTCCAGGAGGCCATCCTGGACGAAGCCCGGGCCGAGGAAGAACGACTAGCAGCGGACTTCTCGAGGGACAAGAAGCTTGCCGAAAGCAAGTCCATCTCGGATCAGAAGTTCGATCAGAGCCGTTACGCGTACGAGGTTGCCAAGGCACGGGTCAAAAAGGCAGCGGCGGAGTTGGAGTACGCACAAGCCCAACTTGCGTATGCCAACATAACCTCGCCCATCAAGGGAACCGTCGCAGCGGTCAATACCATCCAGGGAGAGACGGTGACGACCGGTCTTCAGGCCCCCACGTTCATCCGTGTGATAGATTTGGATCGCCTCCAGGTATGGGCTTACGTGGACGAAAACGACGTGGGCCAAGTGAAACTGGGGCAGGAGGCGGTCTTCACGGTAGCGGCGTACCCGGGCATCGAATTCAAAGGCCAAGTCACGTCCATCTATCCGTCAGCAACCATTCAAGATAACGTCGTCTACTACATTACCACGGTAAGCGTCGATAATCGGGAAAGAAAACTCATGGCAGACATGACCACAGACGTTCGGATATTCGTGGATAAGCGGAAAGACGTACTGACGGTACCAAACAAGAGTGTTCAACGAGAAGGTCAGAAGAAGTGCGTGTACGTCGCAAAAGGCAAGGGATACGAAAAGCGGTACATTAAGACCGGCTGGAAAGATGCCTCTCACTCGGAGGTCCTGGAGGGGCTGGAAGAAGGAGAGCGTGTAGCGCTCGAAAAACCGTCCCGTTCGTGAGGCCTAAGGAGGTGTCCGCATGCTCAAGGTCCGCAATCTGTCAAAAGTGTTCCGCAAGGGAAGCATGGAAGTCTCTGTGCTGGATGACATTACGTTGTCTGTCTCGGAAGGAGAGTACGTGGCAATTATGGCCCCTTCCGGGATGGGCAAGAGCACTTTCCTCAATATTCTCGGATGCCTGGACAGGCCGACCAGCGGGACCTACCTTCTGGACGGTGTCCCGGTTCAAGATATGAATGACGACGAGCTGTCCCACATAAGGAACAAGAAAATCGGATTCGTCTTCCAGTCATTCCATCTCCTTCCAATGATGACAGCATGGGAAAACGTTACGCTGCCACTCATTTACAGCGATTCGGATGTAGACATGAAATCGAAGGCCATTGAAGTCCTCCAATCGGTGGGCCTCGGGGACCGAGTGGACCACGTGCCAGGCGAATTATCGGGTGGCCAGCACCAGAGAGTGGCTATCGCCCGAGCTCTCGTCAACGATCCGCGAATCATTCTGGCAGACGAGCCGACCGGGAATCTTGATTCAAGGTCCAGTGATGAAGTCATGAGGATCTTTCGAGAGCTTCATTCTTCCGGAAGAACCCTCGTTGTGGTGACTCACGATCCCGAAGTTGCAAGAGAGGCCGACCGGCTGATCGAAATGAAAGACGGAAGAATCTTGGCGGATCGGAGCACCAGTGCCTTCCGAGAGGGGGCGGCAGGATGAGGGCCCTGAGAATCGCCCGAACCGCGCTGGTGACGCTGGCTGCTCACAAGACGAGATCTCTCCTTATGATGCTCGGTGTGATCATTGGAGTGGCCACTCAGAACATCGTGTTCTCCGCCGTCCTGGGAGCAAGGGCCACGGTGATGCAAGGTGTGGAAAAATTCGGTCTCGATTCTCTCATGATAATGGCAGGAGCGGGCAGACGTCCGGGAGTCATCCAAGCGGAACCAGTGACATTGCGAGTTGGAGACGCGGAGGCGATGGCAGCGGAAATCCCAAACGTCAAACATGTCTGTCCGCAGATAATGCGAAGAGAAGTTCCTGTCAAACGTGGGAACAAGAGCAGTTACAGCGTCGTAGTCGCTGCGCCTGCCATATGGTCATCGGTCTGGAGCACCGAGGTGGAAGAGGGGCGGTTCCTGGAAGACGAAGATGTCAGCCGTCGTGCAAGAGTGGCTGTGATCGGCAAAACGATCGCCTCCGATCTCTTTGACGGGGAAGATCCCATCGGGAAGAAAATCAATCTTGCCAGCAACATCTTCGAAGTCACCGGAATACTGGAATCGAGGGGTACCTCGGTCACAGGGATCGACATGGATAGCAGAATCGTGATTCCCTTGACGACCGGGCAGAAGCGTGTCTTCAACCAGGAGCATGTGAGAGCCATCAAGGTAGCTGTGCGCGATAACTCGATAATGGGCCAGACGGTTGAAGATATTCGGTCCCTCTTGCGAGAACGGCATCATCTTCCCAGGGGAGCTGAAGACGACTTCACGATCGTTACGCCCACGAAGGTAATTGCTATGGCGATGAAGCTTTCGAGCACTTTCGCGTTGTTTCTCGTTCTCGTCTCAGGGGTTTCCCTCACAGTGGGCGGTATAGTGCTCGCCAACATCATGTTCATAGCAGTGCACGAAAGAAAGAGAGAGATCGGTCTGCGTCGGGCAATAGGCGCACGTAAGAAAGACATACTCTTCCAATTTCTTCTTGAAGCGCTTTGTGTAGCCTTTCTCGGGGGAATAATCGGACTTGGCCTGGGTATGGCGGGGATTTACATACTGAAGACGGTGTCCAAGATCCCGGCGTTTCTCATGTGGCAACCGGTAGCGCTCGCCCTCTCCAGCGCGCTTGTCGTAGGACTTCTTTCAGGCTATCTCCCTGCCAGACGGGCCGCGAATATCGATCCCTCCGACGCCTTGAGGTGAGACCATGGGACCCAGATCCCTCAGAGGGATTCGCATCGCCCTGAAATCGCTTACAGAGCATCGTTTGCGAGTAGCCCTTGCCCTTCTGGCCATAGTAATCGGAGTGGCCTCTGTGATCATCATGGTTGGAGTGGGAAAGGGAGCAGAGCAGGACGTTCGCACAAAGCTCGAGTCCATGGGGCCGAACCTGATTGTGGTCAGCGCTGCCATTTCGCGCAGTGTCAAAGGGGATGTGGGGGGCCGCATTGGCATCGTTTCGACGTTGTTACTGAGAGACGCCGCTGCGATAGAAGCTGAGTGCCCGGAAGTGAGGTTGGTTGCCCCTGCTCATGTCAAGAAATTGCAGGCGAAACATGGAAGCGTCACTTACAGCACGAACGTGGTGGGAACTGTCCCGGCCGCCCAGACGGTACGAAACATTCAGATCGGGTCAGGGCGGTTTTTCGATGAGGACGATGACAAGGTCATGGCCACCGTGGCAGTGCTTGGCCCGACGGTCGTTGAGAGCCTTTTTCAGGGACAAGACCCCATAGGAGAGCGCATCATGGTCGGCAACGTTCACCTTACGGTTATCGGGGTCACAGAGCCCAAAGGGGTCTTGGCAGAGGAGGATCAGGATGACCAGATACTGGTTCCTCTCAAAACAGCGATGAACAAGCTCTTTCATGTCACATATCTGAGCAACATTTTTGTTGAGGCTGCTGACTTCGAGAGGATGCACGATGCAGACGGGCAAATCCGAGAAGTTCTCAGGGAGAAGCACCGCTTGCGTGAAGGGAAGGCCGACGATTTCACCATCCAAAACCAGGCCGACGTAATCGCAGCCCGCAGCTCGGCCGCTCAGACCTTCAGCTTTCTCGTCATGTGCATCGCGCTCGTTTCCCTTGTCATAGGAGGAGTGGGAATTCTGGGAGTCATGCTCCTATCCATCCGGGAGAGGGAGGTCGAGATCGGCCTGCGCAGAGCGGTCGGCGCTACTCGGCATGACATCCTCGTTCAATTCATGGTGGAATCATGCTTTCTCGGGTTATGCGGGGGCGTCTTGGGAGCTGTCGTCGGAATAGCCGTCAGCCGCGTTCTGGAGGCAGCATCAGGGCTGCCCATTCTCATCGTTTTCGAGTATGTGCTTCTCAGTATGGCCTTTTCTGCGGCGGTTGGGCTTATCTTCGGAATCTATCCGTCTTGGAGAGCAGCGGGTCTCGATCCGGTGCGGGCTTTGAGCCCGAGGGTCTGAACATTGTTCCCAACCGATATGATCGGCAATTGATCTTTCTGTATCACGTTGAAAAGACTCTTATGCACAGGACTCGTTGCGTACCAACACTAGATCTCCGCGACTTTGCTTCCCTCGAAGCATCTATAGGAAATGAGAACATAATGGTGGCTTCAGCGAACCGGCACTGAAGCGATAGATGATAAAGGAAGGAGATCCTATGGCCTACCTTTTTGATCCCCTGAGAATCAAAGATGTGACGATGCGTAATCGGATAGGAGTATCACCCATGTGCCAATACAGCTCTCATGACGGAAGGGCAACAGATTGGCACTTGGTCCATCTGGGGTCCCGAGCCGTGGGTGGCGCGGGACTCATCATAGCCGAGGCCACTGCCGTGGAGCCCAGAGGCAGAATCTCCCCTCAAGACGCAGGCCTTTGGTCGGACGAGCAGATAGGTCCTCTTCTCCGCATCACTGAGTTCATCAAAGATCACGGCGCGGTGCCGGGCATTCAGCTAGCCCATGCCGGGAGGAAGGGAAGCGCTACACGCCCATGGGAAGGAGACCGATCTCTCACCGAGTCAGAAGGAGCGTGGGAGACTATCGCTCCCAGCGCTATGGCCTTTGGTCACAAGCTGACGAGCGTGCCCCGTGAGATGAATCGGCAGGACATTCAAGACGTTAAACAAGCGTTCCGGAACGCTACTAAGCGCGCAGTGGATGCCGGATACCAGTGGTTGGAGCTGCATGCCGCACACGGCTATCTTTGTCACAGCTTCTACTCCCCGCTTTCCAACCACCGAACAGACGAGTATGGAGGTAGCTTCGAAAACCGAATCAGATTCGTCTTGGAGACGGCTGCACTGATGAGGGAAGCCTGGCCAGAAAACCTGCCGTTTTCTGTGCGCATATCATGTTCCGACTGGGTGAAGGGCGGCTGGACCATAGAGGAATCGATCGAGCTGGCAAAGAGGTTGAAAGATGTTGGCGTTGACATGATCGATTGTAGCTCCGGGTTCAATACACCCGATCACCGGCAATATCCTTTCGCGCCCGGTTGGCAAGTCCCGTTCTCTGACTCCATTCGGCGAGAGGTTGGCATAGCCACTGCTGCGGTGGGGCTCATAACAGATCCTGTGCAGGCAGATGAGATTATCCGGAAAGGGAGGGCGGACGTGGTGCTCCTGGCGCGGCAGATGCTTCGAGAGCCATACTGGCCTCTTCGGGCAGCAGCAGAGCTTGGGGCAACCAATTCCTCCAGACCTCCTGCCCCGTACGCACATTGGATTTGAATGACTGAAAGTCTGATGCCCCTATAGGGCCCTATTCCAAGAGGTTTTGCGATGACGACACTGATAATTTTGACGACATGTCTCACAATAGTAGGTCTACTGGCAGTCACCGCAGTCGTGGCTGATTCGCGATCCGAGCTCGAGGAAGCGACGTTCGCCGGCGGCTGCTTCTGGTGCATGGAACCCCCATTTGAAAGGTTGGACGGCGTTCGGGACGTCGTCTCTGGTTATATGGGAGGGACCGGGGACAATCCCACGTACGAGGATTATGCCCAAAAGGGGCACGTGGAAGTCATACGGATCACCTACGATCCCTCCAAGGTGTCCTATTCCGAGTTGCTTGATGTGTTTTGGCGACAGATAGACCCCACCGATCCGAATGGCCAGTTTGTAGATCGCGGGCCTCAATACCGGTCCGCAATCTTCTACCACAACGAAGACCAGAAGAAGCTTGCGGAAAAATCGAAGAAGGAGCTTGCGGAATCGGGTAGATTCGCCAAGCCCGTCGTGACCGAGATCATTGAGGCCTCGAGGTTTTATCCTGCGGAACACTACCATCAGGACTATTACAAGAATCACGTGCTCAAGTACAAATTCTACCGATACAACTCGGGCAGGGACCAGTATTTGGCCAAGGTCTGGGAGCAAAAGAGAGATCAGGGAATGGAACAACGAAAGGGGAACGGTTCCCGGAAGTTGTCCAAGGAGGAGCTCAAGAAGCGATTGTCTCCAATGCAATACCGGGTGACCCAGGAGGACGGGACTGAACCGCCGTTTCAAAACGAGTACTGGAATAATAAAGAACCGGGAATCTATGTGGATGTCGTTTCCGGTGAGCCGCTGTTCAGCTCCATCGACAAGTACGATTCCGGGACCGGATGGCCAAGTTTCGTCCGCCCGCTGGAGCCGGAAAACATCGTGGAGAGGGAAGACAGGAGCTTATTTACAACGCGAACCGAAGTGCGGAGCAAGCAGGGGGACTCTCATCTCGGACACGTCTTCCCTGACGGACCCAAGCCAACAGGGCTGCGGTACTGCATGAATTCCGCCGCCTTGCGGTTCATTCCAAAGGAAGACTTGGAAAAGGAAGGATACGGCAAATATAAGCAGCTTTTCGAATGAGGCTGGATCAAAGAGCGTGGCTCTGCCTGGTGTCGTTGCGCTCGATTCTAAAAATGCTAATGGTTTGCTCCGGAAACCCTGGCACAGCCACTGGCACGACCGTTTCGGATGTCACAAGACCTCGTGATATCAGACGACCGAGGAACCTGGAAACTGCGAGGCGTTTGCGTTCAGCCAGAAGGGCGGTGCCGTTGAGCGCCAGGATCTCGTCTATGAGGCGGACGAGCGAACCATGCGTGAAATAGTCGTAAGCGATTTCCGAGCCCAAGACAAGACCGAAAGTCTCAACACCGGCCGGTTCGTCCCAATCCAGGAGCTTGAAGCGTACGTTGTCCGGGGGCACATCGTTCAATTGACACGTTTCTCTCGCAAAGGTGAGGGCGGCCTCCACATAATCCGTGAACGTCACTTCGGCTCCCAACAGCGCGGCAGTGCAGCCGGCAAGCCCAAGCCCGCAACCCAGCTCGATCACCCGCTCTCCGGACAGGTCCCCCGTTCTCTCCAGATATAGGGACAACGCGACTGCTGCAGACGTGATTCCCCACCAGAACGATATGCGGTCGCCCGATTCAGTCTGCTCCGGAGGAACAGGCAATCGGATATTCAAGGAACCTATCGGAACCGAAATCTGCTTCAAGAGGGGTAACTCCAGGCCAGAACTTCTTTCCTCATTTGATCGTGTGCGCTCACCAGCATGATTCTGGACTGTTCTCCTTTGGAGATGATTGTTGCACCTGTCCATTCCGGAGGAGTTCTCTCACGGGCTTGGTCTTGCGACTTCAACAGGGAGTTCTACAGTACGGGCCCTCTTGTTCGCAACCACTTCGATAGATTGAAACGGGAAGCCAGTTGGACTACTCTACGGTCACAAGAAGAACTATGGTTCGATTGGGAATCCGCCTCTGCCACGAGCCTCTAATGGGCCTTATTCCTCCATGAGCCGTGGGATCTCTGGGGAGGTCATGCGTGAAACGATTGAGAGCTCGAGCTCCTGCCAAGATCAATCTATACCTCAAGGTGCTTGGTGCCCGCGACGACGGGTACCATGAGCTGGAAACAGTATTCCAGGCTGTCGATCTCCAAGACGAGCTGATCATTGAAGAGGGCTCTGGCCCCGCGGTCCTCGATGTACCAGGCTTTCCCGATCTGGAGGCCGAGTCAAACCTCGTCGTGCGTGCCCTGCGGTGGCTGGAGGCAGAATGCGGGTCTCCTCTTCCCGTCCGCATGAGGCTTACCAAAAGGATTCCCGTGGCCGCAGGCCTGGGGGGTGGTAGCTCAAACGCAGCAGCGGCGCTGCTGGGGATCTCCACTCTCTACGGTCTCGGATTGCAGGGAGAAAAGCTCTTAAAGGGAGCTGCTTCTTTGGGTGCGGACGTTTCCTTTTTCCTCTTCGGCGGTACTGCCGTGGGAGAAGGGATAGGCGAGCGAATTACCCGTGTGCATCTTTCAACGGATTATGGTCTCTTGCTCGTCAACCCGGGTTTCCAGGTGTCCACCGCAGCGGTGTATCGTGAATATTCCGAGTCCTTGACAGGTGCGCTCACTCAAGGTACAGTGTGGAACAGCCTTCGGAAGCTGCGTCGGGTGGAGGATATCCTTCATAACGACCTGCAGGCTCCGGCCGAGACGTTGTACCCCATGATCGCGGAGGCGCGGGCAACCCTGGTGGGTGAGGGCCTGCCGAAGGCGCTTATGAGTGGAAGCGGGCCGACAGTTTTTGGAATAGGCGATAGCGATCGCCTTGCTCATATCGAGGCACGACTTCCCGGGAATTGGCGAACGTTCATAACCGGACCCATCGAGGCTGGAATTCTTCTCGATTGAGGCTGCGCGGCAGAGCCACTGGGGCGTCGTCAAGCGGCAAGACACGGGTCTTTGGAACCCGCATTCGGAGGTTCGAATCCTCCCGCCCCAGCCAATAACCTACCGGAATCATTGCAACTCCTTTTCGGAAAATGTGTCCGCAAATTCCGAATCCCCTTACCTCTCAAGCACTTACCCCTCTTTGGCCGCTGAACATGCCGATATCAAGGACCATTCAGGCCGAAATTAACCTGATTGGTTCATCAAGTATTGCCGGATAACACAGCCGTCTCGACGCAAGGGACTTTGGCACGAATGCTGCCGTCCGCACGATCATGGCCTATGGTTCAAAGGCCAAAAGAGAGGAACATTCCGAACGTTCAGACCATCATGAACGTTCCGACCTTTCCGAAGACTCTGAGCGGGAGGCACATGGCGAGAGTTCCGACCCGAATAATGGGTGGAACATTCCTACCCTTTGGAACAAGCGGGGCTGCCAGATCGTTCCGAACGTGAGGAATCACCAAAGCTCGATGAGGAAGCCGAACCCGTTAAAGGGGAGGGTTCCGACCATTCGGACCCTTCGGACCATGGGGAATGACATGACGACCGCGCTTCGAGATCAACAAACCCGGTGACGCAATCTGTAGCGGGAGCGCGGATCTCAATCTTTGGGAAGACGATCGCTTGGTTCCTGAAGCCGACGACCTGGAGTCCCTCGTCGACGACTTGGGCGAATTGTCGGAAGCTGACGAAGATCTGGAAGACTGACAAAAGCGCCTTTACAGTTTGAGACCTGCTGTTTAATGTGCCCTGTATGTGCCAGTGCAAGACTCCCCCTATCGGTTTTCGGAAGGACCGTAGAGTGCTTCGCGAAGCCTATCGTTTCACTGAAGCCTGGCGGGCCGAATCACCTGGAAGCCGGCCGTATGTGCGGGTAAACTTTCTGGCTAGAAGACCCAAGGTCTTTATTGACGACTTTCATTTTCACATCGACGCAAAACCCTTAGCCGACGCAGTTGGGCGGTACAGGCTCATTCCCTGCGTGAGAGAGCTTCTGAGAAAGACCACGGAGCCGCCTAAAGCCACAGCGGACGGCAATCTCATGCTTGACGGAATCACGCCAGACGGAACACGCTTCAGGGTTATCATCAGGCCGGAGAAGGACGGGGGCGTTTTGCAGAGCTTCTATCCCCTATAGAACGACAAAAGCCCATGTGCTCTTATGCCGTGGTCAATGACTCTCGAGTTGGCGGCGCTCAAAGGCGTCTTACGTTACCCCTCAGACGGCAAGGTCTGGAGCACTTATGTCTCCTGCACATGGACCTTCGTCTCATCTCACGCTCACAGTCTATTAGACACATGAAACACTGTCAAGTTCAATCCGGGAACAACCGTGAGCGCTCGGGGCAGCGCACCCTGAATTTCCCCCTGTCCGACACCCTCTAGATCGCGAATCGAAAAAAGTGAAAAACCTCGTTGTTCTTGAGAGATCAAGAAGATAGAATGCTTTTGTGACAAGGATTCTATCACCAACGAGGTGACGTGATTATGGCACAAGGTCTTCTTCCTTTCCACCATGAAGTTGAAAAGAAATTGGAAAGCATCACGTCCTTGGCGGGCTTGCCACTGTATTTTGACTTGGCCCATCTGATGGGACTTGGGCGTTTGATCGGCGAGCACGTGGTTGCTCGGGAAGGTAACCAAGGCTGGACCGACGAGCAGATGATCATGGCGTTAGTGCTGCTGAATCTGGCAGGTGGCGATTGTGTGGATGATTTGCCGGTGCTGGAAGGAGACGAGCGGTTGTGCCGGGTGCTCAGAGAAGTTGAGCTGTACGGCCGGACGAAATCGGAAAAGCGAGCGCTTGCGAGGCGGTGCCGGAAGCAGAGGACGCGGACCTTCCCTTCGCCCCCCGCGGTGTGTGAGTATTTGGAGCTTTTCCGCGACGGGAACAGGAGCAGTACAGAAAGCCGCATGAGGCGTTCATCCCTGAGCCGAGCAAGCTTCTTTGGGCTCTGATGCGACTCATTGGGACCTTTGCTGCGGCGGTGCAGCGAAGAACCCCTGCCGAGACAGCCACCTTGGATATGGATGCGACGCTGATAGAGACATTCAAGAAGGCAGCGCTTTACTGTTACAAGAAATTCAAGGCCTATCAGCCGCTCAACTTCTATTGGGCAG
>JBFMDN010000021.1:0-89232 GCA_040753915.1 Thermodesulfobacteriota bacterium | reverse complement strand
TCGGGCTGAGACGTGCCACAGGGGGGAGAGGAAGGTGGCACTTGGAGGGGGCTGAGGCGAGCCCGGGGGGATAGCTCGTCCAGAAACACGCCCGCGTGAGGGGGGAAGACATACGTTTGGAGGGGGAATGCCACACGACCCAAAATGGACCTCATGCGTAGGCCAAAGACGCTTGCATGAGAAGATTACAGGGTCCACACGACCCACACGTCATCGTAGACCGTGGATTCTGGCTTTTGGAGCGTCTTGACATCGCTCTGCATTTTTGGCTCCACTGATCTCCGGACCACAGGGCCGCGACCGAGGAATAGGATAGATCAAGAAACAAGACTTGACCCCTTTCCCTTTTCCTTGCGAATGGCTTCGGGCGCCAGGTCGCTCCGTTCTTGCTGCAGTTGGAGAAGCACTATTGCCGCGATCACGAGGGCGCCTCCCAAAATTTGGAGAGGCTCCAGCGCCTCTCCAAGGAAAAGGAACGCTATGACTCCGGCAGAAATGGGTTCGGCCGTAGAGGTTATTGTGGCTCGGGTCGATCGGATGCGATTCACACCTTCAAAAAACAAGCCGAAAGGGAGAAGCGTTCCGACGAGAGCGATATAGAGCATGTAGCCCCAGTGTTCTGGAGAGTATCCTGCTCTGACGAAATGGAAGGGTTCTTGAAAGACATTCCACGTGACCGCAGCAAAGGCGAAAGCATAGAACACGACAGTCCACGGCGGGTACCGGTGCATCCCGCGTTCCCCGAGAAGACTGTACGCGGCAAACAATGCTGCTGATACCAAGCCTGCCAGTGTTCCCACACGATTCATTTTCAGCAGTTCCAGGCTGTATCCCCCCACCACGAGGTAACAACCCAGGAGCGACAAGGCAACGGCAACAACCTTGACCGGCGTGAGCCGCTCTCCCCAGAAGCATACGGAGTAAGAAGCCACTATCAAGGGAGCCGTGTATTGGAGCAGGATGGCTGCAGCCACAGGCATCTTGCTGATCGTGTAAAGATATGAAACTTGAACCGACGCGAGCAGAACCCCGCCCAGAAAGCAGAAATATGCAAAATCTGCCATCCGAATCTTGAGGAGCCGCCTTGCGAAGACTCCCAGGGCCAGCGCAAGAAACAAGGCCGCCAACGTAACTCTTATCTGGACAAGCTGGAACGGCGTGATTCCGCTCATAAAGAGAGCCTTGCTTGCCGTTCCGGAAGAGGCCCACATTACCGCGGCAGCGAGCACGCTCACATAACCTCGTGTAGAACCGATCACATCACCTCCATTTCTGAAAACCGCAAACGCACGCTTGACCTCTGCCCGCGCTAAATCACCTGGGAATTATGTCTCCCTTTCTGAGCCGAGACCATGGCAAAATTCACTCTTTGAGTCGGGGGCTGGATGGTTTTGATAGCCCGGACGTGAAATAAAGTCTCACATGCTCCAAGTTCTGGACCAAGAAAGACAATCGATCGTATTGTGCCAAGTATCTATCCGACAGCGTTTGCACATCCATTTGTTTCGCTCTTTCTAGCGGCGTGCCATCGCCCCCTGCTGGAACTCCGATGAATATCTCTCCAGCGTGTTCCGTGAATCGGGCAATCCACCGGATGTTGGGATCTTTGGTCATACGCTCCCAAAAGTGCGCTCCAGGATTTCCCGGGGCAAGGGCTGCCGATTCCAAGATCAATCCATCGGCTTTGAGCACCCCGGTTTTCTCGTAGGTCTGCACGATCTCGGAAAGCGTCTCTTGAGTGTTCCATCCGAATCCGCTGCCGATCCGTCCGGTGGCGGGAAAATAGTTCGGCATTATGATTGGTCTCTTGCGGGGCCTTGCATATTGAGCCACGGCTCCTCCCAGACCGTTCCGTCCGAGTCGCTGGCAATCGACCGCCAGCAGAGCCTTGTCCTCAGTCAAGAGGTCGGGGCGGTCCTGTATGAGAAAGCAGGCCGCTGCCAAGACACGGCGTCGTTCGTCTGTTTTCGTCCCGAATCCCCAATCGGTCACGGCCCCAAGTTGGAAGACACCCAGCGCCAGGACAGCAGCCACCAGCGGTTTTATGGGGATTCTCGCTAAAATCAGACCGCTGAAGACTGCAGCAGGCATACCCAGGACATAGAGATACGTTGGATGTCCAGCCGCGCAGAACACAATGAATGTCGCCCAGAGGAGCCAGAGGCCCAAGGCATCGAGAAGGCCCCTCGTAACAGTATCATGGGAAAGGCTTCTCCGAATGGTCACTATATAAAAGGCCAATCCGCTGAAGGCCACCACCAGTAACGGTCCCCAGCCCAGGATCTCGTTTTCCCAAATGGCTTTCAAGGTGGCAAACGCGGCCCCTGTGGAAGACACGGCAAACGCGTACAGAAGCCGAGTGTATGGCAATCCCGCGACTCCGAACTTGAAGAAAAGCAACAGATCCCAGATAAGTATTACGGCAAAGCCTGCCAGTATAAACACGTTATAAGGGTTTCGCAGCACACTACGCACCTGGCCGCTCAGGATCCAGAAAAGGCCCAAGAAAAGGAAAAATGAGGGCCAGTCCAGGCTTGAGAAGAGATATGCAGCAATTGACAGGGGAGCCACCACCCGCCAGAAGCGGTTTTCCGGCTCACGTGCGAATCGTACAAGAAAGTACACGGTGGAGAACTGCAGCGCTAGAGCCAACGCGTTGAAATATTGGGTGAGGCGGATCACGTGCCCAATCCAGGGCGTCAGCACAAACGCCAATACCGTGCAATAAGCCGTCCTCCGAGCGAACAATCTTCGCATCAACGAGAAGGCAAAAGCGGATGCAATCAGCACCAGTAATGTGTTGAGGAAATACATAGTGGCGGGAGTAAGAGCAAGCGCATCCCCGATTGCCATGACGTACAGGTTCATGAGAACAAAAACCAGAGGACCTTCGATATGTTTCATCGCCTCAACAATGGAGGCAGAAACCACTGCTCCTCGCTCAATGAAGGCAGCCACAAGGAGGCAGGTGTCTCTCATTACCACAGAGTCAAAATAGTCGTGAGCCAGAGGTACCCCGATCCTCCCCAGCAGCCAAAGGTGGGCAAACACAAGCAGGAAGAAACTAACGACCTTGACGATTTCCGCTTGTTTCGTATCAGAACTCCAGACTTTCATAGGCCCCCCGAGAGCAGGCTTACGGATTCCACGCACGCTCTTTTAAATGGGGAACATCGGTCCCCCCGATTCTGCTGCTTCGCTACCCAAAGAACTTCTCAGGGACGAAATTCTCGTCCCGAACCTCGATCATGGAGATGGCATCTGCAGGACACGGAACCTGACAAAGTCCACACCCCATACACTTTTCGCCGTCCACTTGCATGGTCTGGCCGGCCTCCATGGTTAACGCCCCGAAGAAACAACGGTCGAGACAGGCTTCACAGGCAGTGCAGAGCTCCGGATCCACCTGGGCCTGAAACCGGCTTGGTTCGATAACGCTGATATTGTGCTTTATGAGGATGGGCATGGTTTGGCAACAACACGAACAACAATTGCAGATAAAGTGGTCGACGCTCTGCTTGTTCATGACCACGTGAATCAGTCCCTCTTCTTCGCACCGGCGGACCAGATCGAGAGCTTCCTCCTTCGTGAGTTGCCTGCCCGTTCCCCGAGAGATGGCATAATCGGCCGCCCGGTTGATCTGCAGGCAAGCCTCCAACTCCTTGCCGCATTTTTGCGCAGTCAACCGACAGGTGCACTTCGTCACCGCTATGGTGCGGGCTCTTTCAATGATTCCCCGAACATCCTCAAATGCCAACACGTGCGTCTTACCGGGAATGCTTACCCCCACAGGTATCACGCGCGTGAACGGTCTGGGCGTCAGCTTGTTGAAAGCGATGGCAACATCGGGCCATTCCACTTCCATGAAGTCCTGCCACAGGTCCAGGAATTCTCGTGGAGCATCAGGCCAGAGTATGCTTGCGTCGTGAAACTGGACCAAGTCTCGGCTCATTCGATACGACGCCGGACTGGTCTTCCCAGAAGGGAAGACCAGTCCCTTGACAAAGAGTGTCCTGAGCATCTCATTGACCTTATCCTCCTCAATCCCCAGCTTGAAAGCCAAGGTCTGTGCATCTGACGGGAGCGCAAGCAACAACGCTGCCTCGGTGGAATCTGCTATCATTTTGAACAGTTTGGGAATTCGCTCGGAGTTGCCCAACCCGATTCTTTTTGCTAGCTCGACGTACGCTGTTTCCATCCGGTGACTCCTCGGTTCGAGAAAATGAAGCACACACTTTGCCTCATTGAGTCGCGCAGTTCAACTGCTTTTTCCGTTTCGCAACCCATCCTACAAAGGCTCGCCGGCTTGCACGTCTGATGCCTGCCGAGCACATTCAAGGCGCTGCAATATAGGCCGGTCCTAGAGAATCTCCTGGACGCCCAAGGCCCGTCGCAAGGGTCTGAGGAGGAGAAGAATGCCGACGCCCGCTGCGAAGGCCAAGGAGGCTACCATGAGGAAGAAAAGGTCCTTGCCCATTTTCTCCCAGTAGTGACCGAGATATCCCGCCACGTAGTTGCCGGCAAACGATGAGAGAAACCAGACACCCATCAACATGGAGACCATGTTCACGGGCGCCAGCTTGGTGACGAGAGAGAGCCCCACAGGGGAGAGAAAGAGCTCCCCGATCGTCGCCAAAAACGTGAACAGAACCAGCCAAACCATGTGAACAGGCATCTTGTCGGCACCGTGCATCGCTGCAACCGGCACCATCACGAGAAATCCGGCAGCCAAAAAGAAGCACCCGATAGCCATTTTCCCGATCGCAGAGGGCTCCGTACCTTTTCTCGACTGTCTCGCCCAGAATGAAGTGATGAACGGCGTGAGCAGAAAAATGAACGCGGGATTCAATGACTGGAACCAGGAAGCAGGGAATTCCCATCCGAACACGTAACGGTCCGTGCTCGCATCAGCCCACATGGCGATGGTGTTGCCTTGCTGTTCGTACGCTGCCCAAAAGGCTGTACTGATCAGGCAGATTGCTATCAGCCCCCACACGCGGCCCTTCTCCGCGGCCGACACTCTTCTCCCCACTTCTCCCTTTTCCCTCTCGTAAATTCCCGCCAAGGTGTCCGGGGCAAGCCATTCTCTACCCCACACATAAATTCCTAAACCGATGACCATGCCAATCCCCGCCGCGCCAAATCCATAGTGCCAGCCATAGGTCTCCCCGAGGGTTCCGCATGCGAGGGGAGAGAAAAACGCTCCCAAATTGATTCCAACGTAGAAGATACTAAAAGCCCTGTCACGTCGCGCGTCGCCCGGACGGTACAGACTACCAACCTGCGTCGAGATGTTCGGCTTGAACGCCCCGTTGCCAAGTATGAGGAATCCGAGTGCAGGGAAAAAAAGCACCTCCCACGCCATCATGAAATGGCCGACAGCCATGAGAACCCCTCCCAGCATGACCGCGTTGCGTTGCCCAATCACCCTGTCTGCCAGGATCCCGCCGAAGAGAGGAGTCAAATATACGAGTCCGGTATAAAGGCCGTAGATGTGGGAGGCCTCGGCATGAGGAAGCATGAGATGCTTCACCATGTAGTACACGAGCAGAGCCCGCATGCCGTAGTAGGAGAATCGCTCCCACATCTCGGTAAAAAACAGGACAAAAAGCCCCTTCGGATGGCCGAACAGTTCTTCATTCCGAAAGAGCGAATCGTGCATGTCTCCTCGCAATCTTCATTAACCCGTGCCTCGCCAGTCTGGAGGCGCGGGTGCATCACCTTCTGTCCCGCAGTGTACAAACCAAACCCGTGCCACTTCCCACCTTGCGCGACGACTATATACCATGTCCGTGGGTACGTGTGAACGTGGACCGGCCTTACTCCCAGTCCATAGAGGGAAACTGGCCGGCTGCGCCCGAGGCAAGCCTTCAAGACGCGGGATTCGGACGGGACGCCAGAGCCGGGGAGCCCTCGGAACGCCGAGCGCAGACAACCATAATACTATTGCTATTTCAGGTAATAACATGCTATAATTAATGTGATATCTTAACTGGAGTAGCCCCATGAAAAAGCGTCTTGTCGTGACCAAGACAACTCGAGTTCTCAAAGTGGCTGACGTGCTAGGAGATATGCGGTCGGACATGAGCGACGAAGACATAGTGGAGAAATACTCTTTGAGTTGGAAACAGTTGGAAAAGGTATATGCCAAGCTGTTCTATGGGGGATTCCTCCGAAAGAGCGAGCTGATGAGAAGGGTTGAATTGAGGGGAGGTAAAGGATGCTCTCACATCCCCCTCGTGGATATCCATGATGCGGACAAGCTGTACCAGTGTGAAATCTGTGGGTACCTGTCCGTCTTCCATTTCAGCGAGTGTCCTCGCTGCCGTCAGATAAATCTCCGGCGTCTCGTGAGGGGTTTTTCTCCTGAAGCCTGGGTGGGTGCAGCCATGGGACGTTACGCGGGTGGCTGATAAGAGATCGGTGTGCCTGAGTACATTGCTTCCTAAGTACGGTCACGTATTTCAGGGACATCAGCAAGAGGAATGATAGCGATCATTGATTGCTTTATGCCCTGAAGGGGTCCACCGTTGAAAGGACCAAGAGTGAAGGCTCACTCATGATCGGTCCTATGCTAGGCGAGGAGAAATCTGTTGGTCGACCCTTTCAGGGTCTGTTGGTGGTTGTGCAGCCGAACCACAGGTTGAATCCTTTGACTACTGTAGGTGCGCTCCTTCAGCGACGTAGGGGCACCCCTTGTGGGTGCCCAGGGCGGGCACAAGGCCCGCCCCTACAGTGGGAACGATGCGCTCACCGAGTACACCTGGCGTCCACCACTACGTCTTGCTCCCCTCTCTCATGCGTTCGGCATTCGTGAGAAAATCGTGAGCCAGACCGCGGCCATTGCGTTCGGCATTGAATTGAATTATTGTAATAATAACAGGATAATGTTTGAGACAACCAGCGCCGTCTCGAGAAATCATTGTCCCGCGCGGAGGAATTGATCTTCGGAAAGCGATGAGCGATGGGATGGTCCAATGCGGTTCGGCAGCGATGCCGAGGTTGTATCCCGCTCTATCGTCACCGCGGGCGGAGGGATCGTGGCAGAACAGGCACAGACCATACGGAGTAGAGATTCACAGGCGTCCCGTGCTTCAAGCGTCAGCGAGAGGGGGTTGAGATTCAACAGGTTCTTTTCCGTTTTGGGAAAAGACCCCTTGGATAGCGTATCGTGGACGACGCGCACCGCCACTATTCGCAGTGATAAGGGTGAAGTCATTTTCGAGCAGAAGGGGGTGGAAGCACCGGAGACGTGGAGCGACACTGCTGTGAATGTGGTCGTTTCCCGATATTTTCGCGGCCAACCGTCCGCTCCGGACCGGGA
This sequence comes from Thermodesulfobacteriota bacterium, assembly GCA_040753915.1. GTDB lineage: Bacteria > Desulfobacterota > Desulfomonilia > Desulfomonilales > Desulfomonilaceae > JBFMDN01. The sequence continues at coordinate 81,908 of JBFMDN010000021.1, read as the reverse complement.
GACAAGCGTCCGGCAACTGATATTGCGTGTGGCTGGCGCTATCTACCAGTGGGGCCTGGATCAGGACTATTTCGCAACGGATGAGGACGCCGTTGTCTTTCGGGACGAGCTCTTAGCTCTGCTGGTCAATCAGATGGCTTCTTTCAACAGCCCCGTCTGGTTCAATGTGGGAGTGGAGCCCTCTCCTCAGTGCTCCGCGTGTTTCATTCTCAGCGTTGACGACACGATGGAATCCATTCTCCACTGGTATACCCAGGAAGGCATCATTTTCAAAGGAGGATCGGGATCGGGCGTCAACCTTTCCCGTTTGAGGTCGGCCAGCGAGGCACTGGCAGGCGGCGGGACAGCGTCTGGTCCTGTTTCTTTCATGAAAGCTGCGGACGCTTCCGCTGGAGTCATCAAATCGGGAGGGAAGACTCGTCGGGCAGCAAAGATGGCGATCCTGAACATGGATCACCCCGACATTCTTCAGTTCATACGATCCAAGGCCATCGAGGAGAAGAAAGCCCAGATTCTTATTGCAGCCGGCTATGACTCGGCCATCGGAGGCGAGGCCTATGGGACGGTAGCGTTTCAGAATTCCAATCATTCGGTCCGAGTACCTGATGAATTCATGGTTGCCGAGAAACAGGATGGGGAGTGGACCACCAAGTTTGTTCTGACCGGGGAGACAGCGGATGTATACCGGGCGCGAAGCCTGTTGAGGGAAATAGCTGAAGCGGCACATGCGTGCGGCGATCCAGGTATCCAGTTCGATTCAACTATCAACCGCTGGCATACCTGCCCGAACACTGCGCCGATCCGCGCCTCAAACCCATGCTCCGAGTACCTCCACGTGGATGATTCGGCATGCAATCTCGCCTCCTTGAAGCTCACCGCATTCATGGATGGTACGGACGGTTTCCGCGTTGACGCGTTCCGTCAGGCCGTAGACGTGATGATTACGGCGCAGGACATACTGGTCGACAACGCATCGTATCCGACACCGGCCATTACCCGAAACTCGAGAGACATGCGCGCGCTCGGATTGGGCTACGCCGACCTGGGTGCCCTTCTGATGACGTTTGCCCTGCCCTATGACTCGGACCCGGCCCGAGCCTGGGCGTCAACCATCACTGCCATCATGACAGGAGAAGCGTATCTACAATCTGCCCGTATCGCCGCAGCTCGGGGCCCATTTGCGGAGTTCGAGAAGAATCGCGAACCCATGCTCAGGGTCATCAAGGCGCATCGCAGTCATGTGGCCAGAATCTCCGCGGCTCATGTTCCACCGGCGATCGTGTCCGAGGCGGAGGAAGTCTGGAACAGGGTCCTGGAAATGGGAGAAAAATACGGGTACGCGAACTGTCAGGTGAGCGTGATAGCACCTACCGGCACCGTGGCATTCATGATGGATTGTGACACTACAGGCATCGAGCCGGAGATGGCTCTGGTCAAGTACAAGAACCTCGCGGGTGGCGGACAATTCAAGATCGTCAATCGGACAGTGGGCCGTGCCCTGGAGCACCTCGGATATCCGCCGGTGGTGACTCGTCACATTCTGGCCAAGATTGAGGAGACAGGTACCATAGAAGGAATTCCAGAGGTCGACCCCCAGCATCTGCCCGTGTTTGATTGCTCATTCAAACCTGTGGCAGGAAAACGGCTCATAAGCCCGGAGGGCCATGTGAGGATGATGGCCGCTGTGCAACCGTTCATCTCCGGAGGGATCTCCAAGACGGTCAACCTTCCCCACGACTCAACCGTAGACCAAATTGTCGAAATCTTCCGGCAGGCGTGGAGATTGGGTCTTAAAGCCATCTCCGTGTATCGTGACGGCTGCAAGGCCGTCCAGCCGTTAGGCCTCGAAGCCACACGACAAGCTGCCCCTTTGAAGCCGATCCGGCGGCGCCTTCCCGTGGATTGCAAAAGCGTACGTCACAAGTTCGAAATTGCAGGACAAAAGGGATATATCCATACGGGCTTCTACGAAGATGGAAAAGTGGGGGAGATTTTCATTCGGATGGCCAAGGAAGGGAGCACAGTTTCGGGCTTGATGGACACGATCGCCACCCTGACTTCCATCGCTCTCCAATACGGGGTCCCTCTTGAGGCCCTGGTTAGTAAGTTCAGCCACGTCAGATTCGAGCCTGCCGGCTTCACCTCCAACCCGGATATTCCGATAGCCAAATCCCTCACCGACTACATATTCCGATATCTTGGTTCTCGCTTCCTGACCAAAGAGCAACAAGTGGCCGCAGGCCTGCTCCCTCAGGGGGAAACAGATCAGAGGCACCTTGACGCACTGGGAACCTCTGTGCCTCCAAGAGCATCGCGATCCGAATTCGCATTCAATGTGCAGTCCGATGCCCCCGCGTGTCAGGACTGCGGAGCGATCATGGTTAGGAGCGGCTCGTGCTACGAGTGTCTGAATTGTGGGGCCACGAATGGTTGTTCGTGAGTAGAGGAAGAAGACTGAAATTGTACAAAATCACGCAGGACAACTGAACCATGAACCATTCCCGCAGCAAGGTGTGGGAGCGTATCCCTGTACTGGTATCCACGACCTGGAAGATCGCTGGAGAACCTCAAAGTGTGGCATGTTTGGACAGGGCGGTTCTCGAACCGCCCCTCCAAATTGTCCTGGCTGGTGCACCTGTTAACAAGAAAACTGTCCTCCGGACATGTCCAACCCCGTACAGTCCCTGAGACAGATCAGAGTCGGGTCAGAGCTTTTTGGCCTCCTCCTCGAACAATCGGGTCACTTCACGGGGATGTTGCCACACGTCTATCAGATAATCTTTTGCCTCAACGAAAAAAGCGGCCTGCTCCTCAACAACCTTTTCCGCTTGATGAAAATCCATGTCCCATGTCTCGTTGATGAATGAAGCAACCCGACCATAATAGAGGGGCGTCATGAGGTCGACCAGGGTCCTCTGGTTTGCGTGCCAATGGTGGAAGGTCGCGGCAAGTTCGTAGAGTGTTCGCACCCACGTGTCAGTAGGTAGCCGGAACCGAGTCTCATCCATTTCCGCAGCAACTTTGATAGCATCAAAGCAGTCAGGACAGAAGATCTCTTTCCACAGAGATCCGAAATGCTTCAGCCCGAATTTGAAACCGCTGACAAGCTTGTGCACATTGACATCTATCGGCTCGGGCTCATCCGGGCTCGGTTCTCCGAAGACCGGGACATCTTCCGCTCCTGAGATAGTTTTCCACACGTCCTCGGTTTCTTCCATCAAGGTGAAAAGAGTATACACCACTTGCCGAAACATGGGGCCCAAGTGGGTCGAAGGGTCCTTCGCGTCGTGGATTTTGCGGCCGAGGTGAGCCTGACATATGCGGAAGTTGTTGATGATTGCGGTAACCGTCAGCCAAATGTCTATGCCGAACCGAGCCACATCCGTTTCCCAGACGTCGTGCTGGACATAGAAGTCGACCAGACGTTTGCTAAAGGCAAAATCTCCCCCTATGGGCTGGCGGATATTTTTCCCGAAGACTGCCTGGCACAGATTGTATACGATGTTATTCGTGATGGTTCCGTCATACTTGTATCGAGTGTAAATGGGAGCCACGCAGTCGTACCCGCTTTCTATTACGGGATCGAGGAGCATCTTCACCCACCGGTTCGTAATGCTTCGCAAATCCGAGTCCACCACCATGCAGGCCTTTGCTCCCAGCACGTGCGCAGATTCGAATATCATTCGCAGCGCTGTGCCCTTACCCCCGGGGCCTCGATAGATGGACACAATCTTCTCTTGCCATGGTTTGAGCTGAAACTCTTTAGAAACGTCCCTGGTGTCGTCCGTCGAGCCACCGTCGGAGATTATGATGACGGATCTCAAGTGACGGTAGTAATCGTTCAATCCGTGTGAGACCATCCGAATAACGTGGGTGATGGTCTTTTCATTGTTAAGACAGGGGATGCCTACTACCAGGTCGGCCCGCTCCATCTCCTCCAGTCGTTTGATGACGTACGGTCTCAAGCTACTGCTGTATTTCAAAGCTCGACTCCTTAAAGCGACGATCCGGTGGAACCAGAGCCAGGTGGCCGAATCACACCGGAATCAAGAAATGCCTGATAAATTTCTTCGTGCCACGCATCGCTGACACGATCCTGTCGCCCCTCAGGCAATGATAGCGTTTTCGGCATCGAGAGTCTACGGGTGAGGATGTCTCATCAGACGTGGCGAGCCTTTTGGGTGAAACATAGCCGCCCTGTGCTTTTCCCGCAACCGATTCCTGTGAGAGCCCTCCCGGGAGACTGCCTCAACGAGCACTATTGGCCGGCCTGTTCACGAATCTTTTGTAGCCACGGGGGGTGTACGCTATAGTGAAACGCACAGAAAATACCGGCTGGTGTCAAGCCGCAATTTGGACGACGGGCATCCAGCGAGAAAGGAGGTCGGCACTCCTCTATCAGGCTCGCCACAGCTCGGAAGCATTCCAGCGCATTTCTGGCAAGAGGATCCAAGCCTTCAGGGCATCCCAAAGGAAGGCTCTCCGAATCTCGACGGAGGGGCTGCTGCCATTTTCCAGCGCAACGGTCCATCAGAGGGTCCCCAGAAAATGTCCTTTCAGAAAGGGGTTCTGCAATGAGCGATTTTCTCCAGACTGGCTATGTCAGCACCTTGCACCTGTTGAGAGAGCGTGATCCAGCGTCGATCGAAGCGGAGTTGGAGGAGCACTCGAAACGGCGGCCGGTTGCGTTAGTCCTTCCTTCACTCATAACCGAGATGGACGCGCCCGCATTGGGCCGCATCATTGATGTTCTACGGACCGTCGATTACCTGAAAGAAATTGTCGTGACCCTGGGACCGGCGACGAGAGAAGACTTTGTCCGAGCATGTCGGTATTTTGCACCGTTGAAGAAGGAAGGGCGAATCGTTCGGATCATATGGAACGACGGAGATCGCTTGACCTCGCTCTTTTCTGCGATTCAGGATTCGGCTCTATCCATCGGACCACACGGCAAAGGGCGCAGTGCGTGGGTTGCATACGGATACGTCATCGGACGGGGGGACTGCCATGTGATAGCACTCCACGATTGCGACATTGTGTCCTATGACAGGAATCTGCTTAATCGTCTCGTGTATCCCACGGTGGTTGCGGAGCTGGATTATGAGTTCTGCAAGGGCTACTACAGTCGTGTTACGGACCGGATGCACGGCCGAGTCACCAGATTGCTCGTCGCGCCTCTTATTCGATCGCTGATCAAGATCCTCGGCAACATGCCGATCCTTGATTACTATCGCTCGTTTCGGTATCCACTGTCCGGGGAGTTTTCGATGATCGCGGACCTGGCCCGGGTAAACCGAATTCCGGGCGACTGGGGGCTCGAGATCGGCGTCTTGGCAGAGATTTTTAGGAACTGCTCCATAAACCGTGTCTGTCAGGTAGAGCTCTGCCAGAATTACGAGCACAAACATCAAGCCCTTTCTCTCGAACACCCGGACAGGGGCCTCAACAAAATGTCCATTGACATCTGCAAGACCCTGTTTCGAGTCATATGTTCCTATGGAGTAGTCCTCGGCTATGGTTTCTTCGGTACGCTGCGAACAACTTTTCTGAAAGAAGCACAGGATATTTCCTCCATGTACCATGATGACGCCAGGATAAACGGTCTAGTGTACGATCGTCATGAGGAAGCCACTGCCATAGAGATGTTTGCCGAGGCCATCAGGATCGCGGCCGAAGTCATCCGGGAGAATCCCCTCGGGCCACCGTTGATTCCCAATTGGAACCGCGTCTTTTCTGCGATTCCTGAGATGGGTCGCATTCTCGTGGAAGCGGTGGACGCGGACAATGAAGGATTCTTCTGTTGAGCAAGCGGAGCCTTGTCCCGAGAGAGGCGTCGTTGGCCTCCGCGCGACCTTTACTAACGAACGAAGACATGGTACAAATAATGCATACTAGCGATATGGATGGATATATGCATTCCTGTCGTTAGCGGGCTAGTCACGCGAGACTTCTTCAATCTGACGCACGGTACTTCTACCCTGGGACTTGGGATTCACACATGTCGGGCTCCCCTCGAGCTAGTCGTAGGACGACAGGATAGCGAGTCTAGCCGGGCTCGCCGAGCAAGGGGGAAAAACCATGGAAGAGGCGCAAGTGTTCCAGGCTATCCTCAACAGCATTTCCGAAGGCGTCATGGCCCTGGACCGGGAATGGAAGATATTTTCCTGGAATCTGGCAGCGGAGAGAATCACCGGGTTCCACAAGGAAGAGGTCCTCGGCAAGGAATGCGCCAAGATATTTCGGACTCCTCTCTGTCGTGAGGACTGCCCGGTAGACAAGGCGCTCTCGTGCGGGCATCCTCGCCGTGACGTGGAAGTCACGGTTCGAAACAAGAATAACCAGCTCGTCCGCCTCCTGGTCAATGCTACCCCGCTGTACGACGCGGACGGCAGCATTATCGGTGGGCTCGAGACATTTCGAGACATCTCCCAGAGCCGCTGGATGGAAGAGGAGCTCGAGAGTCAGTACGGATACAGGACGATCGTAGGGAGAAGTGAGGCCATCCAGAAGGTATTCGAGACCATGGCGAGTCTGCTGAACACCGATACCACGGTCCTCGTGCAGGGAGAGTCGGGAACAGGGAAAGAGCTGATCGCCCGGGCTCTCCACTTCTATGGCGCACGAAAGAATCGCTCCTTCGTGGCTATCAATTGTTCAGCTCTGCCGGAGAGCATCCTTGAATCCGAGCTGTTCGGTCACGCGAAAGGAGCGTTTACCGGGGCGATCCGCGATCACGCGGGCAAGTTGGAGCTGGCCAACGAGGGAACGCTGTTCCTCGACGAGATCGGGGAGATCACCCCCGCTGTGCAAGTTAAGCTTCTGCGCGTCCTCGAAGAGCGGGAATTTCAGAGAGTTGGAGATAATCGCACCATCAAGATCGACACCCGCGTCATCGCGGCCACCAATAGGGATCTGTACAAGAAGGTTCTTGAAGGCTCCTTTCGGGACGACCTGTATTACAGGCTTAGCGTGTTTCCCATCCACTTGCCGCCACTGAGAGAGAGACGGGAAGACATACCATTGCTGGTCGGTCATTTCATTCAGAAATTCAACACCCAGATGGGGAAGAACATTCAGGGGATAACGGACGAGGTCCTGGAGCTCCTGGAGCAGTACACGTGGCCTGGCAACATAAGAGAGCTTGCAAACGCTATCGAGCACGCGTTTGTCCACGCCAAAGGAGCCCTGATTCACCCCCGGGATCTCCCGCAGACAGTTACGAACCAGTGCGCCGCGCCACAGCCGCCAAAGGTCTCGTCGCGCGAGAAAGCTCTCGATCACCTGGAACGACAGCTCATCCTCAAAGGGCTTGAGGACGCGCATTGGAACAAGAGCGATGCTGCAAGACGCCTCCAGATGAGCCGCGCCACCCTGTGGAGGAAGATGCAGAAGTACGGCATCAGCCACTAGTTTCATCTGTGCAACATCGTTTCATTCCTGCGACGAGCTCAGAATCACCCTCCCGGACTGCACTCGCGACGAGAAACACTTCCTACCTGTTTCGTTTCTGAACCGACAGACGTTGTTGAGAAGACATCGTTGTGGCAGTTCCCCCAGGTCTTGCCTTATTCCCTGGCGAATGGCAACCACGGCCGGACCACCGACAGGAGAACGGGCGCCTCACCCGTTTTTTCCTGAGGATGGTGGGCAGGATGTCCATCCCACAGGCGAGACGCGCGTGGAATTCATCCGGTTGGCACGTGTATTGCTCTATCAATGGCAGCTAGGTACTCCCGACTGAACAGATCGGATCGGGCAACGTGAAGAGCAGGTATTCCTGAAAGCATTTGTGCGGTCGCCCCACGAAAGGAGGGCTGGTCATGCCGAAGAAAATTCTCATTATCGATGACGAGCCGGACGTTCTCGTTTTCTTGGGAACGCTCTTAAGGAAGAACGGCTACGAGGTTTGCGAAGCCTGCAACGGCGAGGAGGGGCTGCAGAAAATCGTTTCGGAGAAGCCGGACCTGGTGTGTCTTGACCTACTCATGCCCGAGAAGACTGGTATCAAGATGTACCGAGAGCTGAAGAAAGACCAGAGCCTGAAGAACGTGCCCGTTATTATGGTAACTGGATTCTCCACACCGGTAATCGGGTACATGGATTTCAAGAAATTCATCCACGAGCGGTCGATCCCACCTCCCGAGGGTTACATCGAGAAACCCATAAACAAAGAGGAATTCCTGAAGGCCGTCAAGGAAGTCGTAGGAACATAATCGCCCTGGACGACTCGCCTGCACGGAAAGACGAGGTCCCCATGGGTTGGCTGAAGGAGAAGTTGACTGATCTGTCCAGGAGCCTTGCGTTCAAGATCGGGCTGTGGGTGGGGGGCATCTTGCTGGGCTCCTACGTGATCTTCATCTACCTGGTCCTGGACATCCAGCAGAAGCTCTTTTTCGATCGGCTCGTCAGAGAGGCCGATAGATTCAGCTCGTCCGTAATAAAGGCCACGCGATACAGCATGCTGCATGACGATCCCGAGGCTACACAGAACATAGTGAGCAACATGAGCACAGAAGCGCAGATATATGCAATCCGCATCTACAATCATGAGGGAATCACGAAGTTCTCCAGCCACGCAGAGGACGTTGGCACCAGGGTCGACAAACAGGCTGAAGCGTGCTTCGCCTGTCACTCCAAGGACGAGCCGTTCAGTCACGTGGTGACAGACCAGAGAACACGAGTGCATTCCCACGAAGGGTACAGGGTTCTCGGAATCATCACGCCCATATACAACGAGCCCAGTTGCTATACGGCAGTATGCCATGTTCATCCCGCGAATCAGAAGGTGCTTGGTGTATTGGACATAGGAATGTCCATGAAAGGATACGACGCGCACGTTCGCTCACTCGTGACAAAAATCGTGCTCCTCGGGTTGGGCACGTGCGCGGCGGTCCTCTTTACCATCGTGGCCATTATGGTGTTGCGTGTACACCGGCCTGTGACAATGCTCAGGCAGGCCACGAAGATGATCGCAGCCGGGGATTTCACGTGCGACATTCAGATAACGTCTGAGGACGAAATCGGACAGTGCGCCCGGGGGTTCACTATCATGCGGGACCAGATCAGGAGGCGAACTCAGGAACTGGTCCGAAGCAGGTGGGAATATAAGAACCTGTTCGAGCAAGTTCCCTGTTTCATCTGTGTAATCAACAAAGACCTCCAGATAGTCCGCCAGAACACATGCATGCAGGACCGTTTCAAAGGAAGCATTGGCATGCATTGTTACGAGGTGTTCAAGAAGCGTACCGAGCAATGCGAGGATTGTCACGCCCTTGACACGTTGACGCGAGGAGCCTCGTGCCGCAAAGAGCATTGCGGGCTTACGGAATCGGGAGAGCAATCGAACTACGTCAGCTACACCACGCCTATTCTGGACGATAAAGGCAACGTGATTTACGCCATGATTATAGCGGTCGACATTGAAGACCGGGTGAAGCTCGAGAAAGAATTGATGGCGACGAAGGATTTCCAAACCAATCTGATCGACAACTCCATTCACGGAATCGTCGCGACGGATGAACACGGGAAGATCGCCATCTTTAACAGGGCTGCTGAGGCTCTCTTCGGATATACGTCGGAAGATGTTATTGGGGACCCGAGCTTGGAGAAATACTTTCCACAGCAATTTGTCCAGCGCATAGTCGATTCATATCTCGGCAAAGAGGCCGAGATCCCCCGCGTAATAGCGCAAGAGACAACCATCCTCTCTGCAGAAGGGGAACAGATCCCAGTTCGATTCTCCGGATTCATCCTTACCGAGAACGGAAGGACTTCTGGCAGCGTTGGCTTTTACCAGGATCTCAGGACCTACAAGAAACTGGAACGGGAAAAGCAAGCCTCCGATCGATTGGCCGTTGTCGGGCAAACGGTAGCAGGCCTCGCTCACGGCATCAAGAACATTATCCAGGGGCTGGAAGGAGGCGTCTTCGTTGTCCAGAGCGCCGTGGAAGACGACGACAAGGAGTTGCTGGCGCGTGGCTGGACCATGGTGCAGAAAAACATTGCGCTCGTCAGCAGTCTAGTCCAGGACTTGCTCTCTTACGCCAAGGAACGGCCTCCACAATATGAGGAGACAGACGTCAACTTGCTTGCTGAAGAAGTTTGCGCCCTGTACGACATCCGCGCCCAAGAAAAGTCCATTGTCATTGAGCGTCAATTCGACAGCCAGGTGGGAGCCTTATTCAAAACGTATTTGGACCAGAGGGGGATCCACACGTGTTTGTCGAACCTCGTCGCCAATGCCATTGACGCGTGCGAGCTGGATAAGAAGGACGTCCAGCACAAAATTGTCGTGAAGACGGGAATCGATGGGGAAGGAAACTTGGTCTTTGAGGTTTCCGACAATGGCATTGGTATGACCGACGAGGTGAAGAGCAAAATCTTTTCGAGCTTCTTCTCCACAAAAGGAAGTAGGGGAACAGGTTTGGGCCTTCTCATCACCAGTAAGATCGTCATGGAGCATGGTGGCGAAATGGCGTTCGAGAGCGAGCCGGGTGAGGGGACGCGGTTTGTCCTCAAAATTCCGCAATCCTGGGCGTCCGACCCGGCCGGTACGCCTCGGCCAGACAGCGAGTCATATGTTGACGCTGAAGTGGTTGACAGTGATTCGGCAGACTCAAAGGTTTCGGCCTCCGAGTTGATGTAGGAGGCACTCTACGTGAAGCAACGGTTTTGCGAATCGCGGGGCACGGTGCCTCCGATTCTGACGCTGTGGGAGGTCAGAGTCGACGGGACAGCAGTTGTCTCGACGTCACAGATGCCTACCCTCACAAACCCGATCAGATAGGATCTGCATCGGAAGCACGCTTTCGGCCCGACAGGAGGATTCTCGATAGGTTCAGCCGGCAACTCGGGCTGTGCAGAGACCCGTTTGTGCCGCATCCAGACGGAGAGCTGCAACCGAAAGCCTCACAAGAATAATTGCGGCCCGGGAGTGGGAGAATGAACATGCATGTGAGCAGGATGGAGTGGGACACGGCAAACCGGCGGATCGCGCATCCGGTCAAGTGGCGAGAAATGTTTCGACAGGTGCAGGAGCTCGTCGCAAGTCCTGACGGCGAGCGTGTCGCCGCGCTGGTTTGCACGGACGAAGAGACAATCGTTCCCTGTGTTAACGGAGAGACATGGACCAACACGTTCGAGAAAGCTTGGTCCCTGCAGTTCGCTCCAAACGGGGCTCTGGTCTGCATAGGCATGAATGAAGACGAATGGACCGTTGTTGTGGACGACGAGCCGTGGGAAGAGACGTACGACTACGTGTGGAACCTTCAATTCTCAGCCGATGGGACGGCAATAGCGGCAAACATTCGCACCTCCGCGGGATATGGCATCGCGCTGAACGGGCAGGCATGGCAGCAATCCTTTTTGGAGGCGCGAAGCTGCGAGCTCAGTCGAGATGGGCGAAACACTGCGGCCAATGTTCAGATGTCGCCTCTATCGGAAGGGGACGTGTGGGAATTCCAGAAAGGACTCTGGAGCCTGGCAGTGAATGGCAAAGCCTGGGATTCAACGTTTCTGAATGTCTGGGGGTGCTCCTTCAGCGATGACGGAGCCGCCGTCGCTGCCGAGGTGCGGCTTCCTTCCCGTCGGCAAACTATAGCCGTGGATGGTCGGCCCTGGGGGGAAGATTTCAAGGCAGTGTGGAAGCCGGTGTTCGCACCAGGCAAACACGACGCAGTTGCACCGGGGCTCACTCAGGATGGGTGGAAACTGCTCCGAAATGGGCAGCCTCTCTGGTCCAGAGCGTTCAACCAGATCTGGCATCAGACGTTCAGTCCCGACAGCAGCAGAATTGCCGCAGTAGTTGCCCCCGATTTCGGCCGCTGGACCGTGGCGGTGGACGGCTCACCGTGGTCGCTGACTGTTGGAGAAGCGGTCATGCCCCCGGTCTTCAGCCCGGACGGTCGCCGGGTAGCGGCAGCGATGAAAAATGACGGAAAGTGGACGATCGTGACCGATGGGAAGCCGTGGTCCGAAGAATTCGACATGGTCTGGGACCCCACCTTTAGCCCAGATGGATCGATGGTCTTAGCTAAGGCGGAAAGAGGCGGAAAACGGTTTCTCGTGGTGGACGGAAAGATCTCCACTCTTCCCTATGAGGAGCTCTGGCCGCCGGTATGCAGCCCGGACGGCTCCAAGGTCATGCTGCGAGTGATTGAGATGGGAACCTATTTCAAGAAAGTCGTTCCTGTGGGCGAATTGGCCCGCTGAGAGGAGGTGGCGCATGTACGAATTTGCAAGTGGTCCCCTTGTCTGGATTGCATTCATTGTCTTCCTGGGAGGGATGACCTTCCAGATTGTGAGGATGGTCCAGATGGCCAAGAAGGACAAAGTAATTCCGTACATGAGTCTCAAATATGGTTTGCGTTCTCTGTTGCACTGGGTAGTTCCCTTTGCATCCAAGAACATGAGGGTGCGCTACGAGGTGACCATTGTCACGTTTGCCTTTCATCTGTGCCTCGTGCTGCTCCCTATCTTTCTCACCGCTCACGTGGCGATGTTCGCGTTTGCCTGGGGAGCACGCTGGGCCACCGTTTCGGAGAATCTCGCCACGTTCATGACGGTTCTGGTGATTTTGGGAGGGCTGTTCTTCCTCGTGAGACGACTCATGCTTCCTGAAGTGCGATTCGTGACCTCGGCATCGGATTACCTGCTTCTGGCCATCGCAGCGGCTCCCTTTGTCACGGGGTTCGCGGCTCATCAGCAGTGGTTCCACTATGAAACGATGGTGTTGGTGCACATGATTTCCGGAGCAGTCATGCTGATGGCCATACCGTTCACGAGACTGAGTCACATGCTTTTCTTTCCGTTCACGAGAGCGTACATGGGGTCCGAATTCGGAGCAGTTCGCAACGCGAAGGACTGGTAGTACGGGCGTCTCGTAAACGGACAGCGATTGTGCGGAGGACAAGACCATGGGAGTGCCGGCAATTGAGATCCCTACTGTTTCCGATCCCGGTCTGGATGAGGCTGTCAAGACCCTGACCACAGAACGGATCCAGGAGGTTATCAATAGAATCATAAGCAAGGAAACCGCGGCGCGTTTTCGGACGTATCTGAACACGTGCGTTCATTGTGGACTGTGCTCTGACGCGTGCCATTGGTTCCTTTCCAACGACAGGGATCCGCGGTTCTCTCCCGTGGGGAAAGTGAAGCAAACCCTATGGGAGATCCTCAAGAAGAAAGGGAGGGTAGATCCCTATTTCCTGAGGGAGTGCTCTCGCATCGCGCACACTGAATGCAACGTCTGCCGGCGATGCAGCATGTACTGCCCATTTGGGATCGACATTGCGTACCTTCTCCTCGTGATCCGGAGAATCTGCAGCGAATGCGGGATGGTACCCCAATTCCTTCAGGATACTGTGAATAGTCATGCAGTGACGCTCAACCAGATGTGGGTCAAACAAGACGAGTGGATCGATACCCTCCAGTGGCAGGAAGAGGAGATGCGCTCGGAGGTGCCGACTGTCAGAATCCCTTTGGACAAGGAAGGGGCTGACGTCTTCTATTCGGTCATTGCTCCCGAACCGAAGATTCTCGCACAGCTCATCGGAAACATGGCCCTGATCATGACTGTCGCGGGAGTGGACTGGACCATGCCGTCCTTTGACGGCTGGGACAACAGCAATATGGCCATGTATTCCGGTGACTTCGAGGTCATGGGACGAGTGGAGCGGGCGCATCATGAGGCGGCTCTGAAACTCCGAGCCAAGAGGATCGTTATGGGCGAGTGCGGGCACGCGTTTCGCGGCGCCGTGTACGACGGACCACGATGGCTCGGCTGGAAAGAGCCACCGGTTCCGGTGATCCACGCAGTGGATTTCTATCACGAGCTCATCTTCTCCGGAAAAATCAAGATCGCTCGGAAGTTCGAGGAGCCAGTAACTGTCCAGGAGCCCTGTAACATCGTCAGGGGCAGAGGACTCGGTCAGAAGCTACGGGAAATCATTCAGGCTACCTGCGCTGACTTCACGCCTCCTGAGCCGGCTTTCGAGCACAACTACTGCTGTGGAGCAGGAGGAGGAGTCATCAACTGCGGGCCTCCGTGGAAAACCTCCCGCGTCACCGGTAACCGGGTCAAGGCGGAGCAATTGGCAGCCACAAAGGCGCACATCGTCATTACTCCGTGTCACAACTGCCACAGCGGAATAGAGGATGTGATCAGCGTGTACAAACTTGGTCAGCACGTGAAGTTCTTCAGTGAAATACTGGTGGACGTCATGGAAATCCCTGACGAGCTCAAAGCTGATTAGACAGTCGAGCACGGAAGGCCGTTCGCCATGAGAGAGGAAATAACCATGCGACGGGTCGTTACGGGTACTGCGATTTGTGTGGCAGGCGTTATGCTTGTGGCTATGTTCTGGCAACTGACGCTCGCCGAAACACGGGATACTTCTCAGGACGCTCCTCCCGCGGGCAGGAAACTCGCTCTCTTCCTGGAACATAGAGGAAGTGCCCCTGACCTGGAGCGTCCCGTTGTGGCATTCGATCACGACAGACATACCAGTGCGTTGAAGCAAACCAAGATGGAGGATTGCGGTACTTGTCACATCCTCAGGAAGGGCGGAGCTAGCCCCACCGCGACCGGCGTCAAGGTCTTCGAGTTTCCGAAAGCTCCAGTTGATTGGACGGACAAGACCTCCATCATGTACGGATTCCACGAAGCTTGCGTGGGATGCCATGACCAATTGGCATCTGAGGGAAAGAAGACCGGACCGCGTATAGGCCTGTGCGGCTCTTGTCATGTGAAGCGCCCTTTTGTGGACAGGGTTAGCTGGAAATGGTCTCCAATATTCAATTACAAGCGTCACCATCAGCACCAGGCGGCTGTTGAGAAACTCGTTGATCCCGCCGCGTACAACGTAGCAGACAAAGTGGAGTTGGTCGGGCCGTTCGAGGGTACCGATCAGCGGTGCTATCTCTGCCATCATCAATACAATCCTCAACAGACGGGCCTCCTGTACAAGAAGGACACAGCGAATGCCTGCGGTGCTTGCCATAAGGAGAAGACCGAGAAAAACGTCCGGTCGATGAAGACCGCTTCTCACGCGGCCTGTATCGGCTGTCACATGAAGGCCATGGAAGAAGTGAAGGGTCGAGCCGCTGCACAAGGTCGGGTCGATCTCTCGGAGGATGAAAAGAAGCGTTTCGGACCCTTTGAGTGCAAAGGTTGTCACGGGGAACGGAAGGAGCTGACCCCTGAAGAGATCCGTGCGATTCCCCGACTGGTTCGCGGCCAGAAGGATGTCATGGATCTAGCGCTCACGGAGCAGCAGCCTGCAGGCTTACAGCAGCCTTCAGATGCTCCGTCTCCAAAAATTATCGGCAGGATGAAGACCGTGGGATTCAACCATAAGGCGCATGAGCCCAGGGCGCAATTCTGCAGCACCTGTCATCACCGTTCCCTGGAAAAGTGTGGCAACTGCCACACCGTTCCGGGAGATCAGGCCACAGGTGGAGGGGTAAGCTTCTGGCGAGCATTCCACAAGGTGGACGCGTCTCAGTCGTGTGCAGGATGCCATGCGGAAGCGAAAGAGGCAGCAAAGTGCGCAGGCTGTCACCAGGTTTCTCGGGCATCGCTACCCCAGGCCTCCTGCCCTGTGTGCCACAGGGGCCCGGTGAACGGTGTGCCTGTCGACGCTCCTGCCCAAGCCCTTGTCTTTGACAAAGAAAAAATGCCCGAGAAACTGGAAATCAAAGTCCTCGAGAAGGAGTTCAAACCCGCGGCTCTTCCTCACCAGAGGATCGTGGCAAAGCTCACGACCATTTCCAACGAGAACTCTCTAGCGCGGGTATTCCACGCGGGAATGGGAGACCAGACTCTGTGTTCCGGTTGCCATCATAAGAGTGAGCCATTGGCAGCGGTGGATAAAAAGGTCCCCGCCTGCACGAGTTGTCACGGGGCTCCGTTCCAGCCCAGGAGCCTGGGAAAGCCCGGAATCTTGGGAGCTTATCATCGCCAGTGCATTGGCTGCCATGATGCGATGCAGCAAAAGCCTGCGGCCCTCGAATGCGTCAAATGCCATCCGGCAAGAGAGGACGTGAAGACTGCCAGGGCACCGGAGAAGCTTGGCATGGCTAAGTAGGAGGCGAACGCTGCGCCGTATGTTGGAGAGCACAGTTGCCTGCCGGCAGCCTCGAAACCAGGCCTGACAGAAAAGGAGATCAACGATGCCCAATATCCTGCATGAATTCTACACCCTGACCAAGGGAATGGAATACTTGGTGGTCATTGCCTATCTCTTTCTCTTCATCTCATTCTGGCGGTTCCTCACCTATAGGGAAAAAGACTGAATGGAGAGAAGATCACGCCGCACCAGAGTCCAGTAACACAGGAGACGGCACGATGGATGGAACCAGAAGGGATTTCTTAAAGATACTAACCGCTGCCGGCATAGGAGGGCTCGCCCTCGGCGGCTCCAGGGATGCATTCGGGGATGCTCTCAATCTACCGGGATATCCGAACCAGTTCGGAGTTCTCGTGGACACGACCGTCTGTATTGGCTGCCGGCGCTGCGAATGGGCATGCAAGGAAGCGAACAAGCTTCCCAATGAGCGGTCTCTCAGGGAATATGAAAAGGATCAGACAGTATTCCAGAAAATCAGGCGAACCCACGCGGACACGTTCACTGTCGTGAACCGGTTCAATAATCCACGAGATGCATCGCGGCCCATCTATGTGAAGAAGCAATGCATGCATTGCTATGAGCCTGGCTGCGCGTCGTCATGTTTCGTGAAGGCCTTCACCAAAACGCCGGTTGGGGCTGTCACGTACGATGCTTCCCTCTGCGTGGGTTGCCGCTACTGCATGGCTGCTTGTCCGTTCGACATCCCCGCGTACCAGTACAACGATCCCTGGACGCCGGAGGTGACGAAATGCACCTTCTGCTTCGACAAGATCAGCAAACAGGGTGGAGTGCCGGCATGCGTGGCCATATGTCCGGCGGAAACCATGACCTTTGGCAAGCGGTCCGACCTCATCGACCTGGCACACAAGAGGATTCAGGATAATCCGGGACGGTACGTGAATCATGTCTATGGAGAAAATGAGGTAGGAGGTACCAGTTGGCTCTACCTGTCTGCCGTGCCATTCAACATGATCGGGTTCAGGACCGACCTGGGAACGGTTCCCATTCCCACGTTCGGCAAACCATTTCTCTCACTGGTAGCCCCGGTATTTGTGGCTATTCCCGCGCTCTGCATGGGGTTTTACTCGTTCAAAAAGTATAGAGACAAGATGACTCAAGATGAAATTAGGCGGGCTCTTGAGCAAAAGGAGGGCAAGTAATGAGCTCCTCGATATCTGCTGCCGAAACTCCCACGTGGATCCAGGAGAAGCTCTTTCTGGGCATGACCTGGCGGGAATATCTTCGAAGCAACTACACTCCCTTCAATGCGGTGGTAGCCGTCATCCTCATTGTGGGGATTCCGGTAATCATCTATAGGCTCGTGTACGGACTCGGCCCCTCGACGAATCTTTCGGACAATAATCCCTGGGGAATATGGATCGGATTTGATATGTTGTGCGGTGTGGCCTTGGCCGCCGGTGGATTTGTTATCGGCACGGCAGTGCATCTGATGGGCATGAAGGACTATGCGTTCCTTTTCCGCCCCGCGGTGTTGACCGGTTTCCTCGGGTACCTTTTCGCCATAATTGCCCTGACCTTCGATCTCGGCAGGTACTACCGAATCCCGTATCCCATGGTCGTGTCATGGGGGGTCAATTCGGTCCTCTTCCTCGTCGCGTGGCACGTTGCCTTGTACTTGAGCTGTCAGTTCGTGGAGTGGTGTCCTGCCATTTGGGAATGGCTTAACTTGAAGAGAACGAGAAAGATATTTATCAAGGCAACCCTTGGAGCCACGATCTTTGGCGTCTGCCTCTCCATGTTGCACCAATCGGCCCTCGGATCGATCTTTCTGTTGATGCCGGAAAAACTGCATCCGCTCTGGTACTCCGACTATATTCCTCTGTGGTTCTTCATGACAGCCGTCACAGGAGGGCTTGTCATGACCATCATCGAGAGCGCAGCATCGCACAGAATCTTCTCTCATCAGATAAAGCATCACGATCCGGAGCACTTGGACAGAGTAACCCTGGGACTGGGTAAAGCTGCCGCGGTGTCATTGTTCGCCTACTTCTTCATGAAAGTCGTGGGACTGGCACACGGCAACAACTGGGGCTACTTGACCACTGGCTACGGCTATCTCTACCTCGTTGAAGTCCTGGGATTCGTGCTGCTTCCTGCCTTTCTGTTCGTGTATGCGGTTCAGAACAGACTAGTTGGGCTGGTGCGTGCTATGGCGATCGTTACGGCTCTAGGAATCATTTTCAACCGACTGAATCATTCCATCATAGCCTTCAACTGGCATCTCGCGTGGGCAGATCGGTACGTACCCCACTGGATGGAGGTTGTTCTCACAGTAACGGTCGTTACGATCGGAATTCTCACTTTTCGCTGGATTATGAATCGTATGCCGATTCTGTACGAGCATCCCGACTTCGAACCCGAAGAGCACTGATCAACCGGGCAGGAGGAGGTTACTATGTCAAAAAAGATCCTGGTGGTCGACGATGAGCCGCACATAGTGAAGTATCTGACCGCGTTTCTTCAGGATTCAGGCTATGAAACGTGCTCTGCCAGCAATGGAGAAGAGGCGCTAACTGTACTGCGAAAAGAGCGACCGGATCTTGTCACGCTTGACCTACAGATGCCCAACGAGACGGGAACCCGTTTCTACCGAAACCTTACCAAGGAGAAGGAGCTTAAGAATACTCCCGTCATCGTCATCAGCGGTATTCCGGGAAGACATCTGGCAGTACCTAAGCCTGTAGCCGTGTTCGAAAAGCCTATTGACAGGGAAGCCCTGTTAGCGGCAATAAAGCAGACAATCGGTTAAGGGATGATATCCGGTTGAGTCAAGTCCGGGATATGTCCTCTATTCCCATAAGGCCAACATGGAGGATCGACCGCCGAGACTACCCAGAGGCTACGCAACCTCCGGAATCCTTGCACGCAGTGTGAGAGGTTCGTCATGGGCCCTGAGGCAAAGACCGGCACCGAAGAACACAGCTTCACAAGAGCACACTGTCACACCATACTAGAATCGCTTCCCTGTTACGTGACAGTGCAGGACGCATCCCTGCGGGTAAGCTGGGCCAACAAACGGGCTCGGCATGATTTCGGTCCTGCTGACGGCAGGCCCTGTCACGAGTTCTATGGGATCGACGCGTCCCAGTGCTCAGACTGCCCTGCACTGAAGACGGTAGAAGATGGTCAAAATCACAGCAGACAGGTAACCTTGAAAATGAGGCAGGGTTCGCGTATCACCTGCCTCTGCCAGACAGCCATTGCGAATGACGAACAGACCGGAGGCCTTTGGGTAGTCCAGACGGGAGTCGACATCTCGCCCATCACGGAGATGAAGAATCAGCTCATCCTGCTGGGGGAGACGGTTGCCGGCATGGCCCACAGCATCAAGAACATCATGATGGGGCTCGAGGGGGGCATCTATGTGGTAAACAAAGGCTTGGAGGTTCGCAATCAAAAGGAAATCCAAGAAGGATGGGATATGGTCTTGCTCAACTTTGACAAGATCTCCCAGATCGTCAAAGACATCCTGTACTGCTCCAAGCCACGGGTGCCAAACTTCCAGGTCATCCAACCGAATCGTATCATCCGCGAAGTGTATGAGTTGTTCAAAGAAACCGCGCGACAGTATCACATTCAGGTCGAGCTCAACCTTGATGAGAACCTGACAGAAGCGGTTATCGACCCCGCCGGCTTCCACACGGTGCTCTCGAACCTCGTCTCCAACGCCCTGGATGCATGCAAGCTTGATCTGTGGAAGGACACCCACCAGGTTGAAATCCGCAGTCGATCCGGCCCAGATGGCTCGACAGTGGTCGAGGTGCGGGACAACGGTGTGGGAATAGGAAAAGACGTCCGCGAGCACATGTTCGAAGAGTTCTTCTCGTCAAAGGGAGATCAAGGCACCGGCCTCGGTCTCATGGTCACACAAAAGATCATGAGAGAGCACGGGGGATCGATCACATTCCGGTCGAGACCCGGGCAAGGCACCACATTTGTAGCAACGTTCCCGCGTCGGGACCTCAAGAGCAAGGAGGAAATTGCACATGCGAGGTCTTGAATCCCGTCTATCATGGAGATAACCGGGCTATGCCAGAGGCCCGAAATCGGAAGTTTCATTGTGTGAAATGCGACCATCGATGGGAGGTTCCCTTCGGTGGAGGAAGACAGCTCGTCTGCCCGAAATGTGGCAGCACGAGGATTTTTAGGAGTAACCCGGAAGAAACACCGCCGTGGAGAAGGAGGAGACATCGAAGGCCGGCCTCGGGACGAGAATAATGTGAATCACAGAACTCGGGGCTACTCCCGCGTCGCGTTTTATTCGTGCCTACTAAATGGGGTATTGTCTGCGACAAAGTACGGCCTGGGGGTGGCGTCGGGGAGTCTTGCACTCAAAGCAGATGCTGTCCACTCCCTTGCAGATGTGATTTCTGCTCTCACCGTCTTCTTAGGCATACTCATAGCAGATCGGAAGACCAAGACCTTTCCTGAAGGTCTCTACAAGGTGGAGAACCTCGTTGCCCTTCTTTCCTCCCTGTTCATCTTTTTTGCCGCATACGAGATAGCCAGGGAAGCTGTAACCGGTCACGAGGCGTATCGGATAGAGAACTTGCCTGTTGTGGTGGCAGGCATAGTCCTTATCATCGTGGTAGCCTTCCTTTTCTCGAGGTACGAGCTCAAGGTCGGTATCGAGGTTGGGTCCCCCAGCCTTGTCGCAGACGCAAAGCACGTCACCACAGACATCCTGTCAACCGTGGTGATTCTGGTGGGCGTCCTGGGGTCGTTCTTCGGTTATCATCTCGATCGATACGCCGCCGTCATTGTTGCCGGGCTCGTGGCCAAAATAGGATTTCGGATCCTCGTTGACTCCGTGAAAGTCTTACTCGAAGCCACCCTGGATTTTCCCACCCTGGACGGCATCAGGAAAGTGCTGGAGGGACATCCAAACGTCAAAGATGTCATTTCAGTTGGCGGCCGAAGCTCGGGTCGGTACAAGTTCGTGGAAATAGCAGTTACCATGGACGTCAGACTTCTTCGCGAGGCTCACGGGGTAACATCGGAGCTGGAAGAGGAAATCCTCGACAGGTGGCCGGATATCGACAGGATCTTGATACATTATGAGCCCGAGAAACGGGAATCCTTGCTGGTGGCCAGTCCTCTCGACGCAGATGATGAGCAGCCGCCTTCAATGCGGTCGCGACTATCCGATCACTTTGGAAGTGCTCCTTATTTTGTCCTGATTCGTAAGAACGTCGAGGAAGGAACCGCCAGCTTAGAGCGGATTCTCAAGAACCCTTTCACGCACTTGGAGAGAAAAAGGGGGGTCAGGGCCGCTGAGCTCCTGGCCGAGCTGGGTGTCCACCAGGTGCGAACCCGTGCGGACCTCGAGGGTAAAGGAGCGAAATACGCTCTGGAGGCTCTACACGTAGACGCATTGCCCACAGGTGCCGATACGGTGGAGCAGCTCATGGCGGAACTCGAGCAGTCACACCGGACTGACACCATATAATCAAGTCACGGTCCATTCCCGATCCGAAAGAGCGGTCTGCGGAACGCTTCTCACCCTGCTGGAGGGTTTGAGGTTGATGGGGAGCAATCACGCGCTTCGGCGGATTCCAGCCCATTCTCCCCTTTGCACAAACGACCGAGCTGCCAATAATTCAACCTCTTGAAGATGCTTTTCTCCCTTCCCATCCCAATTTGTACCTCTTGCCGTTGTCTCCAAGAGCCGGTATTATAAATATAGAGCCAAAAACTTGTACGACGGAGGCAAAATCATGACAACGGAACGCGAATGCAGCGCGTGCAGTCAGGCCGGCGGATGCGCTTCGCGTAGGACGGAACAGAAAGACCTCGAGGAGGTCAGCGCTGCCCCATATCTGGTCTTCGCCGCTGTGCTCATAATCCTCGTGAGCCTCGTGGTACGGTGGCTGTGGTGATCCCTTACGGCGACTTATTCCCCTTCATCTGATTTCAACACAGCGAGAAATGCGGACTGGGGGATTACTACGCCGCCAACTTGTTTCATCCGTTTCTTGCCTTCCTTCTGTTTTTCCAGTAGCTTCTTTTTTCTGGTGATATCACCACCATAGCACTTTGCAGTTACGTCTTTCCTCAGAGGAGATATGGTCTCGCGCGCTATGATCTTGCCCCCAATCGCTCCCTGAATCGCCACCTTGAATAGTTGCCGCGGGATCTCGTCTTTGAGCTTTTCGCATGCGCGACGTGCACGTTGATACGCGCGATCCCTATGAACCAGCATGGAAAGGGCGTCTACCTTTTCACCCGCTACGAGAATATCCACCTTTGATAGATCGGTGGGGCGATATTCGAGAAAATCGTAATCGAACGATGCGTATCCCCGAGAGATAGATTTAAGCCTGTCGTAAAAATCGAAAAGCACTTCAGCGAGAGGCAAGTCGAAAATGAGCTCCACCCGTGTGGCATCCAGATAATTGAGGTCCCTCTGGACCCCGCGCCGATCGATACACAGGCTTATTACAGCCCCCAGGTACTGGTCAGGCACTATAATTGAAGCCCGGATGAAAGGCTCCTTGGCTTTCTCGATGGACACTGGATCGGGGTACTTCGCAGGATTATCGATCATCATTTCCGTGCCGTCCTTCAGAACGAGGACGTACTGCACCGAGGGAGCAGTCAAGATGAGAGAGAGATCGAATTCCCGTTCGAGACGCTCTTGTACCACCTCGAGGTGAAGAAGGCCCAGGAATCCACATCGGAACCCGTGGCCCAGCGCATTGGAATGGTCTTTCTCAAACGTGAGAGCAGCGTCATTGAGATGGAGTTTTTCCAGGGCCTGGGAAAGATCTTCATAATCGTCAGAGGATATGGGATAGAAAGAAGAAAAGACCACGGGCTTGACGTGCTGGAATCCCTTGAGCGGTGCCGCACAAGGCCTGGATTCATGCGTCACCGTGTCGCCGATGCGGGTGTCTCTCACGGTCTTGATCCCGGCGATGATATATCCCACTTCCCCGGCGCGGAGCACGGGCCGCGGTTGACGCTCTATCTGGAAGATTCCCGTTTCTTCTACCCTGTATGTTGCCTGCGTAGACCAAAGGCGGATCATGTCTCCTGCCTTGACCTCACCGTCGAAGACCCGCAAGTGTACAATGGTTCCTCTGTACGGATCCCAATGGGAATCAAATATCAGGGCCTTCAGAGGCTCGCGGGTGTCACCCCTTGGAGGAGGAACTCTCGCCACAATCGACTCGAGCACTTCTTCGATCCCGATCCCCTCTTTGGCCGAAATTGCGACTGCAGTGTCGGGATCTAATCCGAGATCCTTCGCTATTTGTGTCTTCACCCGTTCGACATCAGCGGAAGGGAGATCAATCTTGTTAATTATGGGTATGACTTCCAGATCCTGTTCCAAAGCCATGTAGAAATTTGCCAACGTTTGAGCCTGAGTTCCTTGGCACGCGTCGATCACCAGGAGTGCACCTTCGCACGCAACCAGGGCGCGGGATACTTCGTAAGAAAAGTCGGCATGTCCGGGTGTATCGATCAGGTTGAGGACATAGTCTTTCCCATCTTGGGCCCGGTACGGGAGAGCGACGCTCTGGCTCTTTATCGTTATTCCACGTTCTCTTTCGATGTCCATGGTGTCGAGCATCTGGTCTCTGAACGCGTGAGCACCTACCGTGCCGGTGATCTGGAGAAGTCGATCGGCAAGTGTCGACTTGCCGTGATCGATGTGAGCTATGATGGAGAAATTTCGGATATGGTTCATTCACCTACCACCCTCAAGGGTCGTCCGTCTTCGCAGAAAACAAGTGAGTTGCGGTCGAGCCACTCCCCACTCACGATAATAGAGTGGAACTGGCAGCCGTGCAAGGCCAGTAGAGTATGCAAGTTCTTGCTTCGAGGACCATTCGAGAATCTTCAGGGGATTGCCCTTCCCGTCACCGCCCGGAGTGGCAACCGATAGATCCGGCGATCGGGTCCTAACATGACGAGGTCTTCTCCCAGTCTTACAGGTCCTACGGCGCTAGGGACGGGGGGAGAGAAAGCTGCCTTGCTTGCTTCGAGCAAATCAACTCCCTCCAAAAGGGTTTTCAGAGAAGCCATATATATGAGAGCTCGGAGAGGACTCTTGTTGAATTCGAATACGAGATTATCGACCACTGTCAGTCCAGAAGGGAAACCACCGTTGGTATAGGATGCCACCTCGCCATCGAGAACCGACCCTCTCTTGTAAGCCAGGCCGGGATCGACCACGTACGTCTTACGCGTGTAGAGGTAGTTCGCGATGAGCCATACGTGACGATCTTTCCAAGACCCGGATCCCGCGGCAGTGATCGCAAGGTGCTGGAGTGGAAGGGTCAGCACGATCACTGCGCGTCGCGAGTGGAAGGATTCCTCGATGTCTATCCCCATGAACAGCCGGGTAGAGCGATCCGCTACCAACAACTGGTTCTTGTCCACGAAGAGGACGGGAAACGCAGGATCAAGATAGCCCGGGAACACGAATGATCTGCCGAGCGTTCCGAGCGCCGGATCGACTTGGAAGAGGATGGGGGCTCTTTCTCCTTGAAGCAGCACCAGCAGGGTATCCCCGTAATTGGCCAGCCCCAGGATAAGTAGATTCTCTTCAGCGGAGCTGATCACAGGTCCTTGCTGCCAGTGCACCTTTATTGAAGGCCTGTCGAGCATGGCACGGATGGGCACAATGTTCGCTCCTACGATTATCAGGAGGAACGCACCGGCAGGTACCGCCACGTTCAACGCGTAATTCAGGCGTGATGAATACTGGTCTTTGTCGGAGAATCGGACTTCTGCGTCATACTTCTTCCGAATTCCCCGTTTCAACCTGAGGTACCCGACGACCACCTCAAAGGCCATTACGGTGGAAAAGAAGTACATGAGGGCTGAAAAGTAGTTTACGCCCCAAGCTGCCCAAATCCCATACACCGCGTAGAGGAAATACTTGCTCGTGATAGTGATCCTGCTCCCAAGTCCGAGAACGTTAATAAGCACGCCGAAGACGACGACGATGAGATACAGGCTGATGTACACCGTCCCCAAGAGAGGCGGTACAAAGTGGTGAAAGATGGCCATCATGGAGACCACAACCATGCCGAGCTGATCGCAGACAAGATCGGTGAACGCACCTGACTGGGATGCTTTTTTTGTGTGACGTGCGTACGCCCCGTCCACGCCGTCGGCAATGATGTGGCCAACTAGGAACAGGACAGCCACCAGCGGTTGGCGAACAAAAAACATGACCACGCCGGCAAGAAGAGCGATTCCCAGATAGGAAATCGTGTCAGGAACCAGCCCGAGACGACGAAGGGGGGGGACCACAGCAGAAATAAGCCGAGTGCGCTTTTCCGCCAGCCACGCGTGGATCCAGCGATCCTTGCCAAAATAATTCAGGAAATCTTTCTGGGACTTCGGCTTGAATCCGCTTTCTGCACCAGGGAAATCGTTCCGAGGATCAGTCATGACTTCAGAAGAGAATGGTCTCCTATAGTTCTTAGGATCACCAACCCCCACCCCCTACAAAGGTCACGGCAGTGACCGTAGAGCGGAGCCGTAAAAGGATGTTCGATTTCGAGCGGAAGAACGGGCGAAGGGCTACAGGTGCTTCCTGATCGTCTCTGCGGTAGCAAGAATCTCCTCTTTTTCTCCCATGACCGGCTCCCAAGCGCAGATCGTGAGACCATCGTTTTCCAGGCGAGGAACGAGGTGCATGTGAACATGGGGAACCACCTGGTTGCCAGCCTTTCCGTTGAGCTGCATGATGTTCATTCCGTCCGGCTTCACTGCTGCCTGGACTGCTTTGGCGATACGACACAGGACTGTGGCCATGTGGCCGTACAACCCCGGATCTATCTCTGCGATGGTCTCCACATGCTCTTTGGGAATTACGAGAAAATGGCCTTTGTTGAGCGGTGCGATATCCATGAACGCGAGCACCCTCTCATCCTCATAAACTTTTGTACACGGAATCTGGCCAGCAACTATCTTGCAGAAAACGCAGTCATCTCTCGTTGTCATGTGCCATCCTCTCACTCTGGGTCTTAGAAATCCGACTCAAAGTCTGTTGTCACTCTTCCAAACCGGCAAACAGCGCCGAGCTCAGATATCGTTCACCTGCGCTCGGCAGCACCACCACGATCACTTTCGTACGGTTCTCCAGCCGCTGCGCCAGTCTCGCTGCAGCGCATACCGCCGCACCGGATGAAATACCGCACAGGAGACCTTCCTCCCTTGCCAGCCGGCGTCCGTATTCCACTGCTTCATCACTCGATACCAGTTGGACCTCATCGATTGTGCTGAGATCGAGAATATCCGGTATGAAGCCAGCTCCAATCCCCTGGATTTTGTGAGGGCCGGGGATGGGCGTCTGGCCGTGGAGCGTTTGTGAGATTACTGGACTCTCGGCAGGTTCTACGGCGACGGTGCGGATCTTCTTCCCTTTTCTATTCTTGATGTAGTTAGAGACGCCCGTGACTGTGCCACCCGTACCTACTCCGGACACAAATATGTCCACTGTCCCTTGCGTGCCATCCCAGATCTCGGGGCCCGTGGTCTCTTCATGGGCCTGGACGTTCGCAGGGTTCATAAACTGCTGGGGCATGAAGTATCTCTCGGGATCGGAAGCCATGATGTCTTCTGCCGCCTGCACAGCGCCCCTCATTCCCTTGGCTCCGTCGGTGAGGACGAGGTTGGCACCGAACATTCTGAGCACCTTTCGTCGTTCGATGCTCATGGTTTCCGGCATGGTAAGTGTGAGCGAGTAGCCCTTCTGGGCGCACACGAAAGCGAGCGCGATTCCGGTGTTTCCACTAGTAGGTTCGATGATTTCCACACCCGGCCTGACCAATCCTTTTTCTTCCGCATCTCGGATCATGGAGACCCCGATCCGGTCTTTGACGGAGAACGCCGGGTTGCGGCCTTCAACCTTTGCCAGGACAAGCGCCTCGGTGGGACCACATACTCTGTTCAGTCGCACCAGGGGCGTTCGTCCTACTGATTCAGCATTATTGGAAAAATACAAGTCCATCCTCCCTTGCCTCGCTTAGGTTCTGGTGTCCTCGGGCCTCTTCTGCATAAACGCATCCTGCGACCAGTCAATCACTCATATGTTTTCCACTGATTTGCGATTCGTTCGAATCGGTCTCCGACAACGGCATAGAGTGAGAGTGTTGCACAAACGTGCCAAAGCCGCCAAGAAAAAAAGCCGGGCCCGCCGCGGATCTTTACGAAAAACCTAGGAGACCGGTCGCCGGAGGTCCAGGGAAAGCTCGGGCCATGTTACCGGAACATCGTAGCGATTCGCAACGAAAATAGCTTCTTCCCTTGTCGGCAGTGCCACTATCATGTCAGACCGGGAAACAAGGGTGAGATCAAGATCATTGGGCAATCTCCATTCCTTCTCCAACTTCCAGTCTCTGTTTCCAAGCTTTGTGAGCTGAAATAGGTACCTTTCCTCTTCGGAAAGCGATCGAAAGCATAGCTCGTTCCCGTACAAGACCGGACGTGCCCCGAGAGCGGTAAGCACCTCCTTCTTCACCGCCACCCCGTACGGCTCAAAAGTCCATCTTGTAAGGCCCTTTCGCCACGCTATCACGCTCTTGAGGTCCTCCGGCGGGCATTCAGTGAAAGACACCACGGGGAGCGCTCCGCGGATTAGCCGTGCACTTGCCCGGACGCGGCGCTCGGTCATAATCCGGTTCAACGTGTCAAACGCGGTGTGCGCGGCATCTTCAGTGCCGTCGATAAGCGTTTGACAGTATTCCCCCAAAGTTTGTCCCGGCCAAGGTCCCGGACACCGACGGGTGTAGTGGATCAGGTACGAGCCGGTGTCAAGCCTGGCTCTGGGAATGGATTTCTCGCATGCAAGAGCAGCGAAAGCTCGTGAACAGTTTGCTCCGGCGCATGCCTTCACCGAAGAAGGCCGTCTGGCCGAAACATGCGTCTTCGAGCGCACGAAACGGTTCTCCCTGTCTTCGAAGAGATCCAATCTCGTTATTCTGTGATCGGGCGTGCCTGCGTCTATTCCCAACACGGGAGCTCCGCGTTTGTAGGCTGCTTTGAGAACGCGCTCCATGTTGCCCCCCTTCCGCACCTCTCCTGCGTAAATCACCGAGGCGAAACGGGCGACAAGACTATCCCTCAGAGCCATCCGCTGCGGTCGCGAGGGCAGATCTCCCGGAGAGAAAGGAGAGAGAAAGAGGGTAAGATTCAGGTCGAACAGGTCTGCGTACGTGTCGAGGAACTGAGATACCTTTTTCTGGCTCAAGAGAAACGGGAGAACCTCGTCGCATACTACCACGACCGGTGAGCCCCGGGCGCGTCGACACACGAGAGAATACGTCAAAGGCGCATTGCTGGTGATTATTGCGAAGCCGCGTACACAGGCATGATCGACGAAACGCTTGATCGTTCTAACCCAGTCATCGTGCGGGTGCACCTCTCGCTTCCGGCGAGATTGGAGTACCGCCGCCCTGGGGTACTCTAAGGGCCCGGCATTTCCCCACGCGAAGAGAACCTCCGGAAGAAGAGGCTCATCACGGCCATTGGTGATCACTTCGTGAAGAGCCATCACCCGTACGCCAGCATCCGCCCACTTCCGCGCGATCTTCCTCGCCTTGCGCAGCCGGGAGGTCCACGGCAACCGATTCATCGAACAAGGAATTCGGCACGTCCGGGCCGCCTCAAGAACGTAGTCCACGATGTTGACGTCTTGGCTGACATCGCACGTGCCAATGCGGGCCAGGATCCGAGAACGCCGCAAGAACCCTAGGTCATGGCAGTCGGCAAGAATCGCTGCCGCGAACAGCGCTGCGGGCAAAGAATCAGTGGTCACACCTTCCAGGCCGGTTCGCATGGGAGAAGTTCATGCTGTCCGCACGTGGCACCACTTCCTCACGATCGTGGGGCATCGTTGGATTTGTGCCGGTTCACTCTCGGCATGAAGTGTGGACTGTCAGGAGCAAGGCCGGCCATGAATTCGACGACGCGTCTGCGGCGTTTCACCCTCTCTAGTCGTGATTTAACCCTGAATCTGGGTCTGTTCGGTCTCACGGAGTCCCCTTTTGTCAGGTCAAGAGCGGCTCAAGGTCCGTCTCCATGGCGTATGTGGATCCGTCCTTATCTTGGTACAACGGAATTTCGTCTGAAATGAAATACTTACCGTCAGAAAGCACCACGACTTGGCCCCGAAGCTCCTTTAACTCGGTCAACTCCGCGTCGGTAACCTTCCAGGGTATCTCGTCCTGATCCAGCACGTACTTACCATTCCAATGCTGATTGTAGGAGGTTCCCGTCTTCTTGAAGAGATCCTTTACCGTGTGCCACCCTTCCGATTCTACCACAGGAAGTAAATGGTCCTGTGCCTCGACATGGATAAGCAAAAGCAGCTTTTTCACAGATTGGTTGCTCATACAACTCCTATCTCACGGTTGATAAGCCGTTGAAGACCGGTAGCCCTCCGACGCTTCACGGCAAAGTCAGTGACAAGGTCTGGTTGGGCTTTCCAAGCTCCGGTAGCTCACGGCCATCGAATTTCACGCGAATGCCGCCGGCATTGCCAATCTGCAAAGCAAATCCCCGCTCTGCCGTGAAAGCTTGCACGTCCCCCGGCGCCATCATCAGCTCTTCTGCCGGCCCGGAATCAGGGGAGACACGTACCCACGAGCGCTCCAATGCCTTGATCTCGAGAATTTTCTTCCCCGCTTGTGCGCGAGAACTGCCCATTGCGGGAGCAGGTGCCCTGTCTTGCTGCTTGGATTCTCGAAAGCCCGACGGCTGGGCTGTTTGCACCGTGGGTTGAATCACTTTGGCTTCGTTCCCATACATGAACAGCCTGCTTGCACCCGTGAGCAGCAGGATCCCCAAAGAAAGGAGCCCCGCAGCCGTGAGCGCAATTGTAAACCATTTGCTCGATATAAAGGATGGAGCCGGCTGCCGGTGGAACACGGGGTGGTCTTCTTCCTCGTATTCCGGAAGCTCGCCTTCCCTGAGAAAAGCCTCGAACCGTGCTATGGCCTCATCCGGGTCAAGCTCTAACTCCTGGACATACGACCGGATGAATCCCTTTACAAAAACCCGCGGAGGAAGAAGATCGAATCGGTCATTCTCAAGAAAATCCAAATTAGCTACCGCGATCTTTGTACCGTGAGCGATATCATTTATAGTCTTCCCCTTCTTTTCGCGTAAGCCTTTGAGATATGCGCCAAATGATTCCATTGATCTCGAGCCTCCGCCGGCTTTGAAAATTGGGAGTTGTGAGCCGGAGGGCATCTGTGCAACATTCTATTGCACCCCCACCCAACCCAGTATAGCAGGTCTGCCACACCAGACCAAGCGCCGCTACTGGCGGGGGGTTGAACCGCGCTTCTCGATTATCACTCTGAACCGCGATGTTCAAGCGGTTTGTGCCAGAAAGTATGGAGGAAGATGAGGCAGACGGTCCTGAGCTTCCTTAACCGTTACCCCGCCGTTCCGGTATCGCTCGCTCTTGCAGCGGGTATCGTGGCTGCAGTGGGACAGGATTCGGGGATCAGGTTGTGGGCAGTAATGGCCACCTGCGTCATCTGCTTGTCCGTTACTCTCGTTGCAAGGACTCTGAAACCGTTCCTGGTCTGGGTGGGGGCAGCGTCCCTTGCCTTTTTCATCGGGTTGTACATCGCTGCCGGAGACCTGTCTTCGAGAAAAGAAGCTCATCTCCCGGATTCCAAGATCAAGGTGCGAGCGAAGGTTTCCGAGACCCTTGCGTCTGGCCCGAATTTTCGCGTTCTGATTCTCGAGCACGGCAGGAACGAAACTGCAAAGGTGGCCTTGCAAGGAAAAGGCAGGGTTTTTCTCAGGAGTAACGCTGTTCCGCTGCAAGCGGGCGATACGGTTGAATTCATCAGCAGACTCAAGAAACCGCGCAATCGCGGGAATCCGGGAGAATACGACTGGGAAATGTACTGTCGGGATAGGGGAATATGCTGGCTCGCCTATCTGTCCGGTCAGGATTCGCTTGTCATCCTAGAGCAGGGCTCCCCGTGGTCACTTTCGGCTCTGCTTTTCCGGCTGCGCTCCTCGATGAATCGATTTCTCGAGCGCTTCGCAGGCCGGTTGTTTGACGAGACATCCCGTCATCAGGTTCGGGCAGTGCTGAAGGGAATAGTGCTGGGAGACCGCGGGGAATTAGGGATCAACTCTGCGGGAGCATTGGATTCCACGCTGAACGCGAAGTTCGAGAGAGCCGGCCTTTCCCACATGCTGTCGGCATCCGGGTTACACGTAGGGATCGTCGTGCTGATAACCGTTGCAGGGGCAGGAGTATTTGTTCGAGCTGCTCCGCGTGTCCTACTCTGGATCCCTTTCCGGAAGATAGCGGCCCTGGCTTCCTTTCCTGCGATTGTAGGCTACTGTCTGATCGTGGGATTCCGAGTCCCCGCACAGCGGGCAATGATAATGGGGTTGCTCTTGGGGTGCTCGATCCTGATAGACCGAAGAGGGAGCTCGTTCAACGCGCTTGCTTTGGCTGCCATCCTCATTCTCCTCCATTCCCCCCTTTCGCTTTTTACTCCGGGGTTTCAGCTATCCTTTGCAGCAGTGGCAGGGATACTTTTGACACCCAGGCAGGTCCTGGATATGTCGCGGGGTCCATGGGTCAACTCCCGCCAGGACACGCTCTCCGAACCCACCGGTGAAAGGGGCTCTCGAATGGCTCGATTCGGCTCATTTCTGGCGAGAGGGGGTCTGTCGATCCTTTCGGTCACACTTGTTGCCACACTGGCGGTTGCTCCCTTTCTTGTGAGCTCGTTCCACTCGTTTCCCATGTACGGCTTGTTCGCAAACCTCATCGCTGGATGCATCCTACCGCCGGCACTCGCTGCCGGTCTCATCGCAGCAGTTTCGGGAGCCCTATTCCCGTGGCTCGGAGCGATCCTTATCGTCCCGGCTGATATCCTCATCTGGGCAATCATCCGCGTAGCTGGTTTCTTCGCCGATCTGCCCATGGCCGCGATGACAGTGAGTCATCTGGACCCGACGCAATTCGTCTTTTTCGCGTCCCTCTGTTTTTCCTTCCTGTTGCTGATCCGTCTCCCTTCAAGAGGGACGGCGCTTCTGGTTATCGGATCGTTGTGCGGGCTCCTCCTTGTTTCGGGAATAGGATGGTGGATCAGGGCTCATTCGCCGACCTTGCGGGTAACTTTCCTCAACGTTGGAGCAGGGGACGCTGCTTTCATTCAGCCTCCACACGCGTGCGGCATCCTTGTCGACGGTGGCACTCGAACTCCATACTTCGATGCCGGTGCGAGCATAATTATGCCATTCTTCAGATGGGGCGGAATACGTGCGCTGGACTCTGTGATCGCCACACACCCACAGTCCGATCACGTGGGAGGACTGGTAACGGTGCTCTCTCAGGTGCCTGCCCGAGAGCTTTGGTACAATGGCGGGCAGATCGATCATCCCCTTTTCGATAGTGTCCTCGTGGAGGCACGCAACAAAGGAGCTGAGCTGAAGGTCGCTGACAGAAGGAGCCGGTCCATAGGAATCGGTGGCTCCAGCCTTACTTTCGTCAATCAACCCTGTCCCCCCTCACTTCATAATCTTTCATCCAGAGACGTCAACAACACGTCTGTGGTCTTCAGGTTGGATCATGGGAACGTTTCATTTCTCTTCACCGGCGACCTGGAAAAAGAAGGGGAGGATGAGCTCCTGATGTCCGGTATCCCGCTCGAAGCAACGGTGCTCAAAGCCGGGCACCACGGAGGAAAGAACTCCACCTCAGATCGATTCCTCGATGCCATTCGACCGCGTATTGTAATCCTATCGGCCGAGTACCCGGCGAGGCACTCTCCCCACGTCTCAGTCCTTCAGCGGCTGCGTGCCCGAGGAATAATGGTCCTGTGGACCGGGAGGGACGGCGCGGTGACCATTGCCACCGACGGCGAGACAATCACCGATGTTCGCGCGGGTGCAGCACAGACATCTCTGATGACAAACGGGCACTTGGACCTCACCCCGGTCCGTCCTGCCTCACAAGACTATGGCGGAGCGCGTTGAGATCAGGTCGGAACCTGATTCGCAAACCGAGTCAATAACGACAGCGTGAAAGCAAAGGCAGCGCTTCACTATGTTGTTGGCCATCAGCCAGGAGCTTCACAGGCACTGACGGGAAGTCTCGACCTCTGTTATGACCACATCTCGACCGAAGGCTCATTGGTGTTCAACTGGAATGAATGCCACGCATATTCAGTGCGTGGCAGTAGAGAAGAACGTCCTGCAAAGAAAGAAATAGGGTCTCCATGCGCGAGAAAGCCGCGCATCCCCATGACCGCACCTTGACCGAAAATCAAAAGGCCCCATTCCTGGGGCCTCCCTGTCTTGTCCGGCTTGTTGGAGGCGGCAGGCGGATTTGAACCGCCGTATAACGGTTTTGCAGACCGTCGCCTTACCACTTGGCTATGCCGCCTCGACCGAGTATGATTCTAAGATACTGGCTCACAATATGTCAAGCAAGGAATACGAGTAATAACAGAGGCGAGATTTGGGAACAGCGCATGCAGGGCT
Organism: Thermodesulfobacteriota bacterium; assembly: GCA_040753915.1. GTDB lineage: Bacteria > Desulfobacterota > Desulfomonilia > Desulfomonilales > Desulfomonilaceae > JBFMDN01. Next base: position 48,273 of record JBFMDN010000021.1, on the reverse strand, counting down.
CCTGACTCATGGCCAACGCGGTAGTGGAGCGCTGCCGGTGCTTTAGGGCTATTGTCTGTAACACAGTCTGCGAAGTGCGCTCGGGTCTCTTTTTCGTGCGCTCCAGTATACCTTATGGTATCTTCGGGTTCCGGCAATTCTAATCTTCTGGGGCATGAGAGATCGAGTCGGCCTCTGTGGCTCGGACGAGGTCACCGTAAGAAGGAATTGCCGGGGTGTCGCCGTGGGAGCTTGGTGCGCGGTCGTCACCTTTGGCTAAGATTAGTCCGAAATATCGAGGAGCCCTGGAATGAGGAGGTTGGCTTTGGCTCTTGGACTGGTGACCCTCTTGTCACTGGGTCCGGTTTCCGTTTCTTCTGACGACATATGGTCCGAGAAGGTGTCCTGCTGTCTGAAGGGATGCTCCTGAATCAAGCAGAGGCCCCAGTGTCTGCAGCTCACCGAGTTGGAGTGTCGCAGGCGCGGCGGGGAGGTAGTGGTCGACTGCCTACTGTGTGATTAGTAGTACGTGTATTCCTGCGGACTGCCGAAGCGCTACAGCGAAGAAATGAGCCCATGAGCTTTTCGAGCACCTGGGACCTCGGGTGTTCCCAACCGGGCTTGGTCTACGAATTCCGAAGAGCGTCGATCGCTTGCCCATGGCCGAGGGCGACGGAGCGATGACTGCCGCTCGAAGGATATCGTGGGGCGCTTCGAAAATGAGTTCGGGCCGATTCCCAGACCGAGTGACAAACCACCGGGTGAAAGCATTAGCTGTCGAGAAGTATCATGTGGCTCAATAAGGCCGGGAGACCCTGCCACGAGGCGACATCGCAGAGAATGGACAGTGCACGTTTCTCAACGACCTCCCGTCTCGATCTCCCGTCACTGACCGCAGTCATGCTGCTGACCGTCTTTTATGCTGTCGTGGCGTTAGCGATCTATGCCCCTGGTCTTGAGGGCCCCATGCAGTACGATTCGGAGGGCCTCATTGCTGACAATGAGGCGATCTTCTCCAAAGGGTCACTTCTGGCGGTCATCGGCATATTTCCCCAGCGCCCTCTCGCGATGATCACGTATTACCTGAATTACCGTCTGGGAGGCATGGAGCCAGCATATTTCCGAATGGTCAACCTTGTCCTGCTCGCTTGCCTTTCATCGATCGTTGCTGTCTTGATCAGGCTCGTCCTTGACGGTGCTCCCGACGAGTGCGAGGGAACCCGAGTTTCGAAAAATTTCATTGCTGCTTCACTCGGGCTATTGTTCCTGGTGCATCCGTTGAATGTCTTTTCCACTATGTACATATGGCAGCGGATGAACCTGCTTGCTTCGTTGTTCTCGTGCGCATCAATCGCCGTGTACCTGTCCATTCGATGGAATAGATTCCCCAGTAAGATTGTTGGTTACTGTCTGTGCTTTGCACTGTTTGTGTTGGGGCTTCTTAGCAAAGAGATCGCCATTGTTGTGCCAGCACTGCTGGTACTCGCGGAGCTCGCGTTTGTGAAGCCGGCCTGGAGGAGCCTTGCAGTGAGGATAGGCTTCATCTTTCTGATCGTGCTCCCGACGCTCTGGGCTGTGTCATGGCTCCAGCACCCGCACGGGCGTCCGGAATTGGGATCAGGGGTTCTTGCAACTGCTTCCAGATACTACTCGGAAGCAGGCTTGACCGTTTCCGAAGTGTTGATGACTCAGTCTCGAGCAATGTTCTCGGCTCTTGCAGCGATTGTGGCGCCGGTACCGTCCGAGGTGTTGTTGTTCCGGCCGTTAGTTCTATCCAGATCGTTGCTCTCACCACCAGCTACGCTACCGGCCGTCATAGGAGTGGTGGGACTGGCGGGCCTGGGTCTGTGGCTCCTTGTGAAACGGCCTACTCTTGGATTCGGTATTCTGTGGCTCCTTGTGAGCGTCACCCCGGAAGCTCTGCTCGTGCCCCAGTATCCGTACCTCGGGTATAGGTATCTCTTGCCAATGACAGGCTTGTTCCTCTGCGCGGCAGAAGGTGTCGTCGCTGTGGAGACCGCGCAGATGCGGAGCCGATTTTCTGTTGGCCTGAGACTGGGGATCGCGACGCTGATCTTTTTTCTCGTTTGCGTTGCAGCCACCATTGCGGCAAGTAAGGCAGTGCTCTGGAAGGACCCGGTCTCTTTTTGGGAGGAGCATGTCGTGAACATACCGCGATCGGGAGACATAGACAGGTTCAGCGCCGCACAAGCCTTGAACAATCTCGCTCACTGCCAAATCCGTTACGGAGGCAGCCAGGTGGATGCACTGCGTCACCTCCAACGGGCCAGCGAGTTGAATCCGAGATCGTGGACCATATATTACAACATGGGTAGAGCCCACAGGAGGCTTGAAAACTATACTGAGGCGGTCCGTTTGTACAGGAAGGCCCTCGAAATCAATCCCAAGAGCGCCCTCGTGCGATCTGCTCTGGAAGAGGCGGAAAGCCGGATTCGGCCTAGGGAATGAAGGGCCGAAGCACAGCGATTCTGCACACAGGACAACGCCTCCCGGGGGCACCTCTGCTGGGAAAAGCGGTACCGGATGGTTGAGACCGTTTTAGAAAGCATTTTGCATAGTGCTAAGATGCAGGCTGGAAAGCCTGCACTACAGGCCGCCGTTTCCCCACATGTAGGGTAGCCTTTCCAGGCTGCCACATCTTCACATGCAGGCTGGAAAGCCTGCACTACACGGCCGCCGTTTCCCCACATGTAGGGTAGCCTTTCCAGGCTGCCACATCTTCACATGCAGGCTGGAAAGCCTGCACTACAGGCCGCCGTTTCCCTCACACGTAGGGTAGCCTTTCCAGGCTGCCATTACCTAACTGACCGTATTCATAAATATAGTTGCGCATTCAGCCCCGGCACATTAGGGGACTTGCGCTCTGAAGGAGTGCATCTTCGGTACGCTCCTTCAGGGCATTAAGAAGCCAAGGATCCCAGTTATTCCGGTTGCCGATGACAGTGAAATACGTAACCGTATTAGTGAAATCCCGTGGTTAGTCCTTGCTGCCCTCTGGAGCCTCTTCTTCAGGACACGCAAGACAAAGATCTCCCGTCTGGTCTTCTTTCACAAGACCACGGCGAAGTGCCTCTCGGGTCGCTATATCAGAAGTCTCTGCATCCTCGGCCTTTTGCTGAGGGGGGACCTTTCCCTCGGCTCCCGGTTCCCACCATTCCTCAACACACTCGTCGGCCTGTCTCAGGATTTCTTGTTCCTTGGGCTCAAAATCCGACTGACATTTCATGGTAATATCCCTTCATTTGTGTCCGGTTCTCATGAAACCTTGATAGCTTTTGGGTCCGAACGTGCTCTCATACGCACCCGAGTGCACGCCAATACGGAGTTATTCCTCTTAGGGTTGCCAATGATGATCTCTGTTTCCCATGTTCGACAATGCGGGTAAGACGCCCGTCCCCCCGTGTGCGATCTCCCCAAAATGCCATCGACACATGGGAGCCGCACAGACCCCATGGCAGTTCATAGAAAGTGTATCTCATTATCGGATGACCGGCAAGCTCCTCATGCATCGGCCACGACACGAGATCTCCTCTGGAGGGCGTCAAGCCCTTCCTTTCGGGGGAAAATGGCACGTGGATCAGCAATTTGCATGAGATGTCGGGGCGTCATTTCTCTGGAGACCACAATCCCGTCTCTTCGGAATTCTCTGCAGCCCGTAAGAAGGGATTCTGTTGTGGGACGCGTGGCGAATGGCGACGTGGGTTTGACACCCGTTACGGTCACAGGAGTGATGCCAGGCCGGCGAAAAACTGGGGCGGGAATAGCGAGATGAAAAGCCCCGAGCGCGAGGTCACATGTGCCCGTTCCCGCCCCTCCACAAGACGCCCGCTGTAGTGTTACGCTGTTTCAATTATATGCCACGTATATGTGGTGTCAAGAGATTTCATGCCACGCTAACGAGAATTGTGGCATCGACTCCCCTCATTCATGGGGGCTTACCAAACGGCGGGCATGCCATCAAACGCCTGACGCCTCATTTTTCCCTGCCTCATCCGCCACAATCTTTTCGATGGCTTCGGTGAGATCCACCCCCTGCTCGAGGACTTTTCCTCCAGAGACGATCTTCTTGTCCCTGACAACGAGATGCCCGAATGCCAACTCACGGATCGCCCCGCGCAGAAGAGGAAGCTCCCGGACCTCTCCGACCGCCCGGATCTTCCTGAACAGAGGATGACTCTCGCGCATCTGACGCGGCGAATCGGCCTCTATGTCGCGCGCCCACTGAACCCAAAGATCATCCCACCCTTCCCCCCTGATGGGAAACCTGCAGTACGAAATAACAGGACCACGGTCGAGTGTCTCGGTGACCAGGTGAACCATGATACCCTGCTCGCTGGCATTCTCGCCGATGAGCTCGTGAATGACTTCTTGCCACGTCCCTCTGGGACCCCACGGAAGAGCCGGATGTATGTTTACCATGTCGAGTGCGTGGAGCTCCGGCTCACCGATGATAAGCATGTAGCCGGCCATGACGATGATGTCTACTGGCTGGAGCATCTTCACTGTTCTTACCACTTCCTCGCCGTAGAGGTTTCGCCAACGCTGAAGGGCGGGAGACGGCTCTGCAGCGGAGGGGCTTTCGAACAACCCTCGCTTGCGTAGCTCAGGCATAAATTTTACGTGCGACAGGGTAGCCACCGGGATGCCGAATGCGGCCGCCATATCGAAAAACAACTCTCGTTCACGATACTCGACGTCTGCCGGAGCATCGCCGGTTTCCCTGTGGCAAAAGATCCACTCGATTCTTGCTGGGATGCCCGTCCGAACGATGTCCTCATGGACGGTCTGGAGAAGGTTTCGGGCAGCGGGATCGCGGCCTGTAGAAAACCACCCAATTCGAAAAGCCATGACAAGTAATCCTCTTCACGGGGTTGTGAGCTGCCAGCGGCAGGATGCCTCAGAGCGAGTAGCGACTATTGCCTCAGTCTTGGGTCGAGAATGTCTCGAATTCCTTCCCCCAGGAGATTGTATCCCATAACGGTAATGAAGATGGCGAGCCCCGGGAATAGAGAGAGCCACCACGCTATCTCGATGTTGTCTTTGCCCTCTGTGAGCATGTTTCCCCAGGAGGGGTTGGGGGGTTGAACTCCCAGGCCGAGGAACGACAGACTCGATTCCACGAGTACCGCCGCGGCGACCCCCAGGGTCGCTGCCACGAGCACAGGAGCCATCGCATTCGGAAGAATGTGGGCGAAAATGACCCGCAGATCGCTGGCGCCCTGGCTAATTGCCGCAAGCACGAAGTCTCGCTCGCGAAGACTGAGAAACTCAGCGCGTACAAGCCTGGTAACGTTCATCCACGACGTGACTCCGATCACAATCATGATGTTCCAGATGCTTGGCTGAAGGAACGCTATGACCGCGAGAATAAGGAAAAAGGTCGGAAAACACAGCATGATATCCACGAACCGCATGATGACTCGATCGACCATCCCGCTGTAATAGCCTGCAACCGCCCCCAGAACCACACCGATAAGGGTGGAGATCCCGACCGCTACGAATCCCACACTCAGCGACACACCCGCTCCATGTATGATCCTGGACAGCACATCTCTCCCGAGGATGTCCGTTCCCATGGGATGTTCCCAACTCGGTTCCACGAGGATCTTGGACGTGTCTATCATTGTGGGCGAATAGGGCGCCAGTCGGTCCGCAAAGATCGCGACGAGGCATAGGATCACAACCACGGACAGGCCCACCATTGCCAATTTGTTTCTTGCGAGCCGCCGAAAGAAATCGCCGTATATGGAATCCATTGTTCCCCCGCCCTCAGCCCGATACCCGTATCCTGGGGTCAGCCCACGAGTACATCACGTCTGCCAGCAAGTTCCCCAAGAGGGTCAATACCGCACCGATGACGAGGATGCCCATTACGGTTGGATAGTCCCTCATCATGACCGCCTGGTAGAACAATTGCCCCATGCCGGGAATCGCGAAAATGGTCTCGAAGATCACACTACCTCCTATGAGGCCCGGGACGGACAATCCCAGGAGCGTGATAACCGGAAGAAGAGCATTGCGCAACGCGTGCTTGAATATGACCGTCCGCTCGTCCAGCCCTTTTGCCCTCGCAGTAGTTATGTAGTCCTGGCGGATCACCTCAAGCATGTTGGATCGCATGTATCTGCTCATCCCAGCAAGCCCGCCGAATGCGGAGACGAAGATCGGAAGGATCAGATGTTTGCTTACATCGAAAATTTTCTCGAAAAACGACAGTGACGGATAGTCGAGAGACCGAAATCCCGAGATGGGAAGCCAATCCAGCTTGACGCCGAACAGAATCATGAGCAAGAGAGCAAGCCAGAAGGTGGGAATGGCGAAGCCGATAAACACGAATACGGTGGTCCCCTTGTCAAAGAGCGAATTCTGTTTCACCGCGGACATGACACCAAGGGGAATGGCCACAATGAGAATAAGAATCATTGAAAGAACATTGATCAGAAGCGTGATAGGTATGCGCTCCACAATCTTGTCAATCACCGGTCTGTTGTCCGATGCGAAGGATCTCCCGAAATCAAGCACCAGCATGTTCTTGAGCCACTTGAAATACTGAACGTACGACGGTTGGTCGAGCCCGTAATGGGCCCGGATCCTCTCCACCGCCTCTTTGTTCATGTTCGGGTTGAGGTCGGTGAGAATGGAAGTGGGATCTCCTGGTGCAAGCTTCATCACTCCGAACGACAAGATGGTGATACCGAGCAGGACCGGGATCATCAGGAAAATGCGTTTCAGGATATAGGGGCCCATGGCACCTCACGGTTCGATATGATACTTCTGGAGCTGCTTAGGTACGAACCAGTCTATAAAGTTGTATCCGATCCCTATTGGAGCCGGATCGATTCCGTGAAATCGGGCGCTGATAATAGGGAGTGCATACGAGACGTACAAGAATGTGTATGGCTGATCTTCCGCTATGATCTCCTGAAACTTGTCATAAAAGACTTTGCGCTTCTCGGGATCGTAAACGGCAGCGCCTTGGTCGAGCAACTTGTCCACTTCGGGATTCTGATACGTGACGAAGTTCAGCTCACTGGGACCGATCTTCTTAGAATTCCAGATGTCGATCTGACTGGGATCTATGCCGATACTCCACCCCAGCAAACATGCCTCGAAATTCCTCTTGTTGATGAAGTTCTTGAGAAAGGCCGCCCATTCAACTGTTCTGATCTTGACTCGAATTCCAACCTTACGGAGATCCCTCTGCACGATCGTGGCAGACCTTTCCCGCAACTGGTTTCCCTGGTTGGTAAGGATCGTAAATTCAAAGGGCTTCCCGTCTTTGTCCAGGATGCCGTCCCCATCCGTGTCCTTCCAGCCGGCCTCTGCTAGCATTTCCTTTGCCTTAGCCGGATCGTAGGGGAACTTCTTCACATTGTCGTTATACCAGAAGGTATCCGGTTTGTACGGGGTATAGGCTACCTGACCGAGTCCCAGAAGCACCCCTTCGACGATACTCTCCCTATTGATAGCGGTGGTCAGCGCCTGTCTCACCTTTTTATCCTGGAATTTCCAGTCTTTGAGATTGTATCCCAGGTACGCGTAACCGAAAGCCAGATATTTGTACTTTCGGAAGTTATCGCGGAACCAGCTCGAATCCGTCTGCCGTTGGTACTGCAACGGAGACAGACCCATCTGGTCGATCCTACCCGCCTTGAGCTCGAGGAACATGGTAGCAGGGTCTGGAATGATTCTGGTCATCACCCGATCGATGTACGGCCTGTGCTCGAAATAGTCGTGGTAACTATCGAGGACGATCCGCTCCTGAGTCTTCCATTCTCGGAACCTGTAGGGGCCCGTCCCTACCGGCTCACGCTTGAGAGGGCTATCAGTGATCTCTTTGCCTTCCAGCAAATGGCTGGGAAGCATGCCTTGCCCCCAAGATCCGAGAGCAGGTGCATAGACCTCATTGTACGTGACTTCCACCGTGTAGGGATCCAGCACGCGAAATTCCTTGACCTTCAGGAAATCTGTGGCATACGCGGTGGGGGTTTTGGGATCCACATATGCCTTGTACGTATACTCCACATCCTTGGCCGTGAAGGGGTGTCCGTCCTGCCACTTCACATCCTTGCGCAAGAAAAAGCGGATGGTCAGCTTGTCGTCGGAGATTTCCCAGCGGTCGGCCAGCTCTCCGATCAGTCTGAGGTCCCTGTCGTACCTCACGAGACCGTTGTAGATAAGGGCTGTAATGTCAAAGCTCCCGGAATCCGATGCCAGGATGGGGAGGAGCACGCTCGCATCCCCAATGCTTCCACGAATTATCATGTCCCCGTAGGCCGGTTTCAGGTCCTCTTGCGCAACGGGCGTGCCGTCAGTCCGGGCCTGGGCGGGGCCTTCCTCACCCTTGTTGCATCCCGATATTCCGAAGATCAATATGGCTGCGAGAAGAAATACTTTTGCTTTCACCTGTCGGTTCCCCTGCTTCTGCTTCGGCTGAATATAGTCAATATTCCGTCATCCAGCAAGGGAAAGGGGGTCTAATCAGTTGGACCGCATGATTCGCTCTTGCACCGCATTTGTGTTACCCCCCCTGAAACGGCTTGCGCGGGTACAGGCGACTTGCTAAGTTTACCGGGTCTGAATGTGAGACCTTGCGTGAAGGGAGACTCTTGGCGTGGAAGAGCGAGACTTGACGTCCAAGCAACGACGATGGCTGGAAGCATCCCGGAAGATCGGGCCTGGCCCTATGACCAGGACCGAACGAGAATCATTGGAAAAACTCTATGCTGACATGCTTCCGGCCGAGCAACAGGAGCTTCAGCGATATATACAAGAGAAATGGGGCCAGAAGAACGTCGCTTCGGAATTGGGCGACATAGTGGAGAGCCCCATCGACAGAATGCAGAAGAAGACATTCAAAACGCCTTCTCAAGGGCTTGTAAAAGCACTCTCCGAATCCATGAAGGCTAAGCCAAAGCCGTCATCGGAGTCTTGATCCGATCAACCAATCCGTCAAGGAGATGTCTATGCTGGATATAGGTTTCATTCGCAGTAATCCGGAAGTCATAAAAGAAGGCATCCGGAAAAAGAAAATGGCCATGGACGTGGACGAGCTTCTCTGCGTCGACGAAGAAATGAGACGGATCAAGTCGGAAGTGGAGAGCCTTCGGGCCGAACGAAATCGACTCACGAAAGACATCCCGAAACTGACCGGAGATCCCAAGGACCGAGCTGTCGCCCGTGTCCGAGCCATTAAGGACGACTTGGCTGCGCTCGAGCCCAAATTGCGGCAGATGGAAGCCCGCTTCGAGGAGCTTATGTTGCGCGTGCCCAATCCCCCCCTTCCGGAGGTCCCTGAAGGAGAGACGGACGATGACAACGTGGAGGTTAGATCGTTCGGAAGTCCTCCGAAATTCGATTTTCCTCCGAAAGACCATCTGGAGCTAGCGGAAATCCTCGACATCCTCGACATTCCACGCGCGGTCAAGTTTGCCGGCGCTCGAATGTACGTTCTGAAGAATGAAGGCGCTCTGCTGGAATTTGCCCTGTTCAAGATGGCCTTGGACCACTTGGTATCCCGTGGCTTTCAACCGATGATCGTCCCGCAACTGGTGAGACGCGAAGCGATGATAGGTACAGGTTTTTTTCCTCTGGGAGAGGAGGACACGTTCTTCATCGAGAAGGACGAGCTATACCTTGTCGGAACTTCCGAAGTCTCACTGGTCTCCTACCATATGGACGAGATCCTGAACGAAAAGGACCTCCCGAAGCACTATTGCGGCTACTCCACCTGCTTCCGAAGGGAGGCAGGCTCCTACGGTCGCGATACCCGCGGCTTCTACAGGCTCCATCAGTTCAACAAAGTGGAGCAAGTCGTGATCTGCGTAAACGATCCGGATGTTTCTCGGCAAGAGCACCAGATTCTGCTCGAGAACTCGGAAAGCCTTATGCAGGCGCTCGGCCTCCCCCACCGTGTTGCGCTGGCCTGCTCTGCCGAAATCGGACAAGGCCAGGTTCTCAAGCATGAGATCGAGACCTGGATGCCGAGCAGAGGCAAGTATTCGGAAACTCATTCCTGCTCAACGCTTCACGAATTCCAGGCGCGTCGCTTGAGAATCCGTTGGCGGGGACGAGACGGGAAGACCCAATACTGTCATACCCTGAACAACACTGCGGTTGCTTCACCACGCATCCTGATCCCAATCCTGGAGAACTACCAGAACGAGGATGGAAGCGTCACGATTCCCGAGGTGCTCAGACCTTACATGAACGGGATGGAGCGGATCGAGCCCAAAAGACGTTAGAGCGGTGAGGCAAGCAGAATGGGAAGGCATGTCTCGGAGACTTTCGGCTAATTGGATCGAGCATGATCAGATTGAAGAAAAACATGGACAGGCGGGTCCGGCGGGGGCACCTTTGGGTTTTCTCCAACGAGATAGCAGACCCTCCCGTGTCGAAACTGGAGCCGGGTGACATTCACGAGCTCGTCGACGCATCAGGCGAGTTCTTGGGAGTGGTGTATGTCAATCCGGCAAGCCTCATCGCTGCCCGTATCCTCTCCCGTAGGAAAGAGACCATTGACCTGGACTTCTTGACCAGGAGAATCCGGGCCGCGCGGGATCTGAGGAGGCGCCTGTATGGCAAGGGTGACGTATACCGCATGGTGTTCGGGGAATCCGATTTACTGCCTGGCCTGGTAGTCGACAGGTATGGGGCCGTCCTTGCGGTACAGAGCCTTACCGCAGGAATGGACAGGCTTCTTGACGACGTTGTGACCGTGCTGGTCGAGATTCTTCGCCCTGAAGGAATATTCTTGCGCAATGATTCCCCTGCCCGTTCCCTGGAGGGGATCCCCCTGGAAAAGAGCGTTGCGTACGGCACGGTCCCGGACGAGATCCTGATCGACTGTGCAGGACTAAAATTCCCTGTGGACGTACAGAACGGCCAAAAAACCGGCTTCTACTTGGACCAAGAGCGTAACAGGGGCGTGATGAAGTACCTCGTGCATCCAGGCGATCGCGTGTTGGATCTCTTCTCGTACTCAGGAGCATGGGGGATTCACGCTGCCGTAGCCGGAGCGTCGGAGGTGGTTGCGGTAGATTCTTCTCGGGGAGCCCTCGCACTGGCTGAAACCGCCGCAAGGATAAATGGCGTAGCGGATCGGTTCGAGACGGTGAAGGATTCCGCTTTGGAGTTCTTGAAAAGGTCTCGAGACGACTGGGATGTGATCGTGCTTGACCCACCTGCCTTCATAAAGAATCGAGCAGCGATGAAGGAGGGGCTCAAGGGCTACATCGACCTGAATCGGAGGGCGCTTGCAAGACTCAAGCCTGGCGGCACCCTTGTAACCTGTTCATGCTCTCATCACATCAGCCCGTCCGACTTCGAGAATCTCCTCTTTACCGCTTCACTCCAAAGCGGCAAGCGAGTCCGACTTCTCAACACCCGAGGTCAGGGTCCCGATCATCCCGTTCTGCTTGCCATGCCTGAAACCAGGTACCTAAAAGTGCTGGTCGCTCAGGCTTTGCCGTGGTGAGCCTGTCAGCCCGGCCATGGGCTGAGGAGGCACTACCGATCGGAACATCGGCCGTAGGCCGGTGTCGACAAAAGTAAGTCATGACCCGAATCGGGTCCGGAGGGGCCTGTCGATGTTTGAAGGCCCAACGAAAGGTATGAGGACAATGAAGCGAATTGCAGGATGGTTTGCGTTTGCCATTGCATTCGCTGCGGTCATGGCAGTTCCTGCACTCACCGCTCTGGCGGAAACGGGCACAACACTGCATCAATCGTCGTCCGAGACCCGAGAAGAATGCTTGAGAGAGTGCAAGAGCTGGATTGAGGAGTATGCCGGCCGAGGCGGCCGAGGCTTCGGAGGCATTGGACGCCAGCTTGCCAACATGTACGCTCGATGCGTGGCGGATTGTGAACGACGGTTTTGGAAAGAATGGGATAGGGAAATGGAGAATTTGGATTGACGATTCTGCCCACGATCTTTTTTCTGGCAACAGCCCTGGCGTGAGCCACCCGAAGGAAAATCCCTCTGAAAGTGTCCCAAAAGCCGGCAGCCTGTGATGATCGTGGCACCCCCCTCACCCCGCCCGTCTCCTCAGAAACGGGGGAGACGGGATCCTGCCGGCTCCATCTCCCTCGGGGAGAGAGTTGGAATGAGGTGCCTCTCCACGCATCGACGCTCAATCGTGCTACGATTTTTGGTGTGTCCCGAGTTTTGAGACATTTTTCTATAGGCTCTCCACCACCACCATCGCACAGGCAGCACGAGGCGTATGGGTTAGAGAAACGTGGATCGGTCCAATTCTCATAGCTACCGCGGCTTCTCGCGTGGGTCCGATCAACTCGATGGACGGTCGACTCGTTTCTGTTCTCCGGACAACGATTCCCCCAGGTGCAATACCACGGGAGAAGCCTGTCCCAAGGGCCTTGGCTAGCGCCTCCTTGGCGGCAAATCTCGCTGCCAGGGCCTCTACGGGTCTGGCGGCTCTCCGGGACGCGGCAATCTCCTCCGCTGAGAAAACCCGTTTGATGAAAGACTCTGCGCAACGTGTATTCAGGGATCGCCTCATGCGCGAGATATCCACCAGGTCCACGCCCACTCCAATGATCATAAAGCGACTCTTTCCCTCAGTATGGCATCGGTTACTCGGCACACGTGCACAGCGGAAGCCACATCGTGCACCCTGACTATTGAAGCTCCTCTCAGCACAGCCGCAGCCACGGTGGCCATCGTCCCCACGTCTCTGGACGCGGGCTCCGGCAAGTCGAGGATTTTGCCGATAAATGCCTTCCGCGAAGACCCAACGAGCAGTGGCTTCTTCAGCGGGAGGAAGAAATCCAGCCTGTTGAGCAAAGTCAAGTTCTGATCGAAGGTCTTCCCGAATCCTATCCCCGGATCGATGACGATCTTGCTCGGGTCTATCCCTGCAGACTCCAGAGTCTGAATTCTCTCCTGAAAAAACTCGAAGATATCGCCGGGAAATGAGTTGTAGTGGATGTCAGCTTGCATGGTCTTGGGTCTTCCAAGCATGTGCATAACTACTAGGCCGGCTTCCGATTCGCGGGCAAGGTCCACGAGCCCCGGGTCGTCCCGAAATCCTGCCACGTCGTTGATGATTACCGCGCCCGACGAAATAGCAGCCTCAGCCACAGGCCTGCGCCTCGTATCGATGGATATGATCGCTTCCGGTCTCAAGGATCGAATTCCGGAGATTACGGGCATAGTTCGCTCGATTTCCACCGAGATGGGGATTTCTTCGGACCCCGGCCGTGTAGATTCACCGCCCACGTCGATAATGTCCGCGCCGTCGTCGAGCATGCGAATCGCGGCTGCAATGGCCACGTCCGGGTCAAGGTGGACCCCTCCGTCCGAGAAGGAGTCAGGGGTGACGTTGACAACGCCCATCACGAGGGTTCGAGCGGAATCACCCGGCCGCGAAAACGGTTGAGGCAGGGCTTTCAGACTCGTTTGGCTATCTGGTGTCATGAAGGCATCTCTGTCGGGCTTAAAATCACCTTAAAGAAAGGGCGGGTTGGAAACCCGCCCCTTGCCGCACACTTCAATGTGACGCACTATGTTCACGTCAACAGCGTTGCGCGTGGCTGCGCAACAGTGCTTTCGCCATCGTGCGCCAGGTCAGATTTTCTTGGGATCCGGTGCTCCTCGCGGCGCAGCTCCGCCAACGACGGGGCTCCCGTCGTCAATCGGTGTAAGATCGACCGGACCTGCGCTCCCCTGCTCATCTGACCGTTGTTCCTCCAGGGGTGGCAGATCACGTCCCTCGATCAGGGCTTCAATCTGAGAGGCGTCGAGGGTTTCTCGCTCAAGCAACGCATGGGCGATCCGTTCCACCGCTTCTTTGTTCTCCTGCATGACCTTCTTGGCCAACTCGAAATTGTCATTGACAATTCTCATGATTTCTCTGTCAATGTTGATTGCCACGTCCTCAGAATAGTCGCGGTGTCGGGCAAATTCCTTGCCGAGGAAGATCTGCTCCTCTTTCTGACCGAAGCTGAGCGGTCCCAACACTTCGCTCATGCCCCATTCGCACACCATCTTTCTCGATATTTCCGTTGCTCGCTGAATGTCGTTACCGGCACCGGTGGTCACTTGCCCAAGGAAGATCTCTTCGGCCGCTCTACCTCCCATTAAGACCGCAATCTGGCTCAACAGAAATTCCTTGGTGTAGTTGTGCCTGTCGTCAATGGGCAATTGCTGGGTCACTCCGAGTGCTCGACCCCGAGGAATGATCGTAACCTTATGAATGGGGTCCGTATGGGGCAACGTGCGCGCCACAAAGGCATGGCCAGCCTCATGATACGCAGTGGTTTTTCTCTCTTCGTAACTAATGACGAGGCTTCTTCGCTCTCCCCCCATCAAGACCTTGTCTTTGGCAAACTCGAAATCCACCATTTCGATTTGATTCCGATTGCGTCTGGCGGCATTCAGCGCAGCCTCATTGACAAGATTGGCAAGATCCGCCCCGGAGAAGCCGGGAGTTCCGCGGCTGATGGTTTCGAGGTTCACGTCCTTCGCTGTGGGGGTCTTTCGGGTATGGACCTCCAGGATTGCCGTTCGACCTCGGATGTCGGGCGGAGGCACGACGACCTGCCTGTCGAATCTTCCCGGTCTCAGAAGAGCCGGGTCCAGAACGTCCGGCCGGTTCGTTGCCGCGACGAGGATTACACCCTCATTGGTCTCGAATCCGTCCATTTCCACGAGCAACTGGTTGAGCGTTTGCTCTCTCTCGTCATGTCCGCCCCCCAATCCAGCTCCTCTATGCCTCCCAACAGCGTCGATCTCATCGATGAAGATGATGCATGGCGCGTTCTTCTTGCCCTGGATGAACAGATCTCTCACGCGGGATGCACCCACACCTACGAACATCTCGACGAAATCCGAGCCGGAAATAGAGAAGAAGGGGACGTTGGCTTCGCCTGCCACAGCTTTGGCGAGCAGAGTCTTGCCTGTTCCCGGCGCCCCCATCAGCAGGACACCTTTGGGAATCTTTCCTCCCAGGCGGGTAAACTTTTTGGGATCTCTCAGGAATTCAATGATCTCGTGGAGCTCTTCCTTCGCCTCTTCAACTCCGGCAACGTCCTGAAAGGTCACCTTGTTCTGTGACTCCGTGATGAGTCTCGCCCGACTCTTCCCGAAGCTCATGGCCTTCCCGCCGCCCGCCTGCATCTGTCGCATGAAAAAGACAAAGATCGCTATGAGAAATATCATGGGGAGCCATGATATGAGTGCCGTCAGGTACCAGGGGTTATCGTCTTCGGGGAGGACCTGAATGTCCACCTTTTGCTTGATCAAGGCAGGGACGAGGTCCGCATCTCGGGGTGCGACGGTTCGAAATGTTCCGCTCCCGTCAACGTAGGTTCCGCGAATGCGGTTGCTCTGCATTGTCACAGATTTTATGGACCCTTGCTCCAGCTCCTGACGAAACTGGCTATAGGAAATCTCTTTCTGCGGCGACTTTGGTTGGTTAAACAGGTGGAAGAGAAATATCATCACCAAGCAAATAACCAGCCACAGGCCCAGGTTCTTGTAAATGCTGTTCAAGAAAACTCCCCTTGCTTACTTTTTGGCTACGTACAAGGATATTACCATGGAAACAAGCTCCAGGCAATTTGTCTGCTCTAACCAAAAAGATGTTTAATGCCCGGATCGATGTCAAGGACGACTGGACGCATCCCCCTTTGTGCTGCCGCGGGATTATGCTTGCTTTCGGATCATGCCCCGTAGGATAGTTATCCCGAGAAAGGGCTGAGCAGAGGGTACCATGTGTAGCTCTGCCCATCTCGATCAACAGCGCATGATCTGCAGAATCAAAGCGCGGTTCCGGCCTGGAGGTTCGATTATATGAAGGCCTTGACTGCCGCCTTGAATATCAAGAAGGAAGCGTGGGATCGGGTTAAATCGACCATTTTGCGTCGAAGCGGTCTCACGAGTGGAATCACGTTTCGACTCGGGGAGGAACCGGAGCCGGAGCTTGTTTCTCCCCAGTGGGTGAAGGTTCGGTCAATTATGTCGGGTATATCGGACATGGACGAGGGCATGATCGTCTACCATGACATCTCGTCCTTCGGGCCTTTCCTTGAGCTCCCCTTCGTGCCCGGCAACGAGAACGTTGGCATTGTGGTTGAAGCAGGGCGCAGCGTGCAGCCAATAGAGTTGGGGCAACGGGTTGTCGTGGACCCGCTCCTAGCGTGCACGCAGCGACAGGTGGATCCACCGTGTCCGTCATGCTCGCGGGGTGAGCCGCACTGTTGCAGAAGTTTCAACAGAGGAGTGGTGGGACCGGGAATGATGATAGGCGCATGTCCGGACACTGGCGGAGGGTGGGGGGACGTATTCATAGCGCATCACAGCCAGATTCATCCCCTGTCCGACACCATGGAAACCGAGACCGCGGTCCTGCTCCCGGAACTGGCACGCGCTGTCAGAACAGTCCTTCACAATCCTCCCAGCTCAGGCGACAGAGTGATCGTCATGGGCTGTGGCTCCCTCGGTCTGCTCACTGTCATGGTTCTCGAGATTTTCGGCTATGATGTTAACGTCATGATTGTGGCCGAGCATCCCTTCGAGGTGGCTCTGGCCCGTAAGCTTACTCAGAGCACTGCGACGCTTGCTGACACATCGGGAGCTGTGTACGAAGACGTGGCGGAATTTGTGGGCGGCTCCGTGAGCTATCCAAGGGTTGGTAGTATCACCCTCCACGGCGGGGCCGATGTCGTGTACGAGACTTCTGGAGCCGCCCATTTTGTAGAAAAGGGGCTACGCTTCGCTGGAGAGGGCAAGCGGTTCGTACTGAGCGCTCTGAAGCAGATACGGGCACTGGACATTGGACCAATTTGGCACAAGGCCGTGAAGATCCTCGGACCCGGTTGGTCCAACAGTGTATTGTTCGATGGAGACAAAGTGAACGCGTTCGACGCAGCAGCGACTCTTATGGAGCGTCACCCCTTTCCTGTCGACGACCTTGTGAGCCATCGATTTCCACTTGACCAATACCAGCAGGCCTTTGCCACGCTGGAAGACCGAGCTGCACAACGAGCCGTGAAGGTGATTTTTCACCACGTTGTGTGACCGCTCGGCTCGCCCTGACCTCGGAGTGAAAACGCAAATGGCACTGCAGAAGATCCACCTGATTATTCGTGACGCCGGAATAGAATCACGAAGGAAAGCCGAGGAGATGATCCGTGAAGGGCGGGTCACCCTCAATGGCCAGGTGGTCACGGATCCTACGGTAACTGCCGATCCTTCCAAGGACCACATCAAGGTTGATGGCAAGCTTATCCCCAAGCTCGAAGCAGAGAAGGTGTACTACTTGTTCAACAAGCCCCGCTCCGTGGTCTCGACTATGAGCGATCCTGAGGGCAGGCCGTGCGTGGGAGACCTGATAAAGCCTCTCAAGCGCAAGCTGTTTACCGTAGGGAGACTCGATTTCGACGCGGAAGGGCTCATGCTTCTCACCAACGACGGATCACTGGCGCAGAAGATGAGCCATCCGTCCAGCCACATTCCCCGTACATACATGGTGAAAGTCAAAGGAACACCCGATGACAAGAGCTTGGCGATGATCCGCCCTGGAATGAGCATTGGCGAAGGCGACCGCGTCGGCGACGTGAGCTGGACGGTGATCAAGACACAGAAGACGTCGACGTGGATTAAGGTCGTTCTGTTCGAAGGCAAGAAAAACGAAATCAAGCGCATCTTCGCAAGAGTCCGCAATCCAGTCCGGAAAATCAGAAGGATCGCATTCGGACCGCTTACCCTCGGGTCGCTTCCGACAGGGACATGGCGCCCGTTAACCAAATCCGAATTGGCTAAGCTTCGCTCTTTGGAATCGGGAAAGGGCTGACCAATACAAGCTCGACCTCGTGGATCACGCTCACAGTGATTGAATCTGTGTGGCTACCCTTCGCAGGAGAAGGCCGGCGAGCCATCGGCTGACAAGTTGGGGAAACGCAGACCTGGCCTTCTAAGTGGTCGATTGTTGCCCGGTATGCGAATTGAGCCCGTGCCTTTTTTCAATGCGCATTCCTGTAGCTGCCAAGAATCGTTTGACAAAGAGAGGGCTAACTTCTAATCTAGTGTCAGTGAGGCAACCCGGGGTTAAGGGAGGAAGTACTATGCCAGAAGGAAGAGTAGCGCGGGTTACGGAAGTCATTGCGGCGTCGCCGACCAGCTTCGACGATGCAATTAAGATAGCATTCGATCGCGCCAACAAGACCCTCAGAAACATTACGGGAATGAAGGTGACCGAATTCCGGGTTATGTGTGAGGCCGGTGCAATTCAGGAGTACCGAGTCAAGGCGGAAGTCATATTCGTCCTCGAATAGAATAGTTTCACAATCCCATGGGCTCTGAATTTCCGCGTTGCCTCACCAGCATTTGTGGCGTGGAAATGGACCTCGATCATCGGCAGGCATAAGGGAGCTCGGTCAGGGGCCGCTCTTACAACAAATGGGAGACAGCCCTAGCGACAGAATCTTCGGGTTAGGCGTGATGTCACAGGGATCGCTCTGTCGCATGCCGACTCCCCTGCTGGATGTCTTTGCGCTCCATTTCCGCCACAAGATGATTCCGTACACGTCTCTTGTCGAGCATCCAGTGGGGAGCGACGAGCTCATCGGCGTGTGGGTCGGACGTCAAGCGATGAATCACAAGGTCAGGAGGTAATATCTCCAAGAGCGAGAGGGTCGCGTCGATAGCCTGATCTTCGGTCATTGGCTCCCAAAGTCCCCGGATGTACAAATCTTCTAGGGCTGTGCCTCGCACCACATAGAGAGGGTGCAACTTCACGCCGTGCACGCCTGCCTCGGCTGTCGCCCTGGCACTGTCCTCCATTTCCGCCAGACCTTCTCCGGGCAGGCCGAGTATGAGATGAGCCACCGTGAGAATCCCATGCTGGTGTGTCCGTTCTACTGCGTCGAAAAACGCGTGGGCATCGTGACCTCGATTTATCAGCCGGAGCGTGGAATCGTGCACAGATTGCAATCCGTATTCAATCCAGAGCATTCTGCCTCTCGTCACTTCCACCAGCAGATCCAGCACGTCATCGGGAGCACAGTCCGGGCGAGTACCCACGGCCAGCCCTACCACCTCAGGCCGAGAGAGAGCTTCACGGTAAAGGGTGGCCAGACGAGTGGGATCAGCATATGTGTTGGTGTACGATTGAAAGTAAGCGATGAACTTGTGACACCCATAGCGGCGGGAAAGAAATTCGATTCCCCGATCTATCTGTTGTCTGACAGTAAGCCCTTCTCTGAAAGCGCCCGTCCCGGACCCTCTAGGGTTGCAGTAGATGCAACCGCTGGTGCTTATCGTGCCGTCTCGATTTGGACATCCCAGACCGGCATCAAGGGTGATCTTCCGCACGGGCTCGTTGAACATTTCCTTGAGCCAGGAGGAAAGAGAGCGATACCGCCTGTTCCGGTCCTGTGGGGGCCTCTTGGGCCGAGCGTCCATTCGGGTCATCGTACTCCTCAGTGAGACGCATCCATTCTACACCAGGGGCGTGCTCTCTGCGAGCTGTACGCCTGACGCAAGTGCCATTCACGTTCAGTGCGCGGAATATCGCCGAGCCTGCCTCTTGCCCACATCTCGCTCCTATTGTAAACCTTTGGCTGAGAAACTACACCCGGCCGAACAGAGAGAGCTACAGAGAAACTCACGAGGGAGCTCGATAGTGAAATCGGACATTCTGTTCAGTTGCACAGAGTGTGGAAGAGAGATGGCCAAGTGGATGGGGCGGTGTCCTGGGTGCGGGGAGTGGAACACCGTGGTGGAAAAGGAAGCGCGACGATCAAAATCAGCGCACAGCCCCGCTCTCGGCATTCCGCAGAGCGTGTTGTCTCTCGTTGATATCCCTGACGATCTGCACGCTCGCATACGAACCGGAATCGAGGAGTTGGACCGCGTCCTGGGAGGGGGGATCGTTCGCAAGAGCCTGATCCTTCTGGGAGGCGATCCGGGCATTGGAAAAAGCACCCTCCTGATGCAGGCCCTTGGCTCTCTTGCTGCTCGAGGCGAGTCGGTATTGTACGTGTCGGGCGAAGAATCACTCGAACAGTTGAAGATGCGTGCCAACCGCCTGGCTGTAGATTCGGGAACCTTTCTTATCCTTGCAGAAAATGACTTGGAAGCCATTCTCGATCGGATTGGACAGGTGCAAGCAACAGTGATGGTCGTCGATTCCATACAGTCCGTGTTCAGCCGGATGATGGACAATCAACCCGGTACTGTGTCCCAGGTGCGCCATTCCGCAGGACGAATACTCGAGTGGACCAAGAAGGGAGGGTGCGCAACATTCATTGTGGGACACGTAACGAAAGACGGTGTGTTGGCAGGCCCCAAGCTGTTGGAGCACATGGTGGACACGGTGCTCTATTTCGAGGGGGAGCGGGGGCATCCGTACCGTGTGCTCCGAGCCGTAAAAAACCGCTTTGGCTCGGCATCGGAGATCGGGGTTTTTCACATGCGGGACAACGGGCTCGCCGAGGTTGCAAACCCTTCTGAGCTCTTTCTTGCCGAGCGACCGGAGGGCGTAGCAGGGTCCGTCGTGACCGCGCTCGTGGAGGGAACGCGCCCGATTCTGGCCGAGATCCAGGCACTTGTCTCGGGGCCAGTTCCCGGCCAAGGGCGGAGGACTTGCCTGGGAGTCGATCCTCAAAGGCTCGCGCTTGTCATAGCAGTCATCGAGAAGAAGCTCGGCATAACCCTCAACGATCAGGACATCTTTGTCAATGCGGTCGGAGGTGTGCGAGCAACGGAGCCCGCAACGGACCTGGCGCTTGCGACCGCCCTGCTCTCTTCTTTCACGGACAGAATCGTCCCGGCCCGCACGCTGGTGTTCGGCGAGATCGGGCTCGCGGGAGAAATTCGAGGAGTGTCACGAACGCAGGACAGGATACGGGAAGGGACGCGCCTGGGGTACAACCGTATCGTATCACCCGGCAATCGTGCGCAAGGTATGGGCCCACACCCCGACGATGCGCAGGTGGTGGGAGTAAGCCATATCAAGGAGTTAGGGAGCTCTGTGTTTTTGCGTCGAGGATGAGGCTGCTGTGAGTCGCTCATGACAGATCAGCACATCAACGTAGGGGCACGAATACGAGCCTTTCGACAAGGCAAGGGGCTCTCCCTTGTGGAGCTTTCCCGACGCACAGGTATAGCGCCTTCCAATCTCAGCTCCATAGAGCTCAACAAGTCCTCCCCCACCCTTGTCACACTCATGAAGATCGCGCACGCTTTCGACATGAGGATCGGAGACTTTCTCGCCGACGCCCTTTACAGCAAAGCCGTTTTTGCACGGGCGCCGGCACCGGTCTCTTCCCTGGTAGACCCGTCTGGCATCCACGTGCACCATTTAACGGAGTCGGTCACGCTCAACAAGATGGACGCGTTCATGGTAACGGTCGTTTCCGGGCTCGCATCCCCTCCTCCTTTTGCACCCGGGACCGACCGTATACTTTGTTGTCTGCTGGGAGAGATCCGGGCCACCGTCGACGATCGGACGTACGACCTATCCATGCACGATATCCTCTATCTGCTTCCCGAAGCGTCCGCGATGCTCGAAAACCTTTCGGTAAATCCCAGCGTTGCTCTGGTGATCAGGTGCCGCCCCTGACTCTTTTCGCATGGGTTGCCCGGAGCCCCTCATTTCTTCACATACCCATGGGCCTTCAATTGTGAACGAAACTTCTCCCCAACCCCTTTGGGAACCCGTATGGTGTGGGCTATGGGCTTTCGGCCCTTTCCAGCAGGGAAGACCGCCTTGTACGGTGAAATCTGGGCGTTCAGCTCCCATATGGACCGAGGCGTGGTGCCAAGAAGCTTGGCCATTGTAGCAAAGGAGAGGTCTTTGGAGAGTCGCACATCCGCCACGGTATCGAAGCTCATGGTCCGCTGAGGATGCACCTGAACGTCGTAGAACCTCCTGTTCGTGCTGATGATCCAGAGAGCGATCAGGCGTGGAACATACTTCTCCGTCTCAGTCGGAAGGGGCACATCCCAGTATGAGGAAGCACCGAAAAGATTGAGCCGTTGGCTAACCCGGGCAGGCCCCGCATTATACGCGGCGGCCGTGAGAAGCCAATCCTGGAAGCCGTCACGGGACTCCCCATTCTCGAGCTGCACCTTCTTGACCCGACATAACCACGCCAGATACCGTGCGGCGGAATGGGTGGACCGCACCAGGTCAGCCCTCTCATCCTTCCAGGGCGTGATCTTCATGCTCCAGTCATACTCGTCACAACCGGTCGGACCGCACAACGCAG
The DNA here is from genome assembly GCA_040753915.1 of Thermodesulfobacteriota bacterium. GTDB lineage: Bacteria > Desulfobacterota > Desulfomonilia > Desulfomonilales > Desulfomonilaceae > JBFMDN01. The sequence continues at coordinate 26,037 of JBFMDN010000021.1, read as the reverse complement.
TCGACTTGATGAACTGCCAGTACCCATATGCACCGGCGGATGAGAGCGCACGCGGATCATAGCTACTCTCGATGGCGGCCAGGAGAAGGAACTCCGCAGGTACCTTGTACTTCTGAAAAACCGCTGCCGTTACCGGCTTGAAAAAGTCCGCTCTCGAAAGCCAGACCAGGACTCGCGATCGCCTGTCGAGAAGTAAGTAGTTGATTTCTTCAAGGATACGCTTCCGCACATCCAGCCGGGAAACTGGTATGGTGTGGCCGGCGAACTTGAGTCCCTCCTTCTCTATGCGAGGCGGAAAGCCATATTGAAGACCCGACCCTAGTGCTGAGAAATGCGGCACCCTATGTGAAGTGGGCGCGGCCACGTCCGCCAAGGCAATTCCCGGGCCCAACATCGTTCCCACCAACATGATGGTCGTCCAGCCAAGAAATCCCCGTGCCAACGAGCAGCTACGAATCATGAACACTCTCGCTTTCTCGAACCGGCAACGCGACTCTTCCTATCAGAATGACCCCGCGCGGAAAAAGAGATCGCCCGCCCAGCCTCTTCACCAACCTCGTGAAAGGGGATGGTGGCCCGCGTGGGCACAACTAATACGCAGACGTAACTCCAAAGGACACCCCTCGCTGCTTGCCTGATCAATCCTTGCTCACGCGCCCCATGCCACTCACATCACAGGGTCGTACGCGTTCAAACTCCACCTGTGATTTCCCTCGTCAGAAAATCACTGAAACAACACGTTCCAGGAGATCCATATCCGATCGGCGTAGCACGAGGTCCTTGTGCAAGGGGTTCTTGGTCTTCAGTATTAGGGAATCTCCTGCAAATTCGACCCTTTTCACAAAAGCCCTCTCACTGGCTCTGAATACTACCACATCTCCATCTCTTATCTCTTCGGAAGAATCGATCTTCACGAAGAGGAGTGCTCCCCGTCCGAAAAGCTCACGCAGGCTATCGTCCTTCACTCTGACGCAGTAGAGACCCCGCACTTCCGTAGAATCCACTCCAAGGGGAAGCTGCACCCAGTCTAGCGCATGATCCATGAGGAACGCTTTTCCCGGGTGAACAAAACCTTCACCTGCACTCACCTCTCCCACTACAGGAACTACAAGGGTGCGCAACTGCCCAGGCCTGTCTCTGCCAAGACTTCTGATGTATGAAACTGCATCAACCAGCGCAGGAGACCGAGAAAGTACATGAACGTCGTTGAGAAGGGGGTCCCATGTCCACTGAAAGGGATGGTGCTGAAAGAACCCCACAAGAGCTTCCTCGACAAATTCGCGGTCCCACAGATTCTCCATGGCGCTTTCGCTGAACCTCTCTTCTGATTCAGCGTCCCACCTGTCACTTCTTCTTAGAAACACAAGATAGATCTTCGCCAGGGCGCTAATCGCTCGCGCTTCCGCAGGATGCAACTCCAGAGCCCTAATTTCCGACCTCAACCCTTTTTCGGTCGATTTAAGGCTCATGAGGAGCAAATCGCGCATTTTTCGAAATCTCGGCTCGGGCGGAGGAGGCAAACGATGGAGCTCGAATCTCACAACCTCGAGAATCTCCTCCTCTGACGCTTGAAGACATACCGACCAGAGCCTCAGTTGCAGACGGTTGCGAGGCCTCCCCAGGTCAGGAGGGCTTTTCTTTCCGGAAAATATTTGAGACACATAGGCGGGCGACACCCCGAGCTCCTCGGCCAACGCTTTCTGGCTTTTGCCCAGTTCTCGTATCCTCTGCCTAGCGAATTTTCCGAATGTCTTCATGTCCATTAGCGAGTTGGACCACTTGGCGAAGCTTCGCGTCCGCCCGCAAAATTAATCATTTGGTTAACCTACATTCTAGGTGCACCCCAATTAACTGTCAAGGCGAACAACGAAAAATCCCGCGAGGCGAAAACCACGCGGGATTCGAGGTGGCAAAGGGCGGAGAAGGGCTGCTAAAACCGCAGGGCGAAGTCGAGATACGGGCCTTCCACCGTGACGTCCGCAAAGAGCCGTCCCCTGTTGCCGTCAAGCTTCCACTGCTTGTATCCAAGCTTGACTCCTGCATCCACGTTCCTACTTACCGGCGGGGCTGCACCTGCTCCCATGTCCCATGTTGCGAGACCGAGGCCGTAGAAGCTCATCCACGTGAACCGGCCCTCAAGATACGGCTTGAACCAGGAAAAATAGCCGGTGCTGGAGGGCTCGTAACGAATGTGCGCGCCGATGGATGGCTGAATAATCGTTTGGGTAAAGTCCGCCGCTTCACCCATGTCCTTGCCAACTCGCTGCCTCCACTTGATCACGTTCATGTCAGCGTTCGGACCGAAAACCACGTCCCTGCCAAACGCAACATCATAGTCCGCACCAAGAACGAACCTCGTGACTTCCAAGTCGGAATGTATCGGATCGTTGAGATGAAGAAGCAGGCCCGCAAAGTTTCCGTCGGTTCCCGCGTGCCCTGGTCCCGACCAGTACCAGGGGACGTACTCCAGGTTAACCGAGACCTTGTCCCACAACCTCAGCACGGAATAGAACTCCCACAGGGTGTTTTCTGTCGGGATCCTGAGATGTCCCCCAAGGTTGAGATAGGTGCCTTCACCCCCCTTGCTCACGACCTTGGTCGAGCCGCTCAGATTGCTGAAAAACGGCCGCATTCCGATTCCAAAGGAGAACCCGCGTCTCGGGCATAAAATTTCCGAGCGGGAGGCGCCGGCTGCCACGCCCCAGTCCTCCGGGCCGTTCGACGACATCCTCGTCGGCCCCACGGTGCTGTGAGCGCCATCCATTCCGGATACGCGAACCTTAATGGGATAACGATACTGGGATTCCCACGCTCCCGCGAAGGTCGTCCCGATCACGAGAACGATTAGAGCTGTCAAAGCACAGGGAATTCTCATTGTGCCCCTTGCTACCATGAGCGTACCTCCAGACGGTGATGAGCCGGAGCAACGAACCCGTCATCGAGACAAGCAGCGTGGTTCTCTATCAAAAGAACTACTTTCTCCGGACCGTACCGATTAGACCCCGCTGGGTTGAAGACCCGTGGGTCGGGTCTCCACATGATGCTCCTGATGGGTATCCTAAACCGGCGTGAAAGTCAAGGATTTTCTAGTCTTAATTTTTTATTAAGTCTCAAGATCTTATGATGATTTATTAAAGCAGATTGCGGCATGATGGTCTAAGTTTTTCGGCTATCACCTTGCTTTTATTGGTTAAAACGCTAGCAATAGACCGCCGCCTGGCACCCCCCAGACTCCCAAAACTACTTTCCCACGCAAAAGCGTTCAAAAATCCGATCAAGAATCGCCTCGTCTACCCGCTCACCGGTGACCTCTTCCAGGCATTGGAGAGATCGGCGGACCTCCAGAGAGACGATCTCCGGTCCCGGGAGCTCACCTGCTTCCATGCATGATACGAGATCTCTCAGAGGTGCGGCCGCGCTTTCTACGAGAAGCACGCCTCTGAGCGAAAGCGCGGCTGAGGTCGTGTCTCGGCCGGATCCCGTGACTCTCGTCCCAATCTCTTGCAGCGCCTGAACGAGCGAATCCAGGCCCGTCCCCGTCATCGCGCTGAGGCTGACGCGAATCCGCTCGCGAGGACCGAGCTGCGGTGAATCGGGGTCAATCGCGGTTCCGAGATCGATCTTGTTGACGACGATGATGGCTTCTTTCTCCCGGCACGCCTCCAGCACCTCTCTGTCTTCATCGTCGAGCTCGTTGGAGCCGTCGAAAACAGCCAGCACGAGGTCTGCAGAGATCATCTGCTCCACGGTTCGACGAATCCCTTCAGCCTCCACGGTTTCCGGGTGCTTCCGGATACCTGCCGTGTCCCAGAGGGCAAAAGCCGTGCCATCGAGCACCAGGCGCTCTTCCACCGGATCTCGGGTGGTTCCCGGATAGGGCGTTACGATCATTCGGTCCGATCGGAGCAAGAGGTTGAAGAGTGTCGATTTTCCCACATTGGGTTTCCCCACTATCACCGTCTTCACTCCTTCTCTCCGAATTTTGCCGGACGCTGCATCCGCAAGGAGCTCCTCCATCTTGGAGAGCACGGCACGAAGTCGAGGTTCGGGTTCGGGCGGCGGCTGCTCGTCGTCCTCGTCGAAGTCGGTATACGCGTCTATGTCCGCAGCGAGATCCCTGAGAGCGGTGGACAGGTTTCCAATTTCTCGAGACAGCGACCTGTCGAGACGACTCCTCGCTTCCTCCACACCGAGGGGGCTCGTTGCCTCGATCAGGTCGATTACGGCCTCAGCCTGAACCAAATCCATGCGACCGGAGAGAAAGGCTCTGCGGGTAAACTCACCCCGTTCCGCTGGACGGGCCCCCATGCGTACGATGTGGTGAGTGATCATGTCAAGGACCATGGGGCTTCCGTGCAGGCTGAGCTCCACCACATCCTCCCCGGTATATGAGGCCGGTCCCCTCATGGTGAGGGCAATGCCGTCGTCCAGGATCTTACCGGAGTCCGGATCTATGGCGTACCCGTAAAGCGCACGGCGGTCGGGCCATTCTCCACTCTCTTTCGCGGCCCGGAACACACGCCGCGCTATAGGCACCGCGTCAGGTCCGCTGAGACGGATGACCCCAATTCCCGAGTATCCCCGAGGAGTGGAAACTGCCACGATGGTGTCGGCAAACTGACGAAGGGAGGGGCCCATGGATGGTACTTGATTGGGTAAGGGGTGAGCGCCGAAGGCTCGGTCCGCCCACGATGTTCTGAGCGGACCGGCACCGCCTTCGTTATGCTGCTACCGTCTCCGGCGCTTGCTCGTCATTCCCCTGCGAGGGTACACGATTATTCTGCGAAGTGCCCCCTCCCCGTAGCTCTTGGTATAGACCTCCCGCTCTTCGGCCAGGATAAGGTGGACAATCCTTCGTTCGTTAGGAGGCATGGGATTGAGGGAGACAGGCTTCAAAGTCTTTCTGGCCTTTTCGCTCATCCTTAAGGCCATTTCGCGAAGACTCTCCGTCTTTCGCATCCGGTAATTTTCCGTGTCGACGACGATCTCGATTTTGCTGCCCGGGGCATTGGTCTTGTTGACGGCTTTGCTCACGATGAACTGCAGCGCGTCCAAGGTCTGACCCTTCTTGCCTATGAGAAGCCCCGAACCGTCCCCTTTAATGTCCAGGTACACTGCCCCCTCTTGCACAGAGGCATGTACCTGGGCTTCCACATGCATGCGGTCAAGTACTCCCTGCAGCACGGTGCTGGCTTGCTCCAATGCGTCGGCCACGTCGACTGCCGGCTCCACTTCGTCTTGGGAATTCTCGACCTCGTTTCCACCGGCAAATGGCTCGATATTCTCTTGGCTTCCGTGAAAGTCCTCCTCCAAGGGCTTCTGACCGGAAGGGGATTCCGCTACTCCCAGGACCTCCTCGAGAACATTTCGTTTCCTGACTCTGACCCGGGCGTCTCTCTGTCCAACGATTCCGAGAAAGCCTCTCGTGCTTTCTTCCAGCACTTCCACTTCGAGGAGGGCCTCATCGGTTTCGAGTTCCGCGCAGGCTTTCGCGACGGCCTCTTTCACTGTCTTTCCGGTAAATTCCTGAAATTGCATGATCGCATTCACCCTAACTCCAAAATTTATTTGTCAGGAGCTGCTGGCCTATCTGGAGGAGATTGCTAACCAACCAATAGAGTACGAGGCCCGACGGGAACGTCAGGAACAGGTATGTGAAGACGACGGGCATGAGGAGCATCAGCTTCTTCTGGGTCGGGTCCCCTCCTGAGGGAGTCATCCACTGCTGCAGCACCATCGTCCCGCCCATCAGAATGGGAGTAACGTAGTAGGGATCGGGGGCGGAGAGATCGTTGAGACAGAGGTAGATGGAGGGGATGCAAATGAACGCCGCGTGCCTCAACTCAATGGCATAGGACAATGCCTGGTACAGGGCTATGAAGACGGGTAGCTGCACGAACATGGGCCAACAGCCGCTCAGCGGGCTTACTTTGTATTCGCGAAAGAGCTGCATCGTGGCCTTATTGAGCTCTTCCTTATTATCCTTGTATTTCTCCCTGAACTTCTGGAGCTGCGGTTGCAGTTCCTGCATTTTTTTCATCGATTTCATACTCTTGTGAGTCAGGGGTATGAAAAGGATCTTGATAACGATGGTCAAGAGAATGATGTCCCACCCGAAATTGTGAGTTCCAGGAACCTTGATGCCGAATAGCGTGAACCCCGAATGGGAGAATCTCAAGAATTTCATCAAATACTCGGCCATCACATCCAAGAGCTTGTAATTACTATATATCAGGGCTCCTGACAGACCGTAGCCCGCATCCCTGAGAGCGTCACGTTGCTTGGGCCCCAGATACAGGGCGAGAGCTTTCTTCGTGGTCTGGCCGGGTGCCACGTCAACGGCGCCGTACCGGACTTTTATCTCAGTGACCCCTTCCTTGGTGGGTTTGAAGAGAGTTACCTTCGTCGCCGGAGTGTCCCCAAAAACCAGGGCCTTGAAAAAGTAAACGTTTCCCAATCCCGCCCACTCAACTCGGCCGGACGGCTCCTCATCCCCTTGGATTTTATCTATCGAATAGTCTTTGAGCTCGCTGTTCAGGAGGATTTCTACGCTGTTCCACGCGAAGCGCGTATCAGGCTCGGTGCTGAACGCCTTTTTCCACGGAAACGTGATCAGATAGTTGCGTGCTTCGTCCGTGGTGTTAGTCAGAGCATAATCGAATCCGACCTTGTACGTGCCCTCCATGAACGTGTAGGTTTTGGAAATGATTAGTCCTGCGACCGATACGCGAAAGGTGATCGATTTTTTCGCACCCCGTTGATCGAGGCGTATGTCCGCGGATTCCCCGTCGTACTGATACCGCAAATCCGAATCGTTGAAGCGTTCGTCCCGTCGGGTAAATATGATCGACGGCCCTGAGGTGTCAGCTCCTCCTGGAGGAAAGAGGTTCACAAGATTGGGACTATCCAGTGCTTCTCGATAGTTTTTCAGCTTGAACGAAACGATTTTCGCGCCGACAGAAGACAATACCGCCCGATACTCGGGGGTTTCGACGGTAACGTGAAGCTCCTTTGCAGGCGCGGCCTCTTCTGGTTGCCGAGACACAGGGATAGGCAGCTTATCGACAGGAGGTTGTCCGGAAGGCTCTTCCTCACGGAGCTCCTCTCTGCTCACGGTGGGCTGCGGAGCCGGAGGGCCTGTGGGCGCTTCCTTTTGGGCAGGCGGTTTGGCCGGCGGCGGCGAGTAGACCTGAAAGAGGAGTTGAAAGCCCACGATTATTGCAATTGACAAGACTATGGCCAGAATCAGATTTCGGTCCATGCTGATCTACCCCAGCGGGACGCGCGTATCGCGGTAATTGTGTTATTCAAGCGGCTACCGTCAGTTCTCATTATGGAACGGGATCAAACCCGCAGGGGCCGAACGGACGACATCTGAGCAAACGCCTGCACGCGAGCAATGAACCCTTGAAGACGCCGTATTTGGTGACCGCGAGTCTGGCATATTCGGAACAGGTGGGGTAAAAGCGGCAAGAAGTCGGAAAAAGCGGGGAGATGAGCACCTGGTAGACACGTATGAGTGCTACCAAGCCTAGTCGTCCTGCTTCATGAAGTGGGACTGGAAAAAGCGGTCCAATTCTGCTTTGAGCCGATCCGCTTCTAAACTCGTCGCTCCCTGCTGGGGAATGAAGACGATATCCGCGTTTGGCGGCATCTTTGCCCGATTCAATCTGAAGTATTCCCTGAGCCTTCTCTTGATCCGATTTCTTGCACAAGCGTTTCCACTTTTCCTGCTTACGGCAAGTCCCAGCCGCTGTCTTCCTACCTGGTTCCAGGCGATCCGAACGACAAAATGGGGCGCGCGGTAGCGTCTTCCCTGTTTCAGGATTCTCCGATAGTCGGATGAGCTGAGAATCCTGTCTTCCCTCGTCAGCCTGAAGCGACCCGTTTCAGGCCGACAGGCGCTGGCGTCCTTTTGCCCTTCTCCGCTTGAGGACAAGCCTCCCACCTTGGGTCCGCATTCGGACCAGGAATCCATGGGTTCTTTTCCGACGTGTGTTGCTCGGTTGGTATGTTCTCTTCACACTTCTTCCCTGACTTCCTAGTTTTACCTCTAAAACGCCCATCTAAGCAGATGTCGCTGCCGAAGTCAAGCCCCTTTTGATCCCGGGGAAAGCATTCAATCCCCACCAATTCGCTCTTTACCCAACCCTGCACTTCCCATAGCCCCCGTGAGCCAAATCACCTCGAAGGCGTGAAATAACTTCCCCACTCTTTCATCCGTTGTGAAAAACTTTCGCACCCTCCCTCCGCTCTCCAGGGCAGAAGACGACTTCGCCCCCCACCGACACGCTGCATATTTCACAGGTGATTATCGCCCGTTGCGCCAATTCCCCCAAAAAAAAGAGCCCCGACTGTGGAGGGCTCAGAGGGTATGATTTATTTGCTTCACGTTCTATCTAGCAATCACCGTGCCAGATTGAGACCTCTGCCTTCTCTTCGCCCACTCCAACACGCACACTCCCATGCAAACCCGGCCGATCCACCCCCCTCCCCTGACCCGCTTTTGGTACAAGTGTTTCGCAACTGAATTACCTGAGTAACCTAATTTAGTGACACATCGCTTTAAAGATTGCTTGCATTGATCAGTAATTAATGATAATCGTCGCTCAACCATTGGGCGGAGGTGCTTTTCCATGCTAGTCCATTCTCTCATTATCGCCGTGCACATCGCAGTCGTCGCCGCGTTCCTCATCCTGTGGTACTTCTGGGTTAAGAAAAAGCTCGGGGCCAGCCTTTTCCTGGAAAACGAGGACCAGATCCTCTTTCCGTTCAAATACTTTTCCTGGCTTTTCATTGGCCTTGTACTGGCAACCTCCCTCGTGCAGATTCACTTCGTGAGAGTTTCGGCTACCGTACACGAGCGGCTCACCGCGTTGTCATCCATATCTGAAAATCAAGAAGCCTACGCACGTTCCCTGGAAGGCACCAGAGAGATGATCCAGAAGTTGAGAGCCGACATAGACATAAATTTCAAGGGAGTCCGTTCTCAGGTCGCGGAGCTCCGGTCAAACATGCAATCGGCCGTTCACCAACCGTCTCTCGAGACAGGCCAAAGTGCTCCCCTTAGGAAGCCCGCTCTTGCCGGTCTTCCCCCGTCACCGGACGCAGAGAAAGACTTTGCCAGAGAAGCCAGGGCTTCACACGGGCCACTCCAGCAGGCTGCCGCAACGCGGCCGCAGGCGGCCCCGGAATCCGAGACGAAATCCGAGACCTTCCGGATGAGCCTCAACCGAAAAGGCCGCGTCCTCACCGACAACTTGCGTGTTCACAAGCGCCCCGGCCTTCAAACAGGCGTAGTTGACAAGCTCATGGCGGGACAGGAGGTCAAGGTGACCGAAAAACTGATGGCCAATGATGCCATGTGGTTCAGGGTGGTGACTCCTTCGGGCAGGTCCGGATGGGTTCATTTCGGCCACGTGAAGCTTGGTGACAGCACATGACCCCCTATGAGCAGCAATACCCGGACCCGGCTTTGTCCGGCCGGATCGCCCTGGCAGATCCCCTGGAAAAATGATAATCGGTTTTCCATTCCAGCCGGTGCCGCTCGCGGCTGCAGGCCGGCTTGGTATGGGTTCGAGCACCTTCGGCTTTCATTGTCGAGCGGTATCACTGTACCATAGCGGCATCTGTCGTCCATGCGCGTGTCACCTTTGTCTGGGATGACCTTTGAGCGGAGAATGCACTATAATGCGAAGAAACGGATTGTGAATTGGGGGCACGGCAGATACGCTCAGAATTGCGCCGTGATGTAATCTTGACACTGTTCGGATTCCGGCTTGCTCACTACACAATTTCGCAAATACGGTGCCGCATTGACGACAAGGCGGTCGATCCAATTCAGGGGGCACGAGTCGAGAATGCCCACGAGCGCGGGTTTGAAATCTCCCCCTGCCGGAGATTTCTTGCACGGAACCACCGTAGCGCCAGCGTCTCGCCGGTATTCTTGTCTCAAGCTCACCCGGAGGAGAGGTTGGATTTCAGAAAGTGTCTCAAAAGCCGGCAGTCCGTGATGATCGTGGCACACCCCCTCACCCTGACCCTCTCCCCCCAAGCGGGGGAGAGGGGTTTCTTTCGGCTCCCTCTCCCTCTGGGAGAGGGTTGGGGTGAGGGTGCCTTTCTACGCATCGACGATCAATCGTGCTACGATTTTTGGTGTGTCCCGAGTTTTGAGACATTTTCTTCAAACCTGCCTTTCCGCAAAAAGGCTGAAGCAACGTCGCAACCGCATTTGGGAAAACGTGAGCTTGGTACGAGGGGAGCACATCTCTCATGTTTCGGGCGCGCATTCTTGTAGTTGAAGACGAGAGCATAGTGGCAGCAGATCTTCGCTCCACACTGGAGGTCCGGGGATACGAGGTATGCGCTGTGGTCGGCACCGGTGAAGATGCTGTCAGTGCGGCCAGATCGTACGCCCCGAACCTCGCCCTTGTGGACGTTTTTCTGCAAGGGTCGGTTGATGGCATATCTGCGGCAAGAATCATCCAGGAAGAGCTGGATGTACCGGTGATTTATCTGACAGCGTACTTCGACGAAGACTTGCTCAAGCGCGCCAGGACGACCAAGCCGTTTGGGTATTTGACCAAGCCATTCCGTGATATCGAGCTTTATGGAACCATAGAAACGGCGCTTTTCAAGCATCAAACAGACCAGGAGCTGAAGCGAAACCAATATTGGCTTTCCGTCATTCTCAATTCCATCGGAGATGCTGTCATCGCATCGGATGAACACGGTCGTATCGCCTTCATGAATCCACTGGCGGAGACACTCACAGGATGGTCCCATCAGGAGGCAGCGGGAATGCGATTGGAGGACGCCCTCCGGTTGGAGGAGGCCACAGCGGAGGCCGTGAGCTCGGTTAGCCCGGACCGGCTTATCCTCTGCCTGCTCGGTAGCACGCGAGACCGGTTCCGGCTTCTTGTCTCGCGTCATGGACAGCGGCGCCTCGTGGAGGCGACGGCAACACCTCTGCGTGATCTCGATAGCAAGTCTCTCGGGCACGTGGTCGTATTTCGGGACGTAACAGATCAATGTATTTCGCAGGAGTGGCTCAATCTGTTATCCCAGGCCGTACAACAGAGCTCCGAAGGCATTGCGGTAACAACGCTGGATCAAACGCTCCTTTTTGTAAACAAGGCCTTTGCAGAGATGCACGGCTGGGCACAGGAAAGTCTTTCGGGGAAGCATATTGCGGTCCTTCACACACCGGCGCAAGCGGAGGAAGTTGAGGCTGCCCAGCAGGAGCTATTGTTGACAGGATCGTCCAGCAGGGAGCTATGGCACACCAGGACCGACGGGAGCTCCTTTCTGGGGCTCGTGAATAGCTCAGTATTACGCGATGACCGTGGGACTCCGGTGGCGATCATCAGTGCGCTCCGGGACATAACGTCTATCAGGCGGGCGGAGCAAGAGTTGCGTTCCAGTCACGAAGCGCTGGAAGCCTATTCTTCATCTTTGGAAGCAAAGGTGGAAGAGAGAACAAGAGCTTTGGAGGCCTCGAAGTTGGAGCTGGAGAAGTATTCGGAGAGTCTTGAAAAGACTAATGAGGCACTCAGGATGGTCATCGAGAGCATCGACGATCAGAAGAGAGAAGCGGAAAAGAAAATCACCAACGACATCAATTTGACCATCAAGCCGATTATCGATCAGCTCAAATCTCAAACTGCATCGGACACGGTGTCGTTCCTGGTTCAATCACTGGAATTCGGCCTCAGCAACCTTTTCTCATCCTTTGATTTCGACCCGATAACCAGCGATCACCGTCTTACCCCGAGAGAAGTCAGGATTTGCGAGATGATCCGTTCCGGCCTGTCGTCCAAGCAAATAGCCAAGATCATGGGCATTTCATCTCAGACAGTCCTGGTCCACCGAAAGAACATACGAAAGAAGCTCAACTTGGGCGGATCGGGCCAAAACTTGGCCTCCTTTCTGAAGGCTCGCAAGATGACGTAACGGCATCGGCCCGGCTACTTGTTTTCAGCGGTCGAACCTATGAAGGAAAAGTCCGCAACGTTCCCGAACAGCTTCGCGATTTCCCTGAGCAGAGCGAGCCTATTGGTCCGCAAATCCTCGACATCCACCATTACCATCACATCATCGAAGAAGTTGTCTATGGGGGACTTGAGCTCTGCGATCTCCTCAAGTGCCTTGGCATACTCTCCCCGCGCTATGAGGGGAAGGGCGCGCTCAGAGACGCTCTTGAATGCGGAGAAGAGTTTTCTCTCGCCGTCCGATTCAAAGAGCTCCAGAGAGGGTGGACCGGTATCCGGCATGCCTCGCAAGATATTTACCACCCGTTTGAATCCGATGACTATGGAGTCAAAATCATCCCGCTGCTTCCACTCATGAAGGGCTTCGACGCGGCGCCGGGCATCGACAGGATCATCGCACCGCGCCCGCACAACCGCTTCCACCACGTCGAGAGGAAAGCCCCGTGAAGTGTGGAAATTGATGAATCTTGTCTTGATGAAATCCATGACGTCCGAGAATACATCTTCCTCCGGACGGGTCCGCTTCGCAGCGAGCAGGGCCCCGGCCTCTCGAGTCAGCCAGGCCAAGTCCACAGGGTGTCCCAGGTTGATAAGAATTTGAATGATACCAAGAGCGTTTCTCCGGAGAGCGTAAGGGTCTGCAGCTCCGGTGGGAATCAGTCCGACGCTGAAGCATCCTACGATGGTATCGATTCTGTCAGCGATCGAGACAAGAGCTCCCACGATCCCCTCGGGGAGATCATCGCCTGCGTACGCGGGGAGATAGTGCTCGCGAATCGCGGTCGCCACTGCTTCAGGCTCTCCGTCCATGCGAGCGTAGTAACTGCCTATGATTCCCTGCAGTTCGGGGAACTCATAGACTATCCCTGTCTCCAAATCGCACTTACAGAGCATTGATGCCCGTTCCACCTCGTGTACTCTGTCCGGTGCCAGCATCTCGGCCATTTTCCGCGCAAGTATCGTGAAGCGCTCCACCTTCTCGTACGCAGTCCCGAGCTTCGAATGAAAGACCACTCCCTTTAAGGCTTCCAGGCGACTGACGAGAGGCTCCTTCCGATCCTCGAGAAAATAGAACCGCGCATCTTCCAGTCTCGCCTTGAGCACCCTCTGATGTCCGCGTATGGACACATTCGCATCTTTCACGGGCGTGTTATTCACCGCGATGAACCAATTTCTGATCCTCCCCTCGGAGTCCTGGACGGAGAAGTAGCGCTGATGCTTCTTCATGCAGGTAACAAGGATGGAGGCCGGCAATTCGAGGAATTCCGATTGGAACTTTCCCATGATGGGGTGGGGACTTTCGACAAGGTAGGTAACCTCTTCCAAAAGCTCTGCATCGTCCAGGACATGGACTCCTTCGCGGGCTGCCAGCTCGCCGGCTTTCTCTCGAATGATCCGCTTCCTGGTCTCTTGATCCAGTATTACGCCTCGCTGTTCGAGGCCCGATCGCAGATCTTCGAAGCAGGTAACAGGGAAGCTCTCCGGATGCATGAACCGGTGTCCCCTGCTCATGTTGCCGCTCTGAATATTACCGAAGGTGAACGGAACGATCTCGCCGCCGAGCAAGGCAACGATCCAGTGTACAGGTCGCGCGAATCGTGCGTCGAGATCCATCCATCGCATGGTCTTTGGAAACACAATTCGGTCCATGAGGCCGGGTAACGCTTCCGCAAGCACGTCAACCGTGGGCCGCCCTTCCTCGACCTTTCTCACCGCAACTTGCTCTCCCCGCAGAGTCTTGACAACCACAAGCTCGGAAACGTCCACGCCTTGGCTACGCGCAAACCCGACTGCGGCCTTTGTGAAATTTCCCTTTTCGTCGTATGCGGCGCTTACGGGAGGACCGGTCTTCTCAATCTCCCTTGCAGCCTGCAGAGGTTCCACATCGGCGACAGTAAGGATAAGCCTTCTCGGTGTGGCAAACGTGCGCACCTCTCCATGGCCGATCCAACTCGCTTTCAGCAGGTTCTGCAAAAGATCCGAAGCCGAGCTCAGTGCCGGTTTTACGAAGGATGCCGGTATCTCTTCGGTTCCTATCTCTAGAAGAAATTCGCGAGTAGTCATGCAGGCCGTCCTCCGGAGAACTTGTGCTGAAGAGGAAATCCGAGGGCTTCTCTCTGGGCGAGGTACGCACTGGCAGCCTTGCGCGCCAGGTTTCGCACCCGGTGGATATACGCGGTCCGCTCGGCAACACTGATTGCGCCCCGGGCGTCGAGCAGGTTGAACACGTGAGAGCATTTGAGACAGTAATCATATCCCGGCAGAACAAGGGGGTCTTCGGAGCTCAGTAGCGCTTCAGCCTCGGCTTCGTACATGTTGAATAACTGTGTGAGCATTTCAGAGTCGGATCGGTCGAAATTGTAGGTGGACCCTTCTACTTCCGATCGGTGATGGATATCACCGTAGGTCACGTCGCGAGTCCATTTCAGATCGTACACGTTCTCGACCCCTTGGAGGTACATGCAGATGCGCTCCAGGCCGTACGTCAGCTCCACGGAGACGGGCTTGAGATCAAATCCACCGGCTTGCTGAAAGTACGTGAACTGGGTGATCTCCATACCGTCCAGCCAGACTTCCCATCCAACCCCCCAAGCGCCAAGGGTGGGAGATTCCCAGTCGTCTTCCACAAAGCGGATGTCATGGGCCAATGGGTCGATACCGAAAGCGGACAGAGATTCGATATAGATGTCTTGCACGTCGAGTGGGGAAGGCTTCAGAATAACCTGGTACTGGTAGTAATGCTGGAGCCGGTTTGGATTCTCTCCGTACCGACCGTCGGTAGGTCGCCTGGAAGGCTCCACGTATGCCACGTTCCACGGCTCAGGTCCGAGCACCCGGAGAAACGTGGCAGGATTCATCGTCCCTGCGCCTTTTTCCGTATCGTACGGCTGCTGGATTACACAACCCCGGTCTGACCAGAACTTCTCCAGCGCCATGATGAACTCTTGAAATGTGAGCATATCAACGGCCTCGTTCGATCGGTTTTCCAGTCTCTTTGACATAGGAGCTAGATATGATCGCAATCATGTAACACCCACAGACACGCCAGTCAAGCTTGACGGGCAAGGGGCAGTCGCCTTCCGATCTCGTCAGTGGCAACTATAGAGGAGCGCATGAAGAACGGGTCGGAAGGTGACTCCCAAAGCGAGTCATTAAAGACGGCGTCAAAGCATCGGCCGCGCTCCACGATCGTGTTGACCATAGGTCAGGAGCTCCACAGTCACTGATGGAAAATCTCGACCTTTCGTATGCCCACAAGTCTACCGAAGGCACATTGGCTTTCAACTGCAATGAATGCCACGCATATTTGATACGTGGCACAATATGTCCTCCATGTTTCCAGGCGAGGGATCTAGGAAGGGCTCTGACAATCCTGCCTACCTCAACTGTATCCGAGCAGGGTTCCGACAACGAGGGCACCGAGAGCGAGGCAGGCAATCCAGGCCTGGACTAGCGGTCCGAACTTGCCCGGGGGGTCGGAAAGCCGTTCCCTGACTTCCTCAGTAAAACTCCTCTGAGGTGCACAAGCTAATATCGTGTCCACAAGTTGGCCGAAAGGGCGAATCGTATTGCTGATGAGTGACGTTCCTCCCTGGTCGCTATGAAGGATAACGAAGACCTTGTTGCCCGTCCTGACAGAATCCACTGAGGACAGGTCCATCCAATCGTGCCGGACTGAACGGAACAGTTTCGAGATCGTGATACCTTGCGAGTCAATCACAATTTTCCTTGCCAGGATCTCGGCACCCAGGTAAAAGAACGGCGCGAGCAGAACAGCCAATAGGATGCCTCTTCTTGTCGATGCCTCGAGTGCCACGAGCAGAGCTCCGAAGATCATAGCCATTACTATGGGCAGAATCATCCGGGAATCGACGCGAAAGGCGCGGGTCTCCATGGTTTGCTCCTTCCTTTTGGTTGCTCGCCTTGTGACGACGCAGCCGGTATGATATCATTTCATTTCTATGCACTGGAGGTTTTTCGGGACCTTCGGCATTATTCCCACGGGAGGATCTCCCATGCATCCACTTAAGAGTACCAGACTTCTCTTTTCTGCCATCGGGCTGATTTGCCTCGGACTTGTCGCCGGCCAATTGATGAGTGACCCGGTCCTGGCACGGTCTCCGGACTATCGGGAGTTGAAGCTGTTTCGCAACATTATGGAAATCGTCCAGAAGAATTACGTCAAGGAAGTGACGGATCAAACAATGATTCAAGGGGCAATTGAGGGAATGCTCCAATCCCTGGACCCTCATTCCTCGTATCTGCCGGAAGACATGTTCAAGGAGCTTCAGGTGGAAACAAGAGGAGAATTTGGAGGGCTAGGAATCGAAATTACTCTTGAGAAAGGGATACTTACCATTGTCTCACCCATAGAAGATACACCGGCATACAAGGCAGGACTCAAGCCGGGCGACAAGATCATCAAGATAAATGGCGAATCCACCAAGAACATCACGTTGCTCAAAGCTGTCAAGAAGATGCGCGGTCCGAAAGGGACGAAAGTCACTGTGACGATCCTCAGGGAAGGGTCTCCGAAAGTTAAGGATTACACGATAGTCCGTGACATCATTCATGTTCGATCGGTGAAGAAACAGACCATCGAGCCCGGGTACTATTATATAAGGCTCGTGAATTTCCAGGAGAATACGGACAACGATCTGAAGTCGGCGATTAACAGTCTGGCAGAGCAGGAGCCTGTGAAAGGCCTCATTCTCGATCTGCGTAACAACCCGGGAGGATTGCTCGATCAAGCCGTGAAGGTTGCCAATCTCTTTGTGGACAAGGGACTCATCGTGTACACAGACGGTCGGGTAAAGGATCAACGTATGGAGTTCCGTGCCACCCGGGCCGGAAAACAGTATGATTTCAAGATGGCCGTCCTTATTAACGAGGGAAGCGCGAGCGCGTCGGAAATCGTGGCTGGGGCTCTTCAGGATCACGACCGAGCTGCTGTCTTCGGTTCCAAGTCTTTCGGCAAGGCGTCGGTTCAAACCATTATTCCGCTCGAGAACGGATCTGGATTGCGTTTGACCACGGCGTATTATTACACCCCGAAGGGCAGGCATATTCAGGAAAAAGGCATCCAGCCAGATGTGAACCTGAAGGACGAGATGCAGGAACAGCAGGAGAAGGAGCAAGAAGAGGAGTCCAAGAACGACGACAAGAAGAAGCAGCGCAAGAGCAGATTCCAGCGTGATTCGAAAGAGGAGCTCGCGAACGACCTTGTTGTCAAGAAAGCTCTTGAGTGGCTCAAGTCGGATAGGACGATCGAGCAACTGAGAAAAGAGCAGGAAAAGCCCATGCCAGAAACGGCGTGGTACGATCAGTAGATATTCGCACTTGGCCGGAAGTACGGGGGGAGCCACGCAAGCGGCTCCCCTTTTCGCGTCTGCTTCCTCACACAAAACGCATCTTTACGGCCTGCAGATATTCCGGTAACCCGCCAGCAACTTCCGATTCGATCTGATTCCTGGCGGCCTGCAACCTGGCTCGAACACCTTGCTGACGAAAATCTCGTAGCCCGCGCAGCGCCCCACCTCGTCTTCCCAGTTGAAACAGAAGCCTGTCCTCTTCCGACAGGTTCAGGTATTCGTCAATCACGTCGATCATGCGCTCCTTATCCTCGGGCAGCTTGCCTTCCACTTCTTCCAAGAGATTGAGGATATGATCGCTCACGACAGTGGTTTCTATCCCATCCAGGGCGGTGATGATTCCGCGGATCTCCCGCACCATCTCGTCTTCGCCCGGTGGAACGAATGAGCCGTTATCCACCATCTCCTTCAGATCAGATCGGCGCCTGACATACAGCGACCTGAATCTCACAAAATCCGGATTGATGGCATTCACGACCCTGGCGGTTTCTGAAACGTGCTCCTCAGCCAAGTCAATCCCCCCTATTCCCGGCATGATGTACAGACAGAGCGAGATTCCGGCTTCTACCACTCTCTTACCGCCTCTGATCATTTGCTCAGAAGTGCACCCTTTCTGAATCCTTTTCAGCACCCTATCCGACCCAGACTCCATGCCAACATGGAGGCGGGTCAAGCCAGCTTCTTTTAGCCGTTTGTAATCGTCCACGGTTTTGTCTTTGAGCGTCGAGCCACGGGCGTATGAAGTCACACGAGAGACCGAGGGGAACTTCTGTCTAATATACTTAAGGATTTCTACAAGGGAATCTGTGGAGAGAATGAGCGAGTTGGCGTCTTGAAGGAAGACTGTGTCCCCGCCTGACGCGAGCCACAACGCTACGGACCTGAATGAGTCCGGAAGTGACGCGTCGTGGAATATGCGCGCGAGCACGTGCTGCGTCATCTCGCCACCCTGGCCGGCTGCCCACGAGATTTCCTTGATTCTCTCTTTGACAGCCCAGGCAGCGTCCACATCTGCCTTGATCTCTTCCAAAGATCGCCGAGAGAATTTTTTTCCGCGATAGGTGCCGCAGAAGGTACATCGGTTCCACGGGCAATTGCGTGTTACCCTGATAAGAAGACTTCCTGATTCGCTGGGCGGACGTATCGGCCCCTGCTCGAAGGTAAATACCTGGTCCATGATTTCGCTTCACTCCGATCTGTCAGGTGGCATATTCAACATTACGGGACGTTAGACATTTGCGTGCGAGCTGCATTCGTGGTACACTGCTTCGCATGTCCTCGGTCCATAGTATACGCGCGTGACAGGAATGAGGGAATACCGTTGAGACGCTTTTTCGTTGTACGAGCCGTTGTCCTAGCCCTGTGCACCGTTTCCGTGGGCTGGTTTGGAAGCGTCGATGCATGGTCTCAGGAACAATTCCCCAAGGCGGTGCAGATCGACGCTCCTGACAGACTTTCGACCAGGATCTATGCCCAGCCAGCCAAAGACAGCGAAATCATAGGCATAGCCCTCCAGGGTGGCATCTACGAAGTGGTCTCGATCTCAGGAGATTTCGTCGAGATTCACATGGCCGATTCCGGCGCGAACGGATACATTCTGATGGCGCACACCCAGCCGTGGGCCCCTCCCCCGCCCAAGAGACTGTCACCAGTAATCTTGTGGGCAATTGCCATCGGTGCAGGAATTATCGTGGTGGCAGGAGTGATTTACGCTTGGTCTCGGGTAAAGAAAACCAAGGTAGCTGAGGTCCGGGCGGCGTCGATTCCTGCATCCATCAAGAGGGCTGAGGAGCTTTTCCGGGCTGGAGAGTACTCAGACGCGATTGGAGAGTTTAGAAGTTATCTCCAACTCCAGGGCGGAGACGTACGTAACCCGGACGTGTACAGACGACTCAGCGTATGCTACCAGAATCTGGGAGAGATTCGTGAGGCTGCCAAGTCCTGGGAAAAGATGCGTGATCTGGGGGGGCTCAAGGGAGTAGAAGACTACGCTCTTGGTGTCTCGATTATGATGGCCCTCGGAAAGGAGGTCGAAGCAGCGCATATCTACGAGCAGCTCCTCGAAACGGAAATGGAGGAGGAAAAACGCCTGGAGATACACGAAACGCTGTACGAGACATACAGGAAGCTGAAAGACGCGCCCAATTTCCTTCGACACGGCACCGCTCTCATGCAGGGGGAAAGAGAGAAGGCGATCCTGGCCGAGATTGTGAGCTTTCTCGTAGGGGAGGGAAAGACCGATGTAGCTTTGGAAGCGGGTGACGAAAAACTGATCAAGGCAATCGCGGAGGAATTGCTCGAGGAAAAGGCCAAATCTCCCAGCGCTGCGCGCATTTTTCTCAAGGCGCTCGATTACAATCGCACGGACAAACGGCTGCATGGGATGCTGTCGCAGATCTACGCAGAGGGTGGCGATTACCGACGCGCTGTCAGCGAATTGACGATCCTTTACCAGTTGGACAAAGGCCAAAACGACCAGTACATAGAACAGGCCGCTCGTCTTTATCTAGAGAACTCCCGCGTTCAGGAAGCCGTGGCAGAAGGCAACCCCCTCATCATCAAGAAGCTCGCACAGCTCTACCTTGCACGCTCCGAAGTGAATCCGGACGCGGTCGCGGTGTACGAGAAAGTCTTGGAGTTCCAACCCAAGGCGATAGGCATCAACAAGATGCTCAGCACCGTATACCTCACGAGAGGCGATTTGAACGCGTACATGGAGAAGTTGCGGGTGCTCCATGAGATAGACGGCGCGAATCACGACTACCTGACGGACCTGGCCAAGTGCGTTATTGATAACGATCTCGTAGATCGAACCATCAGGGAAGGAAACCGGGAGCTCAATTCGAAGATTCTCAAGCAGTTGATCAAAAGCGGCGCATCTGATGACGGCACGGTGGAGCTTTTCGAGAGACTGGTGAAGTACGAGCCCAACAACGTTCCTATTCGGTCTGCATTGGTGTCCGCGTATGAGAAGCGCCAAGAGTACCGCAAGTTCGTCGAGCACGCTCTGGCTTTGATTCCACTCAGAGAAGATGCTGAGCTGATTGAGAAAGTGGCTGCGGTAGCAGCGGAGCACAACCTCATCGAGGATGTTGCACGATCCGGCATCAGAAGCGTCATTCATCTGACTGGAGCCAAGATGCCCCGAGGAACGCTCTCGCAAAAAGGGAGCCGCGGGACTGACGAGAAACAGGACAAGGAGAAGAGAGAGGATTCCAAGCATTCCGAGCCCAAGCCTCCCTCCAGGCTCGATACCGAGCCGCAGGAATCAGCATCGAAGAGTGTACCAACACGTCCGGAGAAATCATCCGCCCAGCAGCAGAGGACCCCAAGACCCCACAAGACCCAGGAGATCGTTGTTACCGGCTCCACGGTGGAAAGGCCAGTAAGTGGGGCTCGCCATCAGGCTCAGTCGAAAGGCGGGACAACATCGCAGGTCAGAAAGACCAGGAATCAAGCCGAGCTGTCAAAGCCCGGTGTATCAACCACGTCCCCCGATCCTGTGCCAGGCTCAGCCGATAGACGGCCGGGGGTCATTGATTTCTCGGACCTCCCACCTCTGGACGCGTCACTGACCGTTGAGGATCCGCTAAGAAGAGCCCAATACGTGGACGTTACAGACCCGAACTCCTCCTTTGCGGCCAAATCGGTCACAACGTTTGTCTCAGGATATTCAACCAGTCTCTTTTCCAAGTATCGAGAAGAAGAGCTCTTCTACCCGGCCACAGGCGGACTGGCGTATAAGGATCTGGAAATATTATTTTCCGACGGCTGGAGCCACTTCCATGTGGGCGCGGAAGTGAACACCGGTCGGAGCGTCCTGATGCGGATTTTCCGTCGCGATCTCTTCGATCCGCTCCTTATGCGGGAATTCATGAAGGAAGTGACGGACCTGGGATTTACGGTGACTCACGACAACATTCTTCCTCTTCAGGAGCCGGTGACCGGCCCGACCGGCGCACGTGGCTTGGTCCATCCCTTTTACTCAAAACATATCGAGCATGCGGTCCAGTCAAATAAGCTCGGATTTCAGCAGGCAATGAACCTATTCGACCAAATCTTGAGCGCTGTCTCCTATGCACACAACCATAGGGGCTTCGACGGCCAGCTTCAGCGAACGTATCATCTTCACATCCAACCTTGTCAAGTGCTCGTCAGCGACGATCTCACCGACTGCAAGATGGTTGGCCTGGGGTACTCGCAGGTATACAGGAACCTGACCAGAGCGTCCAAGCCGCGCTGGCAGGAGCCAGGGATGAATCCAGCCACTATGCCTCCCGAGTTCTTCAGGTCCAAGGCCGCTAAGGTTCGCGAGCGCCACTCCGAGATATATTCTCTCGGGGTTCTGCTCTATTTTATGGCAACGGGCGAGTATCCTTTTGAAGGGCCGTCCTTCGAAGACTTCAAATTCCAGCACTCCCGTATACACCCGTCCCCGCCGACCCTGACAAACTCTAGCCTTCCCCCGTGGCTTGACAGAATCGTCCTTGGATGCCTCGAAAAGGATCCTGAAAAAAGATGGGACACTGTGACCGAGCTGCACGCGGAATTCCGTACCGCGCGCTTAACGTCTTAGAGGTGAAGGACAGGAACTCTTCTCACGCTCCATCAGGCGGATTGGCTGAAACGCTTCACCGCGAACAAGACTAAAAGGCTACCACGTCACTGTAACAATGTTTCTCGTCGCAGTGTTGCGCCTCCATGCTATTCTTGTATTCTGCAAGAATCTTGCAGCGTTCACATGGATTGTACGCAGATTCATGTCTCTTGACTGTGCCACCGCCACGAGTTGACATCTGGATCTTGAGATCCTTAATATCATTGTACATCTTGAAGCAGTGACGTATACTCCATCTCCCCTTGAATACTCTACAGGTCACCGCATTGCGATCCAACCAGGCCTTCTTGTCTGTGCTCATGGCGACCTCTCTCCCTCCGGAAGCTCCCTCTCTCCGGAACGCCGCACCACATCCTGTCCCAATTCAGAAGTTGTTCGACCCGTGCTAATTTCGACACTGGCATATAGGAAATGTTCCTCATTTAGTACGCCTCTCGGGGATTTGTGGAGAGAGTGGCCGAGTTGTCTTGGAATAACGAAGCCATGGCCTCCTGCGCTCTGCCAATGGGTCTTCGTCCCAGGTAGTTCCCGAGAATCCCGCAATCTCTCAACGGCATCGATCAGAGAATGCTCGCGCCATTCAGGGCTTGACCGCGCCTGAGATGAGTGGCAAAGATGATCATGAGATATCGCGGGGATCGGTCGTGAAGCTGGGGGGCATTTCGAGAGCGAATTGTGGTGAGAATAACCGTAGCACTGCTCGCGAGGTTGCGTCGTCGACATCCGGGAGGAATGGGAGCCGATGCTGAATCCACGACGCAGGGCAGTGGGCGTGGGGTGAGGAATGACAAGCTCCGGATCTGGCGAGTCTTCCTTTCAACGAATTCGATATGGCTCCTGACAAGGGCGAGCGAACGCGTCTGCGTTCCATTATGCTGGTGTTGCAGGGGTCGATCTGGCGGCGGCCGCTATTTTCAATGCGCGGCTGGAAAGGAAGATGATGTGAGCATGTTGTCCTGGGCGGTCCTTGTTCTCGTGACATCTGTCGTTTCGGGTGTGCTCGGATTCAGCGGAATGGCCGGCAGTGCCACTGGAATAGCCGTGGCATTGTTTTTCATTTTGCTGATCGTTTTCGGAGCTCTGCTCATACTTGGGCGGAGCACCCCTGCATGATAACATTGTGTAGGTGCAGGATTTGCACATGTTATCCGGCGAGACTGTTCACTAGTTGCAGGGAGCTCGTCGACCGGCGAACCGCGGCACGTTAAGTGCTTTAACACGTGACGTCGCAGATGCTACCATACACCGATAGTTTGGTGCTTTGAGGTCCATGTCAAAAATCGTAGAGGCAGGTTTCAGGCCTTCTCCTGCCTCAACTTCGTCGGGGGGGCCGCCTTTCTGGATGCGTGCCGCGACAAAGCAGGATGCTCTGGGCAGACCTCAGAGGTGATACATGGAGCCAAAACAATTGTCACCCGATGAGCTCGCGTCGGCATTGGACACGACGAAGAGAGAGCTTCAGAGAGTCGAAAAGGAGCGTGCCGGGTGCGAAGAACGCTTGCGTTCCCTTAGGGACAAAGTGCCGCTGGGATACCAGTTGCTTGATGAGAATGGCAACTTCTTGGAGGTGAGCCAAGAGTGGCTCCGGGCCCTGGGTTATTCCCGTGAAGAGATAATTGATAAGCCGTTCAAAGATCTCGTGGTCGACACTGACCGGCACAAATTGCTCATTCCCCTGCTTGGTGACGACTCGAAGACTCAGGATACCCCCTTTGAAGTGGAAGTGGTGAGCAAGGACGGCTCTCCAAAGAAAATGATTGTACATGGCAGGGTCGGTACGGATCAGTGGTGCTATTTCAGGGAGCAATCCTCCAGCCAGTCCGAGCGCGGTGGAAAGGGCGCTCCAATATCGGAAGAAACGGCTCGGGCACTGGAAAAGATATTCTCCACGACCCACTTCTGCTTTGTGCTCCTGGATGCAGACTTCAATTTCATACGCGTAAATCGGGCCTATGCCGACGCCTGCGGTCACGATCCCGAGTTTTTTCCCGGAAAGAATCATTTTGACCTCTACCCCCACCAGGAAAACGAGGCCATTTTCAGAAGCGTGGTCGAATCGGGAAAGGCGTTCACGGTTTACGCCAAGCCATTCGAATTTCCCGACGATCCAGACCGCGGGACAACCTTTTGGGATTGGACCCTGCACCCGGTCAAAGATCCGTCCGGCAAAGTGGAAGGACTCGTCTTTGCCCTGGTGGATGTCACCGAGCGCAAGCGGGCGGAAGAGGAGGTCAAGAAGGCTCGCGATGAGCTGGAGCTGCGTGTCAAGGAGCGCACCGCTCAGCTCCACAGTGCAAATGCCAAGTTGCGGCAAGAAATCTTGAGCAGACAAGAAGTGGAGGATGAGCTGCGGTACAGTGAATACCGTTATAGGGCTATGTTCGAGAACATGCGCAGTGGTGTGGCCGTATACGAACCGGTTGAGGACGGAACGGATTTTGTGTTCAAGGATTTCAATCGCGCAGCCGAAACCATTAGCAAAGTTGCAAGAGAAGACGTTATTGGAAAGCGCCTCCTGGACATTGCACCGAACATGGGCCGATACGGGCTTCTTGACGGCCTTCGGAACGTGTACCGAACAGGTGTCCCTCAGCATCTCCCCGCATTCTATTACAGGGACGAATACCGTGAAGGGTGGCGAGAAATGTACCTCTATCGCCTCTCAAACGGAGAAGTTGTTGAGATCTATGATGATATTACTCAGCGCAAGCAGGCTGAAATCGAAATAAGCGTCTTGAACGAGACCCTGGAATTGAAGATCGCTCAGCGGACCATGGAATTGGAGGCAGTTAATGACACTTTGAGGAAAGAAATATCGGAGCGGTTGATAACCGAAAAACGGCTGAGGGAAACAGAAGAGCGCTTCAGGACGATATTCGAGCAGGGACCTCTCGGGATGGCTGTCGTGGGATTGGATTACCGATTCATTTTGCTCAATCCGGCCTTTTGCAGCATAACAGGATACAGCCCGGCAGATCTTGGTGAATTGACGTTGCTGGACTTAGCCCTCCCCAAAGACGTGGAGGCCGACGTGGAGCAGAGCGAGAGATTGTTCAGAGGCGAAGTCCAGCATTTTACCATGGAAAAACGCTACCTAAAGAAATCAGGGGAGGTTATCTGGGTAAGCCTGACCCTTTCGGCGGTCCGCGATCATGACGGAGCTACCTTGTACTGCCTTGCCATGATACAAGATATCACGGAACGCCGGCGGATGCAGGATCTCCTCCAGAGGAGGGCTGAAGAGCTGACTCGCTCCAACGAGGACCTGGAGCACTTTGCCTACGTGGCATCCCATGATCTGCAAGAGCCGTTGCGCAACGTGATCAGTTGCGTCCAGATGCTGGGACAGAGGTACAAAGGTAAGCTCGGACCAGATGCCGATGAGCTCATAGGATACGCGGTCGCGTCATCCCTGAGAATGAAAAACCTCGTTTCCGAGCTGCTCAACTATTCACGCATAATGACGAAGGGAAAGCCGCTCGAGGCGACTAGCTCCGAACAAGTGCTCAAAGAGGCGTTGCTGAACCTCGATTCATCCATAAAGGCTACGCACGCGTTAGTAACACATGATAACCTTCCGTTGGTAACCGCGGACGTGACTCAGTTGCTGCAGATCTTCCAAAACTTAATTGGTAATGCGCTGAAGTTTCGGAGAGAGGACCCGCCGAGGATACATGTTTCCGCGAGCAAGAGGGCGAGCGAGTGGGTCTTTTCGGTACAGGACAACGGAATTGGGATAGAAAAGGACTATTTCGACAAAATATTCGTGCTTTTTCAGCAATTGGACAAGAAAGCCGGCCCGGGAACGGGTATTGGCTTGGCGGTGGTCAAGAAAATTGTCGAGCGCCACGGAGGACGGGTTTGGGTCGAGTCCACCGTGGGCCAGGGCTCAACATTCCATTTCACCATTCCCGTCGACTAAGGAGACAAGGGGTCACCCATTAAAAGGCCCTCTGTCAAGGAAAAAACCTCCCCGTTGCCAAGAAACTGAGCGTTTCTTGGCTGAGGTACGGCCGGGATGCGTACAGCGCCGCCAATGCCTGCTCTTGACCGCTGC
>JBFMDN010000020.1:0-90710 GCA_040753915.1 Thermodesulfobacteriota bacterium | reverse complement strand
AGAGGAAAGTGTCTCAAAAGCCGGTAGACCGTGATAATCGTGGCACAACCCCTCACCCTGACCCTCGCCCCCGAAGCGGGGGAGAGGGGATTCTACCGGCTCCCTCTCCCTCTGGGACAGGGTTGGGTTGAGGGTGCCTTTCCTCGCATCGACGCCCAATCGTGCTACGATGTTTGGCGTGTCCCGAGTTTTGAGACATTTCCAGAGGAGTATCCCTCCCCATCTGATCGCCCGTCCCACCGGTCTGGGAAGCTCCCACACATGTTCTCGACACATTGGGGAAGCGGACAGAACTTTTCGCATTGGATATAAATCAGATGGAGGTCTCAGCCTGCCTGCCGGATCAAGAATGGAGTGTGTATGCCGGTTGTGTCAATAGGTTCATGGGTGTATTTCCCGATCAGGAATTCTGTATTCGGAATCTAGGCTATGGTAGTCCGGCTCCGCAGTTTTGGACGGATTGTCCCGGAATGCCGAGCGCGTTGAAGTGCTTCAAGACTGTCCTAGAGCTTGCAACGGCATCGGCAATGGGGTACAGTATACTTAGATTTCGCGATTTCGGCATAGTGAACCAGCCTTCCCGTTGTACTTTTATCTACGCGCTGGAAAAATGATTTGGGACGCGACGGTCCAAGATGGCTGTGAAAGCTCGCATCGTCCTGGCAGAAGACCACACCATTATCAGGGAGGGCTTGAGGTCCCTTCTTTCATCGGAGCCGGATTTTGACGTCGTGGGCGAGGCCTCGGACGGGAGAGAGGCCATCGAATGCGTTGCCAGGGTTGTGCCTGACGTTGTTCTGATGGATTTGTCAATGCCCAGGATGGACGGAGTGGAAGCCATCAGGCGTATCAAGAAAGAGTTTCCGGAGACAAAGATCCTGGTACTTACCGTTCACAAGAATGAGGAATATATCCTCGCGACGTTCCAAGCAGGAGCCGATGGTTACGTGCTCAAATACGTCGGTCACAAGGAGCTTGTTTCTGCTATTCGCGTGGTGCTCAAAGGAGAGCCGTATCTCAGTCCAGGAGTGTCTCAGGTGGTGCTCGAAGGGTATCTCGAAGGGAAGAGCTCGCTGAAACCAGCTTCCTCGTGGGACACGTTGACCCATCGCGAGAGAGAGATTCTGAAACTCATTGCTGAAGGAAATACCAACAAGGAAATTGCCCACCTCCTTTGCATTAGCGTCAAGACCGCTGCCACTCACCGTGCGAACATCATGAAGAAATTGGATCTCCACAGTGCTTCGGCCTTGACGGCTTACGCCATCGACAGGGGACTGGTCTCTCGGTAGCTGTCATCCGCGGTGAAACGCCGAGCGAAGGGGCTCCGGTGAAACGTTGACAGGATGAGGCGCGATGCATCCCGTCGCAAAACGGACGCCATCGCTCGGCTGGCCATATCCAGGGAGTATAGGAAGCATTGATGAGAGAACTATCGGTCGCCCCAACACGCGGCGATCATCGTGCCGGCTCCTCTGCGAGTCTTAACAGTGAACGAGCCGCCTGAGAGCTGCGTTCTTTCCTTCATACTTGCGAGGCCGAATCCCCGGCTTCTGCTTTCTGCAGACCTGACCGAGTCCCAATCGAAGCCCACCCCGTCGTCGTGGATCATCAACTCATTAACGCCGTCCTGTCTTCGCAAGGAGATGTACACGGATTTGGCCTGGCTGTGCTTGGCCACGTTGTTAAGCGCTTCCTGAAGGATCCGGAAAATGACTATCTTCTGATGTTCCGGGATTTGACTTTCCTCCAATTCAAAATTCTTTTTCACCTTGATATGCGGATGGGTCCTACCAAACTCCCTGCACAGCCAGGCGAGAGTTGCGAGGATGCCCAAATCATCCAGGATGGAAGGCCGGAGGTCCATGGCGATCCTCCCCACTTCTTCCACCACTTCTTGAATCATCGGGATAAGCGATTTCAGGGGAGCGAGGTGCTTCTTTGGAACAGATTCTGATGCTCTCCTTATGACGTTCTCAACCTTGAACTTCATAGCGGTAACGGATTGCCCTATGCCGTCGTGCAAATCCTGGGCAACGCGTTTTCTGTCGTCCTCCTGCACTTTGAGGAGTTGCCTCGAGAGCAAGCGGAGTTGATCTTCCGATTGAGCCAATGCTTCCTCTGCTTGCTTGCGGTTGATCTCCAGGGCCGCCATGTTCCCCACCAAGGAGAGGAGATCTTTCTGGGAGTCAGCAAAAGATCGCTCTAATCTGCTGCCTGCACAGAGCACGCCCAGCTCTGTCTCTTTCACACGAACAGGAACGGCAATCCCCGAGCTGAGGCCCTGCACACAAAGTTGATGTTCCCATGCTCCCTTGAGCTCCTCGAAATTCTCCTCCAGGCGACAGGTCTTTCGTAACGGTCCCGTCAGCGCGGCGTTGCGAGGCATCTGCAGCAAGTCCAGACCCAGGAGAATTTGTGAATCCATCCCCGCGCATGCACACACGTGCAGAGTCCCTGCCTTTTCGTCACGGACCGCTATGAACGCAGTATCTGCCTCGAGCAACTCAAGGCTTGTTTCGACCAGAATGCGCAAGTTTTCTGCCAGGCTGTGCTCGGCAGTCATGGTGACTGCCAGATGATAGAGAGTCTGGAACCGTTTGAGCTGGGTCTCTAGCTCCCGTTCGGCTCGAACCCGCTGCGTGACGTCTAGTATGGTACCGATGACTGCCGGCCGTCCCTGGTATTCCATCCTGGAACCGTAGACCTCCAAGTGTACGATTTCGCCGGTTCCCTTTTTTCCCATAAATGAGTAGTTGATCGACTCCATCTCTCCAGCGACGCGCTTTCTCAAGTTTTCGCGCACCAGTGGCCAATCCTCGTCGGCCACCACGTCTTCCGGCCCCTTCTTATCGACCAGTTGCTCCACAGTGTACCCGACGATCTCTGCCATTTTGGGATTCACGTACTTGAACACCATGTCCTGAATGAGGTACACGCCGACAATCGACTTCTCCGTTATTTTCCTGAACTGCGTTTCTGACTGCCGGAGAGCTTTCGCCACGGTTTGCAGCTCGAGCTCTGCTTCCTGCATTTGGGCTAGTCTTCGTCGCAGCAGCACGAGCTCATCAACGAGCTCACGCTTTGTTTTCCTCATATCTTCCATCTTGGGAGTCCATCTCTTGGACCGTTGAGCCTTCGCATCGATTGGCAAGTCAAGCTCCATGAGTATCGCCTGCGTCCCAATTTTGCAGGCCGCCAGGACCTGAGGTCCTGCATACATGGCGCACTATTCTTTCTTTCGTACCGCCGAGAATGTCACCCAGGGAGGAGTTTCGATGAAATGATCCAAAGCGTACCCCTGATCAAATAAGAGCTCTCTG
Organism: Thermodesulfobacteriota bacterium; assembly: GCA_040753915.1. Lineage (GTDB taxonomy): Bacteria > Desulfobacterota > Desulfomonilia > Desulfomonilales > Desulfomonilaceae > JBFMDN01. The sequence goes on along the minus strand of JBFMDN010000020.1, from coordinate 87,387 downwards.
AGCACGTCGGCTTGTTGCGCATTGATCCCGGACACGATCCACGCTTGATGCAGTGTGGCGTTTCGCAGTACGACAAGATCTCTCAGTACCTGGAAAGGAAGATTGGCTGCAACCAGATCGTATGGAGTATCGATAAACAAGCGAGCTTCCCCTGCCCTAACCTGAATGACGCCGGTCAAGTTGTTGAGCTTCACATTGCTTCGAACGGTCTGGATGGCTAACAGATTCCTGTCAACTGCCACCACGCGGCCCACTCCCAGAGAAGCCGCGGCAAGAGAAAGTATTCCCGAGCCGGTACCGAGGTCCAACATGGATTGTACGTTGCGAGATCCCACTATGCGCTCGATTTCCGAGATACACGCAACACTGGTCGGATGACTTCCGTCACCGAACACGACTGACGGATCGAGAAGGAGCGATCCCCGCGCAGGAGCGGGATCGTCGGCTCTTGCGAAGTGGACGCTCCCTATTTGCACGCCTTCCCGTGGCAGGTTGCTCTGCCAGTCCTTGTACAGTATTTCGTGTCTTGCCGATAGGCGCGTTGGCCCTTTGCAGACAACGTTCGCTACGTATTCATCTTCGGGAGAAGTGAAGAAGAGGTACAAAAAGTCATCCTCATTCCACAAACCTACGAACGAGGGTGGCGGGGGATGGATTCCTATCTCCAGATCCCCCCGAACCTCATAAATGTAGAGAAGGGTATCCGGCAGGATCATACGGATGGCCCCCTCATAGAAACGTCGTAACGCGTCATTTTCTTCTGCTCGCTCGGAGCATCCGGAGGGCAATGGTCAGATATCGCGCAGTGGTCGCCATCGCGTGTCACGACTGATTCAGCCACAATTCCTGACTAGCAGACGAGCCGATTGGCGCGGAGCAGACGAGGCAAACGGTCGATCCTTTCATCATTCTCCTAACTTTAGCGTACCTACTTCTCGGACTATTCCCAGATAAATCTCCAGCGCCTCGAGCAAATCGCACTTTGCATCTGCGAGTTGAGCTATCTCCTCTGCGCTCAAATAATCGCGTGTCAGGAGGTCGGCCATTTTCTGGTTCAAAGCAATAATCTGTTCCGGTGCGGCCAAATCACCGAGGTCGAGCTCAGGCTCTTCCCGAGCAGGCTCCTGCAGGAGAGGCTCTACGGGCTGAATCTTGATTTGTTCGATCCAGTCGTCCTGTTCCTTCCACTTGCTAATTGTAGCAGGACTCACATCCACTTGTGCTGCGAGCTGCTTATTGGTGACATTTCCCCCAGCCTCCATGTAGATCCGAAAGGCCTCATCCCGAGCCGCCTTCTTCCTGACGATTCCGCCACCGGCGATTTCCTTAGCCTGGGTTTTCTGCAGTTCTTTGAGCTTCTGATCCCATTTTTCGTCTCGTTTCCATCTACCCACGGTTAAGGGGTTGACCGATACAGCCTTGGCTATCTCCCGGTTGGTAATGTTCCCGGCGGCGTTGAGGAACATTTTCTCAGCCTGAATGCGAGCTTCTTTCTTCATGTATCTCCCTCCGATCTCCTCTTCAGAGCTTTTCCGTTAAGGACGAATATCAAGCCTGAAGCTTACTTGAGACCCACTACGAATGTATACATATATATAACACGTGTTCCGAAGAAATGCAAAGACTTGGGGCTGCCGGAACCACATGGGGCGATACTTCTTTAAGTATGGTTGGGCCCATGTGTGACTCAATTGTCACACTGTCGAAAGACTATCGAGGCTGGCCCCCATCGAAAAGATCAACTCGCGTGTTGTGGCACTCCGCATTCTATCAGTGAGATAGTGAGATGGCTCTTGCCAGAAAGGGGGATGGTGCCTGAGGACGGAGTCGAACCGTCACGGGGACACGCCCCAAGGGATTTTAAGTCCCTTGTGTCTACCCATTCCACCACTCAGGCCTCCTAGCAGAATAACAACTCAGCAGCGAGGATGCAATGTCTTCCACTGTGATGAGTGCCACGCATTTTCCCGTGGCAGTGTAGACGGGGGGACCTTTCACGGGAGACATCTCTATATGTCAGGGCGGACATGCCCTCCAGCCATGACGTATACCACCGCTTGATCAGAAGAGGGATTGGAGATTAAGAAGGAGTCTGTCTCTTTGACATGTATCGCGTGGCTCTCGTCCAGGCGAATATCACCGTGAGCGGTGTGTAGGGTCAGAGGGCCTCCCACGGCACAGAGGATCTCTTCGTATCCGTGGCCGGGTCGAATCAGCCTCTCTCCTTCGCCTGGTTGGAGAGTGCCGTAGACAAAGTAGCATGCCTGGGAATGCAGGTCTTTCTTGCCCAACACGTATTCGCCTCCCTCGGACAAGCTCAGGGCAGCGAGGTCGAACGTTCTCACTCCCACGTCTCCCGCGAAAGCAAACCGTCCCACGAGCTGTCGTCAGGAACGCGACCGTCGGCAAAAACACCTGCACCGAAGTCCCTTTGCATGAAGCGGCAATGGCCGAGGTCTATGCCGATCATGATTTTCCCGGTATGGATCAGCAGGAGGTACGGATACTTCGCATGGATCTGTCCGCCCATCGTCCGGAGCTGACGCAGGTACAGAGCGTCCAAATCAACGTCGATCAGGAGCTCCTGAGAATTTGACCAATGCAGCTCAACTATGGAAGCCATGGCTGTCTTTCTCCTTGCATGCGTAACGCTACCATCGCAACACGACCCCCGGGCCCCCAGGCCAGTCCTTTTGGCTATCAAGCGCCCAGCCGTCACAAATCCTTGATTCCAAAGCTTCTAGATCTCTATCCCGTCCATGTCAAGGAATTTGTTCCCTTGTCCGGCAATGGCGCACAATCCTCTCGCGAAATTGAATAGTTGCGTCAGGACGGCAAATAGCTTGACGAAGTCCCGCCAAGTATGATTTAATGCGCCTCTGTGGAATGGAAGTTTCTCATAAGGGCCGCATGAAACGATATGCTTCAGCGATACGGTCCGCAGGGGCCTTCTTGGCGGTCTTCATCTGTGTGATGATGACACCGTACCCGTGCGCGGCCCAGGGCTACGGATCATTCTTCGGGTTGGGCTCATTTGAAAAGTATCTTGGTCCCATCTTTCCAACAGGAACCATTTCCAGCTCGTTCCGGAGCGAAATGGGCACCGGCCTCGCCACAGCAGTTCTCGCAGGTGCCAAGCTGACCGGGTCCAACGGACGCGAGTTCGATCTGATCCGGTATGCCAGGCTGGACGAGAATCCGCAGCGTTTGGACATATTTGCAAACCTCCGCATTTGGCGCCTAGGGGCTCACGCCAACTACTGGAATTTCGACACGCGTAGCGAGTTCCAGAACGGCGCCAAGATCGACCTGAGCGGGTTGATTATGGGCGGGGACATCGATCTTGTACAGCTCGACTGGCTTGCTGCGGGATGTCGAGCGGACGTGTACTTTCTCGACCCCCGGTTCCAGGGAACCCTGCGTGTTCCGGGGCGATTTGTTCCCGGAACTAATCCCCCCGTTCCGGTTCCAGGCTCAGGCGACTACGTCGCAACTCTCAACATCAAGGGGGACAGGCCGGTCACGGTCGGTCCGTACCTCAGATACGTACCTCCGGAAATCGTGGGATGGCCCCTTCACGTGGAGGCTTTTCTGAAGCTCCCGGTTAAAGGGTCTTCTCTGACGTCCTGCGGTCTCGGCTTTGTATTTCGCCCGCAGATTTACCGATTCGACATGGCGGCCCGCCTATCGGTAGAGAACACGTGGCTCAAGTTTAGCTCCGGGGACTTCGACGCTAGCTCCGCTTTGCCTGCGCAAGACTGGAAGCTTGAAGCGGTTTGGCAGCTCTACGGGCTCGACTTCGCCATCTATTTCTGACACCACCGCACATCCCTTACCATCAATGAAAATGTAGTGCAGGCTTGTAGTGCAGGCTTGTAGTGCAGGCTTTCTAGCCTGCATCCGAAAGAATGGCAGCCTAGAAAGGCTACCCTACATGGGCGGAATACGGCAGCCTTGTAGTGCAGGCTTGTAGTGCAGGCTTTTGGCCTGCATCTTAAAGAATGGCAGCCTAGAAAGGCTACCCTACATGGGCGGAATACGGCAGCCTTGTAGTGCAGGCTTGTAGTGCAGGCTTTTGGCCTGCATCTTAAAGAATGGCAGCCTAAAAGGCTACCCTGCATGGGCGGAAATAACCCCCTTCATCAATCATACGGGGAATGGGGGCTCGAGGGGCTGCCCGTGTGCAGGAGCTGAACCTTCACGCGGCTGCCTACGGTGAACGGGGCCGCTCTTCCGGGCAGGATCATGAGACCGTCGGCCAGCACCATGGATCGCAGCGCGCCGGAGCTCTGGTTTCCCGCTGTCACCGCCATCATTTGGCCGTCCTTCTCGAACAGCTTGCACCGTACGAGGTGTAATCGATCCGACTTGACTTTGGCTTCTTCAGCCAGAGTCGCTTCTATAGTGGGACGGAAGAGATTTGCATGACCCATCATCTTCAAGAGAGCTGGCCTGACGAATTGCTCGAACGAGATCATTGCCGATGTGGGGTTGCCAGGCAACCCAAACACCGGCTTGTTGCCTATAGTGCCGAACATCAGCGGCTTGCCGGGCTTCATGGCCACTTTCCAGAACTTTACCTTCATTCCCAGTTGGGAAAGGGTGTCCTTGACCAAATCGTACTTGCCAACGGATACCCCTCCTGAGGTTACAATGGCGTCAGCTCGGAGACCTTCCGCTATCCGTGCCCGCTGATCGTCCCCATCGTCAGGAGCTACTCCGAGCGATACGGGCACCGCACCGCATTCCAGGACTTGAGCCGCGAGGCTATAGCTGTTCGAGCAGACCACCTTACCGTCGGAGAACGGCTCGTCTAGATCCACGAGCTCGTCTCCCGTTGAAAGAATTGCTACCAGCGGCCGCTGGTACACATACACGTATGCATGGCCGAGAGTGGCTAGCATTCCCACTTCCGGGGCCCTTACCACATCCCCTCTCTTCAGAATCACTTCGCCGGCTTTGACATCTTCTCCCCGGAGTCTGATGTGGGCGCCCTTACCGGGGTCGTGGAAGCATGAGATGGTATCGCCCTTCAGTTCAGTGTCTTCCACCATGACCACGGTATCAGCCGAAGGGGGGATAATCCCGCCGGTCATGATCCTGACGGCCTGAGCAGGGCCTACTTCCTCTGGAAAGGGGTGGCCTGCGGGAGAGTCTCCGATGACTTTGAGCTTGACCGGATTGGCTTTGCTCGCGCCAACGATGTCCTCATGTCGGCATGCATATCCGTCCATCGCCGAGTTATTGGCAGTGGGAACATCCCGTATGGCATCTACGTCCTGGGCGAGCACCCGACCGAGGGCATCGAGGATGTGAATTCGCTCCCGGCCCAGAACGGGGATCTCTTCCAATACCTTGCGCTGGGCTTCTCCTATCTCGAGCACTATCTGCCTCCTGTGGTGGTATCGCGTGCACTAATGATTCAAACAGCTCGGTCTGCATGCACAGCTTACTACATTGATCTGCATTTGCAAGCCGCCCAGACTGTCATCTTTCTCCGCGAATCCCCCCTGACTTGAGGCTGACGTTCCCGACGATCTATGGTAAGAAGTGGTATCCGGACAGTTTACCGGCCCCGGTGGTAGACCGGTTGACGTCTGCACCGGGAGGTTGCCGGACAGTTCGCCCGCCGGATTCATCTTCGCTCTCGTGTAAGGAGGCTTCGTTCATGAGATGGTCGCTTAGGATCGGATCTATCATGGGGATACCCGTGAAGGTCCATGTCACCTTTTTGCTCCTCTTGCTCCTCATTTATTTTGCAGGAACGTCCATAATAGGGGCCGGCGGGCTCAATGGAGTCATATTCGTCGTGCTGGTATTTGCGTCAGTGGTTTTTCACGAGCTGAGCCATGCAGCGGTGGCACGGCATTACGGTATTAAAGTCTCGGACATAACCCTTCTCCCCATTGGCGGGGTGGCACGCATGGAAAGCCCTGCTCAGAACCCGGTCCAGGAAATCTTCATTGCTGCTGCGGGTCCGATTGCCAGTCTCTTCTTGGCTTTCTGCCTCTGGTTTGCTGCCGATCTGTTCGGGGTGACCGTGACGCTTGGAGATCTTTCCATTCGAGGGGGCCTCCTTGCTCAGTTGACAGTGGTCAATCTGGTATTGGCCGCATTCAACCTGCTTCCTGCTTTCCCCATGGACGGCGGGAGAATTCTGCGGGGTGTGCTGGGACTCTATCTCAAGCCTTTCACGGCAACGCGCATTGCCGTGGGTATCGGTCAGATCTTCGCCATCGGGCTGTTTTTTCTAGGCCTCCTGTCCATGAATCTTTTCATGATCCTCATAGGACTTTTCGTATACCTCGGCGCTGAAGCGGAAGAAAGACAGACAGGAATCATGATCTCTCTCGGTGGTGCTACGGCTGCATCTGCGATGATAACCCACATGGAGACTCTCTCGCCCGAGCAAACCATGGGGGATGCAGCAGAGCTCTATTTCCGAACCTTTCAGAGCGATTTTCCCGTGATGGACGGGAACAGGCTTGTGGGGCTTGTGACGAGGGAGGCACTTACGGAAGCTCTTCATAGGCAAGGACCGACCGTCCCCGTAGGTCGGGTCATGAAGCGGGATTTCCCCACCGCGCCCCCCGATCTTCCCCTAGTAGATGTTTTGCACAAGATTCAGGAGACGGGAAGCAGCGCAGTGGTAATCATGAAAGGCGGACAACTGCAGGGATTGGTCACGCTGGAGCAAATCGGTCGGTACTCGATGGTTTGCTCCGGGTACACCTGTGAGCTCCTTCCCTCTGCGAAGTCCGACCTTAAACCGGCTTTCACAGCCGCAGGCTCCAAAGAGGATCGCTTGCCATGACGAATCCCATGTATCTCGTCACCGCCGACGAAATGAGGGCCTTTGACACCGCGGCCATCAAGGAATACGGGATTGCCGGAGTTGTTCTTATGGAAAACGCCGGCCGGACCACGTTCAACATCTTGCGAGAGTACCTCGGAGGGGACGTTCAAGGCCTGAAAGTCTCCGTGGTCGCAGGACCGGGTAACAATGGTGGTGACGGGTACGTCATAGCACGGTACCTCATCAATCATGGTGCACTGGTTCACACGTTTCTGCTCTGCCCGAGGGAAAAGATCAAAGGGGATGCGCTCGCCAATCTCCAGACCCTCGAAAAGATGACCGGCGACATATTTGTGGTGGATGACGCGGAGTCTTTAGAGGAAGCTTCGAGCGTTTGGCTGGATTCCGAAGTCATCGTGGATGCTATCCTCGGGACAGGTATTCGATCGGAAGTCCGAGCTCCGTTTCGGGACGCTATTCTCGAGATAAATCGGTGTCCTGGTGTCCGCCTGGCTGTGGATCTCCCGTCCGGGCTCGACGCGGACACCGGAAGAATCCTCGGGGTATGTGTGGAGGCAGACCTGACCGTCACCTATGGCTTTGCGAAGCTGGGAATGGCCCTGCATCCCGGCATCGATTATTGCGGGCAGGTCCAGATTGTGGACATTTCCATTCCACAACAGGTGGTGGAGCGAACGCCCCCGAAAGCGACCCTCATCCATGACCCCGATCTGTCAGAATACATATCCCTGCGGGAGAATGCTGAGGCTCACAAGGGGGTCTTCGGACACCTGCTTGTCGTGGGTGGCTCCCCAGGGAAGACCGGGGCACCGGCCATGGCAGCGAGAGCTGCCACCAGGATTGGCGCCGGCCTCGTGACCGCGTGCGTGCCGGCTTCTCTCAATCCCATCTTGGAGGTGAAGCTCACGGAAGAGATGACCGAGCCCCTCCCCGAAGGCATCCCCGGTTACCTTGGAGAAACCGCCATCGACAGGATAATGTCTTTGGCCGAAGGAAAGGGCTGTATCGTCCTGGGACCGGGCATTTCAACACAAGACGGTGTAGCCGAGATCGTGCTCGGTGTTCTCCGCTCTTACGCCGGGTGGGCGGTGATCGACGCGGACGGCCTCAATGTCCTGGAGGGTCGCTTGGACGCGCTCAAGTCATCCACCGCGCGAGTCGTCATTACTCCCCATCCGGGCGAGATGGGACGACTTACGTCCCGAGCCTCGCGGGAGGTTCAGAAGGACAGGGTGGGATTGGCACGCGACTTCGCGCGGGAGTATGGCGTTTGGGTGGTGCTTAAAGGGTCCAGGACCATCATCGCGAGTCCTGATTCCACCATCTGGATCAACAGCACCGGCAATCCCTGGATGGCCTCAGGCGGGCAAGGAGACGTCTTGAGCGGCATCCTGGGGGGACTTCTCGTTCAAGGTATTCCTCCGGAACAGGCGTTGCCCCTGGGTGTATACCTCCACGGACTGGCGGCGGACGCCATTGTTGAGAGGACCGGCGGCAGACCGGTTCCGGCCACTGACGTGATTGGCGAGCTCCCCGCGCTCATCAGCGCACTCATGGAAGACGAGTCTGCCTCCTCGTCGGAAGAAGAGCACTGACAAGGGCTCTCGACTGAAAAGGCGGTGCTTTCCCGAATCCATGAATCAAATCGGCCTGGTTGCCATCCAATTGAGTAAGAAGGTGCACGTGACAAGACGAGACGCTAGGAGGAATCACGATGGCAACCTGGCTGAGAATCCGCCAGATCCTTGACACCTCCCTGGAACGATGGAAGGCCGAACACGGTCGCGAGCCGAAGATGAAAGCAGTGCATGAAGGACATATCGGCTGGGAGACAAAAGAGGAGTTGGCTGAAAGTGTTGTATACGGGCTGCAGTTGATAGAGCCCGACAAGGTGGGGAACGGCAGGGCTGAGGAAACCAACCTCATCAAGATCCTCAGGAGAAACATAGGAGGATACCGGAGAATGCCTTCCCGGGGGCCCTATATTCCCTCAGAAGAAATAGCTGAGATTGCTCAATGGATAGACGCGGGCATGCCTGAAGAAGCCGTGGCGCCGACTCTTGCGGGTGCCGATGCTCACGAGGCTCCCTCCTCAAGCGTCCAAGCCGCATGAAGCCCATTGCCAAAGCCAATACTCGGTTTCCTTGCGGCAGCCCGAGCGGAGAACTTGTAGTGAGGACCTGCCGGGGTCCTCTATTTCCGCGGAGTGTGAACGCCTAATCCTATACCCGATGCCAAAAGTTCTTTCGGCCTCCCATACGCCGCGAGCATTTATGGGAAGTTCGCAGACCGTTGGGACGGGCGTCTGAAAGTTTATCAAAAGCCGACAGTCCGTGATGATCGTGGCACCCCCCTCACCCTGACCCTCTCCCCCGAAGCGGGGGAGAGGGGACTCTTCCGGCTCCCTCTCCCTCTGGGAGAGGATTCGGGTGAGGGTGCCTTTCCACGCATCGCCACAAAATCGTGCTACGATGTTTGGTGCGTCCCGAGTTTTGAGACAGTTTCGTCTCGCCCGTCTGTGTTGAGGAGGAGAAACGGAAATTATTGTTGGCAACCGGTTTAAATCGAACGCATCCCGGAAGCAGTCTACTCTTGTTCACTTGACGACGTTGAGCATCTGCTTGAACGCGTCGCCTTCGGCTTTCCTGAGGAGCTCGAACAATACGGTTTCGGTGCTTGTGATAATGGCACCCAGCTCCCTGCACCTCTCCAGGCCTATGTCCCTATTCTGGGGGGTTCTCGATGCAACTGCATCCGCAATGACCTGAACCTCGTAGTCCATTTGCAGCAAGTCTGCGACAGTTTGGTACACGCAGACGTGGGCCTCTATACCCGTTACGAGAATTTGCTTGCGGTCCAGGCTCTGCAATTTGGTCAAGAAAAGGGGCTCACCGCAACAACTGAAGCTGAGCTTGATCACGGGTTCGGAATCGTGGAGCAATTCCGCCACCGGTGGCAAGGTTGGGCCCAGACCTTTCGGGTTTTGCTCAGTCCACAGCACCGGGAGCCCCAGAATCTGGGATCCCTTTACCATGCGGACCACGTTGCGTTCTAGCTCGTCCTTCTGGTGCATCGCAGCCCAGAGTCTCTGCTGAACATCCACGACGAGAAGGGCGGTATTCTTCTGTTCCAGCACAGATCATTCCTCCTTGAATCCAATTTGCGGCCCATGTCGGACCGAAAAACGGTGAGATCACTGGCGCCCCGGACATTACTGCTGGCAGACGGGCTTCCGGTGGGCCGGGACGAATGCTCTCGTACACTACTTGCGGGAAATGGTACCGAGCAGATCTCTTACAAGCTCTCCTTCGTCCAGGCCCTGCTCCTGGGTCTCCCCCGAGGACGCGTCCGGAGGTTCCGGAACAGCGGAACCGAACTCGATATCTGACAGGGGGATAGAAACGAGCTCGAGGCGTCTGATCGTCTTCAGCATTGCCGGCAGGTATTGTGCAGTCTTATCGCGATCGTGGAGCAGCACGACGTCTCGGGGACGTGCCTTGGCCAACGAGGTGATGACCGAAGATGGCGACCGGGGATACCACTGCAGCTCCATACGCCAGTCGTGAGAATCGATATCCCACCATGCAGTCCCGTACCCAAGCTCATCCAGGACAGCTTTGATAGCCCGGCGGTTGAGTCTGTTGCCGGGGGCTCCGTACGGAAAGCGGAAAAACAGGTCCTGACGTGCCGGGTCAACGCCCGCTTCCGCAATCACCTCGCGGATGGCTGCATGCGCGAACCTGATCTCCTGCTCTGCGCGGCGTGCAGATATGTAAGAAAAATCCGGGTGGGTGTACGAATGGTTGCCAATATCGTGCCCTTCCCGCAACGCTCTCACAGCGAAAGATCTCAGACCCCGCTGCGCGAGATTCCGGCCGATCACGAAGAAGGTCACCTTGTGACACGATTCCGCTAGCAGATCGAGGATTTGACCTGTGCAGCGGAGAGGGCCGTCGTCAAAGGTGAGAAAGACCCCCCGGTCGTGAAGGAGGGGTATGCCACAGCCCAGATTCTTCTCCAGCTCGTCGAGGATCTCGCCGTTGAAGGTCTCCCCCTGTCGTGGCTGGATGTATTCGGAGGTATCCCTCAGGCAGGACAGGAAATCATCCCACGCAGGCAATATTCCTCTACTCAAAGCAAGGCCGATTCCGCCGGACAGGAATGTACGGCGCGATACACTCACTGTAGACGTCTCCAAACCTTGTCCCGCCATGAGCCGATGCATCAATAAAACAGCTCGTTATCGCCCGCAACACCGAAGCCGCGGGAGGAAGCATCCTAACCATTTGATTATACGCCCTTCTCGAAATATGTCAAACAGAGATTTTCCGGGACCGATGATTGTAGGGCGACCATGTGGTGCAGGCGCGTAGTGCAGGCGTGTAGTGCAGGCTTTTAGCCTGCATCTTAAGCAATGGCAGTCCCGCGTGCCGCGGGACTACCCTACATCTCCCGAATCTGGCAGCCTGAAAGGCTACCCTACATGGCCGGAATCTGGCAATCCAGCGGCACGCGGGGGCTTCCCCACATTCCTACCCCTTCGATGCCGACGCGGATATCAATAGCTTCCTGAAAGAATCGATCGATTGCGCACCCACGATCTTGTGAATCCCGCCTATGATGAATGTAGGTACTGCGGAGACCTTATAAGCTTCTGCCTCATCTCGCGCTTCTTTAAGCCGAGCGGCATAGCGATCTGTTTGAAGCGCTTTCTTGAGGTCGTCCGGATCAAGGCCTTCAGACTCGGCCAGTCCGAGGACCACATCAAGGCTCCCGATATCCGAGCAATCTGTGAAATAGGCTCGAAAGACCCTCTCATGGAAGGAGTCGAACCGGCCCGCATCCCGAGCGTATTCAGCAGCGGACAGTGCCAAATGCGTATTCGGTGTCACCGTAACGTTTCCGAAGACAATGCCAAACGGTGCGCCCATTCGCCGGAGGTTCTCGTAAATCTTCTGCAATTGCTCCGGCGGAAACCGTCTCGTCAGGGCAAAGCCTTGCGCTGGCATTTCAGGCCGGAGCTCATAACCGTACCACGTGACATCTATAGCAAACTCTCTCTTCAATGTATCGACAAGCCCCTTGCCGATGTAGCAATACGGTCAAGCGAAATCGGAAAAAACCTTCATATCCATTCGTGAAACCTCAGAGAAATAATGTTTAGAGCCTTTCGGTAAACTGCGCACCCGGGATGAACCATGGTGTTGAGGTATGGAGAGACCACACTAAATTGTGCCCTCCCCATAATAGGTAGGTATGCTTATGTCAGACACCGCCCTTCTATACGTGTTCCCATCTTTTTTTCATGACCCGTCATGCACGGGACCAGGAGTGTAAGATAAGACTGCTCTGCCACGATGCGCTCGGGATCAGGCCATCCTTGGTTCCGTGGATCAGAGCCCGGCTTCTCGGGAGCACCGCGATCTCAGCTCCCTCTTGCATTCATCGAGTACCTGCTTGCCATACGCCCCGGAGTGAATACCGATGCCGTCAATAAAGGGAAGACATTGTTGCCAGTTGTCGCGACACCATTTTATCGCTTCGGCATACTTCCCGTAGCAGACCCATTTGCCGGTCTCATAGCAAGCTCTGTATTGCCTTCCTTTTGCAGCGCGCTCGTGGAATTCAGCTCCCTTTTCGGCAGAGCGATCCCGGGCCATGCCCATGTCCAGCGCGTCGCAGAGAGCAGGAGCTCCCACCATGAGGGCAACGCACAGGAGAGTGGCCAGCACAAACGTTGTGACCCGTTGCTTGCCTGTGGGTACTCCGCGTGAGCTTTGTTGCGGATCTGCATCCTCGGCCACGGCGGCAGCTTGCGAGCCACATACAAAGGGACACATGGTCGTTACTCCCCGAGATACTCTTTTGCCTGACTATGTACGGTCGGGCTAATCTTTTCGGGCACGTTCACTACGATCCTCCTCAACGCGCCTTGAACCTTATCCTTCACTGCCGGTCGAAGCTTTCGAGCCATCTGGAACACGTTTAGCAACCTGGACGCAACATATCCGTTTATGCGCGCCAGCTCTATCACCGTGCCTCCAACCCATTCGATCCCTCTGTCGCTCCACACCATCTTGTTGTTAGCTGCCATGGTCAACAAGAGAGCGCGCGACCACGTTGGATGCTTAAGATCAAAGGTCGAGCGGAGTTTCTCCTCCTGGATCATGTCGAAAACGTCGTCACGGGTCCCGCTGGACACCACCCGGAGGTAATTCGCGTACGCGCTCACGTGGTCGTGCCATGCCTGGTACACCTGCTCCAGAATATTCCTGCGCTCGGGAGCTGAGCTTCGGTTCAGTGCCACGAGCGCTGCAACCCTATCTGTGGCTGTCACAGCGGATCGATAATGCTCGAGAATGAGGCCGTGGCTCTCAGGGGTGTCTACGGTTGCGATCAAATCCAGCAGTACGTTCTTGAGAATGCGATCCTCAATCCCATCCCTGGGCGATTGCCTGGGGCCGTACGTGTCTATGCCGCGGAATAGCTCGATCAGGCGATCACGGTGCGCCCTATTGACGGCGAGAATCAGTTTTTCTCTTGCAGCTACGAGCTCCCTGTACCAGGTGAAATACTCGCGATCGAGCGGTTGTTCGTCGATCCTGAGGAAGTACGCCTTCAGAGCTGCAGGCAGACTCCCGTCCGCCAGGATGTCGCCGTACAAATCGAGCCATTCCTCCGATACTTCGGCATCGCTGTCGGTCAACAGTCTGATTCTCTGTCGATCGGTGAGCTGGCGCATTGCCTCGACCCGGTTGTACGGGTTGGTGTCCAGCCGCGTTTGCAAGGTCAGCTCTTCCAAGCTAGCGTCATGTCGGGTGAACGTTCCATAGAAGGAATAATCGCGATTAATAGATGCGAATGCCGGTTCTTCTCCGAGGCCCCCGAATTGGACGGTTGCGGAGCTCTCGGTCAATTGAAAGACCTGTTCCGTGCCCGGAATCGTACGGCCACTCCTATCCACGAGAGCCAAATGAATGGGTATGTGAAACGGACCGTCTGCAGTACTGCACTGTTGACGAAAGTCGATCTGGTACGTGCTGTTAGCTGCGTCATACCTGGTTGACGCAATCACGTTCGGATATCCCAGGGTGTAGAGCCATCCTCTTTTGAATTGATCAAGATTCTTTCCTGACACTTCCTCGAAGCAATCGAAGAACTGGTCCGTATCCGCGTTGCCGAACCGATATCGCTTGAAATATAGGTTTTTTGCAGCCTTGAACGTGTCTGCTCCGAGAATCAACCGGAGCATGCGAATAACTTCAGCGGCCTTGACATAGGTCACGCTATCTATGAGGTCATCAGGATCGTCGAATCCCTCGCGAACTATCCTGCCCGCCCTGCCGCTGTCCTCAATGGCGAGGGGTCCCAGAAGTGGGCTCCGGATGCTGTCCACTTGTGTCAGCCTGATAAACGTGGGATCAAAAAGGTCTGCCATGAACTGACGCTCAACGTCAACGGTGTATGCCTCGTTAAGCCAAACGTCGAACGGCGTCTCCATGGTCGTCTCAGACCCGCATTGGTTATGCTCGAACTCGTGCACGATCACGCCGTGCGCGTACAAGAGAAACTGATCCATTGTGTGTTCGTCTACCAGCGCGGCATCCGTTACAATGGTGGTGTTTCCCATGTTCTCCATGCCGCCGAAATTGGACTTCGTCATGCAGATGGTTCGATACGTGTCCGCAGTGTATCGATAATCCTGCTCCCTGGCTGTCCACAAGACAGCATGCTTGAGGATTTCCATGGGGACGCGTGCACCGTCGATCCGACCTGGCGGAACGAGGTATTCGAGCTGGACGGTCTCTCCCGAGTCGTATGTCACCGAATCTGTGAGGGTGTCCCACGTGCCCACGCAGACGAGAAAGAGGTACGGGGGCATGGGGATATCGTTTCTGTATCGAATTATCTGTCTCCCTGGCACGCCGGGTTTGGGGACCGGTACACCGTTCGGGTTGAGCTCCGCGCAGATATTCCCGTTGCTGATCATCCTGACGTACGATGAGTCAGCTTCAATGGTGGTGGTGAACGTACATTTCGCACGACAATCGTCGAATATGGGCGCAATACGCTGAAATCCCCATTGCTGGCACTGGGACATGTACTGCTGGGGGGCGCCGGGAGGTGTGACATCCTTGTAGATACCTTCCAGGATGTGGTCCGAGGGAGTGCAGCGAGTGACTGTGCGAATGCCGAATCGCTGGTCAGCGCTCACCGGCTTCGGCAGATCGACGAGCAGCTTGTTCCTCTCAGATTCGTACACGTACGGAATAGCGGCCCGTGAAGAATGTTCGTCCAATGGGTTTTCAACCCACTCCACTTCCCGGATCTCAAGATTCTTCGCATCGAGCTCAACCCGTTTGAGAGGACCGATCGCTGTGATATCGAGAAGATTGGTGACTTCGACGGGACCGCCGAGGAAGTTGATATAGAGCGCCACGTGGTTGAGCTTGACCTGCATCGGACCGAAATCTTCACGCCTGTACTTGTAGTGCTCTGCCACTATACCTCCTTGAAAAGAGCATAAGCCTCGTTCCTGCGGCAAACGCCCCAGAAGACTTCTTAACTCTGCATCGAGTCTATTGCCTCGCATCGGGGGAGACGTTGCCCCATGAAATATGATGAGCATACTATCACAAATGCCGTTTCGCGGCGACGAGGGATGAATGGTACGTAGAAGGAGGAGTCCGATGGGTACGACAATTTCATGGGAAACAGATGTGGAAAAGGCTATAGCCAGGGCCAAAACCGAGAAAAGAGTGGTGTTGCTGGATTTCTTTAATCCCGGATGAATCGGTTGTCAGCAAATGGATGCAGTTACGTATCCGGAACAGAAGGTAGTTGATTACATAATGGACCATCTCTTGCCCGTCCGAATCCCATTCAACCACGAACGGTACAGCAAAGAATATTCGATCGAATGGACGCCCACGCTGATCGTGCTCGATTCCGACGGAAAGGAAGCAACACGATCGACCGGTTTTCTCTCCCCGGATGAGCTTATCGCATTCCTGCACCTTGCGATAGGGAGAGCGAATTTCGCAGCCGGCAATTTCGAACCTGCCATCAAGGCGTTCGATTACGTGGCCGAGCAATTCCCCAAGAGTGCCTTCGCACCCGAAGCGATCTATTATCGCGGGGTCGCCCGGTACAAGCACACCAAGGATGCCAAGCCGTTGAGAGAAGTATATGATAGACTAAGCGTGGACTATCCTGAAGACCAATGGACCAAGAAGTCGTATCCGTACCGCCTTATCGCCTAGTACTGCCTTTCGTAAGCTCGGTCCCGAATCAGGAGAACCCACTTGGCCCCTCCCCGTTAACGGGAGCTCTTCCTCCCGTTGATGGGGGGATCCGGCTCGGAATCCGTGGCCGCATTTGTGAAAGGCTGCACCTAAGTAGAGGATTTCACAATTACGGTCACGTATTCTCCCACGACTCAGTCAGGGATTTGCGCTCTGAAGGAGCGCACCTGCAGTAGTCCCGCGAGACGCGGGATTTCAACCTGTGGTTCGGCGCGGCAAACCGCCAACCGACCCTGAAAGGGTCGACCAAGAGGTTTGTCCTCGCCTGGTATAGGCACCGGTCATGAATGGGCCTTCGCTCTTGGTGATTTCAATGGTGGACCCCTCCAGGGTCCCGCTTGTTTGTTTTCTCGTTCCGTGGGTTGAAACCCACGGCTACTCATGGTATGCCCCTTCAGGGCGTGAAGCAATCAATGATCACCATCATTCCTCTTCTTGATAACCCTGAGATACGTAACCGTACTTATGAAATCGTGTACTAAGGTGAACGGTCACCCCAGCCTCCACTTTTGTCTTCCCGAAATTTCTCAAGTCTGCTAATAGTCACGATACAGATCATGCTTATTCCGAATTTGTGGGGGGTGAAAGGCGCGTTATGGGAGCTGGACCCAACAATCCCGTGAAGGCCATATATAGACTGATCATCCTGCTCATAGTGCTGCAGGCTGCAGCTATCGGTCTGGTCCTCCGATTTGCAGCGGACAGCGTGGAGCGGGACAATACGCTCCTGGACAGGACCGGGACCATGATGGACCAGGTGTTTCCCGGGATCAAACAAGATATCGGAGAAATCTCCCAGAAAGCGACCGAGATCAAGTCGGACATTTCACGATTGAGCACTCAGGTAGCCAAGGTGGACGAGCACGTGGGCGAGGTCGGACACGGTGTCTCCCGGGTACAGACCCAGGTCGAGAAGATGGACAACAGTCTTACCGGATTTGTCGATGACAGGTCGGGGTTGATTTGGGGTCACTCTTTGAACCCGTACCTCCTATTGGGTGGCATTCTGATTTTGATGGCCCTTGTTCCCGCGTCAGGCTGGCTCTTCGGTCGGAAGCGCAATACGGAGCCCGCTAGATCGGACGCGAGACTGTCGGAGTCCTTTTCCGCCAAGTTGGACCGACTCAGCACGCTGGTCCAAGATATTCGCAAAGAGGGCGAAACAGACCGGCCGAGCGCGGAGCTGGAAAGGCTCATGATCGAAACAGAGCGCCTGATTCGAGAGGCGAGGCTCGATCTCGGGGAGCGTGCTCCCATAGTGGAGGCCCACCCTGCCAAGCCGGCACTCAATAGAGATGAGCTGCACTGATAGCGGCACACGGCTAAACAGGTACCATATGCGATCCGAGAAGCGGGTGCAAGAAGTCAATAAGACGTGCAACGACCGCCGCAACTCGCAGGGTGCGGTTCACGATTAGCGCCTCCCCGCTGATCTAGCGGATTCGTAGCCCCGTCATGCGCAGATCGCGTGATTGTGTGGCGCCGTTTCGGCGGACGAATAGGACCTATACGAGATCGGGCTGATAGGCGTTGGTGCCGTTCCCAAGTATAGCTCTCCCCGCAGGGGCGGTCACCGCCGCTTGGTCCGCTTCTGGAGCTCGGCTTGAATGTAGCCGCGAAGATCGTCACCGTGGAGAATATCCACATCCCAGAGTACTCTTCCCGGTTCGATCTTGGCCTGCCACGAGCATTCCTGCAACACCGTCGGGGCATCGAGGGTCGTCTCGTCCAAAAGTTGAGCGGTCCCTTCCACGATGAGGATCTTTCCTTCCCTCACCTTCTTGGAGATGCGAATAGGCATTCATCACCTCGCGAGCGCGATCTTGTCCACCTTTTTGTTATACCAGGAAGAAAGAGTTGTAGGTCGCTCGAATCGCTCGCGTGACTGAAAAGTAATCGTCGATCAGTTTCTCTGCCCCGTCAGCTCCGTATCCAAGCCGGGCCGCTAGTGCCTTCAGCTTCTCCCCTGCAAGCGTCATTCGATCCACGCTTCGATTCTCGAGGATGCGCAGCCGGTCTTCCAGGTTGCTCAGAAAACGGTAACCCGAATGCAAGCGGTGGAATGTCTCGTGGTCCAGTAATCCGGCGTGAGTTGCTGCAGCGAGCGCCTCGAGCGTGTTGCTACGGATTATTTTGGGGTTCCTCCGGGCGAATTTGAGAATAAGGCCCTGGACGAAGAACTCCACGTCCACGAGTCCGCCCTGGCCTGTCTTCACGTCCACGTGGGTTTCGTCTTCCAGTGCCAGCTCGTTTTCCATCCGAGCTCTAAGCCGTGCTATCTCGCGAACGTCTTCGTCGGACAGATCCGTGCGCAGGATGCAGCTTTCCACGATAGTCGCGACCTCACTAGTCAGGTCGGGAGGCCCTATGACGGGGCGAGCTTTTGTCAGAGCCTGCTTTTCCCACAACTGAGACGTGGTGCGATGATATTCCCTGAAGGAATCGAGGGAGCATACGAGCAGACCCTTGTTCCCGGAGGGCCTCAGCCTGGTGTCAATGGTGAACGCGATGCCTTCCGAAGTGGGAACGCTCAGTATGGAGATTATTCTGTTGGCAAGCCTGGTGAACCATTCATGCGCGGAAAGTCTGCCTACGGACTCCGTTCTGGAATCATAGATGAAGATGACATCCAGGTCCGAGTGGTATGTCATCTCCGCGCCGCCAAACTTGCCCATTGCCAGGACGGCGAAGGGCAGTTGATCGATCTGATCGACTCGTCCGTACCGTCTCGCCATCTCCTCGGCAGCCATGGTCACAGCCGCTTCGAGGCAGGCCTCAGCAAGCTCAGTGACGAGCCACCTGGCAAAAGGTGATTCCATTTCCCCCTGGATGTGGCGCACGCCGATCATGAGAAGCTCTTCATTCTTGAATCTTCTCAAGACGTCCAACTTAGCTTCCAGGTCCTCACAGTAGGCCAATCGTTCCGAGAGCTCGGCTCCCAGGCTGTCCCGCTCTTTGGGAATGTCGCCGCCAGCCCTCGCTATGAGAGAATCAATGGCTTGAGGATGACGAATAAGCAATTCGGTAAAGAAACGGCTCTCCCCAAGAATCTGCACGAGAAATCGTATGGTCGGCGGATTCTCCAGAAACGTGGAAAAGTATCCGGACGCGGCTTTCAGCGAATCGATGTAGCCGGAAAGAGCAACAAGGGTTCTTCCCGGTTCGGGCGTCTTGAGCAATTCGTCCACGAGAAGAGGGCCGAGCCGTTCGAGCAGGTCCGTCCCCTTTGTAGAAGGGGAATCCCCGGGCGGAGCCACAAGATTCCGGAGGATCGTGTACGAGCCGGAGGGATCCTCGAAGCCGTGCTGTTCCAGGAGCGTCTCGGTGGCAGCTTCGTCATGTATGCTTTCCAGTATCCTCTTTGCGCTGGCAGAAACCTGAGCTAGGGCGTCTTCCCGTGATTGGTAGAAGAGGCTCGAGAAAAGGTCCTCCACCGCCTTTCGGTGTCGCTCGAGATCCTTCAGAAACGCCGGAAGCGCGTCGTTTCTGTAGCCCATCCGCCGGGCAAGCTCCGTCTGATCTGCCAGGGTCCGGGGCAGCTCGTGGGTCTGGCGCTGATGGTTTATCTGGATGCGATGCTCCGTAAGGCGGAAGAACCGATATGCCTCTCGGAGCGTCACTGCAGTCGAATGATCCAGAAGCCCGCACTCGTTAAGAAGGTCTATTCCCTTCAAGGTGCTAGCTGATCTCACCCGAGGGGTTCTGCCCGCGTTAATGAGCTGTAAAGCCTGGACAAAGAACTCGATCTCCCGTATTCCTCCATGCCCGAGCTTGATGTCGATTCCCGGTTTCCTCTTCAGACCCAGAGCGATGCGGTGTTTCATGGCCCGCATATCTTCCAGAGTCGAAAAGTCAAGGTGTTTCCGATAAATGAACGGCTCCAGCTCTCGGATGAACTCCGCCCCCAGCTCCATGTCGCCAGCCAGCGGCACGGCTTTCATAAGAGCCGCTCGTTCCCATGTCCTTCCCCATCCCAGGTAGTAATCAAGCGCGTTGCTCAGAGACGGAACCAATTCTCCCTTCTCCCCTTCGGGCCGCAATCGAAGATCTACCCGAAACACGAAGCCGTCTTCCGTAATATCTGACAATGAGCGCGTCACAGACCGGACAAGGGTCTCGTAGAAGCGGGAGACAGGGATGCTCTCTGTTCCGAGGGTTCTCCCTTCTTCCGGCCCGCGAATGAAAATGAGATCCACATCCGAGGAAAAGTTCAACTCATTACCCGAGACCTTGCCCATGCCAATTGCAGCGATCCCACCACCGGGCCCCACTCCTTCAGGCAGGCCGTGCTTCTCCGCAAGACGATGGAGGTGAAAATCCATTGCAGCTTGGACGCACGCACCGGCAAGCTGGGAAAGCTCCGACATCACCTCTATCACGTCCGCATATCCGGAAAGATCGCGGCAGCCGATCCGCAAGTACTCTTTCTCTTTGTACAACCGCAGGACACGGTCTGCATCGGATGGAGTAGTGATTCCCGCGAGCTTCTCCTGGAGCTCGCTTTCCATGATCCGACGAGTCTTGCATATAGTGCAATCCCCGTGAACAAAAAGGGTCCTCACAAGTTCGGGGTTGCGATTCAGTATAGAGAACAGGAAATGGGAGCCGCCTACTGCGGCAACCATCGTTGCACAGCCACTGGGATCCCTGAGGACCTCCTCAACCACCGGCGACGCGTCTCCAGCCAGCAGATCGTCGATACGCCCGGCTACGACCCCCTTATGAGGTGCTCCTTCAATTTGTTGTACGAGCACGTCACGGTTCTCCATGGTCAGTCGCGATATCAGAGCTGCCAGTCGGGGATAATTTCCGTGGATATATGTCAGAATATCTGAGTCCATGCCCGAAAAAACTTCATTCATCGTGCCCGTATTCTGTGATGCCTAATCATTCCCAGGGAATTCCATCTTCTTCCGTAACGACCGGCATGGCCAAGTCCTTCAGAAAGGCTGTGGCAACTCCACATCCCTGTGTCTTGCGTCCCTCGATGTCCACTCTCCGCAACCCGCACGAAGGGCTGCCCTCTTTGAATATGACCAGGTCGGGTTGGATGAGCTTGACCACGTGCCGGATTTCCTTCCCAGCCCTGATAAAGGACGAGGTGCGGTCACTGCCGTTTTCGTCCACCACTCGGGCGAGTCCTCTGACGACCATCTCCCCGTCGCCGTCCTGAAAACGGCACGCCGGTCTGGGGATTCCCATTCCTCCCAGAATCTCCGGACAAACGGGGACGAGAATGGCTTGCTTTGCGAGGGCGGTCAGCCGGGGATGAGGCCGAGAAGAGCCGTCATAGCGGGTACGCAGTCCCGCAAGGCATGCACTGATCAGAACGAGATGCGAACGTGCCATGTCTCGGATTCCTTACTTACCCACCGCATCTGCTCCTTTCTCCTTTCATTCTCACATCCTGACAATATAGGTGCAAACGTCTCGAGCTCAGCCATGATGAATGCCCGGCTAAGAGTCTGCCAAGAAGGGTCGCCAGTCCACTCCTCATGCGAAGAGAATAGGCTCCGTGCCCACGGAACGCTCGGTCACTTCGCCGATCGGCCATGCCGCGAGACCGACGCGATCCATATTCTGCAGTACAGCATTCACTTCTTCCTCACCAACAACAATGATCATACCTACGCCCATATTAAACGTGTGGAACATTTCGTCATCGTCAAGTCCCGCATCACGTTTCAGCAAGGAAAATACCGGCGGCACAGGCCAGGAGCCCTTCCGAATCACTACGCCGAGGTCTTCCGGTACCACGCGCGGGATGTTCCCTTGAAAGCCTCCCCCGGTGATGTGGGCCATTGCAGAGATATTGACCGATTTCAGTAGCTCCAGGAGGGGCTTGACATAGATCGCGGTGGGAGCGAGCAGCTCTTCGGCCCAGAGCCTCCCTAGCTCTGGAACGTACGAATCGAGCGCATACTGTTTCCGTTCCAGCACGACCTTTCGTACCAGGCTGAAGCCGTTACTGTGCAGACCCGAGGAGGCCAGGCCGACGATGATTTGGCCAGGCCGTACCTGGCTGCCGTCCACAACGCGACAACGATCCACTATGCCCACGCAAAAGCCCGCGAGATCGTATTCTCCCGGACTGTAAAAATCGGGCATCTCGGCAGTCTCGCCTCCGATCAGCGCGCAGCCGGCCATCTCACAGCCGGTGGCCACACCGGCAATGACCGCGCGAACCGTTTCGGGATGCAGCGACCCGGTGGCGAAGTAGTCGAGAAAGAAGAGGGGCTCTGCGCCAGTGACCACCACATCGTTCACGTTCATGGCCACTAGGTCTATGCCCACGGTATCGTGCTTGCCGGTGAGAAAGGCTATCTTCAGCTTGGTCCCCACCCCATCGGCGGCAGAGACTAGCAAGGGGTCTTCGTACTGCTTCCACTGTGGCCGGAACATAGCGGCAAAGCCACCCATCTTCCCGACAACTTCCGGCCTGAAGGTCGCCTTGATCCGGCTCCCAAGGGATCCTATCACCCTGTCCGCGAGCTCTACGTCAACCCCAGCGTCCTTGTATGTTATCTTGTCTGACATTATCCTCTATTCCCTCAGGAAGAATTTTCCGGCAGGCTTTTTCGACCGATTGGGCATCAAGCTGTCATGGAGCCACCGATCGAGGCACAGGCCCCCTGGATGTGCACCTCGCGGCGTATTTCCTCAGCCAGCGCACTGGCTTGCTCCTTGATGATCGATTCGTCCGCCCGAGTCAATCTCCCGTTTCGGACTACTATTCTCCCATGAACAATAACATCCCGCACATCGGATCCTCGGGCAGCATAAACCAGGTGGGATATGGGGTCGTACAGGGGAGTAAGATGTGGCCGGTCCAAATCGACGATGGCGATGTCGGCCTGCTTGCCGCTTTCAAGGGAGCCTATCTTGTCCGCCATGCCGAGGACTCTCGCCGCATCAGTGGTAGCCATCTTGAGAACCTGGCGGGCAGCAAGCGCCTGAGGATCGCGGGTCAGAAGTTTGGCCGCAAAAGACGCAGACCGCATCTCCTCGAACAAATCGAGGTTGTTATTGCTTGCCGGTCCGTCCGTCCCCAGACCTATCGTGATCCCGCGGGAGAGGAGCTCCCACACTGGGCTGGCTCCGGAGGCTAATTTCATGTTGCTCTCCGGGCAATGAACGATCCCTGTCCCGCTCTTCGCAAGAAGATCTTTCTCGCCATCGGAAAGATGCACGCAATGAACTGCCACGAGCCCTCTGCCCAAGAGCTCCAGGGATGCCAGGTGTTCGACCGGCCGTCTGCCGTAGCGACCAACAACCTGCTCCACTTCCAACGCCGTCTCGGCAACGTGGCAAAACAGAAGACTCTTGTGCTCTTGCGCTACCTTAGCCGACTGCTTCAACGTATCCGGACTGCAAAGGTACGGTGAATGGCAAAACAACGCCGGCGTGATCAAGGGATCTTGCGGACAAGAGAAAAGGAACTGGTCAATCCTCTCTCTCCATGCGCCCACTTCCGGCGCGTCGGGAACAGGCACATCCAAGATGCCCTGAGCCACCACTGCTCTGATTCCCACATCAATGAATGCTTGCGCAGCGTGCTCCATGAAAAAGTACCCGTCAGCACACGTGCTGATCCCGTTCAAGGCCATCTCCATAGCCGAAAGAGCTGTGCCAAGGTACACGGACTGTGGGTTCACATGTCTGCGCTCGGACGGGAACACGTAGTCGTTAAGCCATGCGTCCAGAGGCAGATCGTCTGCCAATCCCCGCAGAAGGCTCATAGCCGCATGGTTGTGGAGATTGATCAGCCCGGGCATGATGAGGCAGCCGGAGCAATCGATCACGGGCGTAGCAAAGAGTTTACCGTCGTCGGGCGAGTTGACCTGAGCAAGCTCTCCCCTCGAGACAACGGTCACCCCGTGCGGCAGAACCTCTCCCTTATCAGGGTCCTCAAGAATGAGACCGTTGACCAAAACCAGTTCATTCACAGATGTCACCTATGCAATCCCGATCCTGCCGGAGCTTGATTGGCAGAACGCCCGTTGGATCGTCGCTTCCATCAATTTTCCCAGCTTGGATTCCGTCACGTGAGCACATGCGATAACATTCTCGATCAGTACCGGCTCCATCACGTCGGGGAGATTCACGTTTGTGATAGCACTGAGAACCATAATCCGAAACCCTACCTGGCAACCGACAATGACTTCCGGCACCGTGCTCATCCCCACAGCGTCGGCACCGAGCATACGCAGCATCCGAGTCTCTGCCCTAGTCTCGAGACTGGGCCCCGGAACGGCAGCGTACACCCCGTGCCTGAGGGGGGTTTTCATGTCCAGCGCTGCTTCCGTTACGAGATCGATGAAAGCGTGATCGTACGGCCGGGTCAAATCAGGGAAACGGTTGCCCAGCCGGGGATCCACAACGCCTCGCAAGGGATTGTCCCCCAGAAGGTTTATGTGGTCAGTTACCACCATCACATCCCCGGCGCGAAACAATGGATTTAGGCCACCAGCAGCGCTATTGAGAAAGAGGGCCTCTGCCCCAAGCTTTCTCATGACCCGCACGGGAAATGTGACCTGCTGAAGCGTGTACCCTTCGTAGTAATGCACCCTTCCCTGCATGGCCACCACCGGACAGCCTGCGAGCGTACCAAAGAGAAGGTCGCCCTTGTGACCAGTGACCGTAGATAGAGGGAAGTGCGGAATTTCCGAGAACGAGACACGCGTCGACACCCGGATGCGCTCGGCAACTCCACCCAAGCCCGTTCCAAGGACTATCGCGACCCGGGGCTCGATCTCTGTCTTTCGCCTCAAGAAAGCTGCGCTCTGCTCCACTGATTCGTACAGGTTATCCATTACTGCCTTTCATCCGGAGGATGAACGGAGTATCATAGATCAGATGCGACAAAGTCAAGGGCGTTTGCCAGCTCACAGGGGCATCGTCTGAGAAGGAGGAATTGTGTCGAAAGGGACCCGCACCATTTTCAGGACAGAATCTGCTTATCCGTTCCCGCTTCTCATCAAGCATCTCCTGAACACTCCGATCCACTACGCGCCCAACCAAGAGATTGTGTACCGCGAGCGCACACGACAGACGTATGGAGACTTCTACAAGCGGATTCATCGATTGGCTTCCGCCCTGTCCCAAGCGGGTGTTTCAGAGGGAGACACAGTCGCTGTCCTGGATTGGGATTCCCACCGATACCTGGAATGTTTCTTCGCCATTCCCATGATGGGGGCCGTCCTCCACACTGTGAATGTGCGGCTTTCACCGGATCAAGTCCTTTACACCATGAACCATGCTGAAGACTTGGCGGTGCTGGTGCATGAAGACTTTCTTCCCCTGCTGGAGGGCATATTCCAGAAGCTCGAAACGGTCAAGACGGTTGTGCTGCTCAAGGACAGTGCGACGCAACCTGAGACATCGCTTCCGCTCCATGGGGAGTACGAAGAGCTTATCGCCAGAGCGGACCCTTCTTTTGAATTCAAGGACTTCGACGAAAACACTCAGGCTACGACGTATTACACGACTGGGACCACCGGAGATCCCAAAGGCGTCTGCTTCAGTCACAGACAGCTTGTTCTCCACACACTTTGCCTAGGGCTCGCTGTCGCGTCCTACACGGCTCCGGGGCGCTTCCAATCGGGTGATGTGTACATGCCCCTCACGCCCATGTTCCACGCGCATGCCTGGGGCTTTCCCTACCTTGCCACGGCCATTGGTGCCAAGCAGGTCTATCCGGGGAGATACATCCCTGCGGACATTCTCCAGCTCATCCGGTGGGAAAGGGTTACCTTTTCTCACTGCGTGCCCACGATTCTCCACATGCTCCTCGAAGATCCTTTGGCCAGCGAAGTGAACTTAGCAGGTTGGAAGGTCAACACGGGTGGGATGGCCTTGCCCCGGGGGCTGGCCAAGAGAGCTCTGGAGCGAGGAATCGACGTCTTCCACGGGTACGGTATGTCCGAAACTTGCCCCGTAGTCACCCTGGCCAACCTCAAGCCTCACATGATGCATTGGGATATGGAAAGGCAACTGGATGTACGAACCCGCACGGGATTCCCCTTGCCTCTCGCGGATCTCCGTGTCGTGGACTCAGAGGGCAGGCCAATTGCCAGGGATGGAAAATCATCGGGGGAAATCGTGGTAAGGACCCCTTATTGCACGCAGGGGTACTTCAAGGACCCTGACCGCTCGGAGGAGCTCTGGAAGGGGGGATACCTGCATACCGGCGACGTTGCTGACGTGGACGCGGAAGGGTACGTCCTCATCCGCGACCGCCTCAAAGATGCCATCAAAACAGGGGGCGAATGGGTATCATCCTTGGAGCTCGAAAGTCTCTTGAGCAGGCATGAAGCAGTGTCCGAGGCCGCAGTGGTGGGGCTACACGATGACAAATGGGGAGAACGCCCTCACGCCCTTATTGTGCTCAAAGATGGGTACGTCGGAAAAATTTCGGGGAAGGATCTCCGATCTTTTCTTCTCCAATTTGTGGACCAGGGAATCATCTCCAAATGGGCCGTGCCCGATCATTTCCACATGACGACAGAGATACCGAAGACGAGCGTAGGAAAGCTTGACAAGAAATTGATTCGGCGCCGGCTCTCCGAGGGCGCGGAACGGAATTGACTCCGATAGCGCTGTTCATTCGCGGTACGAGGAGACATGACCGAGGTGTCACGATCCCGTACACTGAAGAAAAACAGTCGATGGGAATGTGGGGAGTTGCGCGACGTCATGGAGGGTCAGCGAAAGAGGTGACGATACTTGGTGAATTCGGGAGACAGCGCGAATATGAGACGACTGCATCCGGCTGGGAAGGATCTGCGGGGAGCAGACCTCAGGAAGGAAGACTTGAGATATGCCGATCTCGCGAGTGCGGATTTGAACGGCGCCAACCTGTGCGACGCTGATCTGAGTCAAGCGGACCTCAGGTTCGCCGATTGCCGCAACGCTTTGATGCGGAGGTCGAATTTGACCGCCGCGGATCTCTCGGGAGCCGATTTCACAGACGCAAACTTGCGAGGAGCATGCTTGGCGCGGGCAATTCTCCACGGAACCAAGTTGACTAGGACCAAGCTTTGGCTAACGGATTTCACGGGAGCAGACCTCAGAGACGCTGACTTTTCCGGCGCCCGTCTTTCGAGGTCAACCCTCCCCTCTTTGGTGCTCTCGGGCGTTAGTCTGCGAGGGTCGAGTCTGTTTTCAGCCAATCTTCGCTCGTCGGTGCTCAATGGGGCGAAGCTGCACGGAGTATGGCTGTGGGCTGCTGATCTTACCGGTGCACAGTTGCGAGAGGCCGACCTCAGTCGAGCGGACCTTCAACTGGCCAAGCTGGAAGGAGCCGATCTCCAAGGAACGAATCTAGCCAAGGCAGATTTGTCGGACGCGGATCTCAGGAAAGCACGTCTCGCGGGTGCTGTGCTCGTATCCTCCGTGCTGGTGTCCGTGAATCTTTGCGGTGCTATCCTTGCTGGCGCAGACCTGACACAAGCGGATCTGAGACATTCCGACTTGAGCGGCGCAGATTTGGCGGCCGCAAGACTGGTTGACGCACAGTTGGCTGGGGCCGATCTCACGGGTGCTAATCTCGAAGGAGCAGACCTTACCGGTGCCGATCTCAGGGGAGCGATCCTTCTCTACGCGAGGCTCGGCGGAGCCAATTTCAGCCTCACTGATTTGCGACAGGCAATCCTGAAATATGACGCGCTGTGGCGGGCAGGGCTGGCAGGGGCAATCTTTACTCCAGAGGATCTGGAGGCGGCACAAAAGCGGGATAAAAGTTGGTGACCTCTCTTCCAGCCGACCACAAGCATGACTTTTCCACCAAGAGACTCAACGTCTCAGCTCTTGCTGACGTGCGCAACCTGGTGCTGGACCTCGCAGCGGAAAACTCTTTAGAGACACACTGCTGCACATGCTGGGGCTCCGAGCACAGACACGTGGTCTTGTCTCACCACGTGGCGCCATGGCTGCACCAGTACTCCACTCTGTTGGCGTCACGAGGCCTCCCATCAGAATTTCTCGACGAGCTCAAGAAAACGTACACCCAGTCCCTTATGGCTGGGCTCACTCGAGAAGCGGGCCTTCGGAAGCTTGTGCCCTGCTTCTCGGGAAAAAATGTTCCCTTCATTTTGCTCAAGGGACTCTATCTCCAGGAGCGCGTGTATGGAGATCCTGCGCTACGTCCTATGAGCGACGTGGATGTTCTTGTCCGTGTTGAGGACTTCTCCAAAGCCCAGCGTGTTCTCGACGAGCACGGATTTTGTCCGCTAGTGACCTGGGGATCAGCCTACCCGGAGCTTTTCCGGACCGTCCTACCCTATGGTAAACCTTCTTCCTTCCTACCATCAGTGGATCTCCATCAGAGAATAAGGCTCCTGGATTGCTATTTTCTTGATGACGATGTGGTCTGGGACCATGCGAGTGAAGCATCGATGCACGGCATGAAGGTCCTCTTTCTCTCTCCCGAAATGAATTTTATCCACATAGGAATGCACGCCCTGACCCACGGTCCGCTTGTACGGGACTACCTGGACCTCGCTCTCATGACTCGGAAGATCTCACTGGACTGGGAAGAGTTGCTGGCTCTTGCGGAAAGACTCGGAGTGGAGCGCCCCCTGTATTGGCTTCTTCGCGATCTCTGTGAAGGCGGTCAGGTGCGAATTCCCGATACTGTCACGTCCGAGGTGGCCGCGAAGCAACCAAGATGGATTGAGGACCGGCTGATCAGCTCGAGGTACTCGAAATTCTGGAGGCTGGCTGCGAGGCTTGCCCTTCTGGATGGTTGGGCCCCACGCTTGAGATATATCGGGTCTACTGCTCTCTCCCGTCTCACAGGCTGAAGATCGGGAGCCTATCCACCCGCAAATGCCACCACCCAGCCCGCCCAAAATCGGCTAAATAGACGATTTCGCAAATACGGTGCCCTATTCGCGGCAACGCTTGTGATCCGATTGCGGCGGCCCGCGTGGGGAATGGCGGTGTGGGCCCCATTGAGGCAAAGGCGGGTTTCAAACCTGCTCACATTGAATGTGAGGTTCAAGCAGGACCTTCCTTCAAGGTGTCTTTGAGACAAGATTGCCGGCGGGACGCCGGCGCTACGGGAGACCGCAGCGAGAAATACCAAGGTAGGGACGGGGTTCCGAAACTGTCTCGGAATTGCGGCAAATGTTAAGATCGTGGCACACCCCCTCACCCTGACCCTCTCCCCCGAAGCGGGGGAGAGGGGATTATTCCTACTCCATCTCCCTCTGGGAGAGGTTGGGGTGAGGGTGCTTCTCCACGCATCGACGCCCAATCGTGCTACGATGTTTGGTGTGTCCCGAGTTTTGAGACACTTTCAGACGGCCGTCCTACCGGTCTGCGATCCTGGCGTGTTTGTCCTCGACACGCAGCAATCGGACAGAACTGCTTGCAACTGATTGGAGCCACGCACGTCGTTTCTAGCTGAGTGCCTTGATTTTCTTGATGTCTTGCGTTCTTCCCAGCATGACGAGAACGTCGCTGTCTTTGATGACAAAGCTGGCCGGTGGCACGAGGACGAAATTCTCCGGGACGAGCTCTTTGATTGCGATGATATGCACGTTGTACTTGGCACGAAGATTCAGTTCTTTCAGGCTCTTTCCGATAAAATCGCTCGGCGGGCCCACTTGCACCAGATCGAATTCGTCTGCCAGAGGAATGAAATCGAGCATGTTGGGATTGGACAGTCCCCGGGCGACCCGGAGGGCCATCTCACGCTCGGGATGGATTATTTCCGTGGCTCCCACACGCTTCAGGATCTTTCCATGATCTTCGTCCACCGCCTTGGCTAGGATACGCTTCACCTTCATCTCTTGCAGATACAAGCAAATGAGGATGCTTGTGCTAAGCTTGGTACCGGTAGACACGATCACCGCGTCCATCTGCTCCAAACCGAGAGCGTGCAGATTTTCTTTGTCAGTGGCGTCCAGCAGTACCGCTTCAGTGGCATAGTGGTCTATGGCCTGCACCCGGGCCTTGTCAATGTCAACGGCCACAACTTCATGTCCTTCTTCGTACAAGGCCCGTGCCGCGTGAAACCCGAAATTGCCGAGGCCGATAATTGCGAATCGTTTCATGTCTCACCCCGTCTATCCCACCATGATGTTTTCTTCCGAATACTCCACACCCTTTGTGGCTCCGGTTCCCGCAATGATGTACGAAAACGACAGCACGCCCACTCGTCCCACAATCATCATGAAAATGATCCAGCACTTGGCCCACCCGTTCAATTGTGGGGTAATCCCCATAGACAGTCCCACGGTCCCAAATGCTGACACGGTTTCAAAAAAGTAGGTGATGAACACCCCGCGGGGGCAGCAAATCTCTTTTCCGCTAGCCGAGTCACCCAGGAGAAGCAAGAACAACACAGCGCTTACCATTCCGATTGACAACAGAACGAGCGAGACGCTTCTTGTCACCGCGTCCGCAGGTATGCTCTTCTTGAACATGTTGACCCGTCTTAGCCGCCTCACACGACTCAGGGTGAACACCGTGAGCAGTGCCAAAGTTGTGGTCTTGACCCCTCCCCCGCAGGAGCCGGGCGATGCCCCGAAAAACATGAGAAATATCATCATAGCAAGGGTCGCTTCCCTCAAAGATCCGATGTCCACCGTGTTGAAACCGGCTGTGCGACAGGTGACAGATTGAAAGAGTGAAACGAGAAAGGCCCGGCACAAGGACTGCGACTCCAGGAGTGACTGTCGCTCGAGAAACGCAAACATCACGGCCCCTGAAACAATGAGAGCCACGGTGCTGACCAATACCGTTTTTGTTTGAACAGAGAGCCTGACACGCTCGTTCTTGCGTCTGACGACCCAGGACTGAAGATCATAGAGTACTGGGAATCCTATTCCCCCCAAAACGATCAGGGAGCACATCGTCAAGTTAAGTAGTATTCGATCGCTGTAGGGCATCATACTGTCGGCAAAGAGAGCGAATCCCGCATTGCAGAAAGCTGAAACCGAGTGAAACATTCCATAATAGACGGCTTCGATGACGGAAAGCTCAGCGCTCCAGTGAATGGTGAGCAAGACTGCGCCGATGATTTCCGTTGATACCGTGAAGACGAGGATGCTCTTTACCAAACCGAAGATGTCTTCCCGAGGTGTATGGGAAAACAGGTCCTGCATGACCAGACGTTGGCGGAATGAGATAGTTCGGCCAACCCACCGGAACAGGGCCACCGATATGGTCATCACTCCCAGTCCGCCGATCTGGATGAGGAACAAGATTGTACACTGGCCGAACGTGGTGAAATAGCTGCCGGTATCAACCACAGCCAGCCCAGTGACGCAGACGGCTGAGGTCGCGGTGAACAGAGCGTCTATCAATGAGATTTGGCCCGTATTGGTGGAGAATGGTAACTTGAGCAAGAGCGTTCCTGCTCCAATTGCGAAAAGAAAGCTCGCCAGCACCAGGGTCGCGGGATGCATCTTCAGGAGCTGGAAACGCAGTGTCATTACTTGAGCCTCGGGTTCAGGAAATACTCGCAGTGGAGGTGGTTTTCAGTTTCACACAGCTCGTGCAGCAGGCGGGGTCCTAGAACGAGTCGGTCCATGTACGCGCCACAGGTCCTCACGTTGTACCCCGAGTCGGTAGTAGTGTAATAGAGGTAAGGACACAGCAACTCCAGTTGCCGTTCGATCCGATCGAGAGACTGCACAGAGCCGAGGAGATTGTATGCCTCCGGCTGCCCAGGCTCTGCCGCGATAGCTCTCAGGGCGGCATCTCGTGCCGCTCCAAACCTCCTGTCGGTGATATGGCGTTTAGCCAGCTCAATGAGCGTCCGGTAGTCGGCAGCGCTTTCTTCATCCAGGTCCTCGCGGGCGAGCACCTGCTTTGCCAGGTCGCGGATTTCTCCCGCGCTGAACGGCTTCTGAACGAAGTCCACTGCACCCAGCTTCATGGCTTCAACCGCGGATTCGATCGACCCGTGGGCTGTGATGATAATCACACGGGTTCTGGGCCAGCTCTCCTTGATGCGGCGAAGTACTTCCAGACCATCCATGCCGGGCATCTTCAAATCGAGGAACACCAGCCCGAACTGGCTTTCGCTGAGCTTATGGAGAGCCTCTTCTCCGTTCACTGCCGTGCTGACCGTCATGTCGAGGGCTTCCAAGGCCTGAGACATGGTCAGGCGAATGTTCCGCTCGTCGTCCACAACCAAGATCGGCCTGTTTCTCATGAGCATCCCCTATGCGGCCACAGGAAGAGTGAAGGTGAAGGTGCTCCCCTGACCGGGAGTGGATTCCACCCAAATTGCGCCTCCATGTGCTCGCACTATTTCCCTGCAGATGGCCAGCCCCAAGCCTGTTCCTCCGCCCTCCTGTCCTTCCACCTGCACAAATTTCTGAAAGATTTTCGTTTGATACTCCAGAGGAATGCCCGGACCGTCGTCGCGAACGGAAATGTGGACATGGTCCCCAATTCTTGTGGCCGAAAGCTGGATGTGCCCGCCCTCGCGCACATATCTCAGGGCATTCGAGATCAAATTGGTCAGAACCCAGGTGACCTTGTTGGCGTCTGCGCGAACCTCTGGAAGGGCTTCTGCCGGTTGAGCGTCGAGATCGATCCGCTTCTGCTCCAGTTGGCTCAGAAATACAGTCTGGACATAGTTGAACAGGATAGGAACAGGGACGGCTTCAAATTCCAGCTCTATGCGGCCTGCCTCGATTTTTGAGAGATTGAGCAAGTCGTTGACCAGACTGATCATTCTATGAACCTCCTCGTGAGCTGCCCCAAGCAATTCCCGGTCCCTTTCCGACAGTCCCGGAGCGGCATGCTCCAAGAGGAGATCTATGCTCATGCCCATGCTCGTGAGAGGTGTTCGAAGCTCGTGGGAAGCCGCCATAACGAATTCACTCTTCAGCCGCTCCACCTCCTTTAAGCGGGTGATGTCCCTCAGCAGAAGCACCACGCCGGACTGCCGCTGATCCCGCCTTCGAATAGCTGTTACCGAGAAGAGATAATGCCGTGGACGATCGCCCGTCGCGATGGTAACGATCCGCTGCTCATCCGGCACAGTCTGAGGGAGTCCTGTCTCGAAGGTTTTCCGGATCATCTCGCACACATTTGTGGAGGGCAAGATGTCCTCGCAGCGAAGGGTCGAGTATTCTGTCGACGTCAGGTCCAGCATTCGCCGAGCGGCCGGGTTAATGCCACTAACTTTGAGGTTGGTGTCGAAAACCACCAATCCGTCCTCGATGCTCGAAAGGATCGCGTCCCCCTTATTTTTTTCTGCAATGATCTGCTCGATGTTCATCTCATGGTAATGCCCGAGTTGAGCAGCCATCCGGTTGAGCTCTTCTGCCAAGCTGCCCAGCTCGTCGCCGGTCTCAACGGGAACTTGAACAGCGTAGTCGCCGGAAGAGATCTTTCGCGAGGCCTCCATGAAGCTTCTGAGGGGTTTGACGATCCGCTCGGCAAGAACCAGGCTGAAGACCAGAGCCACAAACAACGCCAATGCCGCAACAAAGACCGTGGACCAGATCGCTCGCTTCGCTACTCGGCCTGCCTGGATACTGGCAGTGTACATGGTCTCTTCATTGAGGTGGCGCAACTGAACGCAGGTCTGGCGCACTTTGGCAAAGAGTGGGTGGATCGATTCCTCATACACGCGGAGGGGGGAAGCGACGACCTGGCCGTCCCTGGC
Source organism: Thermodesulfobacteriota bacterium (assembly GCA_040753915.1). Classification (GTDB taxonomy): domain Bacteria; phylum Desulfobacterota; class Desulfomonilia; order Desulfomonilales; family Desulfomonilaceae; genus JBFMDN01. The sequence goes on along the minus strand of JBFMDN010000020.1, from coordinate 53,630 downwards.
GGGAAAATCGGTTAGTGCTGAAAACTCGCGTCGATACTTCGCGTAATCCTTTTCTATGGATTGAAGGAGGTCCGATTCACCACGAATCGTGATGTTGTCCTTTGCGCGAGCCAGCCATTCCAGGAAGACGGCTTCACTTTCCCGAAATTGGGCTACTCCTGTACGAGGGTCGCCCAAGAACAAGAGCAGGACAGCGCTGTCTTGACGCTCCAAAGCATCCACCATGTTTTCTGCGGCCAGAATGCTCCGGTAATTTTCACGCAAGATCGCGTCACTAGCCTGGCCAAGAGACACGAGATTTATGACAGCCCACGCGACCACAACTCCCATCAATGCCACGGTTAAACCATAACCAACGAGTATCTTGCTCTTTAAAGTCATCAGCGGCAGATCCTTTGCCTTGCGGCACCTCTCGCCTCTTCAAGGCAATAGGCGTGCCAGTTTTTCATTACGGATAATCGGCAGGTTAGCCGGGTTCATCAGAGAGGGATATTGAAAGATGAAAGATCGTCGGGGATAGGCCCTTGCAAAATGCAAGGCAGACCTCCGGAAAGGACTTCACATTCCGTACGTCTTCCGCCGTCTCCAGAGCGTGGCTTGGTCTATGCCGAGAATGTCGGCGGCTTCTTGAAGAGATGAGGTGGACGCGATAATACGCCGAATATGCTGCTCCTCTATCACGGATAAGGGCACCTTGTCGCCCACTTCTACAGATCTGCGAAGCGGAGCAAGCGATTCCGGCAGATCCTCCTTCCCAATTTGCTCGCCTCGTCCCAAGATCACAGCTCGTTCGACCGCGTTGCGAAGCTCCCTGACGTTGCCCGGCCAGCCATAGCTCTGAAGGGCTGAAGACGCCTCTTCAGAAAATCCGGTCAAAGCCTTGTGATTAGCTCGGCAGAAAAAGGCGACAAACTCATGAGCAAGCGGCATGATGTCTTCGGGCCGTTCTCGCAAGGGGGGAAGCGTGAGACTAATTACGTTGAGCCGGTAAAAGAGATCCTCCCGAAATCGCCCTTCGGCAACCCGCTCTTCAAGATTCGCGTTAGTAGCAGCTAGGATTCGGACGTCCGCTTTGCGCACCGTTGGGTCACCGACCCGTTCGTACTCCTTATCCTCGATGAAACGGAGCAATTTTGTTTGCAATGAAGGGGCCAGATCGCCAATCTCGTCCAGAAGAAGCGTCCCGCCCTCGCAGACAGCTATCCTGCCCGGATTGTCGCGCACAGCACCCGTGAAGGCGCCTTTCACATGTCCAAAGAGCTCGCTTTCGAGCAACTCCGGAGGCAATGCGGGACAGGAGACCACAGCCATGGGCTTTTTCGAGCGCGGACTCCAATGATGCAAAGCTCGAGCAATCACCGACTTGCCGGTGCCGCTCTCTCCACGCAGGAGCACGATTGCGTCTGAAGGGGCAGCTCTGCGCGCGGTCTCGATGATCCGCTGCATGGAGACATTTTGGCTATGCAACCGGTCATCGGGACCAAGTCTCTCCACCCGATTCCTCAAAGCTTCAACCTGCGTTTCCAGCTCTCGGACCCGCTGGATCCGTCGAGTCAGCAGTCTCACCTGGTCGGTTGTGAACGGCTTGGCAATGTAGTCCGTGGCTCCCCTTCGCATGGCCTCCACCGCGGTTTCAATGGAGGCATACGCGGTGATCACCACGATTTTCATCCATGGTGAATCGGCAAGCAGAGAGGGGATTAAGTCCATACCGCTGCCTTCTCCCAGACGCAGATCCACGAACGCCATATCAAAGGAGCGTCGCTTGGCTTCTTCCAGGGCATCCGCTGTACTGCTCACCGCAATGACAGTATGGCCGTTCTCTGCCAAACAGTATGACAGTGTCTTGCGTATATTGGGCTCATCATCCACAACCAGAATGTTCAAAGAGAGAAGCTGCTCCTCGAGGGTCATCGTTACCTGCCATTGCCGTAAGCCGATGGCCTACGGATCCCGATCGCATGCGATCCAGCCCGTACGGCTTCCGGTGCTCGTATTCTCATCTGTACCGTCCTACAATCCTTGGCCGCGAACCGGATCATACCACAGAGAGCCCCGCGTGGGGATTCACCAGCATGGCAAGGCTGAGACGGCTATCGACAGACACGACGCGGGAATCTCCTCGGTAGACCGACCGACTGTTGAACGGAGAATCGGAGTGAAGTATCCTCGGGGCTGAAGACAGCAACGATGCTTGAACTGCCGGAGGCGAGTCAGCGCAAGAGGCATGATCTTCCAGGTGCTGCTGTTCCTCCGACACAAGGGGCGTGAGCATGGATTGGGGGATTTTGAGTCAATTGGGGGTGGATGCCGAGTTTCTCGGCCGACTGCTCAGCATTGTCATCATCGATTTGATTCTTGCAGGAGACAATGCCGTCATTATTGCCATGGCAGTGAGATCGTTGCCCCCGGAGCAGCGGAGAAAGGGCATCTTTTTTGGAGCCGGCGCTGCGGTGCTGTTGAGGGTCGCCTTGACCTTCTTCGTTTCGCAGATGCTTCAAATTCAGTTCTTGAAGCTTGTTGGGGGGATCTTGATTTTGTGGATCGCGGTCAAGCTCTTTGTGGAAGGAGCGCCCGAAGACGGGCACTACAAGAAGGCCACAACGATCGGCCAAGCTATCAAGGTCATCGTGATTGCGGACATCACCATGTCGCTAGACAACATGTTGGCAGTGGGAGGCGCATCCGGAGGAAACCTTTTTCTGCTCCTGTTCGGACTGGGGTTGAGCATCCCGTTCATCGTGTTGACCAGCAATCTGCTGTCAATGCTGATGGATAAGTACCCAATCATAATATACCTGGGAGCCGCGATTCTGGGAAAAGTGGGCGCGGAAATGATTATCACGGATCCAGCCGTTGCCTCGGTGTTCGCTCCCGGTAAGGCGATTCAATATGGGCTAGAAGCCCTTTTCGCTGTGGGTGTCATCGTGGTCGGAAAACTGTGGATGCGCTGGGTCATAAAATCCGCCGAACCGGCGCTAGGGCGGGCAGCTCAGACCGTGTCATCGGAATCACGGCGGGAAGAGGCGAGCTGAAATGGCGATACTGACTATTTCAAGACAATTCGGGAGCGGTGGCAGTGAGATCGGTCGCGGGGTAGCGGAAAAGCTCGGCTACGACTACGTTCATAAGGGCATAATCCTAGAGAGCATGCGTGAGGAAGGAAATCGATGGGCAGATTGGGGGAAGAGTCTGGATGAGCACTCTCCTTCTGTCTGGGAGCGTTACGATTGGTCTTTCCGGGGATTCGCCGCTCTTCTGAGGAGCATTCTTCTGCGCTACGCGCTTCAGGACAACGTCGTACTAGAAGGGCGAGGCGGTAACTTCTTGCTGGCTGAGGTTCCCTATGCCTTCCGGATTCGAGTCATCGCGCCGAAGGACACTCGCGTAGAGCGCATTATGGAGCGCGAGTCGGTGGATCGTGAGACAGCTCTGTGGCTGGCAGAGAAGACCGAGCGAGACAGGCGCGACTTCCTCAGAGCGCTGTATGGAAAGGATTGGAACGATCCGGATGCCTTTGATGCCGTTTTCAGCACGGATGTGCAACCGGTGGGGGATATTGTCCGAATCCTCTGCGATGTGCTACGGGCTCGAGACGAGATGAAGACCCCAGAAGCGCAAGAGAGGCTCAGGATGCGCGCCGCTGCTGCAAGCATCGAGGCGGGTCTGATCACCTATCCCAATCTCTTTCTTAACACCCTCGAGGTGGTCGCGGAAAACGATGGCGTGGTGCTGAAAGCAGTGGTGCGGAGCCCGAAGCAGAAAAGCCGGGTGGAGGATATCGCCCGCCGTCTTGCCGGAGACATCCCCCTCAAATACCAGTTGCACTACCGTGCTTCTTGAGCCCCCATGCCAACTCTCGTTCATGTCACCGGGTATAAGGAGCGACACACACGATCAGGATTGGGGGGATTCCGCTATCTTCTTGATTGCCCTCTTGATCTCGTTGATTTCTCTGGTGACCGGGATCTCCTTCGGGCAAACCCGCGTGCACTCGAAATGGTTCACGCAACCCCAAGCTCCGTCAGGATAATCAAGCTGTTTGAGCCTCTCGATCCGCTCCGTATCTCTGCTGTCGAATATCCGACGGAAGGCCTGAACCAGTGGAGCGGGGCCAAGGAATTTCTCGTTTTCATTGGAGACAGGGCAGGCTCCCACGCAGCAGGCACATAGTATGCAACGAATGGATTCGCCCATTCTCTTGCGCTCATCAGGAGACTGAATCCGCTCGGTTTCGGGAGGATCTGATGCAATGAGGTAGGGGCGCATCTCGTCGACTCTCTGGAAAAAGGTGGTCAAGTCCACGACGAGATCCTTGAGGACAGGGAACGTCGGAAGCGGCTCTACAAGAACTTCCGCCCCCTGAACTTCCTTAACAAGCTTCTGGCATGCCAGCGCACATCTCCCGTTAATTTTCATGGCCGAGGATCCGCACACTCCGTGTGCGCAGGACTGTCGGTAGCTCAGAGTGCCATCCTGGCTCCATCTGATCCTGTTCAGACAGTCGAGCACTCGTTCACCGGGCTCTGCCTGCACCGTGTACGCCTGGTAGTACGGTTGGCTGTCGACAGCGGGGTCGAACCGAAATATCTTGAACCGGAGCTCCATCAGTACGTCCTCACTTTTGGCTCAAACCTTGTAATGGTTACGGGCTTATAAAATAGGGTGTATCCGTGGTCTCTTTTCTGGATGAGCGTATGCTTGAGCCAGTTTGTGTCGTCCCTCTCGGGATAGTCTTCCCGGTAATGGGCACCTCGGCTTTCGGTGCGTTCCAGCGCACACGCCACCATGGCCTCTGAGAGACCGAGAAGTGATTCCATCTCTAACGTTTCCAAGAGATCGTAATTGAAAATCGAGGATGTGTTCTCCACATATGCAGACCTGTACCGTTCGGCAAGACCTCTGAAATCATCAAGGGTCCGTCGAAGGTCCCGATCGTTCCTGTACACGGAGCAGTAGGTACTCATGAGCCTCTGCATAGCGGCGCGCAGGTCGGCTACCCGTTCTCCCTTATCCCTATTTTTGAGCTCTGCTACTTTCTCGCCGAACCGCCGAGCAGATTCACTTCCTGGCTCTCCCCAGGGAAGCTCTTTCAAATCCCGTGCTATTGCGAGCCCTGCGCGCCTGCCGAAGATAACCAGGTCGATAAGGGAGTTGCACCCCAAACGGTTGGCGCCGTGCACGGAGAGGCATGCGCATTCGCCAGCAGCGTAAAGGCCGGGTATTGGGATGTGATTCTCGTCGAGAACATGGCCGTCGAGGTCGGTCGGTATTCCTCCCATCATGTAATGGCAAGTGGGAGCCACGGGGATCAAGTCGTAAGCCGCATCCAGCCCCAAATAGACTCTGACAAATGACGAGATATCCGATAACCTGGCTTCCAGATTTTCCTTGCCCAAATGGGTCAAATCCAGATACACGAAATCTTTCCCGTCTATGCCTCTGCCGTTTCGTATCTCCGTGACTATAGCCCGGGAGATCATGTCTCTGGGTGCAAGATCCTTTATCGTCGGTGCATAGTCCTCCATAAAGCGGTGCCCGTCCCGGTTCCGCAACACGCCGCCTTCACCTCGAGCAGCCTCGCTGATCAGCACCCCAAGTCCATAGATGCCCGTTGGATGGAACTGGACGAACTCCATGTCCTGGAGCGGTATTCCCGCCCGATACGCGTAATAGACCCCATCCCCGGTGTTTGCGTGGCAATTGGAGGTGGTGTGGAATACTTTTCCAAATCCTCCTGTGGCAATCATGATCGCACGGGCATGGATGGTGTGAACTTCTCCGGTGGCGACATTGTAGACCAGAATACCTGAGACTCCTTTTCCGTCCCGGATGAGGTCAACCATCTGAAGCTCCGAATAGATGGTGACCCCGTGTCTGACAGCCTCTCCATACAATGTGTCGAGGATGACACGGCCGGTTCGGTCCGCTGCGTAGCATGTGCGCTTTATTGGAGCCGCTCCGAAATCCCTCGTATGTCCGCCGAAGGCTCTCTGCGCTATTTTACCTTCGACGGTCCTGTTGAAAGGAACCCCCAGGTGCTCGAGCTCATACACCGCTCGGGGAGCGTCTTTGGCCATGATTTCTGCTGCATCCTGGTCAGAGAGATAATCCCCGCCCTTCACCGTGTCGTACATATGCCATTCCCAGGAATCCGGCTCTTCGTTGCCAAGGGCCGCTCCAATTCCTCCCTGGGCCGCCCCCGAATGAGAGCGTGTAGGAAAGACCTTGCTCACCACGGCCGTATCGATCGATCCTGCCACCTCAAGGGCAGCACGAAGACCGGCCAATCCTGAGCCTACGATGACGACATCATGCTTGATAGTCATAGACCCCCCTGGGCGAAAACAGTATGGATGAATGCACACCCTGCGTTTCGGCTTCCGGAGCAATCGCGTGAGCCCGGTGCGACAGTTTCCCTTTCGAGCCCACCCTATCAGTCCACACAGGAAAGGCGTCGCTTCAACACATCGTAACTAGGGAGTTTCTGCCTGTTGTCGTGCGTCGAGAGACTCGTATTCGCACCCCATGAGCCCGCAGTACTGCCCTACATATTCTGCCTGAGGCCTGTAAAGCATTGGCTTTTCCTGTGCATCTCCGAACTTTTCTTCAATAATGTGGCTGCACCATCCGGCCACGCGGGATATGGCAAAAATTGGGGTGAATAGGTCGTGAGGAATGCCCATCATGTGATAGAGGGGAGCACTGAAAAAATCGACGTTTGGCCTTATGTTCGATTTCCCCCGTCTGTCGAACTCATCCGTGGCGACCTTTTCAACGGTTTTGGAGAGCCGATCCCACTTCTCCATGCCTTTGCTTTCTCCAAGACGGGTCGCCATCCGTTTAAGGTAGGTCGCACGTGGATCTATGGTCTTGTACACCGCATGTCCCATACCCATGATTCGCTCTCCGCGATCTATCCGCTCCCGTACCCACGCTTCAATGTCCGGTTCCGATTCGATCTCCATGAGCATCTTCATCACTCGCGTATTCGCGCCCCCATGAAGGCTTCCTGATAGGGCTCCTATCCCCGCGGAGACGGCCGCGTACATGTGGGCTCGCGTGGAGCAGACTTCTCTGCATGCGAACGTGGAAGCATTAAACGTATGATCGGCATGAAGAATGAGGCAACAGTCAAGATCTCGAGCAGTCTGAGCGTCTGGTCTCTCTCCTGAGAGTTGCCAGAGAAAATTCGCCGCGTGAGATAGCGACTCGTCCGGCTCGAGCGGATCGAGGCCATTTCTAATCCTATTCCAGGCCGCTGTGATCGCTGGTATTCCCGCAATAAGCCGTGCAGACATCCGAAGATTGGCATCCCTGTCTTCTCCGTGGAGATCGGGGTCTACCATGGCTAACATGGGCACGCAGGCCTGCAGGACGTCCATAGGATCGCTGTTGCTCGGCCACGTCGTCATAGAGGTGTAGATGAAATCCGGGATTCGTCGGGCTCTTTTCACCTCGCTCTCAAAGGCCTTAAGCTTCGATTCAGAAGGCAGATGCCCTCTTAAGAGGAGATAGGCTGTTTCCATGAATGTGGATTTCTCGGCGAGCTCTTCAATTCGGTACCCTCGATAAATGAGAATTCCCTTGTCCCCATCAATAAAGCTGATCTTGGTGTCAGCTACCGCGACGCCTCTCAAACCAATGTTTTTCACCGAAACTGCTTCAGCCATTGATGCTCCCCTCCAAGACGCTCGATTTCCTCAGGTATTCTCAGACGATATTCAGCAACATTCTTATCAGAGGGGCCGGGCATGAGGCCCCTCCATGGTGGAGCTCCCTTCGGGATGGCGCAAACGCCAGCCAGGGCAAGCAGGCGCCAATCCTATTCAACGAGGAAGAAATCTTTCTTTGCTGCCGCACAGACCGGACACTTGTCCGGGGGTGCGTCCGCCACGGTGTAACCACATTTGTTGCAGACGTAGTAATCCCGTTCCTGAAATTCTTGGCCTGCTTCCAGCGCCTGAATGGCCTCGTCATAAAGCCGGCCGTGAACCTTTTCCACTTCATTGGCGTAAAAGAAAGTCTTGCGCGCTCCCCCATGCTTTTCTTCTTTGGCCTTCTCGATGAATTCAGGATACATCTTGGTAAATTCGTAGTGCTCGCCGCTGTACGCCGTCTTTAGGTTTTCGAGCGTCGTCTTTATTCCGCCCATCTCAGCAAGGTGATTGTGGGCATGGACAGTCTCCGCAGCAGCGGTAGCGCGAAATAGCTTGGCAATCCCCTTGAAGCCTTCTTCGTCAGCCTTACGAGAAAAAGCCAAGTACTTGCGGTTCGCCTGAGATTCTCCGGCAAAAGCTTCCTGCAAATTCTTTTCACTCTCGCCCATTGTTTTCTCCTTTCAGCCTTTCTCCGGATGTAGGGTAGAGGACGCTCCTCCCTGAAAACTGGGTCTGCTAGTCATTCGAATGTTCTTGAATTTGCCCAGTGACATTTTACCACGTCCTCCCACCTGCATCCACATCAGTGCTGTTGACGAAACCAGTGGGCTTCTTTCTTCATCCCTTAATGATCCTCGGAATCATCATGTGATGGTGAGCACATGTCGAGTTAGGATTCTGGTATGCGCATCCGGCAAACGCCTTCATGTATTTCCGCATATCCGTGAAGGACACCACCTCGTCCACGAAGCCCCTCTTTGCACAGTAAATCGGCCGTGATTGGTCGTAGTACTGTTTTGCCAGAGCATTCATCTTGTCTATGACCGGTTGGAGAGGACGGTTGGAATCCTTTTCCTTTACCAGACGGCGAGCGAAGGACGCTGCTGCCGCAGTCTCCCCATGCATCACGTAGATCTCTGTTGTGGGGGTTCCCAGAGTGAACGCGCAATGGTTATTCGCGGTCGGCCCGCCCATGATGTAGTGTGCAGCCGCAGTGCCTTTACGCAGGACGATCAGCATCATGGGTACATCTGTCTGCTCTATGGAGAAAATCAACGACTGCCCCAGCCCCAGCAGCTCGGCACGCTCCGCAATGTCACCAACATCGATCCCGGAGGTATCCTGGAACCAGACGATAGGAACGCGATCCCGCCCGCACAGAGTGACGAACTCGTTCATCTTGATCAGACCTTGGCGGTAAAGTTTTCCCCCTATCCCTGGGTACGGGGCATACTCAGGGTAACCGGCCCCAAGAAAGCCCTGCTTGTTCCCGATGACTCCGATCAGGTAGCCGTCGATTTTCACGAGCCCCGTGTAAACTTCGGGACCATATTTGGGCTTGAATTCCATGTGCTCGCTGTTATCTGTCAGCCGAGACAACACCTGGTCGAAGCTGTATATCATCTTCTGATTCATAGGGATCAAGCAGTTCAGATCCTCTGCGGGGAATCGAGGCTCCGCGGGCTCCGCCACACGGAAGAACTTCGGATCGTAGGCAGGGATATATCTCATGTACTCTTTCACAGCATCGAGAACCCTTTCCTCAGTGTCGAAGACTGCGCGGAAGAAGCCGGTGTCGTCATAGTGGACACTGACGCTCCCTGGCGGAACCTCCTTGAAATGCCTGGTCGCCTCTATGAGCTGCTCGGCTCCCTCTTCGTCAAAATAGCCTTTCGGACTCATGCCGCTCACGATACCGCCGCCGCCCACCGCAATGTTGCAATCCTTGTGCGCGAGCAGAATCGTCGGACTGATGCCATGGTATCCGCCACCGGCTGGGTTCGTCCCATAAATGGCAGCAATTACCGGAACCCCCAGTTTCTGGAGCTCTGCGTGTCGGAAAAATGTCGTGCCACCACCCCTTCGGTCCGGGTAGACTTCCTGCTGTTCGGTCAGCTTCACGCCGGAGCAGTTAACGAGCCAGACAAGGGGAACTCTCAACCGCTTCGCGAGGTCGGTCACGCGGAGGACGTTTTCGGCTTGGCCCGGAACCCAGGCGCCGGCCATAACCTTGTTGTCGAAGCCTATGACCACAGCCCAGCGACCGCTTATCTTGGCAAGGCCGTCAACGACGCCTGTGGTTCCTTCCTCGTTATTTGTCGGATTGTAGATAGTATGAAGTGGGCAGAACGTGCCCGGGTCCAGGAGGTACTCCAAACGCTGCCACACCGTGAGCTGTCCCCGCGAGTTAATTTTCTCAGCCGGCAGTCCCGCATTCTTGACCTGTTCCACTGCTTCTTCTATACCCGCCATCACAGCTCGGATCTGGTCCACATTTTCCTGAGCCTCTTTGGCTTTTGTTTCCGGTAAAGGTTTCCCCAACTGGGCCATCTTTTCAAAGTACGGTCTCATCCCAATCCCTCCGTATACTTACAGCACGTGGCGCATTTCGGACACAAAAGGATAGCAGCTTGGCCGCGCCTTTTCAACTATTACGAACGCCGGCCGCAGGTATTGCGGTACGCTCGAGAGGACTCGGTGTACCGAGAAGGCCCATTGGAAGCGGTTGGGCGTGAGCCTACCCCAGGACGAGGGTGGCTCACGCTGAGATTATCTGGTTCCGTATGGTGAAATTGTGGCGATCTAGAATGTGCGTCGATCGTCCTCGTCGGGACGTTCGGCCTGGTGCTCGCACTCCTCCCGAAGCTCGTCCGGGGTGAATTGGGTCTTTCGTGGTGGGATGCTTCGCAATGCGGGAAATAGGCCTTTAAAGACCGGGGAGTGCTGCTCCATCCGGTCCGGTGGATAATGAGACCAATACGGGGTTGGATCCTCTTCTTCGATGAGGACGGTTAAAAGTAGGGCGGGGTATCGGTAACGGGGATTGTTTCCGAGAAAGGTGAGCATCTCTTTTGCCCGGAGGAATTCTCGTCCTCTCCTGTTGATCTCTCCCAGAAGGTACATGACCATTGCCGGATCTCCCTTTGTCAGGCCGCGCCTCAAAGCATCGTCCAAATAGGTGTCGGCCAGACTGAGGAGCTTTTCTTCCGTGTCCAGGCATCCCAACTCTCTCGCTACCCATGACCCTTTCAGGCAGGTGATTCCGAGGTCTCGAGGGTTCAGTCTCCTGGCGTCGAGGACTGACACCAGCGCCACCCAGCTCTGGGCCTGATGTTGGTCCGCTGGATGCAGCGCAAAGATGTTCTGATAGTCCCGTGAGTGAACCAGATCCCTCACTTGCCCCGGGACATGATGTCCAAACTCGTGAGCCCGTGCTGAATATAGGCAATTCGGACAAGTGGCCACGTCGGTAGCGCGATTGCAATCCCGGGCAACAAGCCGAAAATCCAAGCCATATCCGAAAACCGCGGCATCTCTATAGCCATTGTATCGGACATGTGAGAAGTTATTGCTGCACAGTGGGCACGCGAGCACCTGAGCTGAATTGTTCACACAATCCTCCTTCAGACTCTCTCCACCGAATTAAACCTCCCCCGAATTCAGCGATGCTCGCAGCATATCACAAACGCCCGCTTTTGAACAAGGCTTTTCTTGACAGAGAGCTTTTTCTCTTCCCATAAAGCCGGTAAAATGATTACTCTTACAGGCGGAGATCCCATGACACCCCACACTGCAGTAAAACACAGATATCTCGAAGACCTCAACCCTCGACAGGCCGAAGCGGTTTCCATACCCGGGGGCCCTATCCTCGTTATAGCAGGGGCAGGATCGGGAAAAACCCGGACCGTTGTCTACCGCGTGGCTTGGCTGCTGGAGCACGGTATAGACCCATCGTCCATCCTCCTGCTCACCTTCACGAGAAAGGCCTCGCAAGAAATGCTGTCCCGCGCCGCGGAGCTCTTCGACGCAAGGGCATCGCTCGTGGCAGGGGGGACGTTCCACTCGATCGGAAACCTCCTCTTGCGCAAATATTCAGCCCTGATCGGATACGAACCCGGCTTCGCAATCATGGATCAGGCGGACACCTTTGACGCGCTCGACCATGCCAAAGCCAATCTCGATCCCCCACTCGAAGACGCGAAGGGCTTCCCCAAGAGCAGAACCATTGCGGAAGTGATGAGCCGGTCCGTAGGAGGAGCCGGCTCGGTTGCTGATGTCCTCGAGAAAAGGCATCCCCATTTTCTGGGATATGCTAGGGAGATAGAGCGCGTGCTGGCTCTTTATCGTGAGCACAAGAGAACCTGCAATCTCATGGATTATGACGACCTCCTCGTGAACGCCATTCGGCTGCTCGAAGAGAACGAGCTCGTCAGAACCAAGATTTCCGATCAGTGGCAGCACATCCTGGTGGACGAGTACCAAGACACGAACCGGTTGCAGGCCCAAATGGTGCGCCTACTGGCCTCTCAGCACGACAACGTCATGGTTGTAGGTGACGACTCCCAAAGCATTTACAGCTTTAGAGGCGCCGATTTTGCAAACATTCTCGAATTTCCCGATCTCTTTCCCGGGACCCGTATCATCAAGCTCGAAGAGAATTACCGCAGCACTCCGCAGATTCTCAAGGTTACCAACTCACTCATCCAGGGAGCCACCATCGGATATCCCAAACGTCTTTTCTCCCAGGGGGCAGAAGGGCCTCTCCCGCTTGTAGTGCGGCCCGCAACCGAGCGCGATCAAAGTCGATTCGTGCTGAAATGCATAGAAGAGCTGTACGAGCACGGAGTAAAGCTCAACGAGATTGCGGTACTCTTCAGGGCGGGGTTCCATTCCTTCGATCTGGAAGGGGAGCTTACCCGCAATCAGGTTCCGTACGTCAAATACGGTGGCTTCAAGTTTTTGGAAAGCATCCACATCAAGGACGTCCTCTCTCACCTGCGAGTAATCCAGAATCCCAAGGATCAATTGAGCTGGATGCGTATACTCAAGCTGTTGCCGCGCATCGGCCTGAAGACCGCCGCGAACCTTGCTGCAACAATCGCCGAGAACGGGATCGACGCCACGACCGGACCCCTGACGGCGGCGACGAAAAAATACTCGGGGCTGAAGGATCTGCTCGGCCTGATCAGGGAATTGACCGACCACCGGGGTCCCATTTCTGAGAAAGTGGAACGGATTACTGAGTATTACTACCCGTTTCTCAAAGAGCGATATGACAATTATCCCAAGAGAATGAGGGACCTCGACCACCTGGCCAATATAACCGCGTCGTACAAGAGCCTGAACCGCTTCCTGAGCGATATGGCTCTCGAACCGCCCGAGCAGGAGGACACAGGTATGGCGGCCTCCGGCAACGGGGTGGTCCTGTCCACCATCCATTCCGCCAAAGGATTGGAATGGCACACGGTAATCCTCCTGTGGGCAGCAGAAGGAAAGATCCCTACGCCCCAATCGCTGCTATCTCCGGAAGATCTGGAGGAGGAGCGACGCTTGCTGTACGTGGCAACAACACGAGCGAAGCATAATCTTGTCGTCACTGCACCGCAGACCTTCTTTGACAGGCGAATGGGAGTCGTGCCCGTGCGGCTCTCACGCTTCTTCGAGGAAGTTCCCACGGAGTACTTCCGCTACCTTCGCTTTTGACGCGAATCATGAAGAACTTGACATCCGATCTGGGGACCAATAATCTGGGAGTGTCAGGCGTGCGGAGAGATGACCGAGCGGCTGAAGGTGCTCGCCTGCTAAGCGAGTGTAGGGTGTTGAGCTCTACCGAGGGTTCGAATCCCTCTCTCTCCGCCATCCCGTGTTTCGCCACAGATTCCTGCCTCAAGCAAAGAAGAGCCAGCACACCACTACTGCTGCAGCGATGCCTGCTGCATCGGCAATGAGGCCCGCATGGATCGCGTAACGAGCTCTGCTCACCGACACGGCTCCAAAATAGACCGCAGCAACGTACAGGGTCGTCTCCGTGCTTCCCACGATGATGCTACCCAACCTCGCCTGATATGAGTCAGGACCATACTGCCCAACAATTTCGGCCAATATTCCGAGAGAAGCCCCGCCCGACAGAGGACGGAGGAGTGCCAGGCTGATGACGTCCGGAGACAACCCGAGGGACCCGAATGCCTTTGGCAACGCGTTTGCCAACAGGTCCATGGCCCCCGACGCACGGAACATCCCTACCGCCACAAGAATAGCCACGAGATAGGGGATGATCCTCACTGCCACCTGGAAGCCTTCCCTGGCCCCCTCCACAAAAGCCTCGTACACTTTGACGCCTGAAAAAAATCCGTGAACAGGGACCCCCACGAGGAGTGCGAGAAAAATGGCATTGGACGCTGCGGATGATAGCTCAGGGAGCCCTGTCATGATCTCCACCTCCCTTGCAGGTCTCACGGAAACGACCGCTCTTGGAAAAGAGGTATGCTGAGACAATACCCACAGTTGTGGACACCGAGGTTGCCACAAGGGCCGGGAAAACTATGGCAGTGGGATCGGAGGATCCCCCTGCAGCCAGCAGAGCTATGGCCCCTGCAGGAACGATTTGAACGCTCGAGGTATTAATCGCCAGAAACATGCACATCGCGTCTGTGGCAGTACCCTTGCGTCGGTTAAGAGTATCCAAATCCTCCATCGCCCGGATTCCCAAAGGGGTAGCAGCATTGTTCAGGCCGAACATATTTGCAGCTATATTCATCGCCATGCTGCTCATGGCGGGATGGCCTTCCGGGATTCCAGGAAAAAGCCTCCCCATAACAGGCCTGATCAGTGAAGTCATGCGATTTACCAGACCGCTCTCTTGGGCGATTCTCATGATCCCGAGCCAGAGCGCCATGACGCCGGTGAAACCGAGTGCCAGCCGGAACGCGGCCGTCGCGCTCTCCGTCACGGAACCCACGACCTCTTTGACATGGCCGGTGCACACTGCTACCACAACCGATACAACCAACAAGAGGAGCCAAATGGTATTCAGCATTGCCGAGCTACCCCCTGTGTTCGTCTCCCACGACGAGCTTCAGATTTGATTCACGGGTGAATCTGCGCTTCAGTACGGCGCAGCGCTCTTTATGAAGGAGATGCTTGACAGCGGAATTGTGTAGGAATGGCCCCCCGATTCCACTCCGATCAATCCGTTTTCGCTCCAGATGAGGATCCCGTTTATGATTTTCTGGGTCCCCAACAGAGAGACTTCTACCTCCGCGCGGGAGGACGAGAGCCTGTCCAAGACGCTGCTAGTTGTGGCCACAGGTCCTGTCACCGCAGCGGAAGGAGAAGCCATCAGGGGACTGACGTGCGAGGGCTCGGGTTCTGGCGGCATATGCGCTTTCGGGCGCTTTTCCACAACCCCGGTCGTGGGCAGGTCTGCCACGACGCTCCCCGTCATCGATATGTCATCAATGAGCTCATCTATGATCGTCTCGTCCAGGACGAGGCTGTCTTCCACGGTCTGGCTTGACACTATCCCCGGCTGTCGAGGCATGTCGTCAGGCTCTTCGGTGAATGTGGGAACATCGTCGGGAGACCTGGTATAGACAGGAGGCGGAGGGCTCACGCCAGGTTTGGGGCTCGGAGTAACGACCCGCTGACCGAGATTCTCGAAGTCTTGCAGCGCATACCGGAAATTCGGATTGATGAATTTGACGTCGCAATTAACAGGCTTGCCCGAGATCTTCGTGTTAACCGTTTCAGGGAGCCTGAGCACGGTGTCCAGGTTTGGGTCGGTATCGCATTGAAGGTGATCGCTGATGTTCTTAAGCAATCTCTCAATTTTTTCCTGGTCACCCACCTCTTGGACGTCCTTGAGGAGCCAGTACAGGTGGGCGCCTCTTCCGGATTCCACGATGATCGACGGCGCGCGCGGAAAGCTTCTTATGGCCTTGGCAGCCTGTTGAGGGCCTTCAAAGTAGACTTTCTTGTCTTCATGACCCTCGGAGCCTATGTCTAGGTCAGCCCACAATGCCACGAGATAGTGAATGTGCTCCTTCTCGGCCTTCATTCTCTCTCTCGGACAGACGCCGAAATACACATCGCGCTCTTCGCCGTAATGTTCTTTGGCAAGAATCTCCACATTGGGAAAGTAGCGGGTGCTCATCTTGGGATCACCCCGCCTGAAGCTCTTAACCAGTATGAATCCCCTGTGTTCTTTGTAGTACTGGCCGAATAGGGCTTCGAGGAAGTCCTTGCGGGTAAATTTGGCGATCATGGAGAAACCCTGTTGGCTTGGTGGCAGACTAGCTCGTCGTCAATTCTAGTATCGGTTTGCGCCGATGTCAATCCCAGGATTGGCCCGCTCAGTGGGCAGCAATGACTTCCGGGACTACTTCTGTGCTCGCGCGGTCCGATCCGGATTTCTTCCGTCCTTCCAACCCTTGACTACGCGAATCGAGCAATAAGACCGGCCGGAGCGTCTACTCGTCAAAGCTCCGTCCGGTTCGGGCTCATCCTTCGTTGCTCTTTTTCCCTGCATGACTTCCCTTCTTCTGAGTCTTCGCAGCAGCGTTCTTTTTCGCGCGTGCAAGATTCTCGCGAATCACTTCATTTTCCGGGTCCAGCTTTGCGGCTTTGGAGAGGAGGGCAATCTCTTTCTCCGGGTCCCCTTTCTTGCCGAGAACAACTGCCTGGTCATTGTATGCCATGGCAAGATCCGCTTTGATCGTGGCATTGGAGGGCGCCGCCTCGATGGCCTTCTTCAGCAAGCGGATCTCTTCTTTATGATCCCCTTTCTCGCCGCTTCTCAGTGCTTCATTGTGATATACTGCAGCCAGGTTGTTCATTACCACTTGGTTCTGAGGATCCAGCTTCGCTGCCCGCTCCAGCAGGCTCATCGCTTTGCCGCTGGACCCGCTCTTGGCCTCCCTGACCGCCTCCTTGGCGAGGAGATTCCCCAGATTTCTCACCGTAGCCTTGTTGTTCGGTTCAAGCTTGAGCGACTCTTCCAGTGCCGCGATTCGTTCCGCAATGTTCAGATGCGCTGCCTCGGAAACGGCAAGATTATTGTACGCGGCCGCAAGGTTCTTTTTCGTGATCTGGTCCTCGGAATTCAGAGTGAGCGATTCTTTGAGGAGAGCGATCTGACTCGCGGTATCCCCCTTTTTCCCTTTGGCCACAGCGAGATTTGACAGGGATTTCGCGAGGGCTGCCGTTATGGTCGCGTCCTTTGGTGCGAACGTGAGAGCCTTTTTGAGGAGCGTGCTCTCCTCGTCAAACTCTCCTGCTTTCCCTTTGGTGAGAGCAAGATTGTAATACGCTGTCCCGAGGTTTGCCTTGATCTTGTCGTTGTTCGGGTCAAGCGAGAGAGCTCGCTCCAATTGGGCTATCTCCTCTTCACCCACTCCGCCTCGTCCCTTGACTACCCCGTAATTGTTGAGAAGAGCCGCCAGAGCCTTCCGAGCGGCCTGGTTGTCCGGCTCGATCTCCAGTAAGTGTTTGAGAAAACCAATTCTGTCCTCGATGTTGATTTTTTCCGATGGCGCTGCAGCAGCCTGGAGAGTAGCCTGGACGAAGTTAGCGCGAATCTCTTTGTCGTCGGAAGCCAATGCAGCGGCCTTGCTCAGGGAGCGCAGCCCCTGGGAGATTTTTCCCTCCCGGGTCAGTTTCAAGCCGAAGTTGTTGTATGCAACTGCCAGAACTTCCTTATACTTGGGGTTAGAGGGGTCCAGTTTGACGGCGGTTTCGAGGACTGATATGGCCTGATCCATCTTTTCCTGAGAAAGCAGGTGACTGCCTCTGAAAAAGGCGTTCTCGGCCTGAATCTCATTTTCTACGCCCGCTCCGGCCATCTGGGTGGTACTCCAGGATAGCCCAATGCATAGCAAGAGGATGACAAGATGAGCCAAACCGCGATTTTCGATCTTGCTTTCCATGCGATCGACCCTCGTGTTTTCTCGAGCCTCGGCTGCACGGCTCAGTCCTGCCGCAGCACTCGGCAGGACTCTACCATGGGCTGCATTGCCGGTCAACGTTAAGATTGTCTCTTGCCATCGTAATTCAGACAAGTAATCCGTTGGAAGAAGACACGAAAGGAGTTTTTGAGTGTAATATTAGATAATCATGAGATAATTCTCATGACTCCATAAGGGTAACTGCCAGTGTATGCCGGACTAACGACTTGACAAAGACGCGATTATCGGTAAAACGGGGAGCTTGAATATTGGACTTCAAGGAGGGCGGCTGATGATCGAAGTGGAGGATCTCTCCAAATATTACGGTCGACTAGCGGCCATCAAGAACGTGAGCTTTCGCATCGAATCGGGCGAAATAGTCGGGTTTCTCGGACCCAACGGGGCTGGCAAGACCACCACGATGAGGATTCTTACCTGCTTCTCGCCAGTCTCGTCAGGCAAGGCACGTATCCTCGGAATGGACGTAGGAACGGATTCTCTCAAGATTCGCGAGAAAGTCGGCTATCTCCCGGAGAACGTCCCGCTTTACGAGTGGATGCGAGTCCGATCGTATCTCGAATTTGTGGCCAGAGCCAAGAGAGTTCCGGCTTCCGATCGCGATAGGGAGGTGGAACGGGTAGCCAATTCGGTAGGTCTCGACCAGGTCCTGGGCCGGATCATCCGGTCTCTCTCCAAGGGATACCGGCAGCGGGTCGGCCTTGCTCAAGCGCTCATTGGCGACCCCCCTATTCTGATTCTCGATGAGCCTACCATCGGTCTAGACCCCCGGCAAATACGGGAGATCCGGCAGCTCATCAAGGGCTTCGCGGAAAACCGGACGGTGATCCTCTCCACTCATATATTACCCGAAGTCAGCCAGGTGTGCAGCCGAGTGATCATCATCAACAAGGGGTCTATCATAGCCGAAGACACGCCGGGAAATCTCATTGGCAGGCACGCAGGGGCCAGCCGTTGCACGGTCGCGGCACGAGCCCCCCAGGTCGGTATGCAGGAGCTGCTATCCGCAATCTCGGGGGTCCTCTCCGTACAGCCGGCTGACGGGAGCTCGGACGGAGAAGCGAGATTCATGGTGGAAGCGCAACCGACAGCAGACATCTGCCCGGTTCTGGCAAGAGCCGTGCTGAATCGAGGGTGGGATCTGCTTGAGCTCAAGCCTATTCAGGCTAGCTTGGAAGACGTATTCATCGATCTGGTCACCGAGGAGTCCGACGAGGCCTCCTTCAAGCAAGATGATTCCCGAGAGGAGGTGGCACAATGAAAGGATGGTACGCGGTGTTCAGAAAAGAAGTCGCGCAGTTCTTCGTGTCTCCTATCGCCTACGCGATTATGGCAATATTTGTGGTCATTGTCGGGTTCTTCTTCTGGGCGAACATCTCTTTCATGAGCCTGATCAGCCTCCAGGCTGCAAGCAATCCTGGCATAGCAGGACGAATAAACCTTACTGACTTTGTTCTGAGGCCGCTCATACAGAATATCAGCATCGTACTTCTGTTTGTCATGCCTTTGGTGAGCATGCGACTGTTTTCGGAAGAAAAGAAATCAGGGACTATGGAGCTCTTGCTCACCTATCCCCTCACTGATACGGGGGTGCTCGCAGGCAAATTCCTGGGCGCCATGTTTTTCCTGCTCGTCATGCTCGCCGGTACGTTTACCATTCCTGTTCTCATGTTCGCATTGGGCGAACCAGACCCGGGAACACTCATCTCCGGCTACCTGGGGATGCTGCTCATGGCGTCAGCCTTCATGTCTCTCGGAATGTTCGTCTCCTCCATGACCGAGAACCAGATCGTGGCTGCAGCGGTATCGTTCGGAGCGGCCTTGCTGTTCTGGGTGATGAGCTGGAGCGCCTCGTTGGCCGGGGAGACGGCAGGCTATGTCCTGCGCCAGTTGTCCGTCCTGGAGCACCTCGAGACGTTCAACAAAGGCATTATCTCTCTGTCGGATGTCTCCTTTTTTGTACTGTTCAGCGCGTTTTTTCTTTTCCTGACGCTACGGACTTTGGAAGCGCACAGGTGGAAGGGGTAAAAAATGACGAACAGCCATACCAGGAAAAAGAT
This sequence comes from Thermodesulfobacteriota bacterium, assembly GCA_040753915.1. GTDB lineage: Bacteria > Desulfobacterota > Desulfomonilia > Desulfomonilales > Desulfomonilaceae > JBFMDN01. Next base: position 33,950 of record JBFMDN010000020.1, on the reverse strand, counting down.
TATGCTGGGCGGGGGAACCGCTGCAGGAATCATTCTGTTTCTGGCCATTATTGCAACGATCCAATTCATCACGGTGCGCCATCCTGTTAGATGGGATCTCACCAGCATTGGTGAGCATACCCTCGCACCGCAGAGCAAGAAAGTTCTCGACACGTTCAGGAGCCAAAATATCCCGGTCCACGTGCTGGCCTTTTACGAAACGAAATCATCACAGGCTCGTGAGGCTGCCCGGGACCTCTTGGACCGCTACAGGGACGTGGATCCCAACTTCACGTACTCGTTTGTCGATCCCGACATCGAACGCGCCACAGCTCACAAGTACAAGGTTGACGCCTATCCGACCCTTGTTCTCACGGCAAAAGACAAAGAAGAACGTCTGGAGTCGGCCACGGAGGAGGATATCACCAATGCCCTTGCCAGGCTCCTGAGGCATGAGGTGAAAACGGTCTATTTTCTCCAGGGTCACGGAGAGCTGTCGCCGAAATCCTCAGAGCCGGACGGCATGAACGTTGCCAAAGAGCACATCGAAAAGCAGAACTACAAGACCGCAGAGCTCATATTGCTCCAGGCTCCCGAGGTCCCCAAGGATGCGACCATGCTGATCATTGCAGGTCCGAAAGCTGACCCGCTGGAATCGGAATTGGAAGCCATCAAGGATTTCATCAAGAGAGGCGGGAGCCTTATGGTCCTGCTTAACCCCTTCCAGACACCCAAGCTCACGCAATTCCTCGAGACGTACGGATTTGATACGAAGAAGGACATCGTAGTGGACAAGATGAGCAGGGCATTGGGTGGCGATTATCTCATGCCCGTGATAACGCAGTACAAGGAATCTCCCATCACAAAGAATTTCACGCTTGCTTCATTCTTTCCGGAGGTCCGGTCGGTGCGAGTACCGAAAAAACCGGTGCCCTCGGTTATCGCCGAGGAACTGGCTTTCTCAAGCCCGCTCTCATGGACCATCACGGAAAACCAGCTCCAAACGGGCGAAGCCACCTTTGATCCGAAAACCGGTGAAAAGGGTCCGATTCCAGTGATGGCCATATCCACGTATACCAATTACGAATCCTTGAACCAGGCCAAAGAGCCCGGCACGCCGGACAAGGTGTCAAAGGAAGGAGGCCCTGGCTCCGCCTCCGCGTCCGAAGGCCCCGCAGATTCTGACCAGAAGGCACGTCAACTGGTCAAAGCACGGATAGCCACATTCGGGAGCGCTCAGTTCGCATCGAACAAATTCTACAACCTTTCCGGGAACCGGGACCTCTTCATGAACACGGTTTCCTGGCTGGCAGCGGACGAGAACCTTATCGCCATTCGACCGAAAGAGCGACGTGCGCAGCCTCTCGTGCTTACGATGGGCCAGTCCCAGGCAGTGATGTTCATCCCGGTGGTTCTCGTCCCATTGGCATGGATAGTCGCGGGTGTGCTCGTCTACTGGTATCGACGACGCACCGTCGCTGCATGACGAAGAGCAAGATCCGACAGTGGATTCGCTCTCCCCTTCGAATATCTTCTCTGGAGGTTTGTCCTGATGAAGCTGGGCAAGGTTCTCATATACTTCGCTGTTCTTGTTGTCCTCGCCGGATATGTATACTTGGTGGAGATCCGTCACAAGAAGGAACAGGAAGCTAAGAAAGCAGAGGCTGAACGCATTGCCAGGATAGAGAAGGACAAGATCGTAGAGGTGGACTTTCGTGTCAAAAATGGCCCCAGGATAGTCGTTCGTAAGATGAATGACACCTGGGTCTTGACAGAGCCGGTCAAGGTCAAGGCTGACAAGAAGGTGGTGCAATCGGTGCTCAACGCTTTCGCGGATGCCCAATTCGAGAAAGTGATCAAAGACAAGGACGTGGCGTGGCAGGAGTACGGCCTGGACCAGCCCGATTTCACCATTACCGCGCTCACTTCCGATGATTCGGTTACCCTGTTTTTCGGCGAACAAAATCCCGCCAAGACTTCGTACTACCTGCGGGAGAAAGGGGGACAACGTCTCCTCCTCGTTGCAGACACCCTGAGGAACGCGTTGAACAAGTCTGTGTTGGAGCTCCGGGACAAGACAGTCTTCACCATCGCGCCTTCTGATGTGGACCGGATCGTGGTAGTGCGAGACGGAAAAGAAACCGAGCTCACACGCACAGAGCCGGAAACGTGGACTATGGTCAGACCGGAGTCCTTCAAGGTTAAAGCTGCCGAAATCAGTCGGAACCTCATCGGGCTGACAAATCTCGAGGCAAAAGACATCATTGACGAGCCCAAGGAGGAAGGGGATCCGTACGGACTTGCCAAGCCGGACTTCAAGATCTTGCTGGGATCCAAGGACAGACAACAGACGCTTCTCGTAGGAAAAGAGCTCGAGACCAAAGGACCGGCCACCGCGAAACCCGATCGGTACGCACGTATCGAGGGCCAAGGCATGGTTTATGTGATAGGCGCCCATCAACTCGACAATTTCAAGACAGATCCACAGGCCCTTCGAGACCGGTCCATCCTCGGCTTCAGGCCCGACAACATCGAAAAGATAGAAGTGCGCTTCGACGGAAAGACCTGGTTGTTGCAAAAATCGGGAGCAGACAAGTGGGCCATGGAACAGCCGGAGAAAAGGGCTTCCGTCGAGGCCTGGCCCATAACCGGAATGCTTTGGGATCTCAAGAACCTCGAATGGAAAGAGATGAACGAGCCTGTCCCTGGAGATCTCGGATCAGTCGGGCTGGACAAGCCTCAATTTGTTGCTACCCTGTATAAGGCGGGCGAAAAGGAGCCGATGACGCTCAAGGTGGGATGGCCTGAGAAATCGCCTAACAAGCCTGGGCAAGAGCAGGCCAAACCCACGGACCCTGAAGCCCGCGCGAAGGACCGGGAATCCGAGGAATCGAAGGAAAAGCCTTCGGCCGAGTCAGGTGCGGAAGAGGAACAGGGAGAGGAAGCGAAAATCCCGGCCCTTGTCAATGCCGTTGTTGAACCTCACGGAGAGCGGAGCGCCTTGTACAAGGTGGAGAGTAGCTTCCTGGGCCGCGCGCGCAAGGACCTCGAACGGCTCGCAGGAGAGGAAAAAGACAAGTAGAGGCAGCCCGCGGTCCCCTTTCGACCCGCACTCGCAGGTGAGTGCCGCGGTCGTCTTCCTCCAGCCGCTGATGGCCTTCGCATGTGTGTGGGCGACCGCTGGTCGCCCTCGAGAGGACCTACCCCCATGTCGGAGAAAGACCAAACGCGAGAGCGTCTCTTGAGTCGGATGGAGATTCTACGGCGCCGCGTGGCGGAGCTGGAGACAGTGCTCCACCAGATTGCCGCTGGATGCAACCATGTGCTTCAATCCGCAGAAGGAGACTCCGCCGCCGGGAACGTGGTGGACTTCGGCTGGTGGACAGAAAGGGTGGCCATGCTCAAGGGTCTCGATGTGCCCGACGTATCGACCCTCTCACCGGAAAATCTGTCCAGGCTGATTCGCGAGCTGCAAGTCTCCCAGGTAGAAGTCAAGATGCAGAATTCCGAGCTGCGGCAAGTGCACGAAGAGCTGAAGCAGGCGAGAGACAAGTATGTGACGCTGTACGATTCTGCGCCTGTGGGATATTTCACTCTCAGCAAGGAAGGCTTGATCCTGGAAGCAAACCTTACAGGAGCCCACTTGCTCGGCCGGCCTCGGGATTCACTTATCAGGACGCCTTTTTCTTCGTATGTAGCGAAAGACTCCTACGGAACGTACTACTGGCACCTCAAACAAGTATTCACGGGAAAAAGTCGAGAAGTCTGCGAAATAGATGTGGAGCGCGTTGACGGCTCCCGATTCCCTGCCCGTTTAGAGAGCGCACCCGCCGCAGGCGAAGATACTCGTCTTCAAAGCTGCAGAACCGTCATCAGCGACATCTCGGCTCTCAAAAGGGCAGAGCAAGCTCTCAGGGAGTCTGAGGAGCTCCACCGCGTAACACTGGCCAGCATATCCGATACGGTGCTGATCACGGATCGTGCAGGGAACTTCACGTACATCTGCCCGAATGTCCACGTGATCTTCGGCTACTCCTCGGATGAAGTGAACGCGTTTGGAAAAGTAGAGACCCTGGTCGGCCGGGACCTCTTCGACCCGCACCTTCTGGAGCAAAGCGAAGAGATCGAAAACATCGAACGGAGGATCACCGACAAATTCGGGCAGGAGCACATTCTGCTTATCAACATCAAGAAGGTATCAATAAAGGGTGGTTCGGTCCTTTACAGTTGTCGGGACATTACGGCCCGGAAGAAGGCGGAAGAAGCGCTGGCATTGTCAATTCGCGATCGGTCGGCCGGCGAGAGCGAAGCTCTGGGCCAATAGTGTTCTTGCAACCGCTGTCACGTCGGATCAGCGATCTTGACTTCATTGTTCGTGGGGTGGTATGAGAGCACGGTTGTGGTCAGGTGGATTCGTGCGCGAAACAATGTGGCAGGTCCCAAAAGAAATAACCGATCTCGTGCCGAACGCTCGGACGACCCTTTCTTGCGAAAAGCCATCCTCCACAGAGTGCGCACACCTCTCACATCATACGGAGAATCGCAGTCCTCTGCGCTTGGCCGGTTTGCAGCCACGGAGGGCTCAGGCCAACATGACCGCCCATTGGAAATGACGGTAGTCGCTGCAGGATGCTCTAATGGAGGTAGTGCCCGGAATGCGCGTCGCGATGCTTTCCCATGGGGAACGTAGAGCCCTGCCCCGGACGGGCAAATCGCACGGGCGGCTCATCTCGCTCCTCACACAGGAGCTTGTCTCCCGAGGCGTTGATGTCACCGTGTTTGCCGCTCCCGCGGACGCGAGTCCCCAAAGACCTGATGTAAAGGCTTGCTGCCGCGAAAATGGCAGTGTGCTCGATCCCGGGATAGCGGATTACCTCTTGATCGGTGACCTGTTCGAACGGGCAAAGGATTTCGACCTTGTCCACAATTTCGGCCAAGTTCTCCCCTTGAGCTGTTCCGGCCTGGTCACCACCCCGCTGCTCACCACTATCTCGTCCTTCACCTTAGAGGACGCGCTTCCCCTGTACAAGAGGTACAACAGCCGCGTATACTACGTTTCAACCAGTGACGAGGCGCGATTTCCTGAGCTGGACTATCTCGCCACAGTAAGACCGGGCGTAGACGTGGCCTCTTTCCCATTCGGAGAAACGAGCCAAGACTATCTTCTGTTCCTTGGGGACATCGGGCCGGACGGTGGGGCTGTCGAGTCCATGCACGTATGCCGCATGACAGGAAAGAAGCTCATTTTGGCGGGAACGATTTGCGATTCGGAGTATTTTGCCAGTGAGGTAGAGCCCGGTGTGAGGAGTGGCAGCATCCAATACTTGGAAAGGGTGGAGCCTGATGAGATGAAGGAAATCCTCAGCCGCGCCCTCGCGCTCCTCGAACCGGCAGCCTGCTCCGATCCGCTTTTTCTTTCCGCTCTGGAAGCCAACGCCTGTGGCACCCCGGTCATCGCTTTTGCCGACCGAGGTGTACAAGAGATAATTGAGAATGGTGTCAACGGCTTCGTGGTCGACAGTGTGGCCGAAGCCGTTGAAGCGGTGAGCAGGCTGGATGAGATTTCCCGTTTCTCGTGCCGGAGACTCGCAAAAACGAGATTCTCTTCTCAGCGAATGGCGGACGAGTACCTCTTCGCATATTCCAGGATACTGGAAGCATCGAGGCGCGAAGAGAGGCGTCCCTGGGGCTATTACGAAATTCTTGCGGACTCCCCGGACTACAAGGTGAAGCGAATCGTGTTGTATCCAGGCAAGAGACTCAGCTTGCAGCGCCATTCGAAACGTTCCGAGCAATGGACTATCGTGAGTGGGTCTCCAATTGTGGTCCGTGATGACCGGACGATTACTCTGCGGCAGGGAGAATCTGTGCACATACCGGTTGGGGCGAAGCACCGCATCGCAAATCCCAGGAATGAGCTGGTGGTATTTATCGAAGTCCAAACCGGTGATTACTTCGGCGAGGATGACATAGAGCGGTTTGACGACGATTTTGGAAGAATATAGCGGGCACAGCCGACACTCCCACGGAAAGCTCTTACCGATTCTTGACCTGTCCGGATGACTCTCCTAAGATGTGATATCAAGTGACGAGCACGTAGGCCATCTGGAAGTGAGGAGTCCCCATGTCAGGAGAAAGCGGAATCCCTCGATATCAAGAAGTACTCCCTGATGTCGGTACGATAGAAACGACCCTTGAGGTCTGTCTCGAGTGCGGCGAATGCATCTCCCGGTGCTTTTTGGCTGATGCCTATCCGGAGATGAATCCTCGAAGATTGGTATGCAAAGTCGCCAAGGGTAACGCCGAGGAAATGGCGGATTCCGAGTTCATATGGGCATGCACTCTCTGCGGCCGTTGCACCACGGACTGCAGAAAGGGGCTTGCCATGGAGGACATCGTTCGCCGGTTGCGAGGCCTGGCCACGGAGAGGGGCAAAGCCCCTGCACGCCTGATCGAAGGGATTGAAAAGGCCCTCGAGTTGGGAAATAACACGGGAATAGACTCCGAGGAATTCGTCGACATGGCTCAATGGATGGCAGAAGAGGCCGAAGAAGACCTGGAAGACGTTCCCGAGGGGGGCCTCGTTGTTCCCTTCGACAAAATCGGCGCCGACATCTTCTATGTGCCGAATCCCCGAGAGTACACCTCGACCCCGGACATGTTCCAAATTTACGTGAAGTTTTTCACGTACGCCGGTGTAGATTGGACCATGTCGTCCCGGTTCTTTGACATTACGAACTGGGCTTATTACCTGGGCGACCATGAGACAGCGGTGAAGCTCGTGCGGAACCTGGTGGAGGAAACTCGGTCACTGGGGGCCCGCATACTCCTCTCTACAGAATGCGGCCACGGCTTCAAAATCCTTAGAAAGGACGCGGAACGCTGGCTCGGCGAACCTCTAGGGTTCGAAGTGCTCTCCGTAGTCGAGCTGGCTCACAGGCTCTTGGCTGAAGGCAAGCTGCACGTGAGCCCGGGCATTCTGGACGAACGCGTTACGTACCACGATCCGTGCAACGTCGGGCGAAAGCTGGGTATTTTCGATCCACCTCGAGAAATCCTCAAGACAATTTGCTCCGAATTCGTCGAAATGTGGCCGAACCGAAGACAGGCATTGTGCTGCGGCGGAGGGGGAAGCGTGATTCAGAACCCCACCTTCGGCCAAAAGCGTTTCGAGCATGCCCGATTGAAACGCGAGCAAATCTTGCGGACCGGTGCTACCGTAGTAGCCACGAGCTGTCAGAACTGTCTCAGCCAACTCGATGACATCCGGTCTCGATTCGACATGCCCGTCGCGATCAAGTCAGTAATTAAGCTGCTCGTCGAGGCCATGGAAGCTTCCAACGCAACGGATGAGCAGTAGGGCCAGAAATGCTTGCAGGATGACGATGAGCCTGTAGCCTGGACCGTGCCTTTCCATGGGGTGACGCCCCGCAAAGACGAGGCGGCGCCACACAGAGAGGAGCAATCGCCATGATGGTCGAGAACTGGATGACGAGAGACGTGATCTCCTTGGATGTGAACGATCCGCTTAGTCGGGCTGCAGACCTTCTGGAACGTCACGGTGTCCGCCTTCTGCCAGTACACCGTTCCGGCAAGCTCGTAGGCATTGTGACTCGCGCGGATTTGAAGCGGGCCGCGGACGAGGGTCCGACGCACCTCCCTGCCGTTAGCGTGGGAGACATCATGAGCAAGAGCCCTGTGACCATTCCTCCCGATTATACCATTCAAGAAGCTGCAGAAATTCTCGTCGATCGCGCTGTTCCAGGCTGTCCGGTGCTTAACCGAGACGGACGGACCGTAGGAATAGTGACCAAGACAGATATACTGAAGGCGCTGGTCGCGTCGCCTGGAATTGCCCAAATCGGAATGGTATTCGGGCTTCGCGCGAGGGAGCATGAGAGCTGCGTGGAAGAGATCCTCAATGTGATCAAGCAGTATCGAGCACAGCTTCTCACTGTCTGGAGCTCGTACGCCAACGCACCCGAAGGCTTCCGAAACATTTATGTGCGCATCGTTCACCGTGATCCTGCGGTTCTTTCGCGCCTGGAAGAAGACCTCAGGAAGTCGTGCGAGCTCCTCTTCTTGATAGATCGACGACAGGGCAGGCGGGAAATCTACGAAGGGGCTCGCACGTGTGCGAGTGAGTCGTAGGGATCATAGTTCCAGGACACCGTGGGAGACTTCCACAAACATCCATGACCTCGCAGTCACAACGGACCATGAAGGTCTACGGCATTTCGGGGTACGCTTGAATCCATCACAATCCCGAGTCTCGCGGCAAGGTCGATGGCAGCCACGAGCATCCCTATCCCTGTCTGAAATGTGCCGGCGTTTCGCCGGTAATCAGGAGGCCTTCACGTAAACAACGCGGATGATTTCATGAAACTCCTCTCATCTCGGGTGCATCACCGTCGGCCTACCCCACGGACCGCGGCCGAAGTGAAATTCCGTCCCCAGCGCATAGGGTGAAGGATTGTACGATATCCGGACACAGCACCAAGTGCAATGCTTCCCCGCGAGAGTGGCTGACGTGCCGAACACGTGCCCGATTCCACTACATGAACGGTGCGTCCAAGCAATTGATCAAACTGTTGAAGAGAATGGGAGTGTCTGCCTTATGCAAAACCCTCTTGAATGCGTGACACTGAAGCTTCCGAGTCGTACGGGATTTAAGAAAAAAAGTGACCCTATTGTGGCATGTTAGCACAGAAGTGCTAACGTGGATTCGTGGCACGAATTGTGCACCTCGTTACAGCAATTCCTCTTCGGGGGAATTGGCCCCGTCTTGTCTCCTCAGAAAGGAATTCGGCATGAAGAACCCTGTAATAGCGATGTTGGTCGCGGTGGTCTGCTTTCTGGCATTCACGCAGGCAACCGTATGGGCGGAAGATGAAGGAAAGATAACTATCCCGGAGGTGAAGAGCAAGATGAATGAAGCCATCAAGTCAGCTCAAGAATATACCTCTCAACAAAAGGATGCTTACGTGAAAGAGCTTGAAGCAAAGCTACGTGACCTTTCGCAACGCGTAGACAAGTTGGAGGAGAGGGTAAAGGAAGCGAAAGGCCAGGTCAGATCGGTTCTGGAGTCAAAACTAAAGGACCTGAGAGAGAAGCAGGCAGCGGCAGAGAAAAGGCTCCAGGAACTGAAGTCCGCCTCCTCGAAAGCGTGGGTAGAAATGAAGGGGGGATTGGAAATGGCCCTCGCAATAGTGGAGGAATCGTACCGCAAGGCTCTTGATAGGTTGAAATGATGACGCCTCCATCCTTGCATCATAAGCCGCAACCGTGCCGGGACGGTCACGTAACCCCTTCCGCGGATGGCAGTCCGCTCGCTCATCGCTTCATTTCCGGGCGGGTATGCTCTTTTGCAGCACTCCCGAGCATTGATGCCGTCGCACAATCCAACGGCTAATCTTCCGTTGATTTGCGTGCTTCAAGTCCTCCCGGAAATTTCAGTATCGGAATATGGCGGCCACAGGCGCGCGGTCCGGCATCTGATCCGGTTGGCGTGCGTACACCGATCCGCTGTTCAGGAGAGTCTGGACCGCGGCGAAGTCCAGGAGGTCGCACCCCGGTTCGCAGTTCGATTGCCTGAGAATCACTTCGTCGGTGGCCGGATCGTACGTGCCCCACTGATGGATGCCCACAGGGATAAAGAGGGTTTCCACTCGGCCGTGGTAAGCTGCCTTCACTACCTCTTCCACAACATTCGAGGCTCTTCCGGTTCCTATCAGTTGGCGGTAAAGGGCTACCTGATCTGTCATTTCGCGCTCGAAGTAAGGAACGGCGATCTTGATCGCGTGCTCGTGCAAATCTTGCGGCAAGACACCTTCCGGATTCCCGGAGATGATCTCGTCCACGATGGTCGGGTATGTGCTTGCCTCTTTGAAGATAGGAACGAGGTAATCTACCGCAGCAATGACGAGAGGGGCCCGCGAATCCTGAATGGTCCTCTGCAATCCTTTGTCCAGGGCTTGAAAGAAGCGCAGTATCTGATCCTTGGTATCGTCGACTGTGGCCCCATGGCCATGAAACATGGCCGGTCGCCTACCTTCGGAAGCCATCCCTCTCATGGATCCCGGCTTCAGCCCAGGCCCGCTCACGCGGCGAGGAGCCTTTGCACCTGCAGCGCGTGTGTGAAACTGGAGTTGCTTCTCCAGCTCGTCGTACTTCAGCGCGTCGTCCAGGCTGAGAGGGACCCCTTGAAGATCTACCTGATTCACCTTGTGCCTAGTGCACTCGAACAATCTCACCTCACCTTGACTGAGCGCGAGGAGATAGAATCTCCCGTCACCGCTCAGGAGGGGAAGCAGGGGCTTCACGTGAAAACGATCCCCTACGACCACCAATTCCTGTAGGTGCAGCGGAACGCGGTACGGCCTGAAGAGGTCTTCGGACATGAACAGCGCCATGCCATAACTTTGGCTGTGCCAAAAGGGGTAGTCGTCGAGGAGCCGGTACGCGGATTCGAGGGTCTTTTCCGTTCCGTCGGCTTTCATCTCGACCAGCTTGGTCTCCACATCTCTGAGCAGATTCTTGTATCTGATGTAGTTTTCTTGCACGTGGCTCGTAACATGGCGTGTAGGCATGAAGAGCGAAGCACACCATGTCCTCTCATGCTCCATCAACAGTTTCAAATCATCCACGATAAAGAGATCTGCTTTCATGTCTTCCTCCTCGGGAATCACTGCACGCGATTATCCCTGTCCGGCCGGACCGGAGAGGCAGCGCGAGCAGTTTGCTCGGAACGAGGCTCCTTATCCCGCCGATTGTCCGGGTTAGACCTCAAAAGGTCTGCGCGGTCTTCGGACAGCAGCAGATTGGCGCTTCCTCCGAAGCCGGTTGCAGTACCGGTTCGCATAGTCTGGGTCTCTCGAATCTGGAGGTACCTGTGCAGATGGGGTTCTCGCGACTTGTGACGTGTTGCGGTATTCATAAGGCAAAAAGCCGACGCCCGGATACTTTGCAACGCTGTTTGTGGATACACCGCGGAAAACTTGTTTCCGACCCCCGTGCAGCGATCTTCCAACCCCTATAAGACAATGTACTCAGCGATGTTTTTTTTGCAATAGGCCGGACCTGTACCTCCCGCACAAGCGCACCATCCTCTGCCGCTCTGTATGTCAGGGATGTCCGCACAAAATAATACCAAGGGAGGGGTGTCAAGACCGGGACTCGTAGAAATTAGCTGCCCTGGCACCCCACTCTTGGTGGATCAATTGGGTTCCGCATCAATTAGGACAAATCACTGCTGCGTCTTTCAGGGGCCTCATCCAGCAGCTACCGGTAAAACATCGACCACTCCTCGTCCGTCACGCAGCCACAGAGCCCTCGTGATTCGCCCTACTGATTGAGATGCGGGAGGATGTCGTTGGATTCGAAAAAAGTTGTTGTGGCAGTACAGCTCAGGACAGGAGCTCCGGCTTGATCTTGAACCGGCGAATGTAACGATACAGGGCGTCACGGGAAATTCGCAGGACAGATGCTGCCTCCTTCTTGTTTCCCTTTGTACGACGCAACGCTTCCATGCACATGGACTTAGTCACCTCGTCGGTAACTTCTCTGAGCGTCCAATAGGACGGGAATGGAAGGTCTCGAGACCATTTTTCGTCAGTGGTTCCGTGGGAAGGAATTCTCAGATCCAATCTGGAACCGTCCCAAAGCATCAGGGCTCGCTCCAGGGCATTCTTGAGCTCCCTCACGTTGCCGGGCCAATTGTACGTTGTGAGACCGTCAAGAGTTGACTGATCGATCATGGGTATGTGGGACAAGTGCATCCTGTCGGCCAACTCAGCCATTATTTCTTCTACGAGGATCGGAATATCTTCTTTCCGTTCGCGCATCGGGGGTACTTCGATGGTGAAGACCTCCAATCGATAGTACAAAGGCTCTAGAAAACGACCTTCGGACAATTCCTTCGCCAGCTCCCGGTGAGTTGCAGCAATAAGACGCGCATCCACCGTGACGCTTCTCTCGCCGCCGACCCGGAGAAAGGAGCGCGTGTCGAGAAACGTCAGCAGCTTGGACTGGAGGGATAGAGGGAGCTCCCCAATTTCGTTCAGAAGGAGGGTGCCTCCCTCAGCTAGCTCGAGCATTCCCTTCTTCCGCCCCCGCGCTCCGGTAAAGGCTCCTGATTCGTGTCCGAATAGTTCCGATTCTGCCAATTCTTGAGTGAGCGCGGCACAGTTTATGGCAAAGTACGGACCTCTCCGCCTGTCAGAGTTATCGTGTATCCAGCGCGCGAGGTAGTCTTTTCCGCTGCCGCTTTCACCCTGCAGCAGGACCGTTCCCTCGGTCTTCGCTATCCGTTCGGCCTGCTTCATGAGCCTCCTCATGGCAAGCGAAGGATATTCCGTGGGCTTGACGCGATCCTGTGGGATGGCGCGTTTCCGCTCGGTGATGTTCCGAGAAATGCAGCACACCCCTACGATTTCTCCATGAGCGTTACGTAGGGGTATCCTCGTATCCAGGAACGTAAGCGGTTCGCCGTAAATGACGCGGGTATGCTCCTCTTCGACAGTTTCCCCGTCGAGAGCCCTCATATCCCAACTCTTGACCTGTGCTGCAGCATCGCGTCCGTAGAGCTCTTCGTCCGTTGCCGACAGAAGCTCTGACGGTCTCCTTCCAAAAAGGCTGGCCATAGCCGGGTTTATGTGAGTGAACTTGAGGTTTCGATCTTTGACGTAGATTGCGTCCTGGGCTCCGTCAAATATCGCTCGAAATCGTTGCTCACTCTCGAGTGATGCCTGTATGGCAAGCTCTCGTTCGAGCATGAGACGGTGGCGCTCGATGGAGTATGTGAGAGACCGGACGAGCAACTGACGGTTCCAGCGATCTTTCACGATATAGTCCTGCGCGGACTGTCGCACCGCTTCGATGGCGACGGCCTCGTCGTCCAAGCCTGACATCACGACGATAGGCAAGTCTGGCACAATCGCCCGCACTTTCTCCAGGGTTTCGAGTCCTTCCCCGTCAGGAAGCCCGAGGTCCAGCAGAACCATGTCAAATGAATCTTCCTCCAAGGCCGGGGCAATCTCGGAGATCCGGCTCACCACCGTGATGGCGAATCCAGGACCGGATTCGATCCTGCGCAATTCGTCCTGCAGGACCATGGCGTCTATCGGGTTGTCTTCCACAAGCAATATTCTCAGCGGCCTGTCATTCATTGTTTCATTCATTTGTCAGGAACCTCGATGAGTCTGAACCGGAAATTCTCGAGCGCTGGCAGCGCTCCCAAGATCGGACGGTGTCAATCGCGTTTCCATTGTGGTGCTCTTCGGAGGTCGCGGTTTCCAAGTACAGCCGCTCGACCCCGGGATTCTCCCCAGATCTGCCCATGAATGTGTTCTGCTCCCGACCTCTCCCGAGGGATTCCACTATCTTTCGTCCACATTTCTGCAGATTAAGATCCGGATCCTGGACCTGCGGACGGGCAGCATTTCGTCCGTGTTGCGGGCAGAGTGAAGCAAAAGGTAGAGCCTGCCCCAGGTCTAGACTCAACCCAGATGCGGCCGCCGTGACGTTCGATGATTCTCTTTGTGATTGCCAGACCGATGCCCGTCCCCGGATACACGGAATTACTGTGCAGGCGCCTGAAAACCACAAAGATCTTGTCCGAATACTCGGGCTCGATCCCAATTCCGTTGTCCTTGACCGAAAAAATCCACTCAGCTCCCTCAAGTCGGGCTGAGATATGAATGCGGGGCTGTTCGGGCCCACGAAACTTCACGGCATTCATTATGAGATTCTGAAACACCTGGCTCAACTGCGAACCGTCTACGCAGACCTTAGGAAGAGCGTCGTGCGTGACCACAGCTCCCGATTCGTTGAGAGCTTGGTACAAGTCCAACAAGGTCTCTTCGAGAAGTGCCTCGCTGTCCCGCTCTTCGAATGGATTTCCTCGGGTCTTCACGCGCGAGTAGTTGAGCAGGCCATTGATAAGGCTCTTCATTCTGTCCGTCGACTCTTCCGCGTACCTCATGAGTTGGGCTGCGTCGGGCCCCATCTCGTCCCCGAACCTATTCCTCAAGAGCTGTACACAACTGGTTACATTGCGGAGTGGCTCCTGAAGATCGTGTGACGCAGCGTAAGCGAACTGTTCCAAGTCTCGGTTCGATCGGGCCAGCTCTTCGGCCTTGATCTGGAGTGCCTCTTCCGTGGCCGTCCTCTCGCGTATCTCCTGTTGGAGCGCGGCATTGATGGCCCGCAGAGCGGTGGTCCTTTCTTCCACCGCGTAGGCAAGCTCGTCGCGAGTTTTTTTCAGCAGATCTTTGGCCTCCTTCTGTGCCGTGACGTCGTTGCCAACCGAGAGGATTTCCACTACCCGATGGTCGTCGTCCCGGATGGCTTTGTTCGTCCAGGAGACCCAGACACGGGTACCATCCTTGCGAACATTTTCGTTCACGAATGTCGCATACTGGTCCGGCTTCTGCACAATCTCTTTGGTCAGCCTGCTCAGATCCTGCCCCTCGGAGTCCACTTCCGGGACGAGCATCATGATATTCTTCCCCACCACTTCGGCAGCGGAATATCCAAAAAAGCGCTCTGCGAACTTGTTAAAAAATGTCACTGTTCCTGGAGGCTTCCACCGGATGATGACACTGTTCGCAAGATTGACGAGCTCCGACCATGCCATAGCCTCTTCGCCCCGTAGGAGGCACGGAGCACATGAGCCATTTTCATCGCGAAACACGACTTGAACTGCGGGGCTACCATAGAAAGTTACGCGGGCGGCTACTGCTTCCAATCTCGAGCTCCGTCCCCTAGCTCGAACGATCACCTCTTGGGCATCTTCGCCGTTTTCACTTCGTTCGACCGTTTCCAGAAGGATCTCCCAGTCTCCGGGCTCGATGAGGTCCTCAACGGGGACCCCGTGAAGGGCATTGAGATCTTTCCTTGCCAGAATCCCACACGCGGCCCGATTAGCAAAAACAACGTGCCCATTTTTGCATATTATGACGCCATCTCGAATTAGCTCGCATAATCTAAGGAAATCTCGGTTCATTTCCGATTCCTACCGCGGTGCCTCGGAATCACTACTACCGTTGTGCGTCCTGCAGTCGTGCCTCTCAGAGCAGTAACAAACAAATGGTCACCGTGAGCGCTAGGAGACAATGGCTTCACGCTGAATCTGCCCGACCCAAGCCGCTCGATAAATTCCAGGATCGGTCTGTGAGCGCTCTGAACGATCTTACGGGAAGTGCTGGAGCTAGTCAACGGAAGTGCCGATACGCCGACGACAGGGTGAAGCAGTCCCCTGGAAACAATGTCCGATTCTAGGACAGTGTGCATGATTGTCGGAATTCCTCCTAATGTATGAAATCCACACTTCAAATTCAAGTCAAACCCGATCGAGACTGAACGCAGCCATTTCTCTCATTGACAATCCTTTGTCCGGCCATTTGCCATCCCCAAACACGGCCGATCTCCTAACCATCTGAAGTTCTGTAATGTTTTCAAAGGAACCGCTCTGTGGCATGTTTGTTGCTCTAACCCACACTCGAGAGAAATTGGTACACGCATGGAGAAGTCCGGGAGCAAGAATTGAGCCATGAGCAGTACAGCAGAGCTGGTTCCCGAGAAAGGTGGGGCGCCACTATTCCTGGATTCTCCAATAATGCTTATCGCTCGATACGGAAATAATCCTTGCGGTGATGCCGAGAAGCTCTTGGGGGGAAATCCCTTTTCAACAGAACAAGCGCCAGCGGTCAGAGGCTGCATGCAGGACAACGGCGAGGCAGTCATGTCTGTGCCAATCGGCCGATTGTTCCTACCCTCTGTCGAAATGAAGGTCATCGACGCTGGCCTTAGAGGGGCGACCCGCCGTGCAACACTGAGGAATTTGGGAGGTATCGTCACGTGGAATCAAGCTCGACAAGGGACGCGACCCGGGTCGTCCACGTGCCTGCCATTCGTGCTCAGCCTGTGCCGGTCAAATCGGTGAACGAGACCTTGGCCATGAGCTGCGGGCGGGTACTTGTTATGGACGATCAGCTTGAGATCAGGGAACTGGCAGCCGAAGCCCTTGCTTATCTCGGATATGATGTCGAGACTGCCGCTGACGGACCGGAAGCAATAGCCCTGTTCCAGCGAGCACTCAAAGAGGACAAGCCCTTTGGCGTTGTGATTCTTGATTTGACCATTCCAGGCGGTATGGGCGGCAGAGAAGTGGCACGTCATATTCTCAAAATGGATCCGAAGGCTAAGCTCATTGTGGCCAGCGGCTATTGCACGGACCCTGTCATGGAGAATCATCAGGCATACGGCTTCTGCGCCATGCTTCGAAAGCCGTACACGCTCGGTGAAATGAATCAGACCCTGCTTGATGTGATGGCACGCGATTGAGCGACCGCTGTGCCCTCTGCCGTTCAAGTGGCTCTATGGCCGTGATCCACATCGAAAAGCGCGTGCGATCTCCGATTCCCTTGTTTCCCGATCGAGACACGGCGGGGAGTGCCCTTGCGGCGTTCTTGAAGGCTCAGCCGAGGGAAGGCGCAATTGTTTTGGCTCTCCCTCGGGGAGGGATCCCTGTAGGTGCTCCCCTTGCGCGAGCGTTGCACGCACCGCTGAGACCCGTCCTGGTTCGCAAGCTTCCTATACCGGACTCTCCCGAAGCTGGATTCGGTGCCGTCGCCATCGATGGCAGCCGGGTCCTCAATGAAGATCTGTTGAGGCGCATCCAGCTCTCTGCGGCAGAAATCGAAGCGGTGACCGAACAGGTGCTTGCGGAAGTGCGACGGCGTGCCCGGGCGTATGCCGGACATGAAGAGCCTCCCGAAGTGAGGGGCTCAGAGGTCTACTTCGTGGATGATGGGCTTGCGTCCGGTTTTTCGGTCCTTGCGGCAGCCAGAATGGTACGACAGAGTAATCCGCGGGCGATGATACTTGCGGTTCCAACTGCACCAGTGCATTCACTGAGTCTGGTCGAACCGTACTTTGACGAGATCTTCGCCGTTGTGGCACAGACTCACGGTCCTTTTGCAGTGGCCTCATTTTATAGAGACTTTCACGAAATGGAGGACAGTGAAGTTACCCGCATCCTTTCTGAAACGAACCTGGCCGTGTCAGGCCTGAAATGAGACGACGGATTACCCGTACCGCCGACGCCTCGCCGGGTTTCTTCCTGCGCTAAAGAACCACCGCCAAGATGCCGGCGCTACGAAATCACACGGTAAGCAGCGCGCTCAGGCTATCCCCCCTCAGCCGGTAGAGCGCCTCGCCGGTCGCACGTACGGACCATGAGCTCCTACGGTACTTCTACCGCATAGATCAACGCTCCACCCCACAGTTGCAGCGGCAGGTCTCCAACCTGCCTTTTTCTGAACAAAGCTGAAAACACTACCAAACGTTTTCACGAAATGACAGCGACAGCTTCACCAACCCTTCCGCGAATGTCTCCTTGACAAATCGCAAGTCTACAATTGACCGGTGGTACAGCGTGGAGTACTATACTATACGGGTACTTGGGCTCGGGGGGTCAAGTTTGTTACGATTCGGAAAGATGAACCGAGCATCTTGCCGATCCCTCAGCGAGCGGACCTCAGAAACGTTGGCGGAGACGCCGGACTCTTTGCGACAAACACGTCCAGCGGACACGCTCGACCTCGACAGAACAGGCTCTGGTAGGTTTTTTCAAAGCGCCTGTTCGTGTGCGAGGTTTGCCAAGAGTGGACAATCCCTTCTTTCGTCCAGGAGGACGATTCATGGCCAAGAACAAAAGAGAGCGCAGCTCCAAGGAAGAAGTTGCAGAAAAGACGTCGGACGTCGAGAGTGGCGACAAATCCGGGACCGGCACGGAGGCGGAGAATCCCAAGTCAGCAGGAAGAAAAGGAAAGGCCCGAAAGCAGCGAGACACGGCCGATCCGGTCGGCACTCGGAAATCCTCCGGGGCGGGACGTACACAGCCGCGGGAACCTGATCTCTCTGGAGGGCACGACGAGAAAGCCGTGGAAGAATCAGGCAAGCAGAAGGCGACAGCACTGTCGCGCAAACGCGTTCCCAGAGTGGAGGCCGGAAGGTCCAAGGGCGGGGACACTCTGCCGGAACGCAAGCATCGAGGTCCGGGAGCTCGCAAAGGCAAACCCGGTGACAAGCTGGCGCAAGCAGATCAAGCCAAAGAAACGAAAAGTCTCTCTGAAAGGATTTTGAGGGAAACCGTTGTAACCGGCCCCAATCAGGTAGACTTCCCCATTGTCGCAATCGGAGCGTCCGCGGGCGGATTGGAAGCCTTTGAGGCTTTCTTCACGAACATGCCCCCTTACGCTGGCATGGCCTTCGTAATCATTCAGCATCTGGACCCAAGCCACAAGAGTATTCTGGCTGACCTCATTCGCCGATACACCAAGATGGAGGTCCGTCAGGTCGTGGACCGAACGAAGATCGAGCAGAATCGCGTATACGTCATTCCTCCCAATGCTAATCTCGCTGTTCTGCACGGAACACTCCACTTGCTTGACCCTGTCGAGCAGCCGGGACTCCGCACTCCGATAGACTACTTCTTCCGGTCACTTGCCGAGGACCAGAAGGAAAGGTCTATCTGCATAGTGTTGTCCGGCACCGGTTCCGAAGGCGCCCTCGGACTTCGAGCAATAAAGGGAGAGGGCGGAATGGGGATGGTTCAGGATCCGCTCACCGCCAAGTACGACGGCATGCCGAAGAATGCCATAGCCACGGGCCTGGCTGACTACGTGCTACCGCCCGAGAAGATGCCTGCCCAGCTCATAGACTATGTGGAGCATACGAGGGAAGGCAGAGTCCGATCGACCAGGCTTGCTCCCAAGACCGGAGATCTCCTGGACAAGGTGTTCATCCTCGTGCGCGAGCACACGGGCCACGATTTTTCCCTGTACAAGCACAATACAATACTACGCCGGATCGATCGGAGGATGGCAATCAATAGGGTCCGGGCCCTCGAAGATTACATACGGATTCTGCAAAATGCGCCCGAAGAGGCTCGCGTTCTCTTCAAAGAGTTGCTCATTGGTGTCACGAGTTTTTTCCGTGATCCCGAAGCGTTCGAAGCCTTGAAGAAGAAAGCGCTCATGAAGCTGATCAGGGAGAGGACCAAGAATCGCCCGTTGCGCATATGGGTCCCTGGCTGCGCCACAGGGGAGGAAGCATACTCCATTGCCATGATCGCTAGAGAGTGTATGGATTCTCTTAAGACTGAAGTGGAGGTCCAGGTTTTCGCGACAGACATAGACGCCGAGGCCATCGAGGCTGCTCGGACAGGGATCTATCCCCAGAGCATTGTAGTGGACGTAAATGAGGAGCGCCTCCGGAGGTTTTTTGTGGAAGCGGACGGCTCGCTTCAGGTGAAGAAGGACATTCGCGACAAATTGGTATTTGCCATACAAAACGTGGTGGCAGATCCTCCGTTTTCAAAACTGGATCTGGTGAGCTGCAGGAATCTTATGATCTACCTGACGTCCGAGCTTCAGCGGAAACTCATACCGCTCTTTCATTACGCGCTGCGCAAAGACGGGTATCTCTTCCTCGGGACTGCAGAGACGGTGGGCGAATTCGGTGACCTGTTCTCGACGGAGGACAGAAAATGGAAGCTCTTCAAGCGGAGAGAGAAAGACCTCACGGGGGAAGATGTTGCCTACCTGCCGATTCTGCGCAGGCCGGATGCCAGAGATCCGCGCCCTATCCTACGATTGCCTGCAGCGGCACGGGGAATCAATTACTCAGAGGCAGTAGACAGGCTGATGCTCGACATGTACAGCCCTGCAGGAGTTGTCGTCAATGTGCACGGAGAAATTCTCTACGTACACGGCCGGACCGGAAGATTTTTGGAAATGGCGCCAGGACATTCTTCCATGAACGTCGTAACCATGGCGAGAGAAGGACTCAGACTGGAGCTGGCAGGGGCCTTGCGAAAAGCTACGGGTCTGAAACGAGAAATTCGTTGTGAGGGCGTGAAAGTAGTCACGAACGGAGGAGAAGAGCGGATCAACCTGGTCGTGAAGCCGTTTCATGAACCCCAGCACCTCAAAGAAACTTTTATGGTGATTTTCGAAGAGGTCCATGAGAAGCCTCAAAAGCAGGACTCTCCTGCTTTGACGGCATCAGACGGCGCTCAGCCGCGTGTCAAAGAGTTGGAGCAAGAGCTGAAGGCAACCCGAGAGTATCTCCAGAGCACCATTGAAGAGCTTGAAACTGCGAACGAGGAGTTGAAGTCGACGAACGAAGAGCTCCAATCAAGCAACGAAGAGATGCAGAGCACCAACGAGGAGCTCGAAACGTCAAAGGAAGAGCTGCAGTCGGTAAACGAGGAATTGGCCACGGTGAACACCGAGCTCCAACAAAAGATAGACGATTTGTCCAAGGCAAGCAGCGATATGCAGAACCTCCTGGCGAGCACTCAAGTCAGCACCATCTTCCTGGACACGGGTCTGCGCATTCGGCGATTCACGCAACCGGTTACCGATTTCATACCCCTGATTGCATCCGACGAGGGAAGACCGCTGTCACATGTCGCTACCAACCTGCATTACGACAGACTGGTGCTTGATGCTCAGGAAGTGCTTAGGACCCTGGTCCCGATCGAAAAGGAGGTCCAATCTCACCAGGGCCAATGGTACATCATGCGCGTACTGCCGTACCGGACGGTGCACAACGTGATCGACGGGGTCGTGATCACCTTTAGCGATGTGACCAAGCTCAAGACTGCTCTCAATGAGCTCGAAAAGACGCGCTTGCAGCAGTACGAAGTTGATAGGCGGTGCAAGTTTGTGGAAAGCATTGTTAACACCGTTCGAGAATCACTCATCGTCTTGGATCAAGACCTCAAAGTTGTATTTGCGAATGAGTCGTTCTACAGATTCTTCGGTGTCGACTCAGGGGACATTGAGGGCAAGCCGTTCTTCAGCCTGGGAAACTACCAGTGGGATGTTCCCGCTGTCCGGCAACTTCTGGAAGGGACCCTCTCCCAGCAGACAAGCTGCGAGGACGTAGAGGTCCACCAGGAGTTCGAACATAGAGGGAGCCGAACCTTGCTGCTCTGCGCCAGGGGTCTCAAGGACTTCGGAGCAGAGGGACGGTTGATCCTCCTTACCGTCGAAGATGTCACCGACAGGAGGAAATGAGCTCTCGGCCAGAAGATGGTGGTGGACGAGCCAGCCCACCCGGCCCCCAATAGGCGGCTTACCGTCACCTCAGTGGACAGACACCATATGCGCTGAAATCCAGCGCATGGCGCGAAAATTGCATAGTCCACCGGCGAGCACGCGGAGCAAAGGAGTGGCCAGACGTGTCTACAGAAAGCGAAGAACAGCAGGAGACCTCCCGTCCATTAAGACGCCAGGCGGAAATGACCCTCAAGAGAAACTCAGGTCGCGAGATAGATGTGAGCACACTTTCCCGAGAAAAGATCGAGGGGCTGTTCCACGAGTTGCGCGTCCATCGGATCGAGCTGGAAATGCAGAACGAAGAGATCCGGAGGGCCCAAGAGCAGTTTCAGCGGCTGATGGAGAAGTATTTCGAGCTCTTTGAGCGGGCGCCGGTGGGATACTTCATGTTGGACTCCCGTGACCTCATCGAAGAAGTCAACAAGGCCGGCGTGCAGCTCCTCGGTCGCGAAAAGAATGCCCTTATCGGGTCTCAATTCATGAATTTTGTCGCTGTCGATTCCCGGGACGCGTATCGTGTGTACAGGCAGTCCGTGATGGAGGGGACAGAGCCCAAGTCCTGCGAGCTCAAGCTCAGGAAAAGAGGCGGCACGCTCATCTGGGCACACATCGAAAGCATGCGGCTCAAGGAGGGGTCGAATCAGTCCAAGCGGTGCCTCGTCATCGTTACTGACGTGACCGAGAGGCGAATTGCAGACGAGAAGCTCAAAGCGAGCGAACGACGGTATCGGGAAGTCTTTGACAATTCGCCTGATCCCATGATCATTCATCACAAAGGCCTGATCGATACAGCGAACAAAGCCGGTCGCGAGCTTCTTGGAGTGAAACAAGAGGATGAAGTGCTCGGCTGGGCACTTGCCGATCTCGTGGCTCCCGATACGAACGCATGGTTTCACGAGGTCAGTCGCAGGGTCGCGGAACTGGGGGAGTCTGATCCATTTATGGAGCGACTGTTCACTCGGAGGGACGGGACATCCCGGTATGTGGAGATCGCGTCAGTGCCTACGTCGTACAGAGGCGTCCGAGCGGTGCTTACCGTGGGCAGGGATGTGACGGCCCGCAGGGAAGCGGAAGAACGGCTGGCGCAAAGCGAAGCCCGGTACAGGGGCCTTTTTGAGAATATGGGCAACGGCGTGGTGGTGCTTAGAGTCGTCGGTGAAGGGGAGGACTTCGTCTACGACGAGATCAATGCCGCGGCTGAGGCCATTTTTCGAAGGAGACCCGAAGAAGTTGTGGGCAAGTCCATCTTTGAGGTATGTCCGATCACAAGGGACATGAACGTGCCGGAGCTTCTCAAGAGCGTCTGGAGCACGGGGAAGCCGGAGAGTCGATCTTTCTTTTCGATAAAAGAAGGTACGATCGAGTTCTGGATTGAAAGCTTCACATACAAGCTTCAAACTGGTGAGATTGTATCAGTGTTTAGTGACGAGACCGAGCAACGCCGGGCGGAGCAAGCGCTTCGGGAAAGCGAAGAGCGATTCCGGACCGTCTTCGAGGCGGCTCAAGACGGTATCTATATCAAGAATCGCGCTCTGAGGTACACCCACGTGAACCGTGCAATGTGCACGTTGCTGGGACGCTCTCCAGAAGAAATAATCGGGCGCCGAGACGAAGATCTCTACGATCCGACCACTGCAGGCCGCATCACCGAACGGTCGCATCGCGTTCTCAAGGGCGAGACCGTGGAGGCCGAAGAAGCGAGGACAGTCAACGGCGAGCCGGTCGTCTTCATGGATACCATGTTTCCTCTCGGAGCGAGGGGAGAATCGGCAACGATTGTCGGCATCTGCGGCATCGTCCGGAATGTGACGGGCCGAAGAAAAGTGCGCGGGGTGATGAAGAAACAGGCTGAAGACTACCCGTCTGCAGCCATGCACATCGTTATGCAACAAGCGAGGGTGGCAGCAGCAACTGACTCCATCGTGCTTCTCCAGGGTGAAAGCGGCAGCGGAAAGGACTACCTAGCATCCTGGATACACGACCATTCCTCCCGGGCCGGCGGTCCCTATTTCGCGATAAATTGCGCCGCGCTGTCGAGAGAACTGGTAGAGTCCGAGCTGTTCGGCCACGAGCGCGGATCGTTCACCGGCGCCGATAGGCGCAAACGCGGTATGCTCGAGTTGGCTGAAGGAGGCACGATCCTGCTCAACGAGATAGGAGAGCTCGACCCCGCGGTGCAATCGAAGCTCCTTGTGTTCCTGGATAACAAGTCATTCCTCCGTGTGGGGGGCCAGCAAGCGGTACAGGTGAACTGCCGCTTGATTGCCGCGTCCCATAGAGATCTGGAGAACGAAGCTCAACACGGCCGATTCTTAAGGCCGCTGCTTTATCGGCTAAGCGTCTTTCCTATCCGGATCCCGCCGTTGCGGGAGAGAGTTGAAGACATCCCCATTTTGGTCGGAGAAATTCTGGATACTCTCGCGAATGAACTGCAGCTTTCCCGGTTACCGGTCGTCGACGAGCAAACCATGCGGAGACTGACCAGCTATGATTGGCCCGGCAATGTCCGTGAGCTTCGCAACGTGCTTGAGCGGTCCCTCATGCTGTGGGATGGCCGCCATTTCGATATAGCGTTCCCTGCCCCGGACAAAGGCGACCAGGAGTGGTCATACACGGTGCGGTATCAGCCGGGCAAGAGCATCCAGGATATGACGAACGAGGTGCTCCAGGCGCTCTACGAAGAGATCCTGCGCAAGAGCGGCGGCAACAAGGCTGAAGCAGCGCGCCGACTCGGTCTCTCCCGGGGTGCCCTGTACAGACTATCGACGCGGCTGTCCGGTACAGACACACCATCTGAGGAAACCGCGCGGACCCCGGACTCGTAATAGGTCGTAATGATTACCTGGGCCAAAACGCCTTTCGATAGTACTCGGTTTCCGCGCGTATCGACTTCTCGAGGAGTTCTTCTCGCATCCTTCCAATCGCCATAACATGTCTATATACCATACGATTGTTTCTTTTTCTCGCCGGTTGTCGACCCTGGCCTGATGATTGCATGCCTTTGAAACGGGTTGCTGGGAATATCTATTTGTGTCCCAACAAGCCACAAATCCGCTGCCAAGGGGAACTATCCAACATCAGAATATTTTCTCGGAAGATCGGAGCTTACAGAACTGAAGGAGCATCACCGTCAAACAGTTTCAAAGGGGGAGTCATGAGGCGCTATGGGGGGGAGAGTGTTCCGGAGGCGCCTCAATCCTCAAGCACGGAGGGGGCGGCTCTTCGGAGCCGTCCCCCGGTGCCGTTGTGCATCGACGCTGCAAACGTTCTCGAACACTGTCCGTTAGAGGCGAGTGTGGAGATGAGACTCTGGCCCAAAGGAAGTGCAGTTGGTCACATCGGAATCTATCCCGCAATATCCTCCTGGCCTCACGTCGGCGATAGCGCAAGGCAGAGGGGTCTGGTCCTGTATTCAGGTCCCGGAGCACTGCACGACGCGAAAGCCAGCGATGCGGCACAGTTCGAAGGAGGCTACTATGTTTGCCCAGTGCATGACCGCGGAGGCCAGACTGATGGGTGATCGTCCATTTTCTCGGACAAGGCGAGTGCTCCTGATCGAGGACAATCCAATAGACGTCATGATGGCTGAAGAGGCCTTCAAAGAAGGAGCTGTCGACACGATCGTTTCGGTCGTGCGCGACGGAACCGAAGCGCCGGACTACCTGCGCCAACGGGGCAAATTCACGGATGCCTGCCTCCCCGACTTCATCCTCCTTGACTTGAACCTGCCCAAGAAAGACGGCCGACAGGTCCTCGCGGAGATCAAAGCCGATCCAGTGCTCAAGAGCATACCCGTTGCCGTGCTTTCAGGCTCGAGTGACGAGGAGGACGTTCGGGCGTGCTACGACCAGCACGCGAACTGCTATATCGTAAAGCCATCCCGATTGGAAGATTACATTCGGACTATCAGCGCTCTGGACCGGTTCTGGTTCGACCTGGTGATATTGCCGGGGACATCTTCGGCATGTGACGGGTACGCGACTCACACGAGAGACGGGGATCGCTCCGGCGAGTGCTGACCCGTCATCACGATCACGACTCGGAAACGGATCCCCGCATCGTCGGGGATCTGACCCTCCCTCCTGTCCTCTCCTCTTAAGGCGACCTTTCGGCCGCCTTTTTTTTGCCAGACTGGTTTGAGCCATGTCATTGCTCGGGACGCAACCGCGGCAAACGTTGATGGCCATCTCGCGTGCCCCCAACGTTGAACAGCAGGACCCTTGGCTAAGTGCAGCATTTCATGATCACGGTCGCGGATTCCCAACCGGCACCGCTCTGGTCCCCCGGTTAACAGGGGGAAGGACTCCCTACCCGTTAACGGGAAGGGGCGGGGTGGGGTCTCCTGATTCGGCGCCGAACCTACGAAAGACAGTACTAAGGCCTGTTGCCCTAGCAGGAAGGGGTCTCTGATTGCTGTCTTATATTCTGATTGAATAAATCTTTTCAACCTCCTACAAATACACGTGTGATCTGATGTAAGTGTCCTCATGACGTCAATATCTTTCCTCCCCTCTGCCAGACGGCTCCCACGAGAAAATCCCTCCAAACAGGCACATATCGAGCCTCACCGCGCGTCCCTTTCGCGCACGGATTTTCCTACGAACGGGCACATTCCCCTGGAAAACACACTCTCCATGTCAGAAGAGTCGTTGGCACGAAAAATGCTTCTCGAGTCCCTACCGGGAAAGCCGCAGCCAACCTTGCCACAAATATTGTCAGTACCTGTGGCTCGAACGATCGTCAACGCCGGGGTGGGGGTTGCCGTTCCAGATTCCTGGGGGAGGGAACATGACAAGCATATCTCGAGCCGAAGTACACTTTTATAGACCAAATCAGGCTGCCGTACGACTCGAGTGCGATCCGTGCGGAACTGGATCGGAGTTTCAGGAGATACTCCTGTTCTGTTGCTTTGCAGTGGAGCACCTTTCTCGAGTGGGCGAGAAAATGGCGAGTGTGGCAACACTGATCGCACTACTGCTTATAAATCTGAGAGGCAACTTGCATCGCATAGCGGAGGAAGAGTCGCCTGGCAGCCCGCAGGTACGTGCCTATAACGGGATTTCAGCGAGAAAACGGTTCGTTGCAGATTTGACTTCCGCACCCGACGGGATACGCTTCCGTCTGACGTGGAAGGGATTTGCCTTTCTCTTCCGCAGAAAGGGTTACTATGCCACCCACTCGATCTTGGTGCTCCTTCGGTACATGGCTCGGAGGCGATTGCACGACGCCGCATACCTCGCGGCTCTCTCTCTGGCGTGTTCGGAGATCGGAGCCCGCTATCTCAGGGGAGAGTTTTCTTCAGACGCGCCTTCGGAGACAAAGGCAAGAATCATAGCGCTGAGGGTGGCAGGGAAATGGACGGTTGAGCGGCTCAGAGCGGTTGTGTGAGATCTTCAAGCGATCGGAAATGTCGGGAAACGTCAATTTCTGGGAGATCAGGCCCCCGGAATTCAGGAGAGCAGATATGGCAGAACAGGAGCTCAGCCACGCAGAACGCGTGGAGAGGCTGATGGAGCAATGGAATTGTCTCATTGAGGAGCTCAAGAGGGCTTCTCGCCACGCGCCCCCGGGAAAGACGAAGCCCTACGACGAAGCTATCGGCTCGCTCATAGCTCTCCGAGAGGCAACCCGGAGAGGCCTGGTGCAAATCGAGGAATCGGAGAGCTTTCTTCCAACGGAAAACGCGTTGCCTTCTCTCTAAGGAGCAGAATCCTCGGAGAAATGGGAAGAGAGCCGGTCGAATTGACTTGACCCCTCGCACGAGATGGGTATTTTTAGATGGCGAGTCGAGCATCCTCTCGGTGATTGGGTGTGAGGCAACAGCGGACTCAATGTGTTTCCGGAGAGGTCTCACGCTTGTCTTTTTGGGGTGAGTTTGTTATAATCGGCTCCCATATTGAGTAACATGACGGTTTGAGGGTGGTCGGTACTTTTCTGTAGCCAATGAGGGACAACTCTTTGACAACGTTCAGGCGTGTCAGGAAAGGTCCCTACCTGTAAGGAAGCGGGCGAGTCTACGGTTTTTTCTTCTTGGAAATGGGCCTGTTGAGCCAGAAGAAAGCCGAGGAAAAAGGCGCCAACTCCGTACAGGAAACTAGGCAAATGAGAAATGGTGGGATATGGTACAAAGGGTTGTTTTCACGTGCGTACTTTCGTTGGCTCTCTTCGGCGTTTTGCTCGCTCCCGCGCCAGCTCAGGACGGGGGTTCTTTGCAGCGTATGGCGAGGACAAGCATAGAGACGCCGGATCATAAATCGGTCTCTGATTTTTCAGGCGAAAGCGCTGTCCCCGGATGGCTGGACGAGTTGCTGAGTCGGCTGCCCGAGCGAGTTTTGAACGGCGACTTCGACGATGCGGCAGAAGAACAGTCTCAGGACCCCAGCACGGAACAAATAGGTCAGACCCTGGAGCAAGGGCTCGAAGAATCACAGCCTCCTCATGACGAGGGGTTTCCCAAGCCCCAGCCCATTCCGCCCCTTTACGTGTCGCCCCCTCTGGAGGGGGAAGGGATCTGGACCGCGGATAATCTGCCGGTCGGATCTGACGGGCGGCCGCTCGCGTATAAGACCGTCTATCGGCCGAGCCAAGACTTCCCTAATTCCATCGTATATATGGCGATGTTTGACCTGAGCCGACTAAAGACAAGACTCTTTATAGGCGAAGGAGAGCCCGGGATTTACCAGATTTCGCACAATAACCCGGAGAATCTCTCCAAGATCGTGGCCATCACGAATGCCATGTGGATGCAACAGCACTCCCGAGGCGCAGGGGCTATCTTCCGGGGGCAAGTGGTCTATCCCATGGTAGAAGGCATGGCCACCCTCGTGGTCTACCGGGACGAATCCGTGGACATTGTGGAATGGACCAACGAAATCCCGCGTTCGTTAGTGAGCGACGCACGCCAATTGCGTCATCTCATTGTAAAAGACGGGAAAGTAGTCGACAAAGTCGTCAATAATAGCAGGATAGAAGATGCGGAGATCGGCCTCGGCGGCTTCTTGATAGACAACAGCGGAAGAAGCACGATGGCCAACCGAGACCTGTGGTTTCTCGCCAACAGGAGTGCGTTCGGAATCAGGAATGACGGGAACCTCGTCTTCGCAATGGGCCACCATGTCAGCACAAAGGACCTGGCCCGTGCGTTGGTCCTGGCCGGGTGCAGGAGCGCCATCCACGGTGACGCCAACATCCACAACATTGTGTGCAATTTCTATTTTCGCAATGAAGCCGACAAGATCGTGAAGCGAGATCGGCTCTCCCCCGAACAGAAGACGTACACGATGAATCGGTACGATCGGGGTTATTCAAAGGATTTCTTTGCCTTTTACGAGAGGTAGCTTGCACGAGTGAAGCAACGCGAGAGATTGCTTCACTTCAGGGCTCCCGAAAACCGAGCCATCGCACCCCTACATCTCAGCGCCCTAGGGTTGAAGGATTTGTTTTTTCATGGGATTTTGGCTCATCCGGTTGTAGGAGCTTCCGGATATCCCACCACTTCTTTTCGTCGCGCGCTTTCTTCTCCGGGGCCTGCTTCCCCTCTCCTGCTCCCTTGTCCACCTGCTGAGTAGCGTCGTGGGCTCCAGGAGGAGCTCCTTCACGGGGCTCGAGTGCCGAAGGCTTCTCTCCTGCATTAGGGGCCGTGGACTTCGGAGGGGCAGCCTCCTTCGCCTCGGTGTCGGCACTCGGGGGCGGAACCGCAACGAACTTGGCCCGATGCCACTTTTTCGATTTCATGTCGTACGTATATATGGAGAATCCATCCTTCTCCTGGGCCTTGACCCACCACTCTTCGTACACGGGCATGTACGACACGTCTACGATTCGACCCGAAGTGGGAACTTCGTAGAGGGTGCTCCTAGCCTTGTCTTTCTCCGACGAGCTCGCGACTGAGGCAATGAGAAGTCCTCCCGACAGGCACGCAACGAGCACGAGCGTCTTCTTCATAGCTTCACCTGCAATCCTGGGTCGTGAGGGGCGTCAGAGACACGCGAGCGTCTCATACAAGCGCCTGCCCCGACCGAGCCTGAACCACCCCCGTGGGGGCTTTCTCGCAATCCCCCTCTTCGAGCGAATGCGAAAAGAACGTATATGGCTCCCTATGTACCTCGAATCAGACAAAGGGGCAAGCACCCGGTACGCAATACTGTCACGCCTTGAAACTCGGGCCAGTTTCAATTCACAAACAGAGCCATGAACGACCGTGTGAAAGCACTGCCCCCCTTCTACAATCGTGTTGGCCCCAAGGACAGCATTTCATAACTAAGTGGTCGACGGCACCAATACGGTACCGTATCCGCACCGCGGTGTGTGTGGTGAGCGCTTCGTTGGCACTGTAGGGGCGGGCCTCGTGCCCGCCCTGGGCACCCACAAGGGGTGCCCCTACGTCGTGGCAGATTACGTGACCGTATTTGGGAAATGGAGCACTAAGTAACTGTATTTATGAAATCGTGGACTTAGCTCCGTCGAGCGCATCGAGGGGCCGGTCAGCTTTCTCCGAAGATCTCCATCCGCTGTGTCCGGGCATTCGGGGTAACGATCCGAACATTAGCCTCGATTCCCTCCAAATGTTGGTGAAGCGCCCTCCTTCCAACACCAGCAACAGCGTACACAGCGAAGAGCACAGTGCGAGTGGACGATCGGATCATCGTACGCTTGTCCGGCCCGCAAAGCACGCTCGAGATGATCCCTTCCGCGTCCGTGATGTACATGTCTCCAGGCTTGAGCACTTGGACTTCCCCGTTGATCCGCGTAAACGACTCCTCGCCCTTGGCGACATCCAGGCGCAGAGGCTCGCGCACATATGCCATGTCGTGCCCCGCGGTGAGCAGCATGTTTCTGAGCTCGGCCATGAACATGGCTTCTACGAGGGCGGTCACGCTCTGAATAGGTTTGCCTTTGAATACGACCGATTGGAGCTGGTGCATCACGTGGTACGTCTTCTTGAACCGCTTGTAGAACTGCTGGTAAGACCTTATGGGCTCTATGGCTTTGAGGTCCTGCTGGTCTTTGAACAGAGCTCTCAGATCCGCCTCCAACTCTGCCTTCCGTCTAGCCAGCTCCGGGTGGTGGTCAGGATTAGCGACCTCGTCCATGAGCAATATTCCCACGTGCGCACCGGGATACGATTTCGTCCAGTCACTGGAAACGCTGAGCATACTGCCGGCCTCCTCTTTTCTGTCGCGGAACTGCGCGGGCTTTCTCTACTCTGACCTTCCTTTCAGCGATTTACAACCCTTTTCTTTGGATCGAGCCCCTCTCACGCGAGGCTCTTGCAACGAAATCTCCTCATTGATAACGTTGGACTAGCGGGAACCGCTCAAGCGGACCACGGGTGAACGATGCACAAATCGTACTGAAAGCGGAGGTCGACAATGTCACCGAGGAGACCCAAGACAGCGCCGGGAAGGATCGATCGAGTGTTGGCCGAGGCTCAACGCGAACGTCAGATCCGGTTGGCTGGGTATCGCGACCAGGCGCTCAAGATATTCGCCTGGGTCTGCGGGCGGTGCGGCCGAGAATTCTCTGGGAAGAAGCTCCGGGAGCTTACCGTACACCACAAGGATCACAATCACGACAACAATCCGCCTGATGGAAGCAACTGGGAGCTCCTGTGCATTTATTGCCATGATATGGAGCATTGCCGTTATCAGGATGAAGAAGACTGGGAAGGAACCGGTGGTAGCAGACAGGAGCCGTTTCCCGACAATAAACCTTTCGCAGCGCTGAAGGATCTTCTGGCAGACAAGGAATGACGGTTTGGGACCGAATCGTCCCTAAATCTTCGGGGGGCAGGTCCCAGCAGTCTGCCGACCGCCGGCAGCAATGCCCTATTGCAGCCAGCAATTGGCTGTCAGGCGAGCCGATGAACGCGCTGAACTTGAGCGCATGCATCCGTCGTCATGCCCACGTGGCGGGGAGAACTGAAGAGCACCGCAGAGTCAGTGAGAGTAGCCTCCGTCGCACCTGGCGTACGCTATAGCATGGCTCATTGAAATTCGCGGCTCCCGACGGGTTGAATGCCACGTGCAGTCAACGCGTGGCAACATGGTAGGTCTCGCTTGCCCCATACCGTGGTCCACGGTCTCCCGCAATTGTCGAGGCGCTCCGCTATGGCAATTCAGGGCTGGAATGAGGTGTGTCGGAGCATCCGTGCATCACGGCGAAGTAATTTGATAGGTATATGAGAACTTTCGGCTATTGCAGCCGTCCAGGCAGACTTGAAACCCATACCTCTTACAGGCCAGATCCGCGTCGTGCGCGATGTCGGGAGACCGATCGACGGGAACGACGAATGAGAAATTGCCCACTGAGTTATTTTGCAGGCATCGGCACGTAATGTGACACTTGGTCGCTACCTGCTCTCCATGAGCCAATCCGGAAAGTCCTATCGCTCCAACGACGATCGCAACGAGAACACTCAAAGATCTCGACCAGCTCATGATCCATCCCGCCTTTCTTTCCGCGCGACATTACCATAGGGGAGCAGGCGATGCAACAGGATGTACGGGCCTTGCTATGTGGGTGCAGATGATCAACAAAAAGCTTGACAAGAGGGACGAAGGGTTTTATAAGGGGGTATCGTAGATAGAGCGCTCGCTCTAAACGATCTCTCGAAGTCCCCTCTCGTCTCCGGCTCACGGACCTGACGTTCATAATGACCACGCATCGCGTGCTTTCTAGCACTGGGATGCTTTGTCTCGCGCTTGACCGTGGAACCGTGATGGCGCCCACGCGGAGATAACCCATGGCCGTTCCCGCAAAGACTGACCCCATAACGGATGTCCACGAGCTGATCAAGACCCTGATCCCCGGTTCGGCCAAAGACCCCGAGCTCGTTGAAAAGAGGCAGGACCAAATCGTCCAGGGAGCTTTAAGCCTGTTCTTTGAGAAAGGGTTTGACCGGACATCCATCCGCGAGATCGCTTCTGCCTGCGGAATGTCTATGGGCCAACTTTACCATTACATCTCGTCCAAGGACGACGTTCTCTTTCTGGTCCACAAACACATGCACGAGCTCGTAATCAAGACCATGATCACATCCGGCTTCGATGCCATCGAAGACCCGCGGGATCGCTTGATCCATGCCCTGAGGACGATCTTGGAGCTCATGACGGAGCATAGGAAACTCTTTCAGTTCGTCTACACGGAGAGCAAGCATCTCGATAAAGAACACCTTCGAGCCATCCTTGAAGTGGATGACAAGCACATTGTTGGCTTCTGGCGTCGCCTGATATCCGAAGCCAAAGGCGGAGCCATAGCAGAGAAGGAACTGGATCTTGCCGCTAACTTCGTAGCCTATGCATTGGTTTTTCTCGCCATGCGAGGATGGAATCTCAGCTTGACTACCTCGTCGGAGAATGTGGATTTCGTGACGGATTTCATCATGAAGGGTCTCGGAATGCACAATCGGTGACGCGCGTTCATGAATCCTCTTTCTGCGAGAAGCACCCATCGGAGGACAAATATGGAGCGCACATGGTACAAGGCATGGCCCGTATGGGTTCCCAAGACGTTCACCGTAGAAAAGCCTACCTCCGAGTACTTACGGGAATGGGCAACAATCACCCCCAATAAGATAGCCCTCAGTTACTACGGAAGGGACATCACCTACGACGAGCTGAATCGGATGATAGATCGACTAGCCTGGGGGCTGGTCGATCTCGGAGTCAAGAAGGGCGACCGTGTCGCCGTTCACATGGAGAACTGTCCTCAGTTCGTGATCGCCTATTTTGGTGCCCACAGGGCAGGGGCCACCGTAGTACCTGTCAACCCAATGTTCAAGCAAGCCGAGCTCGAATATGAGCTTAACGATGCAGGAGCAGAAACCCTCATAGGTCTTGATAGCCTTTACCCCGATGTGGAAGAGGTCAGGACCAGAACCCCCCTAAGAAATGTGATCCTTACCTCTCTGGCGGACTACCTTCCGACTGAGCCTATCTTGCCCTTGCCGCCGGATGCGAAGGAAGAGAAACGTTCTTTCTCGGAGACACTCGACTTCCTGGACTTCATCGGAACATCGCAAGATCGTCCTATATGCCGTATAAGCGACATGCAGACGGAGCTCGCTCTACTGCAGTACACGGGAGGCACCACAGGCATTCCGAAAGGGGCGATGATCAGCCATTATACGCTTGCGTATGCGAGCCTGGGCGCAATGCACTGGTATCATCACAGGGAAGATGACATTCACCTGGGCGTTACGCCTTTCTTTCATGTGATGGGTCAACAACAGTTAATGTGCACTCCGCTGGTCTCCGGGGGCCGGGTAGTGATTCTCGCCCGCTTCGTGCCGGAGGTAGTTGCTCGAGCCATTGCTCATTATCGCTGTACCTATTGGGTGGGTGCTACCACGATGGTCATCGCTCTCCTGGCTCTGCCTAACGTGCAGGATTACGTTTTCAGCTCCTTTCGGTGCCTCTGGAGCGGAGGCACTCCGATATCGGTCGACTTGCAGAAAAGACTGAAGCAATTGGCTCCAGGGGCTGTTATCGGCGAGCGATACGGACTGTCGGAGACCATAGCCCACGGAGGAGCCATTACCCCGTTACACCGCTATAAGTCGGGGTTCCTGGGTGTCCCCCACCTCAACGACATCAGAATTGTGGATCTTGCATCAGGAACAAAGGAGCTGGGACCCAATGAGGAAGGAGAGATAACGATCAAAGGACCGGCGGTGATGCAGGGATACTGGAATAAACCTGAGGTAACCGTCAACCGCGATCCCCCCGGTTGGGGTTGATTTTGGCGTTCAGGCGTTTTGCCGGTCCTTTCCAGTCGCGCGATATCGCGCACGTTTTTAATACACTATTGACAAGATCCCAAGAATGGTCTTTGGCTCTT